>NZ_NOYR01000027.1:0-408655 GCF_002258885.1 Rhodococcus sp. 06-1474-1B | reverse complement strand
GGTGAGCGGGGCGGCGAGGGGGTGGGGACCGGATTGTTCGCGTCTGCGTCGTCTGCACGGCGCCGACCCGCCCGAAGGGTGCGGACTACGCGAGCACCACTTCGACGCCACTGTCACGGAAGGCCTCGATCTGCTCCGGCGCGGCATCGGAATCGGTGATGAGCGTGGTGCCCGGAGGAATCGGGGCCCAGGCGTGAAAGGGCTTCTGGCCGAGCTTGGTCGAATGCGCCAGGATGTAGGTCGTCGTGGCACGTTCCATCATCAACTCCTTGAGTTGAGTCTGCTCGTAACCCGCTTCGCAGATCCCGAAATCGGCGGCGACGGCGTCGGCACCGAGGAACGCCCGATCGAAGGACACTCGTCGCAGCGACGCCTCGGCGAGAGGACCGACGAAACCCTGGCTCAGGTGCCGTAATGTGCCGCCGATGCACTCGACGTGCACCTCGTCGGCGTCGGCCAACGCCTCGAGCGCCGTCAATCCAGCCGCGATGACGGTGAGGTCGACGGCATGACGCAGATACTCCGCCATGGCACCGACCGTCGTTCCCGCGTCGAGCAGGACGGTTTCCCCGGGCTGCACGTACTCCGCGGCCTTGGCCGCGATGAGCCGCTTGGCCTCGTATCCCTCGAGGGAGCGTTGCTTCACCGACGCCTCGTGACGGCTGCCGATGGCAATGGCCCCGCCGTAGGTGCGGGCCAGAAGCCCCTGCTTGGTGAGGTGATCGAGATCGCGCCTGATGGTCGAGGCCGTCACCTGGAACAGTGACGACAGCTCGTCGACGCTGGTGAGGCCACCGGACTTGGCCAGCCGGACGATCTCGCCGCGCCGCGCTTCCGATGCTCGCACCTACTACCCCCTCGTCAGCCCAGTAATGCTGGGCTCGTTGCCAATTCGGCGGCCTGCCGCAGGGCTTCGACCATGCTACCGGCTTCGGCGATGCCCTTACCTGCAATATCGAACGCAGTGCCGTGATCGACGGAGGTGCGGATGACCGGCAGGCCGACGGTGATGTTGACGCCTGCCTCGATTCCGAGCACCTTGACCGGGCCGTGACCCTGGTCGTGGTACATCGCGACGATCAAGTCGTAATCGCCTCGGCCGGCCAGGAAGAACGCGGTGTCGGCGGGCAGCGGGCCCACCGCATCGATGCCGTCGGCCTTCAACTTCTCGACGGCAGGCACGATCTTGAGGTCCTCCTCGCCGTAGCCGAATAAGCCGTTCTCGCCGGCATGCGGATTGATGCCACACACACCGATTTTCGGGTTCGGAGTGCCCGAGCGGACGAGGGCCTCATGTCCGCGTCGGATCGTTCGCTCGACGAGTCCCGGCTCGATCTTCGCGACGGCGTCGAGCAGACCGATGTGCGTGGTGACGTGAATGACCTTGAGCTTGGGGGTGGACAGCATCATCGACACCTCCTCGGTGCCGGTCAGGTGTGCCAGCAGCTCGGTGTGGCCCGGGAAGATGTGCCCGGCGGCGTGCAAGGCCTCCTTGTTGAGCGGGGCGGTGCAGATGGCCTGGACTTCACCTCTCACGGCGAGTTCGCTCGCAACGCGGATGTAGTGGAACGCGGCGTCGCCTGCCACGGCCGACAACTGCCCCCACTGGAGGTCGTCGGGAAGCAGGCCGAGATCGATCACGTTGATGCGCCGCGGGCTGAACTGTGCGGCATCGACGGTGTCGATCGTGACGATGTCGACGTCCACCCCGAGAACCTGAGCGGCCAGGCGCAGCCGCGGCGCATCGCCGATGACGACAGGCTTGCACCGCTCGAGCGTTGCCGGATCGATCATGGCGGGCACGATGACCTCGGGGCCGATGCCCGCGCCGTCGCCCATGGTTACCGCGATGTACGGCCGAAGTGCTGTGGTCATGTCAAAGCCTCACTGTGAGAAGAAGAAAGCGTACGAGCAGTGCCGTGTAGGTACGCGGCCATTGCGACGAGACTGTCCGGGCCGCCGAAGCTCCCGGGGCGGGTGGCGACGTATTCGCCTGCGGGTGTGCGGGATACGACCGCCCCGTGATGGATTTCGGCAACCGGGCGAAGGGCGGTGACACCCAGGCCGTCGAGCACCCGGCGGGCGGTTTCCCCGCCGGTGAGTACGAGACTCACCGAGAGCCCGCGAACGGCCTCGGCGACCGTGCCGGCGAGCGCCTGGGATATGTCGGCCGAACGTGACGCGTCCACCGGCCCCGCCAGGGACAGCACCACCGTTCCGTCGGACAGGGCGCTGCGCACCCTGTCTGCGCAGGCGTGGGTCTGCGGTAACTCGTCGACGTGGACGGCGACGTGCGTTGCACCGGCCTCGACCAACTCCGATACTTGCTGCATCGCAACCGATTCGGCGGTTCCGACGACGACGAGAACCGAATCCTGGGTCACTGCCGCAGCGTCGCGATATCGAGGATCGAGGGTACGCGCCACGGCTGCCGCCAGCGCCGAGGTGCCGACGAGTCGGACACCCGGAATGTTCGCCGACACCGCCACGATGGCGTCGAGGTCTGCATCGGACCGGACGTCGAACACTGCCACTGCGCCGGAATCGACTGCAGCACGAAGTGCTTCGGGGCCGTCGTCGGATGCGACGGCGACAGTGGGGACTCGTCCGAAGAGCTCGGTGATCGAGGACGGAGCCTCGGTGGGCTCCATCGCCCACCGGCCGCTGAGATGCAGTGGAACGCCGTCGATGTGAGGGACGCCGTTCTCGACGGTGCGGCCGAGAGCGGGAAGCCCGGCCGCGAACACGACGGGGCCGGTGGCGAGCAGCGATTCGACCTCGGCGGCAATGTGTCCGCGCAGCATCGAATCGATCTTCTTCACGACCGTGACGTGCGACGGCAGTAGTGCGATGGACTCACGTACGCGGGCCGCGGCCTCGTCGGGGGACATGACTCGGGTGCCGAGATCGACGACGCAGACGTCGGTGTCGGTGCCGTCGTCGATGCTGCCGATGTCGATTCGCAGTGACACGTCACGATCGAGGAACAGTGCGGCAGATTCTGCTGCACCCGACAGGTCGTCGGCGAGAATGGCGATGGCGGGGCGCTGCGCGATGGTCATCGTGCGCTCACCCCTTCGATTCTGCGCTGTGTGCGCACTTCAAGGTAACACTATTGCGTGTTTCACGCAGCTTCATAGCGATGTCCCTGCGCACTGGACGATCGTCTGCCCGGTGATGCTGCGTCCGTGCGGGGACAGCAGGAACGCGACAGTCTCCGCCACTTCCTCCGGAGCGATGAAATGACCCAACGGCGGCGTGATCGGAGGGGTGGAGACGCGTCCGGGATCGTTGAGCATCGGTGTGTCCGTCGGGCCCGGCGCGACGACGTTGACGGTGATTCCGCGCGAGACCAACTCCATGGCCCACGAGCGGGCCATTCCCGTCAACGCGGACTTGGTGGCGACGTACTGGCTCTTGCCTGCCACCCCGGTCATCGTCCTGCTGCCGATCATGACCACTCGACCGCCGTCGACCATCCGAGGCGCCAGCCCGTTCACCAGAATCTCGGCCGCTGCCACGTGCACCCGCCACATCTGCTCGCTGTGCGCGGGATCGAGCGCGCCGAGCCGCCCCGAACGCTGGACTCCCGCGGCATGGACGATCGAATGGGGGTCGGGCAGTCGGTCGACGACGGCAGATACCGCCGCACTGTCGGCCAGATCCACGCCGATCCACCGATGTGGGCCGCCGTCCTCGAAGCCGGTCGCAGGTCGAGAACGGCTCAGGCCGGTCACCTGCCAGCCGCGGTCGGACAGCGTCCGAGCGATCGATGCACCGATGCCGCTGCTCACTCCGGTCACGACGGCATGCAATGGGGATGTCACCGGCCGTCACCGATCCAGGTCGGCTCGAGCCGAACGTACTTGATGGCCTGACGAAAGTACGTGTACGCAACGTGAATTCGGCCGTCGGGGCCGTAGACGATCGACGGGTAGGAGAACTCGCGGTTCGACCCATCCCTGGAGTTGTTGGTCAAGCAGTAACCATCGCCCTCGTCGAGGTTGCGCCGAACCGGCCAGGTCACGCCACCGTCGGACGAGAGTGCCAGCGTCATCGGGGCACGCGGTGCGCCCCAGAATGCGGCGCGGTCGTCACCGTCGTCGAGAGGACTCTCGGAGGCGTCGGTGCCCTCGGCCAGTCCGTCGTCGTCGATCTCGTCGTAGAGCGATACTCGGCGGGCGGTGGCGTCGAGCGCGGAGGAGTGGTTGTACACGAGCGCGAGGGTTCCGTCGCCGTGCCCGACGACCTGAATGGAGGAGTTGTTGTTCGGCAGCTCGGTGGCGACCGGGGCGCTCCACGTCTCGGCGTCGTCGGTCGAGACGCTTCGGTAGATGTGATCGGCCCAGCGGCTGCGGTACAACGCCACCAGCGAACCGTCCTGTTGCACAACGATGTTCATGTGGACGCATCCGAGGCTGCCTGGCACGACGACCTCACGCCACGTCGCACCGTCGTCGTCGGAGATCAGGACCCCGCTGTAGTCGCGATCGCCCACCCACTTGCGTCCGTCGATCTTGACGCAGTGAAAGACCGGCAGCAACAGGCGTCCCGATGCCAGCTGTACAACGGGCTGCCGGACGAACACGCCACCAGCGTCGGTCTCGGGAACCAACACGTGCGTCTCGCCCCACGTCGATCCGCCGTCGGACGAGATGCGACGCAGTACCCGTGCGGTGTCCTGATTGCCGGCGTGCTGAGAAGTCCACAGCAACCAGACCTCGCCCGAATCACGAACGAACAGAACGGGGTTCTGCTCGGAACGGGTGCCGTCGTCGGACAGCTGGATCGGGGTGCTCCACTGCTGTTGTTCGGCATCGAGGCGCGAGAACCAGACACTGATGTCGGGAACACCCTCCTGCGTGCCGGCGAACCACACACATGCCAGGGCGCCGTCGGGCAGGATCGCCAGGTTCGCCGCATGATTCTGCACCTGCGGGGCAGGGAGGAACGCGTCGGATCGACCGGGCTCGGACGTCGCACGCAGGGTGCCGTCGGCGAGGAGGTCGCCGGGGGTGAGGAAGCTCGTGTTGCTCATGTTCTACCTCTTCTCTCTCAGGAAGTGAGAGTGACCGAAGCCATGTCGTAGGAGTTGGTGGGCCGCAGATCGATTCCGTCGATGCGATTGCGTCGGGCGATGACCGTCTTGGGTACGAACGACCACAGGCACGGCCACGTCTCCCAGATCTGACGCTGCGCCTGCGCGAGTGTCTCGTTGCGGGTGACGCTGTCGGCATCTTCGGAAGCCTTGGCGATCAGTGCGGTGATCTCGGGAAAGATGTAGCCGTGATACGTATCTCGGGTCTCTTCCTTCGCAGCAGTGCCCGCGTACATACCCTGCATGATGGTGACCGCGAGTCCGGTGGGGCTGGGGAAACCGTTGCCGAGAATGTCCCAGTCGCCCGCCTTGCCCTGACGCCACGTCGAGATGTCGCCGCCCGGCTCGAACTGCTGCAGGGTCGCACGGACGCCGACTGCGGACAGCATCTGCAGAACCGACTCCATGATGTCGGTGTCGGCGGCGAATTCACCTGTCTCCCAGATGATCTTCACTTCCAGGTCTTGCACTCCGAGCGCGTCGAGCTCCTGGCGTGCGCGCTGTGGATCGTAGACGTACTCACCGGTCTCGATCGCGCCGGTCAGAATGCCGGGGACCACGCCGCGGGACGGAGTTGCCGCGCCCTGCATCACCTGGTCGACCAACGCATTCCCGTTGATCGCGTAGCTCAGTGCTCTACGGACGCGCGGATCGGCCAGTGGGTGCCCGGCCGGTTTGCGGAAGTTGTAGAAGAGCTGGTTGAGGCGCACCCCGTCGGTGCGTTCTACCGTGACGCCGGCCAGGCCCGAGAGCTGATCGGCGGCATCCGGGGTGATGGCGTCGATGACATCGACTTCGCCGCTGCGCAGAGAGACGACGCGATTGGACTCGTCGGGGACGAAACGTACGTTGACCGAATCGACCGAAGCCGGCGTGCCCCAGTACTTCTCGTTACGCGCCAGCGAGTAGTTGCCGGTACCGCGGTCTGCGTCGGTGACCACGAACGGCCCGGTACCGACGCCACCCTGAAGATCCTCGGGGACGTTGTCCTCAGCGGGAGTGATCAGAATGTTCGACATCAGGTAGTCCAGGACCGGGATGGGGCGCTGCGTGTCGAGCGTGAACGTCGAGTCGTCGATCTTGCCGACGGTGGGCCACTCGGGGAAGAAGGTGCCCACGAACCCACCGGTGACCTGGCTGTACATGCGCAGTGCCGTGTCGACATCCTCCACCCGAACCGGCCGACCGTCGGAATAGGCGATACCGGGTCGCAGATGCACCAGCCATCGCGTCGGTGCGACCAGCTCGAAGCTGTCGGCCAGGACGAGCTGCACTGCCAGCGCAGAATCGATGGTGGTCAGGGCCTGGCGGATCGAGCGCTGAACGGTCAGAGCGGCATCGAACTGCAGAAGCTTGTTGTCCAGGCTCACCATGGATCGGTTCATCGCGAGGCTGACGGTGTCGGGGCCGGGACGACCGGTAGGAGTTGCGCAGGCGCTCACGCCGCCGAGCGAAAGCCCGGCTCCGAGTATCAGACTCGTGCGGAACAGTGACCGTCGTGAAAAGCGCTGGTTGGCAAAGCTTTCGGTCATCGTTGACCTCTCGGGACTGTCACATCGAAATGTGGATGTCGGTTCGGGTCTCGTAGACCCGCGTCGACGAAAGTGATCGTGGACACAACCGGACTGTACTACGAAATGCTTGAAATGCGCAGAAAAATATTGCCAGTTGCGCAAAACGCGCATGAGTGCAATTGTGAGCTGAGTTACAACAAGGCAGTGTTATCGAAAGGTCGACGATGACCCAGGTAAGACCACAATCGCAGGTGGGTCGATGACTCAGCTCACCGCCAGCCCGCCGAGTGTGCCGAAGGCCAAGGCCGATTCCGTGCTGCCCGCATTTCTCGCTGCGCCCATGGCGCGCTACGTGGTGCGGCGACTCGGACAGAGCCTGCTCACCATCTTCCTGACGCTCACCACGGTGTTCGTGCTCATTCGCATGGCTCCCGGCGACCCGGCCTACTCGATGGCCGGCCCGCTCGCCAGCACGGAAGACCTCGCGCAGATTCGTACCAATCTGGGTCTGGACCAGTCGATCTTCACTCAGTACGCGCTGTACCTGAAGGGCCTGTTCACACTCGACCTCGGTACCTCGTACTCCTTCCAGGCACCGGCACTCGACGTGGTTCTGCAGCGCATTCCGTACACGATCACTCTGGCCTTCGCCGCCATCCTGCTGACCACCGTGGTGTCGATTCCCCTGGGCATCTGGATGGCTCGCCGCGCCGACACCCGACGCGAACTCGGCGCGAACGTCGTGACGATCGCCGGTCAGTCGATGCCGGACTTCTGGACCGGCCTGATGCTGCTGACGTTCTTCGCCGTATTGGTTCCCGTACTCCCCGCAGCCGGATTCACCAGCTGGTCCTCGCTGATCCTGCCCGCCGTCACCGTGGCCATCCTGCAGATCGCCCTGATCTCCCGAATGGTCCGACGCGAGATGGTCAACGCCTACGCCTCCCCGTACGTCACCGTCGCCCGATCGAGAGGCGTCACCGAACGCGAGATCACCTGGCGCTACGCCCTGCGCAACTCGTCGATCCCCGTCGTCACCGCACTGGGCACCAGATTCGCGTCGATGCTCAACGGCGTCGTCGTGGTCGAGGTGGTCTTCGCATGGCCGGGCGTGGGTTCACTCGTGGTTCGCGCCCTCGAAACCAGGGACTATCCGCTGATCCAAGCCACCGTTCTGGTCACCGCAGTGCTCGCTGTTCTGGTGCAACTGGCCGTCGACCTCTGCTATCCGCTCCTCGATCCACGCGTTCGCCTCGGGAAGGCAGCAAACTGATGACAGTCGTCGACAAGCCAACGGACACTCCACGTCCCAGCGCCGTCACCGCGAAGGACTTCGCATCGGCGGGTGCCACCCGTCGCCGACGCGACAGCCGCGTCAAGATCTGGATCGGCACCGCGTGTGCACTCGTGGTCATCCTCCCGGTCGCCTTCGCGCGGGTGCTGCCCCTCGACTCGCCCGATGCCACCGACCTCGGTCAACGCCGGCTCGCGCCGCTGACCGACGGACATCTGTTCGGCACCGATCAACTCGGCCGAGATCTGCTGGCGCGCGTGCTCTACGGCGGACAGGTCTCGCTCACCGTGGGAATTCTGGCCGTCATCGTCTCCGGGCTCATCGGACTGACCCTGGGATCACTGGCGGGCTTTCTCGGCGGCTGGGTGGACGCGACGGTCTCCCGCCTGCTCGAAGCACAACTGTCACTGCCACTTCTGATGATGCTGCTGCTCGTCGTCGCCTTGTTCGGTCCGTCGATTCCGGTCATCACCTTCGTCATCGCCATCGCGCAGTGGCCCGAAATCGCCCGTCTCACGCGATCGCTGGTGCTCGTGGAGCGGGAGAAGCCCTACATCGCCGCGGCTCGGGTGCTCGGCCTCGGCCGCATCGCCATCCTGCTTCGCCACGTCGTTCCCAACATCATCAAGCAGGCGTCGCTCGTGGTTCTGCTGTTGCTGGCGCAGGCCGTGCTGCTCGAAAGTGCGTTGAGCTACCTCGGTGCCGGGCCGCAACGTCCGTTCGCCACCTGGGGTCGCATCATCTCCGACGGCCAGGACTACATCACCACCTCGTGGTGGCTCGTCACCTTGCCCGGCCTGGTCATCGTGCTCCTCGTCGTCGGAGTCAACCTGCTCGGCGACGGACTTCGAGACCGTCCCGCCGGATCGGGCCTGCTGCGAATGTTCTCCCGCACGAACAAGAAAGGGCGTGCCTGAGACATGGGCAATCTACTGAAGGTCGACGAACTGCAGATCGAGTTGGTCACCGACAAGGGCCTCATCAGAGCCGTCGACGGTGTCTCGTTCTGCATCGAAGCAGGAGAGACGGTGACCATCATCGGTGAATCGGGCTCCGGCAAGTCCACGACTGCAATGGGCATCCTCGGGTTGCTGCCGTCCGATCTGGCGGTGCTGTCCGGATCGGTGACGTTCAAGGACACCGAGATACTCGGAAAAGACAAGGAGCTCTGCGGAATCCGAGGCAAGCACATCGCGCTGATCCCGCAGGATCCGATGACGGCTCTGAGTCCGGTGCACACCATCGGCGGTCAGCTGCGCGAAGCCGTTCGACACAGTGGGGTATCGGGTCGATCCGAACAGACCAAGCGCTGCATCGAACTGCTCGAACAGGTCCGCATACCCGACCCTGCAACACAATTGGACAAATACCCACACCAGTTGTCCGGCGGCATGCTGCAACGAGTACTGATCGCCGGCGCATTGGCCTCCGGGCCGGAGCTCATCGTCGCGGACGAGCCGACCAGTGCGCTCGACGTCACCGTGCAGGCAAGCATCCTCGATCTGCTGCTCGAACTACAGGAGCGCACCGGCATCGGCATGCTGGTCATCACCCACGACCTGGGCGTGGCTCGACTGATGTCCGATCGTATCTACGTCATGAAAAGCGGTGTGTTCGTGGAGAACGGTGGAGCCGAGGAGCTCGTCAACGCTCCCAAGAGCCCGTACACGAAGAAACTGCTCGACGCGATCCCGCAGTTGGGGCCCTGGAACGAGAAGGTGGAGGCCTCGGTATGAGCGCACCATTGTTGTCGGTGGAAAACCTCGTCGTCGAATACCCGGTCGGTAACGGCGTGTTCAGAGCCGTCGACTCGGTGAGTTTCTCGGTGGAGAGGGGCAAAACCGTTGCTGTAGTCGGTGAATCGGGCTGCGGGAAATCGACGATCGCCAAGTCGATCGTGCGGTTGTTGACCCCTACGTCGGGATCGATCATGGTCGACGGCACGGACATCGCGCAGATGTCCGAAAAAGCACTGCGACCCTTCCGCTCTCGCGTCCAGATGGTCTTCCAGGATCCCTACGGTTCACTGGATCCGCACCTCACCGCAGTCGACATCGTCGGAGAACCGCTTCGGCTCAAAGGTATTCGGAGTAAGTCCGAACGCGCGACCAGAGCAGCAGAACTGATCGACCGCGTCGGATTGCCGAGCACTGCCCTGACTCGTCGACCAGCGGAGTTCTCGGGCGGACAGCGTCAACGAATCGGTATCGCCCGCGCACTGGCGTCGGGACCGGAGATCCTCGTGTGCGACGAGGCCACCAGCGCGTTGGACGTTTCCGTTCAGGCCCAGGTGCTGGAATTGCTGCGCGAGATCCAGCAGCAGACGGGATTGACCTACGTGTTCATCTCGCACAACCTCGGCGTCGTGCGCGAAATCAGTGAGACGGTCGTCGTCATGTCCAAGGGACGCATCGTCGAACGAGGTGACACCGAGGAAGTACTCGCGCGACCGAAGCAGCCGTACACCCGCGCGCTGCGAGCGGCAGCTCTCGACCCCTCGACGATGACAGGAACCAAACCGCGACATATCGTTTCGCGGCTCGCCAAGACTGGAGTAACCGCATGACCGCGCTCAATATCTCACCCCTCGTCCTGGGAACGATGACGTTCGGCGATACCGTCGACGCATCCGGGGCGGCCAAGATGGTGGACGCGGCCCTGGACGCCGGCATCACCCATATCGATACCGCGAACGGCTACGCGGGCGGTGAATCGGAGCGGATTCTCGCTGACCTTCTCGCCACTCGCCGTGATCGCGTCACGCTTGCCACCAAGGCCGGAATGCCGCACCCGGACGCCGACGGCAACAGCCCGCTGTCTCCGAAAGGGTTGCGACTCAGCATCGATGCCAGCCTGTCGCGGCTGGGCACCGACTACGTGGACCTGTTCTATCTGCACCAGCCAGACCGTGCGACTCCCTTGTCCGACACTCTTGTTACGGTCGCCGAGCTGGTGTCCGAAGGAAAGATCAGAGCCCTCGGTGTCTCGAACTTCGCTGCCTGGCAGATCGGTGAAGTCAATCGGGTAGCGGACGACGTGGGTGCGCCCCGACCCGTTGTGGCGCAGCAGTTGTACAACCTGCTCGCCCGTCGGATCGAAGAAGAGTACGTGGAGTTCGCGGCCGTCACAGGTCTGATCACGATGGTCTACAACCCGCTCGGCGGCGGGCTCCTCACCGGCAAACACGCTGCGGGAGTGCAACCGACGGACGGCCGGTTCGGCGACTCGCGCCTGGCCACGATGTACCGCGAACGGTATTGGAACACTGCAATATTCGACGCCATTGCCCAGCTCGGTACCGTGGCAGACAATGCTGGAATGCCGCTGACCGAGCTGGCTCTACGATGGCTGGTGTCCAAGCCCGCGACCGGACCGGTGTTACTCGGTGGCTCCAAAGTGGAGCATCTCGAATCGAACATCGCCGCCCTCGGACGCGGGCCGCTCCCCGGCGACGTGGTCGCAGCATGCGACGAGGTCGGCGCGGCTCTGCGCGGACCGATGCCGAACTACAACCGCTGAGAGGCTTTTCAATGACTGCACAGGAATTCGCCGCCCGCGTACGCAACCGCGAACAGATCCTCGGGTATTGGTCGGTCATCGACAGCCCCGTCTCCACCGAATGGCTCGCCCATGTGGGGTGGGACTACATCGCACTCGATCTGCAGCACGGCCTGATCGGATACTCGGGCATGCTGGCAGGAATCACCGCTATCGACGCCGCACAGGGACCGGCCGCTCTGGTGCGCGTCGAAGCCAACAACGCCACGGTGATCGGCCGGGCCCTCGACGCCGGTGCAGCGGGAGTCATCGTGCCCCTCATAGACACTGCCGAAGACGCTGCCGCCGCGGTAGCGGCAGCTACCTACCCGCCCGAAGGCATCAGGTCCTACGGGCCGATGCGCTCCCAACTACGCATCGGACCCAACCCCGCCGATGCCAACCGCGATACCGTCGTCCTCGCGATGATCGAGACACCTCAGGGCCTGGCCAACGTCGAAGAGATCTGTGCCGTCCCTGGTCTGGACGGCGTCTACGTAGGGCCATCGGACCTACGCCTGGCCGTCGGAGGGTCCTCGCCGAGCGACCCATCAGTGGACGAAGAATTCGATGCCGCTATCGTCCGAGTCCAGAAGGCCGCCGCGGCAGCGGGCATCACCGCCGGAATTCATACCGCATCGGGAAGCATTGCTGCGCAACGACTTGCCCAGGGCTACACGTTGGCCACCGTTGCATCCGACCTGACGCACCTCAAAGCCGTGTCGGCCGAGCACCTAGCGGCGGCGCGGGGATAGGCCCACGCTTCTTACGCGAATCGACCCGATACGCCAGATAGAGATACAGAAAGCCGGTGACGGTGCCGACGAGGCATCCTGCTGCGATATCGAGGGCGGTGGATCCTGAGTTCACCAGTAGCTGCATGAGAAGGAACCCGACGCCGACTGCAGGAGTGAGTGCCAGAGCGTTGATGTAATCGGCCCGGGTTGCGCCGCACTTCTTGCTCAACGCGCCGGTCATGACCCACTCGCGAAATGGCTTCTGCATCTCAGGCTCCTCGTATGGGTCTGATTTGTCCCGTTCGGCCAGGATACCGGAGAGTTGGTTTAGGTAGGGTTCGAGTTATGCGCGCTGTTGTCTTCCTCGCTGTGCTCGCGATCATCTACAAGTGGCCGGTGTTCGGAGACAGCCCTGGCCACTGGTCGGCCCTGAGTCAGGGAATCATGTTCGGCGCGATCATCAGCACCGTCGCTACTCCTGCGGGATGGAAGGCTATCCGCCGCATAGACGGACGGATGCGGTCTTAGGTCGATGCCCGTGGGGCGGCGTTGGTCCGGATTGCGCCGCAAACGCGAGCGCATTCGTCAGGTGCGTGCGGATTCGTCTCTGATTTCGACCGCCAGAGAGGGCCATTCGACAAAAGCGCGCGCGTTTGCGGCGGGGTTCAGTCCCGTTTCGTGACTCGGCCGGAGCAGTTCGGCGTGGGCACCCGTTGCCTCCCAATCCACCTGAATCGGGTGCAGCTAGCCGCGCTCACCAGCGCGGTCAGCTGCACCCGATTCGAGGGTGGTGAGGCCATGTGTTTGGGTGAGTCCCATGAACTGGGTCGGCAGAGAGCTGTGTGTGGCCGCCGGAAGTGGGGCAGTCACGTCTGCGGCACTCATCGCACCGGTCATCGATGGCAAGTGGTTGGATCTGACTCTCCCTGCCGTACTCGGCGCAATCGTTGGACTGCTGGTGGGATTCGCGGCGGTGGTCGGCGGCAAGTACGCACTGAAGACGGCGGTGCCGTGGCCACCGAGCGGTCGAAAACAATGGCGACACCGATTCGCCCTGTGCACTGCGGCAGTGGTGACACTGTCCGTTGCCGGGCTCTTGGCATGGGCGAGCGCTTCCTCGGCGATGGTCGCGTCGGGCAGCGCGGAGCCGCCGATACAGCTAATGGTGACAATTGCGTTGACTGCAATCAGTTACGTGTTCGCGTACTTCCTTGCGCCCGAGGTCAACTGACTCCGGCTGGAGCGGTTCAGTTCGATTCAGTGAGCGAGCCGCAGGTCAGCCTCATTTGCAGGCCTCGTGATCGTCGAACGCGCCCACGAATCTGCAGGCAACATCACGCGGAACTCTCCACTGATTGTCGTATCGCACGAATGACATCGGTCCGACGGGGTAACCCTCCATACTTCGGACCATCCCGACACCCATGGCCTCGACCGAATCGGGACCGGTCGAAGCGACGGTTGTGAACTCGATGTGTTGCGGATCCGGCTGAGCGCCCCAGGCGCGTGCGAGCCGCACGTTGTTCTCGGCCGGCCCGTCGAACAATCGAGCTCGATCTTCTTCGCGAATGGAGTAGTCCACGCTCGCCGCAAACAGAGCCGTCAACTGGGCTGCGGTAGGTAGATCATCGGTGATGGGCGGTGGCGGAGAGGCGAATTGCGTCGGGCTGATCGATGCGACCGGCGACGTCGGCACGTCCACTTCGACGGGGGAGCAGGCGCAGGCGAGCAACACCACAGCGACCGCGCTCACTCCAACAAGTTTCACCGGCCCAGTATGAACCGAAACAGCATGGTGGGTAGGTGAATCGGGTTCAGATACCCGACGTCGTCAGGCGCCGGTTGTGTTGGGCGGTGATCACCAATACCGGTATGGCGATCGGCAGGATCAAGGCCGCCGCTGGAAGAACGAGGGCAGCAGGAGCAGTCGTCAGGTTGTAGACCGCTACAGCCACTATCCATGCACCCACGGCCGCGATGGCCTGCGCACCCACTCGGAGGGCCGTCACTGTCCACGGTGAACGAACTGCGAATTTGCCTATGGTCATCGGCAGATAGTGGCCCTCGTTCACCTGTGACAGCTGCAGCGTAGCGACAGTCATCATGGCCGCGCTGATGGCGGCGATCACGAGGCCGAGAAACAACATGCTCAGTACGCTACGCAAACTTGTGGCCCTAGGCTGCTGGTATGACTGCCGCTGCGAATTCCGATGCGACCCGTCGTCGGGTGCCGTCCTGGTTACGAGAGTTGACGGTTCTGGTCGTGGTCGCACTGTTGCTGAGTGTGCTGCTGCAAACTTTTGTCGGCCGTGTCTATCTCATCCCGTCGCAGTCCATGGAGCCCACGCTGCACGGCTGTCCCGGTTGTACCGGTGATCGAATCGTGGTGGACAAGATGACGTTTCGATTCGGCGATCCGCAGCCGGGTGATGTGGTGGTGTTCAAGGCTCCGACGGAGTCGTGGAACAGGGGATACAGCTCGAGCCGATCGAGCAACGCGGGAGTGAAGGCGTTGCAGGACGCGGGATCGTGGGCCGGACTCGTCGCGCCCGACGAGAACGACCTCGTGAAACGGGTGATCGCAACAGGCGGGCAAACCGTCCAGTGTTGCGATGTGCAAGGAAGAGTCGAGGTCGACGGGCAGCCGCTCGACGAGCCCTACATCGCGTTCGACTTCCCCTACGACGCGGACACACTCAACTGCGCAACAGTTCCGCAGTCCGGTCGCTGTTTCGGGCCGGTGACCGTACCGTCCGGCAATCTGTGGATGATGGGCGACAATCGAAGCGGCTCAGCAGATTCGAGGGCACACTCCCGTGACGAACTGGGCGGAACGGTCCCCATCGAGAATGTGATCGGCAAGGCCAGATTCATCGTGCTGCCACCGTCGAGATGGGGTGTCATCGACTCGCCTGCGATACAGCGCTGATCGACTACGCATTCCCACGATCCTGTCGAGTAGCAGCGTCTTAGAACCCGAGATCGCGCTTACGACGCTCGCGTTCGATGCGTCGCTGTTCCTCGGCGCGTTCGCGGCATTGCCGGAGGAATTCGGCGTCCGCATCCGGATTCTGGGCGGCCTGACGGCCCGGCCGCGTCTCGTACTCGGGGTACGCGGAGTTGCTCGCGCGACCGTAACCGGACCCGCCGGCACCTCCCCAGATCCCGGCACCGACGGGCCGGCCCGCCACCAGCCAGGCCAACGACCCAGCGAACGGGAGGAAGACGATGAGCAGAATCCAGACGATCTTGGGCAGATAGCGGATGCCACCCTCGTCTGCGGTGATCGCGTCTATCAGACAGAACACCCACAGCAGCATGACCAGCAAACCGAAATACGGCATTGTGTCCCTCCATGTCCAAGACCGCTCGGTCCGTTGTATCGAAGATCGTAGCGCTGTCCTCGCGATTTCGACAGACGAGTCGGTTTGGAAATCTGGGTGGGGCTCGGACGCGGTCGGATGTCGCGTCAATGTCCTGGGCAGTAGATGTACAGAGATGATCGCTGCCCATCCCTGGTGAGCAGGACGGTCACCGGATCTGTCGTGCTCTTCGGCTCGGCAGAGGTGGTCATCATCTCCGACTCACACGTGAAGTCCACCCCCGCCCAGCTTCCCGGGGGCACCGTCTGGCACGCGAAAGGATGAAGCGGAGGATAAGACGGGTTGGCCGCCGACAGCGTGAGTCCGTCACCGAGTTCGTCCGGTGCATCGAATCGAGCCGACCAGGCGGGCTGACCCGAGAACTCCGTATCTGTCGCACCCTGCGCGAACTCGAAGCCATCCGGAACTGTGAACGCTATGCGTTGCAGATTGTGCGTTACTTCATCGCTGTCCATGGACCTGGGCGTGCCGATCTCGCTGGCGCACGAGGCCGTGAGGAGAACAAGAATTGCCGACGCGCAGAGGGCCTTCCGCGAATTGGTCATGGACGCAGCGAGATCGGGCGGACGCGTGTGCGCCTATTGGCGAGCATCGTCATGGCCCGCAGTGGGCCTGATCCTCGAGCCGACGAGAACAACGACAAGGGTCGCCAGAAACGCCGCGGGATAGGTGAATTGGACGGCGAACTCGAAGGCGGGGGAGCCCTCGAACATGAAGATACCGATGGCCTTGATGCCGCGGTAGTCGGTGAAGTACCAGGCAATCATCGGCGTGGTCACGGCGATCGGGGCCAGCCAACTCCACCAGGTTCGGTGTCGGTTGGCGTAGTCGAGAGCGAGGACGGTCAGCGGAATGCACCACACCCAGTGATGACCCCACGCGAAAGGCGAGACCATCGGCGTCGCCATTCCACATATCGTCAGGGCCAGCAACGTCTTTCCGGCTGCTTGTGCGCGTGCCGCCACCCACAGCGCCAGGGCGGCGACGACGAGGGCGAGCACCAGCCACACGGCGAAGGGGGGTGTGTTGCCCGGCCACAGTCGAGCCAACGCGCCATGGATCGACTGGTTGGCGGGTGAGGCCAGTGCGCCGATTCGTTCCGAGTCGATCATCGTCGACGTCCAGAATCTCCACGAATCCGCAGGAATGACGATCAGTCCGGCAAGAACAGTCACTGTGAACGCAGCGATCGCCGTGACGGCTGCTCGCCACTGTCTCTGTGCCAGTAGATGAAGCACGAAGAATGCGGGCGTCAGTTTCAGTCCTGCAGCGATGCCGACCCCCACACCGCGGAGCCGACTGCCCTCGCCGCGGGTGAGATCGAGCAGGACGAGAACCAGTAGAAGCACATTGATCTGGCCGAGCCAGATGGTCATGCGAACCGGCTCGAGCCACGTCAGTGCCACTGCCAATCCGACACTGACGAGATACATTGATGCGCTTCGATATCCGAGCGCGCGCCAGCTCGCGACCACGGCCACGTAGATCAGCAACAGATTGATCGCCTGGACCACCGTCACAGCGCTCGTGACCGAGAGGAGGGCGAGCGGGGCGAAGGCCAACGCCGCGAAGGGCGGGTAGGTGAACGGTAGGCCGATGTCGAACAATGCGAACTCGTAGAGCGGCTCGCCATGCTGAACGACGTACGCACCGTGTCGATAGACGATGGTGTCGATTCCGTTGCCGAACAGACCGAAGGGGGTTGTCCATCCCAAGAAGTAGGCGTGCGCAACGATCGCGACGCACGCGGCGAGCGCAGACGCGAGGAACCAGCGCCAACCGAGCCGGCCGACGCCCGTCGCGTGCACTTCCGGCTGCGTCTCCCGGATGGCCGTCTCCTGGTCGTTCTCTGCGTGCACGTCCGAGTCCGACCGCGCGTAGAGCGGCCGAATACTGGACGTCGTCATGGCCTACACGATAGATCGTTGTACCTGATACAGGGAACTCGACACGGACAGACCGGTACGTTTTTGTCAGCGTCTGGCTCGGACTCCTCTCCATCCTCCCGCTGTCCGTACTACTGATCTACGAACTCGCGACGCGATAGTTCGACGAAAATCCCGGGCCGCAACTCGACCCGGGATTTTCGCTGTCCCGATCGGCACCGGATAGGTTGGTGTCCATGGATATCCGGGTGGCCGACCTTCGTCGACCTGCACTCATCGTCGTCGACGTGCAGGCCGGTTTCGAAAATTCGGAATTCTGGGGTCCGCGGGACAACTCGCAGTGCGAGAGCAATATTGTCGATCTCGTTGAGTTCTGGCGGTCCAGGGCTTGGCCGGTGGTATTCGTTCAGCATGATTCCGACAATCCACAGTCGCCGTTGTCGCCGACGCAGGACGGGCATCGCTTCAAGGACATGCTCGACGGGATTCCGGATCTGCTCGTCCACAAACGCGTCAATTCGAGCTTCTACGGCACTCCCGATCTGGACGCATGGCTGCGCGGCGAGGACATCGACCAGGTGGTCATCTGCGGAATCACCACCAACCACTGCTGCGAGACCACCGCGAGGATGGCTGGGAACCTCGGCTACGACACCTACTTCGTCATTGACGCGACGCACACCTTCGATCGCGTCGCGCCCGACGGGACTGTCGTACCCGCCGCAACACTGTCGGCCATCACGGCCACCAACCTGCACGGCGAGTTCGCGACGGTGATCGAAACGAAAGACATAACTTTCCACTGACGTCGCCCAATTTGATACCGTTCGGTATGGCCGATCGGGGAGCAGTAGCAGGGCTCGCGGGACCCATTGTGCTGCTGTATCTGGGGTACTTCGCGTCGATCCCGACTCTCTCGTCGCTGGTCCACGGGGTCTTCGACCCTCGAATAGATTGGGCCGACGCGGGTTTCGGTGAAGTGTTGCTGTTCTCGTTCCTGGTCGTGGGCGGTCTCGCCGCGTGTGTTGCGGCAGTTCGCACACTGGCCGACTCACCGAAGTTCCCCGGAATCGTCGTCACACCGGGGTCGTCGATCGGGCGGAAAGTCGACGCGGTGGTGGTGACACTGATCGCGTACGCCGTCGTTGTTCTGGTGTTCGCGACCGCTACCGCATCAGCCGGATTCCTGGTGCCGCTCATTGCGGCGTGGGCTTGCTCCAACACGATTCGGAACTATCGCGAACTGAAGAGTCGACGTCGAGCGTCCGCAACATAGCCCATGAACACCGTGCTGATACTGATGCTGATGCTCTGGTTCGTCGCGTTTGCGTACGCGGCATCCGTCGGATTCCGTTGCAGGGCAACGCATCCCGACTACTACCGTGCACGAGTGTCGGACACGGTGAAATCGACACCCCGACTGCGTGCACGAGCCAATCGATCGGTCGGGATCTGGTGCACGGTCAGTTCCATGATGGCTGTGGTGCCAATCGTATGGATCGGCTCCGAGTTCCACCGTGAAAGAACGACTTGGGAGCTGGCCGGTCTGGCTGTTTACGTCGTCGTCGTCGTGGTGGTGGGGGGGTTACCCGCTGGAGAAGATCAAGAAGTCGTGACGTTCGGAAGGTCCAACAACGCGAATGCGGCCTTCAATTGTGCTCGGGCTGCGTCGACTTCGGAGGTGTTGCCCGCAAGATGGCGGAGCAAGGCGCGTTGGAAGATCCCGTCGAGCAGGATGTAGGCGGAGGGGCGGTCGAGGGCCGATTCGGTGCCGCGTAGTTCGCAGTACTTCGTCACCACGCGCCGGATCATGTCTTCTCGACGTTGCTCGATGTCCGGGACGTCGAGTGACGCTGTTCCTCGCCTCGGACCGCGCAACATGGATCACGGGCAGTCACTACATTCTGGACGGCGGCCTCTCGGCGTCCCTGGTGTAGAGCTCGGAGCTCCCCGTCAGCCGAGGGCGACGGGGAGCAGGCCGGGTCGCGTCCGAGATGCGATGTCGGCCAACGCACCCTCCAGCGTCGGGTATCGGAAGTCGAACCCACTGTCGGTCAACACCTGCGGCTCGACCCACCGACTCTTGAGGACCAGCTCGGGTTCGGTTCGGATCACCCGTGCGCCCAGCTTCAGCAGCCATGCCGGCGTCGCCAGTCCGTGATCGCGACCGAGAGCAGACCGAACCTGGTGCATCAGAACCTCGTTGGTCACCGGGAACGGTGTCGCCACGTTGACAGGTCCGGCGATGTTCGAAGTGGCGTACAGGTGGTCGAGAGTCCGAGCGACATCATCGACGTGCACCCAGCTGAACATCTGGCCACCATCGCCCATGCGGCCACCCAATCCCACTCGCGCTAGATCGATGATCGGATTGATCGCCCCACCGCCCGCGCCCAACACGATCGACAACCGCAGTGCCACTCTGCGGATCGACACATCGGCGTCGAACAGTTCGCGTTCCCACGATCTGGCCACCTCGACCGAGAAGCCCGATCCCAGTTCGCCGTCCCGTTCGCTCATCGACCTGTCGCGGGCATCGCGATAGATGGTTCCGGTGCTCGCGTTGACCCACAGCGCCGGCGGATTCTGCGCTTGTGCCAAGGCACGCCCGAGCTGGGCTGTCGTCTGAATTCGCGACGACATGATCGCGTCGGCGTTGGCCTTGTTGTAGCGACAGCTTACCGAGCGGCCGGCGAGGTTGACCACCAGATCGGACCCGTTCAGGACCTCGACGAGGCCGCGATGGTCGGACCATGGTGCATCGCTGGACGATCCGCGTCCGACCGTCCTGACGCCGATGCCGCGGTCCTCGTAATAGCTACGCAGATACCCGCCGATGTAGCCGGAGGCACCGCACAGGACGACGGTCGATGGTGAATCGGTCATCGACTCAACCCTTCTGGTGAGGTCATTCGTTTCAGGAGACCGGCGACATCGGCTACCAGGCCGCGCGCTACCGGGAGTCGGGCGAGACGAACCGCCTTGGATACGACGGGCACGAGCCCGTCGACCAGAGTGCGGGTGCGAGCCTGGTTGTCGGACGAATCGGTGACCCAGTGCAGCGTGACGCCCATGTAGATCATCCAGAGCAGCAGCGGGAGTGCATCGTTCAGCGACGCGGGTACCTTCTGCTTCGATGCATCCAACGTGGTGCGCATCAGATCGATGGCCATGGCTCTGGCGTCGGAGGATTCCTCGGAGAACGGACTGGAGCTGGACCTCGTGGGCAGCGCCAGCTGGAGGAATGCGCCGCCGAACGCGTGATACGGCGTCAGGACGTCCAAGCCGGAATGCAGAACCGCGGCCAGGTTCTCCGACAGCGACCCGCCCTGGGTGATGACCTGCTCCGCACGTACGCGGTGATCGCGCTGGATCACCACGTACAACTCGTTGACCAGTTCGTCCTTGCCCGCGAAGTAGTAGTACGCATTGCCGAGCGACACGCCGGCCTCGTCGGCTATCCGGCGCATGGTGGTGGCCTGGAACCCCTCTTCGCGAAACAGCCGAAGAGCCACTTCGACCAGCTTGTCGCGCGTCTCGGATGTGCGGGCCATGCGGTCACCTCGTTTTCTGAACGTGTTCAAAAAGGACGGTAGACCCATTTTTGAACATGTTCAAGCGCAACGGCCGGGGACCGACCTGGATACTCGACGCATGCTCAGACGAATGGGAACCTCGCTGATCGGAGGCAAGGGGGCTCAATGGGTACAAGCGCTCAACGCGAGGCATCCGTGGAGTCACAACGACTACTTCCACAGCTGGATTCTCGCCAACCTGCCGAGCCGACGACGCGAGGCACTCGACGTGGGTTGTGGCCGTGGCGGTCTCGTGCACTCTCTCGCACCGTATTTCGATCACGTCACCGGAGTCGACATCGACTCCGACATGCGCCGCCGCACAGGTCTTGCGTGCTCCGACGTCACCAATGTGACCGTCACCGAACGCCAACTCGACTCGTGGGCGGACGAATCCGTCGATCTGATCACGATGATCGCCGTTCTCCACCACCTCGGCATCGACGACACGCTTCGCCACGTCGAGCGTGTTCTCGCGCCGAACGGCCGGCTGCTCGTCGTGGGAATGGCTGCGCCACGAAGTCCCCGGGATCTGCTGTGGGACGCCGTATCCATCGTGACCAACCCGCTGATCGGCTTCGTCGGCCATCCCTGGCCGAGCCCAGCGGGAAAGCAGCCGGCACCCTTCCCGGTCAAGGACCCGGTGCTCAGTTTCGACGAAGTGAAGCGGTCGGTCGACGCGATACTGCCCGGGGCAACGATGCGACATCGCGTCGGATTCAGGCACACCATCGAATGGACGAAGCCCGGATGACCGGAAGGTTCTCTGCTCTGAGCAGAATCGCCGACCCTCCATGGAATCGAGGCTTAGGCTCCGATCATGGGCGAGGTCATACGAATCGATGAGCGCCGAGCAGCACGCGCAGTGGAACCGCTGTGGCGTGAGGTGGTCGGACGCCGGCTGCGCGAGCGCAGACACTCCCGCGGCGACACACTCGCGGACACGGCGGCGCGCGCGGGCATTGCACCGCAGTATCTTTCGGAGCTCGAACGCGGCCGCAAGGACCCGTCGAGTGAGATCCTTGCGGCCGTCGTCGGGGCACTCGGCACGTCGATGGCCGAAATTTCAGGTCTGGCGCATCACGACCTGTCCCGCGGCAATGCGACGTTGATGGCTGCCTGACGTCGTCCCTCGAGCACCTGGTCGACCAGGCCGTACCGCAGCGCCGACGGAGCCGTCAACACCAGGTCACGGTCGGTATCGTGCCGAATCTTCGCGGCATCGCGTCCGGTGTGTTTCGCCAGGATCATCTCCATCTCGGCACGCACCCGGACGATCTCGTCGGCAGCGAGAATGAGATCGGGAATGGTGCCTCGCCCCTGCCCCGCAGGCTGATGCAACACCACCCGGCTGTGCGTCAACGCCGAACGTCGACCCGGCGCACCTGCGGCGAGCAGCACCGCGCCGGCCGCCACTGCCTGCCCCACACATGTTGTGGCGACAGGGGATCCGATGAACTGCATCGTGTCGTAGATCGCCAGCATGGCCGCAGTATCGCCGCCCTCGCAGTTGATGTACATGGAGATTTCCTGATCGGGGGAGTCGGCCTCGAGATGGAGCAGCTGCGCGATCATCGCATTCGCAACACCGGCATCCAGTGCAGTACCGAGGTACACGATGCGTTCGCTGAGCAGATGCGAATACACGTCGACGACGCGTTCGCCGCGCGAATCACGGGTGACAACATTGGGAATGGTGTACGTACTCATCGGGCCATCTCCATCCCGAACGACACGCGACGCGCAGGCATGACCTGATCGAACGAACTGACGATGGCGTCGACGAACCCGTAGTCACGCGCGGCGTCTGCGGTGAACCAACGATCGTGCAAGGAGTCGTCGAATATTTGCTCTCGTGTCTGCCCGGTGTCGTCGGCGATGAGGCCGAGCACCGTATCGCGGGTATGACGAAGATCGTTGGCCTGCACCTCCACTTCGACAGCAGAACCACCGATACCGGACGAGCCCTGGTGCATCAGAATCCGCGAATGCGGTAGCGCGTAGCGCTTTCCGTGTGTTCCCGACGACAGCAGGAATTGACCGGCGCTGCAGGCCAATCCGAGTGCCAACGTCGAGACGTCGCAGGGAATCAGGTGCATCACGTCACGGATCGCGAGCATGGCAGGCACCGATCCGCCAGGGGAGTGAATCCACAGGGCGATATCGGCCGACGGATTCTCGGCCGCCATCGTCAACAGGTGGGTGGTGAGGACGGTGCCGTTGTCGTCGTCGAGTGGGCCGTCGAGCACGAGGATTCGATGACGCAGCAGTCGGTCACGCAGTTCGGGTGGGAACATTCGGGGTGTCTCGCTCATGATTCGAGTGTGATCACGAATAGCGCTGCATGCCAACGATTCTGCTGTCGGCAGCGACGCTGCTCAGAGCTGCGCGACGCTCGAGGGACAATGGAGGCATGACCACACTCGAATTCTCCGATTCCGTCGTCGTCGCCGCATCCACCGAGGATGTCTATGCCGTCGTATCGGACGTCACCCGAACAGGTGAATGGAGCCCGATCTGCCAGGCGTGCTGGTGGAACGAACCCGACGGCGGCGGTGTGGGATCGACGTTCACCGGACGCAACGTCACTCCCGACCGCACCTGGGAAACGGTCTCGGCCGTCGCTGTGGCCGAGCCCGGACGCGAATTCGCGTGGGTCGTCGGCGACAACTTCGTGCGCTGGGGATACACACTCGAAGCGGTGGACGGCGGCACCCGGCTGACCGAGAACTGGAACTTCCTGCCCGACGGCATCGCTCTCTTCCACCGCAAATTCGGAGACTCCGCGCAGGAGCAGATCGACACCCGCAGCAAGGCTGCACTCGACGGGATTCCGCGCACCCTGGCGGCGATCAAGCGCATCATCGAATCGGAGTCCTGACAGGCAGGTGCGCTGGCTGTCCACTTTTGCCGTCGTGCGCGGGATTGATTCCGCCTGCCGACGCGAATTGTGGACACTCAGCCCTGTAGTCGCGCCTATTCTGTGCCGATGACGTCCACGGTTCTTCAACTGACCACGGTCCTCGAGCCTCGCGGCCCAGCGGCTGCGATCGTGCTGACCGACGCCCAGGTCGCGTCACTCGGCAGCACCAAGACGCCGCCGGTGCGGTTCACGATCGGTGCGCAGACGGTGGCAGGACGCATCGGGCGCATGGGCGGGGAGAACCTGCTGGGCCTGAACAAGAGTGTGCGCACCTCGCTCGGAGTCGAAGCCGGCGACACCGTCGACGTGACCATCGAACTCGACGACGAACCGCGCACCGTCGAGCTACCGGCCGAGCTCGCCACTGCCCTCGACGCCGACCCCGCGGTGCGCGCCGCATTCGACGCACTGTCTCCATCGAAGAGAAAAGAACACGCACGATCGGTCGCCGACGCCAAGCGCGCCGACACCCGTGACCGTCGCATCGCGTCGATCGTCGAGGCTCTTCGGCACTGACGTACTACCCGGCTTGAGGGCGCGGGTGCCCGCGTCGATCAGACCACGGTCGCGGGCCTGTTCGATGGGACGACCTCCGTCGACCTGTCCGCCGCAGACAGGCGCGCGAGAATATCCACAGCCGAGGTGATGTCGGGAAGTGAACGAGTGAAGGGAATTCGTTGACGGTCGTCGAAGGCATATCCCGTCCCGAATCGTAGTCCGGGTGCCAGCAGCACGCCGTGCGACTGAGCTTCGGCGACAAGGACACTGGATCGAAGACCGTCGGGCAGGGAACACCACAATGCCAGCCCGCCGTCCGGAACGCGAAAGTGCCAATCAGGCAGCCGATCTCGCATCAGAGCAACGGTGTGATCACGTGCGACTCTCGATATGTCGGCGCGCACTCGGCGTACCTCGTCGTATTTGCCCATCAACTCGACCGCAGCGAGTTGATCGAGAATGGACGTCGAGAGTTGGCGTCGCGCATAGGTGGCGGCAATTCTCGCCAGTAGCCCTGCCTCGGCGCGAACCCACCCGACTCGCAGCCCACCCCACACCGTCTTGCTCGTCGACCCGATCGTTACCGTCGCTATGTCCGGCGTTGCCGCCCCGAAGGGTTCGATGTCGGGCGACCCGTCGAGGGACAGGTCCGCCGCTACTTCGTCGACGATGGTCAGTACTGCGTGGCGGTGCATCGTTGCGGACAGCTGTCGGCGGGTGACGAGGGGGAGTCGAGCTCCCGATGGATTGGAGAAGTCGGGCATGAAATAGGCCAGGGTCGGTGCGCTTTGACGTGCGGCCCGGTCTGCGGCCGGCACGAACGCCTCGGTCTCGTCCGGGTCGATGGGCACCGGGATGCATCGGCCGCCGAGTGAGTGGACGAGTTCGACGACACCCGGATACGTCGGGTGCTCGACCAACACGCGGGCGCCCGGCTCGGTGAATGTCGCCAACACCGCATGGATGGCGTCGGTGGCACCGGAGGTGACGAGGATGTTCTCGGCTGTGGTCGACACTCCGCGCCCCCGGTAGTAGGCGGCGATCGATTCGCGGAGCTCGAACAGCCCGAGTGGGGCATAGCCGCCGGACGCGAATCGACCCTGAATTCTTTCGGCCGCGGTTCTGTACGCATCGGCCAGCAGGGGAGAAGCCGACGGTGACGCGTTGACCAATTCCACTGTCGCACTGTCACGGTCGCCGGCGAGGGAACTCCACGCCGGCATCGACCCCGTCGGGGAAACATATGTGCCCGAGCCTCGTTGGGCGCTGATCCAGCCACCTTCACGGAGGTGGCGGTAGGCCGACGCCACCGTGACCCGACTGACGTCCAGACTGATCGAGAGTGCCCGCTCGGCGGGTAGCCGCGTCTGAGCCGACACCTCGCCGTTCTCGATCAACCGCCGCAACTCGTCGGCGATCTCGAGGTAGAGCGGACCACCGGATCTGTTGCGCAGCGTCGACGGGCCGATGCGTGCTGCCAACTCCGGGGCCGAGATCGCGGTGGCGTCGAACGAGTCCATGCAGTCCACTGTCGCACACTGGACTGAACTATTCACGGTAAAACCAGTCCATTGTTGTCGCATGATCGCAATCGGAGCTGTATTGGCCTTGTCATTGGTCGGCGCGGGATGGACCGTGGTGGCACTGAGGGAGGGAGGGAGAAGCGCGCCTACTGGTCCGCCGCGCAGTCGTGTGAACGTCGACTGATGTGGCTGAGCTGCAGCAAACGCGCGCGCATTCGTCAGACGCGTCCGAGTTTGCTACCGATTCGGGGCCTATTTCGCTCGCACCTGGCAAACGCGCGCGCGTTTGCGAGATCAGCGGGGGTGGTGCGAGAACTGGGGGTGGGTGCGAACTATGGGCGCTGAGGTCAGTTGCCGTCGGCGATGGAGTCGATGAACGGCGTCAGCAGCAGGGCGAGATCGTCTGCGGCAGAGGCGACATCGTCGGGCGGCTCGGGAATGTAGCTCAGGGCCAGGCGCACGATGGACTTGCTGATGACGTCGGCCTGTCGTGGACTTGCGCCCACCCATCCACGCTGAAATGTCTCCGCCAGACGCTCGCCCGCACGGTCGATCAGCACCTCACTGTCGGTGGTGATCAGGCGCAGAAGATCCTCCGGCGCGTCGCCGCTGTGCAGAGATCGGACGAGTGGATCCAGACCGCTCAGCTCGAAGAACGACGAAAAGCCCTGTCTCAGAGCGGCCGACGCATCGTTCTCGTGTTGGTACAGCGCGGTCTCGCACATCGCGACGAACGCGTCCGTCAATCTGATCGCATACCCCTGTGCAACGCCGCGTCGCGAACCGAACTCGTTGTACAGACTCTGCCTGCTCAACCCCGCGGCCTTGGCGATGTGGCTCATCGTGACGTTGCGCCAGTTGCGCTCGTGCAACAACTCGCGCAGCGCATCGAGCGCCACATCGCGCGCCAGAGTGGACGCGGCTTCACGGTATCGACCGGGAGTCGACGTCTGTTCGGCGGCGGGCATGAACACGACTCTATCGAACGACCGCATGTGGCCTGTCCAGCCAACCTTCTTCGAGACTGTTCCGATCTACGGGGTCCGCGCTCGCGATGAGGGTGCGGACCTGCCGGATGTCCTTGGGATGACCTACCCCGATTGCCCCGACGAGCCTGTTGCCGCGCACCGCGCAGACCGTGAACCGACGGCTTTCGATGGAGCCGCGAACGACGAAATACTCGTCGCGTGCATCGGTCCACCCCGCGAATTGCAGGTTGACGCCGTGCTGCATGGACCATCCCCACGGAACATCGAGAGCACCGACGTCGAGACCGAGGATGGATCGCGCCGCCCGGGTCGCCTGATCGACGGCTCCGTTCCAGTGCTCACTCCGATACGTCCCGCCGAGTACCGAGTTGGGAACTTCGGCGACGTCGCCCGCGGCGTAGACGTTCGGTCGCGACGTACGCATGCCGGCGTCCACCAGGATTCCCGACGCGGTCTCGAGGCCCAGGTCTGCCCCGAGCTCGGTGTTCGCGACCGAGCCGACGGACATCAGCACGGTGCCGGCGGACCATGAACGACCGTCCTCGGAGGTTGCGAGAACGGTGCCGTCGGCCAGCTTCTCCAGGCCGGTCACGGCGACGTCGGTGTGCATCGTGACACCGTTGTCGGCATGTAGGTCTCGGTACATCTGCGAGATCGCGGCCGGTGCGATCCGATTCAGTGGAGCCGATGCCGCCTCCAACACCGTGACCTCGGCACCGAGCGATCGTGCCGCTGCCGCCGCCTCGCACCCGATCAGGCCGCCGCCGATCACCAACAGTGATCTCGTTCGGACGATCTCGGCCTGCAGCGGGGCGACATCGGCTGCGGTGCGAAGGGTGAACACGTGCGCGGCACCCGGTAAGTCGAGTTGTCGTGCACGAGAACCCGTTGCCAGCAGCAGGGCGTCGTACGGGACCGGAGCTCCCTCGTCCAGGTGCACCTCGGAATCGGTGACGGCGGTAGCCGTGACGCCTGTGCGTACATCGACCCCGTCGATGGCTGCACCGAGCTGAACCTGATCGACCGATTTCGTACCCAGCAGCAGTTCCTTGGAGACAGTCGGTCGGCGGTACGTGGTCCCCGGTTCGCTACCGACGATCGTGATGGATCCGGTGAACCCCTCGGCGCGAAGCACTTTGGCGGCGGTGTATCCGGCGGCCCCGGTGCCGACGATCACGACGTTGCCGGGTTGGCGAGCGGTCACCCGCGCTCGACCTCGACCATCTCGAAATCGGCCTTGGCCGCACCGCAGTCGGGGCACGACCAGTCGTCGGGAATGTCGTCCCAGCGTGTGCCGGGCTCGATGCCGTCCTCGGGCCAGCCGAGCTCTTCGTCGTACTCGAATCCGCACTGCACACAGCGGTAAAGCTTCATTGCTTGCTCCTGAAGTCGATTTTCTCTCGGACGCCGCAGTCGGGGCACGGCCACTCGTCGGGTACCTCGGACCACGGAGTTCCGGCCGGGAAGCCCTCGCGCGGTGCGCCCGCGGTCTCGTCGTAGACGAACTCGCACACCGGGCACTCGTAGACAGCCATCACTTCGCTCCGTAGGCAGCGAGGATCTTCTCCCGCTTGGACGGCTGGATGTTGACGCGAGTGATGTCGCCGTCGTAGTGATCGAGAACGCGGTGATCCATCACCTTGCGCCACACGGGCGGGAAGTAGGCCAACGAGATCATGCTTGCGTAACCGCTCGGCAGGTTGGGTGCTCCGTCCATGCTGCGCAGAGTCTGGTAGCGCCGGGTGGGGTTGGCATGGTGATCACTGTGTCGCTGAAGGTGATACAGGAAGATGTTGGTCACGATGTGATCGGAGTTCCAGCTGTGCTCGGGGGTGCATCGCTCGTAACGGCCGTTGTCCTTCTTCTGGCGCTGCAGGCCGTAGTGCTCGAGGTAGTTGACCGTTTCGAGCAGCGAAAAGCCGTAGATTGCCTGAACGACCAAGAACGGCAACACGATCGGGCCGAACGCAACGGCAAGGACCGTGTAGAGGACGACGGACATCAGCCACGCGTTGAGTACGTCGTTGTGAATACTCCACGTGCTCTTGCCCAGTCGCTCCATGCGAGTCTTCTCGAGTTCCCAGGACGACCGCAGGCTTCCCCACACGCTGCGGGGGAGGAAGGCCCAGAAGCTCTCACCGAACTTGGAGCTCGCCGGATCCTCGGGAGTCGCGACGCGCACGTGGTGACCGCGGTTGTGTTCGATGTAGAAGTGGCCGTAGAACGTCTGTGCCAGTGTGATTTTCGACAGCCAGCGTTCGAGGTCGTCCTTCTTGTGACCGAGCTCGTGCGCGGTGTTGATGCCCACGCCGCCCATGACACCGATGCTGATGGCCAGGCCGATCTTCGAGAGCAGCCCCAGACCGCCGTCGATGCCGAGCCACGAGAGGTTGTCAGCGGACCAGAGGTAGCAGGCGAACACCAGGCTGGCGAGCTGGAACGGAATGTAGGCGTACGTGCAGTAGCGGTAGTACTTGTCTTCCTCGAGCGCCTTCATCACCTCGTCGGGCGGGTTGTCGCCGTCCGGCCCGAAGAACCGATCGAGGATCGGGAGCAACCCGTAGACGAGCAGCGCGCCGATCCACCACCAGACCGGCGCCACGGCGTTCCAGCCGAGCTGGTTGAAAGCCCACACCAGGCCGGTTGCCAGAAACACCGCCGTCGGCGGGATCAGGCCCATGAGCCAGAGGTATCGCTTGCGGTCGTGCCACTCGTCGACGGGCGCCTGTGCCTGATCGTCGACATTCGATGCCGTCATCGTCACTCCTCGTGTAGGGCGGATCACTGTGCTGTGGACAATACGCGCAATTTGTATCCTGCGTGTACAAATCAAGATATTTGTACATCAGGCGGATGGATTGTTGCGGCAGTCACAGCGTCACCGATTGGACGAATCGGCCTGCTACCTTCCGACTCGTTGTGATCGGTCACGAATGGTCACGGCACTCGCAGGTCCGTCTGTATCCCGTCGGGGGTACTTCACATCAGGAGTAGTTATGGACGCATTCATCGCCAAGATCATCGTCGACGTCATCCTCGGGCTCATCGGCAGCGGAAGTGCCGAGAGCGGCAGCACCGCAGTGAGCGCAATCCTCGGATCCTGACCCGAAAGGGCTGCGTCGGCGAGAATGCCGGCGCAGCCCGCGGAGCGTCAGTGGCGAAGCGGCAGGAGTGAACGCGGGGCATCGCCGCACGCGCTCGATGGCGAACGGCTAGAAGCGGCCCTCGGCGATGGCGAGTACGACGAGAGCGATCGCCGCGATAATGAGTATTGCTAAGAGTGCCAATTGGATTGGGCTGGTCGAGCCTGGCGGCCGAACGCCGTTCGGACCCCTTTTCTGGAGCATGGCACAGACTGTAGGTCACTTCTCGGGTTTGTGCACAAGTTGGATGGTACAAACCGTCCAATGTGCCGATATGATTCGCACACCTGTTCGATCGGGAGTAGAGTTCGAGTCGGTGGAGCGAGGAGGGAAGCCTTGCTCCACCGCTCCTACATATGACACCCGAGCGAGTGGACGGTGACGGCGATGGACGACGTGTTGCGCAAGGTGGCGGAGCTCAAAGCACTGGTCGCCGAGCTCGAGGCCCTCGACCGCCAACGCGTCGGGATGGGTGACCGGCTGGTCGATCTCGAACACTACTTTCGCCGAGCGGGTTGCCCTGAGTTGTCGCAGCAGGCACTCGACGCGTTCGTCGGCACCTATGCCGGCCGAGTGCTCGAATTGGCGGACGGCATGCGCGGCTGACGCCTGCTGAAGACATCTGCCGTTCGCGTACCAGGCGGTATCTTCTGTGGTTCACTGGTTCATCCAAGTCGGGACACGAGGAAAGCCGCTCGAGATACGTGAACAGTCTGCGCGAATGGTGGGCACTTCCAGTCGACTACGGATGGAACGTTGCCTTCGCGCGCTCGCAGCAGGCGCTCGAGATCACGAAGATCCTCATCGGCCTCTGGTGTTGGCTGTTCGGCGCGGCGGCGGCCATCGGGTTGGTGGTGCCGGGCCTCGCCGAAGGCACTTTGGGTACGGCTGCACTGTGGTTCACCGTCGCTACGACAATCCCGGTCGGGGTCGCCTGGTGGGTCGGTGGCTGGCCGAGCTGGCAGATGTCGATCGCCTTCGTCTTCTACGCCGACGTCGTCCTCGCGGCCGTGGTGCTCACCATCGGTGTTCCTACGACGGTTCTGCCGACCGCCGCCCTGTTCACCGTCATCGGCAGTTACGTCGTCGGGTTCCACGGTCCCAAGCTGCTCACTGCCCACTACGGTTTCGCCTTGGTCACGACCGCGGTGCTGTACGGCTCGGCCTTGGTGGCCGAACCCGAACTACGGTTACTGGCCACGGTCTACCTGGTGATCTTGATACTGGTGATGTTCTCGGCGCCGCTGATCGTGCACACGTTCATGATGATGCTGCGACGCGATGCCACCGGCGCGTTCTACGACCCCCTCACCGGATTGCAGAACAGGCGGGGATTCGACGCTGCGATCGGGAACCTACGACTACGGCCGGGATCAGCAACCGGAATGACGGCCGTGGTGATGGACATCGACAACTTCAAGGCCGTCAACGACCGAGACGGCCATCTGCAGGGAGACGCCGTGATCCGGCTGGCGGCGTCCCGCATCCTCGACGTGTTTCCGGCACCCGCCATCACCGTTCGGCTCGGCGGCGAAGAGTTCGCCATCATTGCCCTCGACGACCGTGACTCGGTTGTCGCCAGCGCTGAGGTACTACGAATCCGACTGTGCAACGCCACCGATCGCTCCCCACTGACCGCCTCGATAGGCATCGCGCATGCGGTTGTCGACACGCGAGAGATCGGCACCGCAGTGGAAGAGTTGCTGGGTCGCGCGGACCGTGCGATGTACCGGGCCAAGGGGCTCGGCGGCGACCGCGTCGCCCTGTCGGAGGGCGAGCCTCGATCGCCGCGGCCGGCCGGCGAGCCGCACTGACGAACGACGGCGTCGACCGATCCCACTTCCGGAACCGGTCGACGCCGTCAACGGAGTCGAAATATGTTGCTACGGAGCAACCTTGGCCGCGATGGCCTGCTGCGTTCCGACGTCGAAGACCGGGTTGGTCAGGTGCACGTCGAGGGTGTTGTTGGGGCCGGCGATGAGACCGTTGAGCAACGAGGTGTACGTGCCGCAGTTCTGGAACTGCGGAATCGTGTACGTGCCCTTCACATGGGTGTCGGCCTCGTTGTTCTGAATCAGATCGATCGCGTCGAGGGCACCGGTCAGATTGGCGGTGGTCTCGCTGGTGACGCAGTTGCTCCCCGGGGGAATCAGGTCGAGTGCCGCCGACCCGGACGATCCGGTGCCGCCGATGCCGAGGGGCTTGACGGAGTCGATGCGAATCTTGAAGCTCTGCGCGACATTCAGCTCCAGTTGCGGTGCCTCGGCGGGACCGCCGGCTGCAATGGTGCCGGAGACCGGAGTGGCGTCGACGATGGAGATGGTGAAGTTGGCGAGCGTCGCCGGGCCCAGCTTCAGATCGGCCGATGCCTGCGGCAAGGCAAGAGTGCCGGTCACCGTTCCGCCGACGAGGTCGACGTCGGTGGCCAGAGCGGTGGTCGGGAAGACCACCGGCTGGCCGGTCTTGGCGATCACGGTCGTGGTGTCGGCCTGGAACGTGATGGGAAGGGTGTCGGCAGCGTTGGCCGGGCCGGCGACCAAGGTCGCCAGAGCGACACTCGACGCCAAGGCCGTCGCGGTGACGACGGCTTTGTTACGGATCTTCACGTGCTCTCCTGAATATTGTTGTTGTGCTGGAAAGGAATTGGCGATCAGGACAAGGTGAATGCCGGGTTCGGCTGCACCGACAGGCTGTTCACCGTGCAGTTGCCCGACATCGGCTGGTTGCTCGACGTCAGAGTGTTGGTCATATTGTCGAACGAACCTGCAAGCGTTGCGGGCCCGCAGTTGTAGCCCAGAAGCGAGAAGCCGACGTTCGAGACCTCACCGGTGGTGGAGCTGGTGGGAGTGAGGGTCCAGGGCAGGTTCTTCAGCTGCGGCAGGCCGCAGAGGCGGTTCGATCCGCTGATCTTCGCGTCTGTGATCGACGCCGACGAGCCGTCCGCGCTGGTGGATCCGGACAGGGTGATCGAGCAGCTGACGGGAACCCCGAACGAGGCCGGTGTGGTGACGACGATCGTGCCGGGTGCGGTGAAGGCGGTATTCGCCGGTGAGATGGTGGCGGCAGCGGCACTTCCGGCACCGAGGGTGGCCCCGGCAATCGCGACTGCAGCAGCGACAGTGGTGAACGTTCGGGTACGGGACGGCAGGTTGAGCGTCATCGATCCTCCAAGTCCGAGCAGCTTCCGGCTCCCAGACGGGCATCCGGTGGCTCCGGTGCTCCGGCAGCCGAAACGAACATTAGGACGACGAAATGGATGTCGGATATGTTCTTTTGCAAGACAGTGACAAGTCACAATCCGGTCGGTATGTTTGTTGTAAGTCTTGGTATTGATTTCGGTCGGCACCTCGGAAGGTATGTGCTTCATGGGTTTTCGGCCCGTTTTTTCTGGGGGAGTCGGCATGACGGGCGCGTCGGACACCCATCTGTGGCGTTATCGAACCGTTATGGTTCGTTACCGAAACGAGACGCGCCGTATTGCTTCGGCGACACCTGAGTCGTTCAAGCTGGCGTCAGCGAGAAAAGACGACCCGAAGAGGTTTGAAACAGATAGCAACCCCTGCGTGACGGGGGTGGCTTTTTCATGTCAAACTGTGGTGTGACGTTCGCGCTGGCCGAAGTAGGTTCAACAGTCGACACGGACACGGGAGAGTTGACGGTGCAGCCGTATTTCGCCCCGGTCTGTCGACTGGACAACGGTGCGCTCGCGGCAATCGAAGTACAACTGCGCGGCCCGAAGGACGGTCCACTCGCCTCCGCCGATGCACTCAAGCGCGCCGCTCGCGCCATGGATGCCAAGCGTGAACTCGATGTTCTCGCGTGGGGAGTCGCCCGGCTCGAAAGCGCCGTTCGGCTACCGATGCTGGTCTCGATGGATGTCGACTCGCTCGCAGCACTCGACGAAGCCACCGAAGAACAGTTGCGTCGCGACATCGTCGTCGTCACCGAGGCGGCACTCGTGGACAGCCCGGCGCGCACTCTGGCCGCGATCGACAAGGCACGTCGCGACGGAAAAGTGGTTGCCGTCGACGACGTCGGTCGCCGACCGCAATCCCTGACGCTGCTGCCGCTCATCGAACCCGATGTCATCATTCTGTCTTCCTCCATGGTCTCCACCCGGCCCGATCTGGCCACCGCCCGTACGGCGCACGCGGTGTCGGCTCAGGTGGAGCGAACCGGTGCCGTGGTCGTGGCCAGCGGAGTCGACACCGCTGTGCACCGCAGCCGGGCACTCGGTCTCGGTGCCACCTACGGAGTGGGCGAGCTGTACCCGGCTGCTCAGACGACCGAAGAGTTGCCGGCCGACGCCGCGGAGATCATGCCGCCGTTCCCCACCTGGAGCACCCCCGCCACCGCGCTCGAGTCGCCGTACGCGATTGCCGCTGCAGGCAAGGTCGCGACGCGGAGCACCAAGCGTCTGTTGGTCGCCATGAGCACGTCTCTGGAGATGCAGGCGTCGGCGTCGGGCCCGGAAACATTGGTACTCGGCACCTTTCAGCGGGCCGAGCATTTCACACCGACCAGCCGTGCGCGGTGGGTGTCGATGGCGGAGCAGATCTCGTACGCCGGTGTCTACGGGGTGGGGATGGGCTACGTGCAAGAAGGCGGCATCGTGCACGCCCCGCTCGACCCGACGGACTCACTCGTCGAGGAGTGGAACGTGGTAGTTCTCGGCCCGCATTTCTGCGGAGTGCTCGCCGCCATCGACCTTCACCGGGGCGAAGCCGACGCGGATCGTGAATTCGACTATGTGATGTCGTACGACCGCGCCACCGTAGTCCGTTGCGCCCGTGCAATTCTCGCGCGCTTCTGAACCGTCGAGCCGGTGGTGTGCGTACTGGATGTTTCGGGCAGCCACGGCAGGGCATACGGCACAACAGGTGATGAAGTAGTCCGGACTGCCACATTGCTCAGACCCCGTACGTTGAAAACACAGCGTGCGGGGTCGACTTGTCGGTCAGGGCAACTCGGCCATCTCGTGCACGAACTCCAGAGCGATGTCGTGCACTTTGCGATTGGCACGTTGCGACCTCTCGACCAACAAAGCGAACGCCTCGTCGGCAGTGATGCGGTGCACCGCCATCAGGATTCCCTTTGCCTGTTCGATAGGCGCGCGACGCGCCAACGCGTCCTGGAGATCGAGCGGGCCCTCGATCCTCGTCACGTGCGCTGTGCTCATGCAGTCATTGTTGCGCACCTGACGTCCATGCAGGTCAGAGACCGAAAGACACGCGGTGAAAGCGACAGACCGTGCCGTAGCCGTTACCGGTGACGTAGCGTTCCGTAACCGCCTCGTTATCAGGCAGCCGGGTTGGCCAGAGGTCTCCCGATCAGAAGTTCGAGGGTGCGGTAGGCATCCGTTCGCCGACCGTTGCTGGCATTGTCGTGGTACGCCGCGCCGGCGACGACCACGCCGACCGGAATTCGACCCGACTCGATATCGCGAGCCGTTTGCTCGGCGCAGTTCCGCAACACCGGGCAGTCGGCGCACAGCCGCCATGCCTTCTCTGCGCGTTTGCGTCCGTGCCGAGGAAGTTGTTGCGAGTCGTATGCATCCATGTCTTCGATGCACGCACCCTTGAGGCGCCAGACCTGGTCATCCGTCATCGTCGTGATCCGTTTCGCGTCGTGCCGATCGTTCCACAACGCTTATTCCCCATCCCTGGAGACTCGAAACAACCAAATGCCTTGCGGCGCCGAACACCCGCCGTTGGGCCCAGCAGTTCTGGCCCACCGCTCAGGCAGGACGACGAGCAGCAGACCGAGATATGACGGCCGCCGCCGCGATGGTCACCAGTGCGCCGAGCACGATGGCGGGGCCTTCACCGGGTGCCAGAACGCTGCTCTGCTCCCCGAGAGTCACGGCCGAAACCGGAACGCCCAGTTGGGCGGCCGCGAGTATCCCAAGCCCGACGGGCTGGCCTGTCGCGCGCATCGCACCGTGCACCGCGATTGCACCCAGACCCAACACGAGCCCCAGCACGATCATGCTCGGGTGGCCACCCAGCGCACGCAGGTCGAGTGACGCGCCGAGCCAGACGAAGTACAGCGGACCCAGGAAACCTTCGGTGATGGCGAACAGCTGTTTCGCCAGACGTCGCGGTTCTCCGATCGCAGCGATGGCCAGTCCGAAGCCGAAGCCGGCCAGCATCACCGACGCATGAGTGTGGACCGCGAGGGCCGCGAGGCCGAACAGCAGAACCAGGTTGAGTCGCAATTCGAGAGCGAACTTACGCTGGGCAGACACATGGTGGATTCGACGGCGCAGTCCGGTGAGGTCGAAGTGTCGCAGTATGTGGCCGTCTTGCTGGATTCGACTATCGGCATGATGACCGCGGCCGAGGACGATGCCATCAACACCGCGTAGAGACCGGGGTGCGGTGGATCGAACGCAGTGGAGACGGCCCAGCCGAGTGCGGTAGCCAGCAGCCCGATGGCCACAGCCCGCGCAGCGCCCACCCGGAGGCCGACCCGCAGTCGAGGATCGCGAATCGGTACCTGTACGACCCCGCCGACGTCAGGCAGAGTTCAGCGTCGGGTGCATGTTCGGCGGCAGCGCCGACGCAACGAGATCACCAGGGTGCAGCACGCCTTGCTCGGCCATCATCAGTCTCATCAGCTGCTCGACAACACGCAGCTGCGCCGCCAGAGGGCTGCGCATGAGTTTGCGGTCGTAGTCGATGCGGGCGGACCGATATTCGGTGTCGAGATCGCTCATGTCATCGTCTCCTCGAACGGTGGATGCTCGACGGCTCTACCGCGAGGGGTGGTTTCGCGCCTGCAGGAAGTCTTTCCAGTCGCTGTCCCAACGCCGCATGCGAACTCGATCACCGGCCACGGTGGTGAGATAGACCAGGAATCCGACCACGACCGCGCCGAGAACCCACACGAACACGGCTGTAGAGGCCCCGTTGACGACGGCACCGACTTCGCTGACGGGCGCACGCGCGAGGGTTCCGTTCGCGTCGCACCAAATCGGAGTGGTCTCACCGATGTGGACGTCCGAGGGAACCTCGGTCGATTCCGAGCGAATCGACCCGTCCGGTGCACTCCATTGCACCGTTGCGACACCGGTGGCGAGCGTGGTGCTGTCGCTGCCGGTACTCGTGGACTGCACGGTGTCGATCACTCGGGCGTCGACCTGAACGTATTGTGCCCGTTGCTGACGCGACCGCGTCGACAGGTCGCTGTAGGTCACCGAACCGATCGTCGCGGCGACGGGTATCAGCAACAGAAGGACCGCGACACCGACGACGTACGCCGTTCGTTCGATCCTGTCGGGCAGTCGCATCAGCGGATTGGAACACCAAGGAGTTCGGCGCCACCACCGGTGCGCGAGTTCTGCGAGCATGCGGTCACCTACCCCTCACCGCCGTGTGTTCGGCGTCGATTACGAGTCTCCGACGCCGTGCACTCGTAAGTAAGGGCACAAGGTCCCGATACGGCGAGGGCGGTGGCCCGTGAATGCGACCGTGGGTAGCGCGCAAGCGCGTGATGTTCGGGCGTGGTTTCATCGCGAAGTGGAGAGAAGTCCTCGTGGCGGCGGACCTTGTGCCCTAGCTCCCGGATTGTTCGGCAGCCACGCTGAGCTCATGATGTCGACAACACGAGCACTCACCACGAGGGACCGACGATGGCCGTGGCTGGGCGCAGTGTGCGCCGGAATTTCCATCAACGCCTTCGGTGGCGCGATCGGGTTGGCCTCGGGTGCCATCGATCTGGGCACCGAGGCGCACGCACGCCTGCCGCTGTCGAATACGGCGCTCGCCGGCCTCGCGTTGGTTCTGGTCGTCGGAGTGCCGATGGGACTGGCGGCGGCATCGGCTCTGGCGGGTGGCGGCAAGACCGGCCCCATCGCCCACACGGCGGGCGTACTGCTCGCTGCCTGGATAGTGGTCCAACCGCTTGTGATCGGCGAAACGAGTTGGCTGCAGGGCATGTTCGGCGTACTGGGAGTTCTCGTGGCCCTCCGAGGGTGGCGGATCACGGCGTACACGAACCGCCTCGCAAGTCGCACCGCATGAGAATCCTGGTCTCGACCGCCGGACGGCACGGAGCGACGAACTCGCTCGGGCAGGAGATGGCCCGCGTGTTCCGGCACGGGGGAGCCGAGGTCGATGTCTGCGCTCCGGATTCCGTCGTCGACATCAGTGGCTACGACGCCCTGGTCATCGGAAGTGCTGTCTATTCCGATCGGTGGGTCCCCACCGCCAAGCGGCTCGTCGAGCGGGTCTCCGGGTCTGCGCACCCACCCGTGTGGCTGTTCTCCTGCGGGCCATTGCATTCGAGCGACCGACCGGTCAACGACACCGCCGACGCCGCACGCGCGGTATCGATGTTGGATGCGTCCTCGCATCGAACATTTCCCGGTCGGCTCGACGCGGAACGGCTCTCGGTGGGCGAACGTCAGATCTTCGACAACTCCGGCGCGGTTGCCGGAGACTTCCGAGACTGGGTTCGTGTGTGCAATTGGGCCCGAGAGATCCTTGCCTGTCTCACGGCTGGGACACCGGGCTCGTAACCTTCGTGAACGTGCCTGCACCGACGCGCCGAGCGGACGGGCAGACGTGCTCGTGAATCTCTGCCGCCAACTGTGCCACCGATTCGGTCAAGACGGTATTCGCTTCGATCATGTCCTGCAGCAGTGCGGTATTCGAAAGTGTATGTACGGCAACCTCACTGCTCACCGAGTCCGCGCGCTTGGCCGAGATCAGCAGAATGGCACCCTGCAGTCCTGCCATCATCGACAGGAACAGGTTGAGCAGGATGAAAGGGTACGGATCGAACCCGTCGTTCTGGTTGTACGCGGCCCACAGCGCCATCACGCCCAGGAACAGGAAGACGAACGGCCAGGAGCCCATTCCGTTTCGGACGTAATCCGCCGCACGCTCACCCGTGGTCAGTGCATCACCGGTTCGGACGCCCGGATGTCTTCTCCACAGGTTCATCGTTCGCAAGTCTTCGAATCGGAGGGTGCAGAAGTGTCCATGGTGCCTAGAGTGGCCCCTGATCGCCAGAGTCACCAGGGACGAAAGTCCATGACTGCTGTGCCTTTTGCCTCCCCACGCGCACCTCGGGAGACGTCCCGACCGGTCGATGACTTCCGGCCCTACGCGCCGACCGCCGCAGCGCCGATCATCGACGGTGTGCATTGCTCGACGGTCGAGAACGGCACCGGTTTCTGATGTTGGAGGAAGTTCACGATGAAAGCAGCTGTTGTCACCGAGTTCGGCGGGCCCCTAATAGTCAAGGACATCCCGATACCGCAGCCCGCGCCCGAACAGGTGCTGGTGAAGATGGAGACGTGCGGTGTGTGTCACACCGATATCCATGCTGCGCAGGGGGATTGGCCGGCCAAGCCGACCTTGCCCTTCGTCCCCGGGCACGAGGGCATCGGAGTGATCGAGGCGGTCGGGTCGCAGGTGTCGAAGGACAGAATCGGTGAGCGAGTCGCCATCGCGTGGCTCGGTTCGGCATGTGGCGAATGCGATCACTGTGTCTCGGGTTGGGAGACGCTGTGCGAGACGCAACAGAACAGCGGCTACTCGATCGACGGTGCGTACGCCGAATACGCTGTCGCCCATGCGAAGTATGTCGTCCATGTTCCCGACGGGATCTCCTCGTTCGACGCTGCCCCACTGACCTGTGCCGGCGTGACCACGTACAAGGCTGTCAAGGTCGGTGGCGTCACCCCGGCGCAGCGCGTGGCCATCTTCGGTGTCGGCGGGCTCGGTCATATGGCGGTGCAGTACGCCAAGATCGCCGGCGGCTTCGTCACCGCGGTCGATATCGAGGACGAAAAACTCGACCTCGCACAAGAACTCGGCGCAGACCACACCGTCAACTCGGCGACGACCGATCCGGTGGAGGCAATTCAGGCGCTCGGTGGAGCCGATGTCGCGATCGTCCTGGCCGTCATCCCGAGTGTGTTCGATCAGGCCTTCCGGTCGCTACGCCGCGGTGGACGTCTGGTGTGCGTGTCGATGCCGGCGCACGGCGTGTTCCCGATCCCGATCTTCGAGACGGTGGTCGGCGGAATCTCGGTACTCGGCTCGATCGTCGGCACCAGGACAGATCTGCGTGAAGTGTTCGCACTGCACGAGGCCGGACGAACGACGGTATCGGCGGTGTCGCGCAAACTCGACGAGGTCAACGACTGCTTCGACGACCTGATGGCCGGACGCGTCACCGCTCGTCAGGTTTTCGAGTTCTGAGGGGCTCTCCGATCTCGACGAGTGTTCCCCATGGGCTCGATTCGCCGTAGGGTTGCTCGAGGGCAGACACGCGCTGGACCAGCGCGTGTGCTCACAAGGAATCGAGCAGTGATGAATGCAGCGATTCAGGTGCAGAATGCGCGCCGCCACTGACGTCGCGTAGACCGACCAGCTTCAGTACGTCGATGATGCGTGTGACCGGGATACGTTGAGTCTGAGCCAGATACAACAAGTGGTCGTATGCGGTCCGGCCCGGGTGGACGGCCTCGGAATCCAGCAAGGTGCCGACCGTGAGTAGTGGGCGGTACAGCTGCGCGTACTCGACGCCCCCGATCAGTGCGGTGCCCGCGCTGGGGCGATCCAATCCGACGATCAATCGCATCGTGGTGGACTTACCCGATCCGTTGGGGCCGAGAAAGCCTGTGACAGTGCCGGGTTCGACGACGAACGACAGGTCGTCGATGACGAGCTTCCCGCCGTAGCTCTTGCTCAGTGCGCGTACTTCGATGGCGTAGCTCATCGTGATCGACTCCCGCGCACGAGTCGGTAGACGATCCACTCGAACCACGACAGGTTCGAGCGGTCGAACTTCCCCACCAATGTGGTCGGTGTCGTCTTCATGAGGTCCTCGGGTATCGAGCGTGTTGCGCGAACAGAGGCGTTGTTGTTCGGTCGGCTCATGGACACAGCGTGCTCGGCTCGGCTCGGCCGTCGTAGGGCATTAGGACCCTCGTAGGTCGACGAACGGCATTGTCCGGTCGGGGACAGTCACATGCTGGGCCGGTGGGTGACAGCGGCGAGGCGAGCGGGCGACGGCACGACGGTGACCGGGCAGTGCGCTCGCGTCAGCACCGACCGGCTGGTCGAGCCGAGCATCATCTCCGCGTAGCCGCCGCGTCCGTGACTACCGATCACCACCAGCTGAGCACCTTGGGCGTGATCGAGAAGTGCCTGCACCGGTTTGTCCTTGACCACCACGGACCGCACCGACACCGTCGGATGGAGTCGAGTGTGCGGCTCGAGCAGCCGCGCCAAGTGATCTGCAGCCGCGCGTCGGTTGTCCGGCCACTCCATTCCTCGAATCGGGAAGCCGATCGACAGATCCGTGTCCGACCAGGAGTGCACCGCAGTCAGTGGTGCCGATCGAACATCCGCCTCCTCGAACGCCGACGTCATTGCGGCAGCGCTCGCCTTGGTGCCGTCCACGCCCACGACCACCGGTTGGATCGCGTGGTCGAGACCGCCGTCGGTCCAGCCACGCACCACGGTGACCGGGCAGCGAGCATGAGTGGTGACGGCGAACCCGATCGAGCCCAACGACCGCTGCTCGGTGCCACCGAGCCCCCGCGTGGCAATGACCACCATGCGGGCCGTCTCGGACAGTTCGAGCAATGTGGACACCGCAGAGGCTTCGGACGAGACGGTATCGACGGTGACTGTCGCCGTCCCACGAGTCGCAGTCTCCCGGGCCTCGCTGAGAATTCGGTCGGTTTCCGATCTGGCCTGGTGCACCACGGTATCGGGGAGGACGCCCAACCCGGTCAAGACCTTGGGCAGCGACGTCGCCGAGACGACAAGCAGATCGGACAGGTGCAATCGTGCGTCGAGAACGGCCCAACGCACCGCGTCCAGAGCCGCCGCCGAACCGTCGACCCCGACGATGGTCGGAAGTGGACCCATCGATTTCCTCCTCGGTCGTGGTGTCGAAATATCCATCAGACGCCCCGCACAGACTCGGGCGCGGCAGGACAACAACACCTGGACCGAGGACTTTGGTCCTCTGTTTCGGTGACGAAAGGTCGGACCACCGCCGCCCGTCCCCCGTAGGCTCACAGGTCGAGGCGTCCGACATGGACGCAGGTAGAGGGGTGTCGACGTGGTCACGGTGTTCTTGGTGGACGATCACGAAATCGTGCGGCGCGGTCTGATCGACCTCATCGACTCCGATCCCGATCTCGAGGTCATCGGCGAGGCAGGCAGTTGCGCGCAAGCGCTGGCCCGAATTCCGGCCCTGCAGCCCGACGTCGCGGTGCTCGACGTGCGGCTACCCGACGGCAACGGCATCGAACTGTGCCGTGAGCTTCTCGATCGACTGCCGAACCTCAAGACCATGATGCTGACCTCGTTCACCGAGGACCAGGCCATGCTCGACGCGATACTCGCGGGCGCGAGCGGCTATGTCGTCAAGGACATCACCGGCATGGAACTGACCCGCGCGATCAAGGACGTCGGTTCCGGCCGGTCGCTGCTCGACAACCGTGCAGCCGCGGCGTTGATGGACAAATTGCGAGCCGGGACGGCGTCATCGGGCCCTATCGATCACCTCACGCCCCAGGAGCGCACCCTGCTGGATCTGCTGGGAGAGGGCCTGACCAACAGACAGATCGCGGCCAGGATGTTCCTGGCGGAGAAGACGGTGAAGAACTACGTGTCTCGGCTGCTCGCCAAGCTCGGGATGGAACGCCGCACCCAAGCTGCGGTGTATGCGTCGAAGCTCGCCGACGGCGATCCGCCTGCTCATCGGAAACCGGGGTCCCGGGATGGATGACCAGCACGGGGAAACCCGGTCTTCGCTACCGCAACTCCGGCTCGGGGAGCTGCTTGCCGAGGTGCAGGATCGTATCGGTCGCATCGCCGATGCGAGGATTCAAGCCGACGGTCTGCTCGACGCGATGCTCGTCATCACCTCGGGACTCGATTTGGAGGTGACGCTGCGTTCGATCGTGGAATCGGCCGTCAAGCTCGTCGACGCCCAGTACGGTGCGCTCGGCGTGCGCGGAGAAGGCCACGGATTGAGTGCGTTCATCAACTACGGCATGGACGAGGACACCCGGGTGGCCATCGGCCCGCTCCCCACCGGCCGCGGGGTACTCGGACTGTTGATCGACCAACCGAAAGTGCTACGTCTGGACGATCTGACATCGCACCCGGAATCGGTGGGTTTCCCGCCCAACCATCCCCCGATGAAAACCTTTCTCGGAGTGCCGATTCGGGTTCGCGACGAGATCTTCGGCAATCTCTATCTCACCGAGAAGAAGGGCGGCAAGCAGTTCGCCGAGGACGACGAAGTCGTCACCAAGGCGTTGGCGTCCGCCGCCGGCATCGCCATCGACAACTCGAGGCTGTACGAGGACTCGCGGGTGCGTCAGGCGTGGATGGAGGCAACGCGGGACATCGGCACCGAGCTCCTTTCCGGGACGGACATCGACGAAGTGCTGCAGATGGTGGCGCGTAAGTCGTTGCACCTGACCGGGTCCGATGCGGCGTTCATCGCGGTACCCGAGGACGCAGACCAAGCCTTCGGGGATGTCACGCAACTCGTCGTCACGGTCAGCGAGGGACTCGGGGCCGATCGAATGATCGGGGCAGTCGTTCCGATCGAGGGCTCGAGCTCGGGAGTAGCCTTTCGGCGTCGAACTGCGTTGCGGAAGGAGCGACTCGACTACGGGGTCAAGGAACTGGGCTCTGCTTTCGGACCCGCAATGATTTCACCCTTCCGCGTGGCAGAGGGCGTCAGTGGAGTCCTGGTGGTTCTGCGCGCCGCGGGGCGGGGACCGTTCGACGAGACCCAACTCGAATTGGTCTCGAACTTCGCCAACCAGGCCGCGCTGGTGATGCAGATCGCGGACGCCAGCCGGCGAATGCATCAACTCGACGTGTTGTCCGACCGGGATCGTATTGCCCGTGACCTGCACGATCACGTGATTCAGAGGATCTTCGCTGCAGGATTGGCGCTGCAGAGCACCTTGCAGCGCACCGAGTCCCCGGACCTACGGCAGCGTCTGTCCAGAACGATCGACGACCTGCAGGACACGGTGCAGGACATCAGGACGACCATTTTCGACCTGCAGAGCACATCCCACTCCGCAACACGGTTGCGGCAACGTATCAACAGCGCAGTACTCGAACTTACCGAGAACGTCGATATCCGTGCCGTCGTGCGGATGTTCGGACCACTGTCGGTCGTCGACACCAAACTCGCAGATCATGCCGTTGCCGTTGTCCGCGAGACTGTCAGCAACGTCGTTCATCACGCCCAGGGCGACACTGTGACCGTTACTCTGTCGGTGGGGAACGAGCTCGAAATCGTGGTGTCCGACAACGGAATCGGTATGCCCGACAACACCACCACCAGTGGGTTGTCCAACCTGGGGACCCGCGCGGCCGAGTGCGGCGGAACCATGACCGTCTGCCCCGGTGCCTCCGGCAGCGGCACCGATGTGACGTGGGCGGTACCGCTGCCCTGACGGCTCCAGTCGTTGGTCACCTCTTTCGATGACCTCCGGCCGTTACCGCGAGTGGCGATGAGCTCGTAGCGTTTTCGGTGACGGTGCCGATCCTGCGTCGCACCACCGAGAGGAACCCGATGAACATCTCACACACCACCGGACCCGTTCTGGTCGGAATCGACGGATCGACGGCCGCGCTCGATGCAGTGCGCTTCGCTGTGCGTGAGGCGCGAGGCCGAGGAACATCACTGCGACTGGTACATGTGATCGAACCCCAGATGCAGCGTGAAACGGTATACGGGGCACCCGACGTGGACGGTGACTATGCGCGCACCGTCTTGGACCAGGCCGCGATCATAGCGCGGACGAGCGACCCGACCGTCATCGCGGAAGCTGTTGTTCTACAGGGTGTCCCGGAAACGGTGATGCTGTCCGAAGCAGCGTCTGCGTGCCTGATCGTATTGGGTGCCAAGACCGAGAATTCGATCGCTGCACGGGTTCTCGGATCCATGGTGCGCACGGTGGTCGAATGCTCACCGAACCCCGTGGCCGTTGTGCACACCTTCGATTCCGAGCGCGACGGCGCGGTCGTCGCCGCTCTGGGAGAAGCGAAGGTTTCGGCATCGGATCTCGTTGTGGCGCAGGCATTCCACGAAGCGTCGATGCGCGGGGCCACCGTGTTGGCCGTGCACACCCAGACTGTCTCGACCATTCTGGCCAGCGCCAGCGCCATCGGTGGTCCGGTCGACCATCTGCACCCCGAGTCGGCAATGGACGTCCGGTTGGAACCCTTCAGCGCCGACTATCCTTCGGTGCGGGTCGCGTCGGTCTACGCCGAGGCCGATGCGGGATCGGAACTCGTCGCGGTGTCCGACACTGCACAGCTGCTGGTGGTGGGGCACGAGCGCGATCGCGTGCCGGGAAGCACGTTGACGAAAGTCCTGCGGCACGCCGAATGCCCCGTCCTCGTTGTGCCGCACGCATGAGTACCGTGAACGCGAGGGCGATCGTCGTCGGCGTCGACGGATCCGGTTCGTCACTCGACGCGGTCGGCTGGGCCGCACGCGAAGCCGAATTACGCGGAGCACCGTTGAAGCTGGTGTCCGCGTACCAAATCAGGGCCCTCTACACCAGTTTCGTCGCACTCCCGTCGCACCTCGGCTCCGAGGAGAATGCACGTGCGGAGTCTATTCTGACGTCGGCATCCCTCGTCGCGCGGCGGTCGGTCGAGAAACCCGACGCGCTGACGATCATGATCGAACCGATTGTCGGACCGACTGTTCAGGCGCTGATCGACGAGTCCGCCACCGCGTCGATGATGGTGGTCGGCTCACGCGGCAACGGCGAGTACTTCGCCGAGCTGCTCGGCTCTGTGAGCACGGCAGTGGCTGTGCAGGCGCGCTGTCCGGTAGTCATCGTGCCGCGCAGCGTGGAATTACATTCGGCACGGGGACCGGTCGTCCTCGGAGTCGACGCCTCGGCGCACAACCAGGAGGCCGTCCGGCTGGCCTTCGAGGAGGCCTCGCTTCGGGGCACTGGCCTCGTTGCAGTCCACGTGTCGACGGACCGACTCGTCTCGGCACCCGACGCGTCGACGTCGGACAAGTCCGAGGCGATCGTGTCCAACGGCCGAACCGTGTTGGCCGAAAACCTGTCCGGGTGGAGCGAGCTGTATCCCGACGTGGTGGTGAAGCAGACAGTGCTGCGCGGCGACGTCGTCGAACGCATCCTCGGCGCGGCGGTGCGCGCAGAGGCCGTGGTGGTCGGTTCGAGCGGACGCACGGGTTTCAGTGGCCAGCTGCTCGGATCCACCGTTCGGTCACTGGCCCACCGCGTCGACTGTCCGCTGATCATCGCTCGCGGATAGCACTCGATCCGTCACGACCACCGCCATTCGCGAATCTCGGGTAGATCCTCGAAATGTTTCCGGATGTAGGCGTCGTGCCGGGTCAGTTGGTCCCGGCAGTGCTGCCGCAGTTCCTCGGCACCGGCCGGCGCCGTGTGTGCTCGGTCGAGTGCTTCGATCGCCAGGTGGTAGCGACTGATCTTGTTGAGCACCACCATGTCGAACGGTGTTGTCGTAGTGCCTTGTTCGATGAAGCCGCGGACGTGGAATCTCTGCGCGTTCGGACGGCCGTGCAGCAGCTGGTGCACCGCCCGGGGGTAGCCGCGGAAAGCGAAGACGACATCGACCGAGTCGGTGAACAGATCGGCGAACTGATCCTCCGAGAACCCGTGTGGATGATCGGCGACGGGTAGCAGCGCCATCAGATCGATGACGTTGACCACGCGCACCTTCAGCTCGGGTGTCCAGTTACGCAACAGGTCCGCTGCAGCGAGAGTCTCCTCGGTCGGAACGTCGCCGGCGCAGGCCAGCACGATCTCAGGATCGCGCGGAGTAGCGGTGTTCTCGGTACCGGCCCAGTCCCACCGCGAGGCACCGGCTGCTGCGTGTGCGCGAGCCTCGGTGAGCGTCAGATACTGGGGATGGCTCTGTTTGTCGACCACCAGCACGTTGACGTGTCCGCGGCTGCGAAAGCAGTGGTCGGCAACGGCGAGAAGAGTATTGGAGTCCGGTGGCAGCCACACGCGCACCACATCCGGTGCCAGAGGAATCACCGCGTCGATCAGTCCGGGCCCCTGATGACTGAACCCGTTGTGGTCGTTGCGCCAGCACGTGCTGGTGAGCAGCACGTTCAACGAGGCGACGGGTGCTCGCCAGGCCAGAGTGGCCGCATGCTGCAGCCACTTGGTGTGCTGGATCAGCATCGACACGCTCACCATCGCGAACGCCTCGTAGCTCGCAAACAATCCGTGTCGGCCCGACAACAGGTACGCCTCGAGCCAGCCCTCACACAGATGCTCACTGAGCACCTCCATGACGCGGCCGTCGGCGGCCAGGTTGTCGTCGAACTCGGTGGTCGGCAGCTGCCAGCATCGGTCGGTGGCCTCGAACACGGCCTGCAGACGGTTGCTGGCGGTCTCGTCGGGGCAGAACAGGCGGAAAGTGCCACCGCCGTCGGGTCGTGCGTTGTCGAGGTAGATATCCCGCATCATCTCCCCGAGTACGGTGGTCGTCTCGTGTGAGACGCGTCCCGGGGAGTCGATCGTAAGAGCGTAGTTCTCGAGCTCACGAATGACCAAGGGCTGCAACAGCACACCGCCGTTGGCGTGGGGAGTGGCCCCGAGCCTCTTATCGCCCGTCGGAGTGAGTTCACGGATGTGCGCCGCGGGTACGCCGTTGTCGTCGAAGAGTGATCCTGGATCGTAGGAGAGCAACCACTGCTCGAGCTGCGCCAGATGCGACGGGTTCTCACGGACGCCGGACAGCGGGACCTGGTGGGCCCAGTGCGTTCCCTCGATCAGCTTGCCGTCCACCTCGTGTGGCCCGGTCCAGCCCTTCGGGGTGCGCAAGACGATTGCAGGCCATGCACTTCCGTGGTGCGACTCGCCGCCGCGGGCCGCACGCTGGATTCTCCGAATATCGTCGTGGGCGCGGGCGAGAGCGAACTGCAAGGCCGGGAACACCTCTCGCGGATCGTCGCCCTCGACGAAGATCGGTGCCCAACCCTGACCGCCGAGGTAGTCGGCAACCACTTGATCGGTGCTGCGCCCGAGCACTGTCGGGCCGGAGATCTTGGCGTCGTTGAGATGCAGAATGGGCAGCACTGCGCCGTCACGAACCGGATTCAGGAACGCCGGGATCTTCCACGAACCCGACAGCGGACCGGTTTCGGCCTCCCCGTCGCCGACGACACAGGCGACCACCAGATCGGGGTTGTCGAACGCCGCGCCCGCTGCGTGGATCAGGGCATACCCCAGCTCGCCACCCTCGTGGATACTGCCGGGGGTCTGCACGCTCACATGGCTCGGAATGCCACCGGGAGTGGAGAATTGGCGACACAGACGACGCACACCGTCGCTGTCGAGCGAGATGTCGGGATAGATCTCGCTGTACGTGCCTTCGAGATAGGTGTTCGTGACCAACGCCGGGCCACCATGACCGGGACCGGTGACATACAGCCAATCCGAACCGGTTCGGCAGATGAGGCGATTGAGCAGCGTGTAGATCATCGACAGACCGGGGCTGGTGCCCCAGTGCCCGAGCAGTCGGGGCTTGATGTGTTCCACCGTCAGTGGTTGCCGTAGCAATACATTGTCCTGCAGGTAGATCTGGGCGACCGTCAGGTAGTTCGCGGCAGCCCAGTAGCGCAGATCGGCGTCGAGTTCATCGGAGCTGTAGGTGGTCTCGGTGGTGGACGCGGTCATCGGTTCGTGGGTACGACAACGACGGGAACATCGACCGAATGCAGCACTGCGCGGGAGGTCGATCCGAGCAGCATCGAGGCGAAGCCGCCCCGGCCGCGGCTCCCGACCACGATCAGCTGCGCGCTCTCGGAGGCGCGGACCAGTTCGCGAACGGGTCTGTCCTGAACCACCACCCGGCGGATGGTGACGTCGGGGTAGTCCTCCGACCATCCGGCCAGGCTCTCGGCCAGCGAAGTCTTCTCTGCCAGTTCGGAGTCGGCCCACGGACCTTCTTCGTCGCGGGTCAGCACGCTCCCGAGCTCGAGATCGCTCCACGCGTGTACGGCAACGAGGTCGACACCTCGCATCGACGCCTCGCGCAACGCGAATCCGATGGCCGGCTGGCTGTTGGACGTGCAATCCACACCCACGACCACCGGCCCGTCGCTGACCGTGTTCGACTTGATCACTGCAACAGGGCACTTGGCGTGTGACACGACGGCGGTACTGACCGACCCGACCAATCCGCCGGTGAACTCACCGAGGCCTCTCGAACCGACGACAATCAAGGCAGGCGCGACGTCGAAGTGCGTCAGATTGCGTGCAGCCGAGCCATGTTCGAGACGAGTGTCGAGAATCAGCGAATTGCCTGCCGCGGTCTTGTGCGCAACGTCGACCGCAGCGGTCAGGACCCGCTTGGCCTCGACGTCCGGATCTGCGAACGCGCCGATCCGGAGGCTGATGGCATCGCCGTAGGTTCCCGGCGCGAACAGTGACGACGTGACCAACTCGAGCGGGGCGTGGCGTCGTATCGCCTCGCGCGTTGCCCAACGGACCGCGTCGAGCGATGTGGCAGATCCGTCGACTCCGACGACGACCCGACTCGATGCATTCATGTTGTATTCCCGTCCGTTGACTGTCGTGTTCAGGTACACCTCGAGCATGGCCGGTTCGCTGGAGCGCAGACAGAGTCGGAAGTCCCTCGGCTCGAGCCGGAATGCCCTGACCGCTACCCCTGGGGGGTATGTCTTGCTATCGTCGGTGACATGCATGCAGTGATCCGACGCCGTCGCCCGGGCTTTGCCTCGGCGACCGGATTGCTGATCGCGCTGACGATCCTCGGGGTACTGCTGATGCATTCGGTGACGCCGACCATGTCGGCACAAAGCGAGCATGCGGCCATGGCGTCGGCGACGCACCACGAGGACCCGGTTCAGGTGGCAGTCGGTGAGCACGACTGCCCGTCGGCACATCAGATGATGCATCCGTGCGTGGGAACCACCGTGTCGTGGGCTGCGCTGTCGGTCCCGGCGACGAGCGTCGATGTCGCCCACCCGATCATGTCGGAGGACGGGATCGGTGGGCGCGTCCATTCCATATCGGAGCGTGCGCCGCCGTGGACTCTGTGGGAGTTGGACAGATCGGTGACCTTGCGAGTGTGACAGGGAGCCCGGTGGACGCACGACCACCGGCGGATCGGCATACCTAGAGCCCTCTATTACACACTCGTTCAAGGAGATTCACATGCGTACAGCACTCGTCGCTTCGGTGGCTGCCGCCACCGTGAGCGCATTCCTCGTCGCCGGCTGCAGCAACGACACCACGTCGGATTCGTCGACGACGACTACCTCATCGGCTTCCGTTCAGGATTCGGCATCGGCATCGGCGGAGTTCAACGACGCCGACGTCATGTTCGCGCGGATGATGTACCCGCACCACGCGCAGGCCGTCGACATGGCTGAAATGGTTCAAGGTCGCACCGGCAATCCGGACGTCGTGGCACTGGCGTCGGCGATCCAAGCCGCGCAGCAACCGGAAATGGACCGGATGACGGCCTGGCTCGCCGAATGGGGTCAGCCCGCACCCCAGTCGGACATGGGTGAGATGAGCGGAATGGACCACAGCTCGGGTATGGGCATGATGTCCCAGCAGGACATGGACGCCCTGACCGGTCTGTCGGGCCCGGAGTTCGACCGTCAGTGGCTGACGATGATGATCGAGCATCACGAGGGCGCGATCGAGATGGCGAACAACGAGATTGCGGACGGCTCGAACCCCGACGCGCAGGAGATGGCCCGCACGATCGTGGCAACTCAGCAGCAGGAAATCGACAAAATGCGGACGTTGCTCGGCTGATCTGAATCCACACGAAGGCCGCACCCTTTCATCGGGGGTGCGGCCTTCGTCCGTGCTTCGGGACTTCGACGTCGTCGATGGTTCAGTCCACAGGTCTGCCGGTCACCGCGTCGGGGGAGAGGTCGAGTCGACGGAGTAGTTGCGCGTTGGCCGCGACGACGATCGTCGACAGTGACATCAGGACAGCACCGACCGACATGGGGAGCACGAACCCGACCGGTGCCAGCACTCCTGCCGCGAGCGGAACCGATATCAGGTTGTATCCCGCTGCCCACCAGAGGTTTTGCTTCATCTTGCGGTACGAGGCGCGGGAGAGTTCGATCACCGACAGCACGGATCGGGGATCGTCGCTGGCGAGGATCACTCCTGCTGAGGCGATCGCGACGTCGGTACCGGCTCCGATCGCGATACCGACATCGGCCTGCGCCAGGGCAGGTGCGTCGTTGACCCCGTCGCCGACCATCGCGACGGTGCGTCCCTCCTGTTGCAGGGTCGCGACGGTGTGCGACTTGTCCGCCGGCTTCACTCCGGCGAAGTATCGGTCCACACCGAGTTCGGTGGCAACGGACTTCGCGACGGCGTCGGCGTCGCCGGTGATCATCACCACCGTGATGTCTCGGGCGTGCAACGCGTCGATCGCAGTGCGTGATTCGGGTCGAATCTCGTCGGCGAGGGCGAGCGCTCCGATGACGGTGTCGCCGGTGAGGACATGCAAGATGATCGCCCCGCCTTCGCGCCATCGATCGGCGACCCCGAGTTCGGCCGCGTGTGCCTGCTCGAGCAGAGCGGGCCCGCCGACTTGGATGCGGTGCCCGTCGACCTCGCCGGACACCCCGATCGCCGGTGACGATCGAAAGTCCGTGGCCGCCGGGACGGTGAGCTTTCGGTGCCTCGCAGCGGCCACGATGGCGCGCGCCAACGGGTGCTCGGAATCAGCTTCTGCGGCAGCGGCCAGAGCGAGGACTTCGTCGGCGCTGCGGCCGGCGGTCACCTCGATGGCGGTGACAGTGGGTTCGCCCATCGTGAGGGTGCCGGTCTTGTCGAACAGCACAGTGTCCACGACCCTCATGGTTTCGAGTGCGAGCCGGTCCTTGACGAGGACACCGCCGCGGGCGGCTCGTTCGGTTGCGATGGAGACGACCAGCGGTATCGCCAAACCGAGTGCGTGCGGGCAGGCGATGACCAGCACCGTGATCGTGCGGACGATGGCGTCGTCGGGCATCCCGAACAATGTCCACACGAGTGCGGTGATGCCTGCCGATCCGAGCGCGAACCAGAACAACCACCCCGCAGCGGTGTCGGCAATGCGCTGAGCCCGCGAGGTCGAGTTCTGGGCGTCGGCAACCAACCGGCCGATTCCGGCGAGGGTGGTGTCTTCCCCGACGGCGGTCACCTGAACGCGAAGACCGGAATCGGTGGCCACTGTCCCCGCAACGACCTGATCGCCGTCGCCGCGACGGACAGTCCGTGATTCACCAGTGATCATCGATTCGTCCATGCTGGCCGATCCGGCGACGACGGTGCCGTCGGCAGGTACCCGCCCTCCGGGGCGGACGACGACGACATCGCCGAGCCGGAGCTGGTCCGGGGGTACCGGCACGACATCGTCGTTCTCGACGCGTTCAGCGGTGTCGGGTAGCAGTGCTGCCAGTGAATCCAGCGCGGATGTGGTGTGCGCGAGCGATCGCATTTCGATCCAGTGTCCGAGCAGCATGATCACGATCAGCAGGGCCAGCTCCCACCAGAAGTCGAGCTGATGATCGAGGATGCCCAGACTTGCCCCCATCGACGCGCCGAACGCTACGGTGATCGCCAGCGCGATGAGGAGCATCATGCCCGGAGCTCGCAAACGGACTTCGCTGATCGCCCCGGTGAGGAACGGAGAACCGCCCCAGACGAACATCACGGTGCCCAGCACCGGGGAGATCCAGCGGATCCAAAGCTCGTCGGGCAGTGAGTATCCGACGAGCATCGCGAACATGTCGGACGCGAGGACGACGGGGACAGCAAGCACGACCATGATGGTGAACAGGCGTCGGAACATCCCGACGTGATCGCCGTGCCCCGCATGGTCGCTGTGTCCTTGGTGGCCTTCGTGTCCCGAATGTGTCGAGTGCTCCGTGTGCGTGTGAGTCATCGTGCTGGTCCTGTCGAGTTCCGCGGTTACGAATGGTGTGAAGTGGAGAGACCCGCGATCGCCGAGTAGCCGGCCTGTCGGACCGCGGCGATGACGTCTGTCTGTTGGAGCGCCCGTGTACCGATCACGGTCAGCGTGCCCTCGGCGGCGGACGCGAACACGGACTCCACCTCGGTGAGCTCGCCGACCTCTTCGGTGATCGACGCCTCGCAGTGGCCGCAGGTCATGCCGGTGACTCGATAGATGCTGGTGAACAGTTCCATTTCTCCGCCTTTGGTTTCATACCCCCTGGGGGTATAAGGATGACAGCTCGAACATACCCCCTATGGGTATAAGTGGGAAGGGGTGAGTCGAATCGAACCCGGCTCGAGTAGGCTGAAATATCGGAGAGTCCTTCTCCACGGGTCGGTCCGAGGGAGAACGTTCACATGGCACGTCCACGGGTTTTGGTGCTCGGCGGTGGATTCGGCGGGCTTCATGCCGCGCGACGCCTCCGCAACGAGGACGTCGATGTGACCGTGCTCGAGCGCGGTACCTCCCACGTCTTTCAGCCGTTGCTCTACCAGTGCGCCACCGGTCTGGTGTCCGAGGGCTCGATCGCCAGCCCTCTACGACACCTGCTGCGCAAACAGAAGAACGTCTATGTGGCACTGGGCGAAGCGACGTCGGTCACCGCCGTCGGCGACGGCGGAGTGGTGACGGCCAGCCGATTCGACGGTTCGACCTTCGAGCTGCCCTACGACTATCTCGTCGTCGCGGTCGGAATGCAGCAGGCCTATCACGGCCACGACGAATACGTGCAGTGGGCACCGGGCATGAAGACCCTCGACGACGCCCTCGCAATCAGGCGAAAACTGATCTCGGCATTCGAGATGGCAGAGTCCCTGCCCACCCCCGAAGAGCGTCGCCCCTGGCTCACCTTCGCCGTCGCCGGTGGAGGGCCCACCGGAGTCGAATTGGCCGGGCAGATACGGGAACTCGCCACCCGGGCGCTGGCGAAGGAATTCGATTCGATCCACCCGTCCGAAGCGCGCGTTCTGCTGTTCCACGGCGGTGACCGAGTGCTCGAATCGTTCCCCGACTCCCTGACGAAGAAGGCCCAGCGCACCCTCGACACGGTCGGAGTCGAAACGCATCTCGGCGTTCACGTCACCGACGTCACGGCCACCGATGTCGAGGTGACGGCCAAGGCCGAACCGAAGACCGTCACGCGCCACGACACTCGCACCGTGCTGTGGACCGCAGGCGTCGAAGCGGTTCCGTTCGTGAAGAATCTGGCCGACGCCCTGGGCGTCGAACAGGACAGGTCCGGACGGATCGCCGTGCAGCCCGACCTGTCCGTACCGGGTCACCGCAACGTGTTCGTCGTCGGCGACATCATGGCGTTGAACGGTCTGGCCGGTGTCGCCGAAGTGGCGATGCAGGGTGGACGTGCAGCGGGCGCAGCAATCGCAGCAGATGTATCCGGTTCTGCGCGTTCGGATTTCAAGTATCGAGACCTGGGCACTGCCGCCTACATCGCCCGCGGCCACGCGCTGGTACAGGCCGGGCCGCTGAAGATGTCGGGATTCCTGGGCTGGGTGTCGTGGGGCGTCATCCACATCGCATTCCTGGCCGGTAAACGCAACCGAGCTGGAACGCTGATCAACTGGGGCGCAACACTTCTCAGTGGAACGCGACGTGAACGGGCAATCACCTACGGCGACCCGGAAACGGCGCGCAAGCCGTACAACTGACCTGAGCGCCCACTATTGTCACCCTCGTACGAAATCCCGCTTACCAGGGCGAATTGTGGACACTCAGATCAGTTGCCGGCGGTGTCGACAGGGTCAGCCGATGCCGGGGATGTAGCCGGGATAGACGAAGTGCCGTGGACCGCCGCCGGGGAGCAAGTGGCCAGTCGAACCCGGGTAGTCCATACTCAGCGGAATGAGCTTGTGCGGGTTGCCGTTCGAGTCGGCCTGCCAGCACTCCAGCAGTACGCCATGGAATCCGGTGCACACGATGCGAGTGCTGTTGCCGTACGGGGACGTCAGTCGATTCTCGCTGACGAAGGGATTCCAGTAGTCCGGGTCCTGAGGGGTGAGGAACACTCCGGTGACGTCCTGCGGAGCAGTCGGGCTCGGGTACGGCGGCGCGACGGGCCATTCGTCGGCGTCGGCGGTACCGACTCCGAGTGCGGCGGCACCTGCGACGACAGCAACCGTGACGGCGATACGACGAAACATGGCGCACTCCTGACGTTGGGTTCGCGTCGAATAGACCACACATGGCCGTCGATTGGGAAGCCCTCTACATTGAACGCGTGATTGCAGCGGATCGCGTATTGCCCGTAGTGGCCACGGCCATCGGCGGATTCGTGGCCGGATATTCGATTCGTGAATCCCTCGGCCAGGATGTGTTCCACATCGAGTCGACGGGGAAGTGGTACGGAGCGTTCGTCACCGCGCAATGGGCTGGCTCTATCACTGTTTTGATGGCGGTGCTCGTGCTCGTGGCGGTCCATCGCCGTCGCCCCCGGATATCGGCTGCCGTAGCAACCGTTCTCGGCTCGCTGCTGGTGGCGCTGCCGTCCTTCGTACCGATCGCGGCCAACCAAGCGGTGACGACCAATGCGCTCGGTGCCGGCGCTCTGGTCGGCATCTGCGGATTCATCGCCGGTGGACGCAGGCTCCCGTCGGGCGGCCTTGCAGGAGGACTGCTGGGCTCGATGTTGTTCTACAGCGCGATCTCCCGGCTACGCGGACCGCGTGAGGGTCGGTGGATGGACGGGCTGGGGCCGTATCTGGTGGAATCCACGGTCCCGCTACTCCTCCTTCTCGCAACCACTGTCGTGCTGCTCGTGGCCGTCCGGCGGGCATCCGTGGGCCGACTCGAAACCTCCGACGCAGTAGCCGCTCTCGTGCTGGGATTCGTCTGTCTCGTGGTCTACATCTATCTGGGCAATACGACGTCGACGGCGGCCACGTGGATGTTCGCCGTCGCCATCGTCGTCTTGGTGGCATACGGTGTTGCGTTCGACCTCGGTGGCCTCGACGGCCGATACGTGATGTCGGGCTTGGCGATAGCGGCATCAGGAGTCAATGCGCTCGGGTGGGGCGACGCGTCGTGGTGGGTACTCGTCGTGGCCGCGGTGTTGTTCGTCGGAGCGGTGGGAGTGGGCCTGCGACGCGATCTCACCACCGCCGCGTGTGCACTGCTGACCGTTGTGACGGCCACCGGTCTACTGCCCATCGGAGACGACTCGATCAATACCGTTGGGACTGTGTGCTATTGCGTGCTGCATCCCATCGCTGTCGGATTGCTCGTCGGATCGGCACGAGCGACGCGCACGGTGGCGTCGACCATCGGTCCGCTCGTACCGTTCGCACTGACGCTGTTCTCGGTGTCGGCACCGGTGCCGCCGCGGGTGTTCGGTTGGACGGATGGGACATCCGACGACTATGTGCCGCCCATTGTCTGGCTGTATTCGCCACTTCCCGTCGGTGTTGTCGTGGCGATGATCGTCATCCTGGTGTGTCTCGTCCTCGGTTCGAGGGTCGAGCGCGAGCATCACGATCGCGTCTCGGATTCGTCCGGTCCATAACGCTCGGGACGTTTGCTCGAGGTAACGTCACCTCATCTTCGGCCGATGTAGAAACTCGACCGGTGTAACTCGACGAAAAGGTGAAACAGCGTGCCACGATCTCGACGACACGGCTTCCAGCGATTCGGTTCGGCTGCGGCCGTCGCCCTCGCAGTGGCGATTCTTCCGACCGCGCTGATGACGCCCGTCGCGTCCGCGGACGAACTGCCCGCGGCAACGACTCAGTCGAGCAACGGCTCGCGAATCGAATCGGTGAACACCCTCGACGGCCGCCAGGTTCAGCTCCAGGTGTACTCCGCGTCGATGAACCGCACCATTCCGGTCACGGTGCAGCGTCCCGCCGACGAGAGCGTGTCGCGTCCGGTGCTGTACCTGCTCAACGGTGCAGGTGGCGGCGAGGATGCCGCATCGTGGCAGTCGCAGACCGACGCCGAGGCCTTCCTGTCGGACAAGAACGCCTACATCGTGACTCCGCAGAAGGGCAAGTGGTCTTACTACACCGACTGGCTGCAGGACGATCCGAAGCTCGGCAGCAACAAGTGGAGCACCTTCCTCGGTGAAGAACTGCCTCCGCTGATCGACGCCCAGTTCGACACCAACGGTCGCCAGTCGCTGGCAGCGTTGTCCATGACGGGCACGTCGGTTCTCAACATCGCAATCAAGTACCCCGGCAAGTTCACCGGTGTCGCGGCATACAGCGGTTGCGCGCAGACCTCGGACCCGATCGGGCAGCAGTTCGTCAAGCTCGTCGTCGAGACGTACGGCGGCGGAAACGTCGAGAACATGTGGGGCCCGCTCGACGGCCCCGTGTGGCGCGAGAACGATCCGCTGCTCAACGCCGAGAAGCTGCGCGGCACCCAGATCTACATGAGCACCGGCAGCGGACTGCCCGGCATCCCGAACGACACCTTCGCCAACCCGCGACTGAAGAACGACCCGGCGACGCTCGCCAACCAGGTCATCGTCGGCGGCGGCATCGAGCTGGCCACCAACTTCTGCACGTCCAACCTGGCCAAGCGTCTCGACCAGCTGGGAATCCCGGCAACTGTCGACTTCCGTCCGGTCGGCAACCACTCCTGGGGCTACTGGCAGGACGACCTGCACAAGTCCTGGCCGTTCCTGGCAGGATCGCTCGGCATCTGATTCATCCTGATCGAAGACGGCCACCCGCACCTCGTGTGCGGGTGGCCGTTTCTCGTTGCGGGGACAGGTATGACTGCGTCCGAATCGAACGTATGATCGAACGATGGCACGACGCGCTCAACCTCGACCCGCGTCTGCCGTGCGTCCGTTCAAGATGCTCAGACCACCACTCAAGGTGTGGATCGATCTGAACGTCCTCTACCCGCTACCGCCACATCACGCGTCGAAGTTCAATCCGGAAGGCTTCGATGTTCGACGCGTGGTCCCGGGGGATCTGGTCGAATGGTCCATCACCGTCGACGGCGATTGGTTGGGTCGCGTCACCTACGAACTGATGTCGCGAGACCGGAGCGAAACCGTCACACACTGGGTGCCCAGCCGGGCGCTGAAACCGCTGTAGAACGAGCGAAAGCCCCGCCTGAAAACGAGGCGGGGCTTTCCGGGTGATCACCTTCAGAAGCTGTGCTTACGTGCCTTCTTGGCGAGCTTGCGGGTGGTGCGCTTCGACGGAACGAACAAATGTGCGGCGCTGCGGCGACGGTTGCGTCGACGGATCAGCACGAATGCGACGGCACCGGCGGCGGCTGCGATGGCGGCGATGATCGGAGTGCCGACCTTCGCGGCCTCGGCCACATCCTCGCTGTCGATGTTGCGGACCGTGGTCTTCACGTCGTCGGCGACGGCGGAAGCCTTCTCGGCTGCCTTGTCGGCGACCTGGGAGGCCTTCTCCTTCACGTCGTCGACGTCGACGTTCTCGACCTTGTCCTGGACGGTGCTCTTGACGTCTGCGGCGGTCTCGGCTGCCTTTTCGGCTACGTCTGCAGCTGCGTGCTTGGCCTGCTTGGCAGCGCCGGCCGCGGAGTCGGCAACGCTCTCTGCGGCGTCGGAAACCTTGTCTGCAGCCTGCTGAGTGTTGGCCTTGGCCTGGTCGGTGGCCCCTTCGGCGCGAAGGCTGTCGTCACCGGTGGCCTCACCGGCCTTCTCCTTCGCAGTCCCGGCCAGTTCTTCTGCCTTGTGCTGAGCCTTGTCGATGAAGTCGGCCATCGGTATCCCTCTTTCGTGTAGGTCGTCTCCGGAAACCGGAGCGGTGACGTCGCGGACGACGCCGGTAAGTATGAGTCGAACTCGACGGTCCGAAACATACGTCCGACTACGGTGTTTCGGGTCACTACGACGAGTAGCCGTATTTGTGCTGCTCGGCGGGCTGCGACTACTTCGTCGAACGCGGCCACCACGTTCTACGGCGTGCGCGCGCCGCACGCGCTGAGTAGGCCGTCGACAACGAGCGCCGGTCGAAGTCCAGTCCCGATCCTCTCGACGTGAGCAGGATCAGCGCGATGACTCCCGCAGCCCCGACCGCCACGGGAGTCATCGGCTACTGGTTCCGGTTGCGTTGGGTGTACACCCAGCGAAGAGAGTGCGGTCCATGACAGCTCCTGTCTGTGTTGTCACGAAGGCTGCCATTGACACCGCCACCAGTCAATGGCACATTATGTGATGTTAGTCGCGGTGTCGCTGCTCGGTCGGCGTCCGGGCGATGGTGTTCGGTGAGACAGCGAGGCGCGTCGATGAATGCAGATACCTGGCCCGAGGTCGACGGTTCGACCCACGACAACTTCAGGGACGTGCTCATCATCGGTGCGGGAATCTCGGGAGTCGGAGCCGCGTATCGACTGCAGGAGATGGCACCGGAGCTCAGCTACGCGATCCTCGAAGGGCGCGAGCGAGCAGGCGGTACCTGGGACCTGTTCCGGTACCCGGGAATTCGTTCGGACAGCGATATCTTCACGTTCTCGTTTCCGCACACGCCTTGGCAGGGAAACACTCTGCTTGCCCATGGCGAAGACATTCGTAACTACATCGTCGATACCGCTCACACCAACGGCATAGACGAGCGCACGCACTTCTCTACCTCCGTCGTTGCGGCGAACTGGGATTCGTCGACCGACCTATGGACCGTCGACACGCTGTCCGACGGCGTGCCGCGGACGTATCGAAGTCGATTCGTGTTCTTGTGTACCGGCTACTTCGACTACTCGGGTGGGTACACCCCGGATCTTCCCGGGATGGAGAAGTTCACCGGGCAGGTGGTGCATCCCCAGCAGTGGCCGGAAGGTCTCGACCACACCGGTAAGCGGGTCGTTGTCATCGGAAGTGGCGCGACCGCAATCACTTTGGTGCCTTCGCTCGCGGTCGATGCTGCGTCGGTGACGATGCTGCAGCGCTCGCCGACCTACATCGCGTCGTTGCCGATGACCGATCCGTTCACCACCCTCACTCAGCGTGTGCTGCCGGACTCCCTCGCGCACAGTGCACTGCGGTGGCGCAATGCACTGTTGATGGTCGGCTCGTATCAGCTGTGTCGACGTGCGCCGAAGACGGCCCGCAGGGTGTTCCGGGCGATGACGAAGGCGCAGCTTCCGCGTGGATACGACGTCGACAAGCACTTCAAGCCGACGTATGCCCCGTGGGACCAGCGGCTGTGCGTCGTGCCGGACGGCGATCTCTTCAAGGCCATTCGCTCCGGCCGCGCGACCGTGGTGACCGACCGGATAGCCGAGATCACCGCCGACGGGATCCGGTTGGAATCTGGTGACGAGATCCCCGCCGACATCATCGTCACCGCAACCGGATTGAAGCTCCAGGCGTTCGGGGGTATCGAATTGTCTCTGGACGGTGAGCGGCTCGAGGTGCACGACAAGTTCGTCTACAAGGGTCACATGCTCGAGGACGTACCCAACGTTGCATGGTCCATCGGGTACACGAATGCATCGTGGACGCTCAAGGCCGACATGACGGCGCAGGCAGTAGCCAAACTGTTGGTGTACATGCGGTCTCACGGCTACACCCATGCGATCCCGGACCGACAGGGCAAGGCCGTGGACTCTCGTCCGGTCGTCGACCTCGCCTCCGGATACGTCACGCGTTCCTTGAACGAGCTACCCAAATCGGGGACCGAACGTCCCTGGTCGGTGCGGCAGAACTACATTCTCGACAGGATCGACGCACGATTCGACGATCTGACGGAATCGATGACGTTCGGCCGAGCGGACAACGCCCGTGTGGCGGGGGCGGACATCGCGCCCGTATACCGCATCTGGCCGAGAAAGGTCGGCACGCAGTGACTTCCGACATCGACGGTCTGACCCTCGCGCACACCATCCGGGGTGAGGGCCCTACATTGGTGCTCATTCACGGCATCGTGCACAGACAACATGCGTGGGACAGTGTCGTCGACATACTGGCGCGGCATCGACGAGTGGTGACGGTGGACCTGCCCGGCCACGGCGCGTCACCGGACTTGCCCACCGAGGAATTCGATCTGGGGCCGTGGATCGTGGCCGAGTTGGAGCGATTCCTCGAGCACGTGGCGGTGGACGGCGAGAAGCCGCACGTGGCCGGAAATTCGCTGGGCGGTTACTTTGCGCTCGAACTGGCTGCCCGCGGGTCGGTCGCCTCGGCGACCGCCCTGTCACCGGCCGGATTCTTTCGCGGACACTGGGATCAGACCCGGGCGCTCCTCGTGTTCCGACTGTTGCGAGCGTTGTCTCGAGTGATCAGCCCGATCGCACCTACCGTCATGCGTTCGGTCGTCGGCCGCACGATCGCCAACGGCGTGTTCTACGCCAAGCCGTGGCGAGTTCCCGCAGCGACGGCCACGATCGACGCACTCAGCATCACCACCAACCGTGCGATCGACGCAGCCGGAAATGCAGTGCCGCGCTTCAGCATTCCGGTCGACGAGACCGTTCCCGTCACCGTCGCGTGGGGCCGTCGTGACTTGGTTCTGCCGGTCTATCAGGCACCGCTCGTGCGTCGAACCTTTCCGCAGGCCGAAGTGACGACGTACCCGGGTCTCGGGCACGTTCCGATGTCGGACGATCCGGAGCTGGTGGCGTCGATTCTGCTGAGGGGATCACGAGCGGTACCGCAGTCGGCATGAGCGCGGTGGTCAAGGTGGACGGGCGAAGCGACCGGTGGCGCGACCACAGAATCACCCGGCGACGTGAACTGCTCGATCGAACACTGGCAGCGATTCGTGAGCATGGACACGACGTGGGTATGGATGCCATCGCCGCCGCGAACGGTGTCTCGAAAACCGTTCTGTACAAACACTTCGCGGACAAAAAGGGTCTCGCCGACGCTGCGATGGCTCGATACGTCGAGACTGCACTGGTGCCGCGGATCCAGGACGCGATGTCCGAGGACCTCGATGAGTATCACCTCACTCGCGCAGTGATTTCCGCCTACGTCACGACGGTTGCCACAGATCCCGAAATCTACATCTACGTCCATTCCAACAATGCAGTCAGCGGCAACCAGGACATCATCACCGTGTCCGAGGGACTGATCGCGGAGTTACTGTCCTCCGTCATCGCCGACCGATTCCGAGAGCGGGAGTTCTCCACGGGCGGTTCGATGCCCATCGCCTTTGCCATGATCGGCGCGGTGCGGTTGGCGTCGCACTGGTGGATGTTCGACCGGACCATGACGGTCGACGAACTCATCGACTACCTCACCATGATGGTCTGGGGCGGTATCGCGGGCATAGCGCGCGCTGCGGGATCGGCCGCTATCTTCACCTCGGAGCCGCACACGTTGACGCTCGATAGCTGAGCGCCCTCCTCGACATCAGCGGTCGAACACCGCACGAACGCTTGTGGAATCGGGCACGGACTGGCAGGCCAATCGGACACCGTGCTGCAGTTCGTACTCGTCGAGAGTTTCGTTCGCGAGCATGGTCACGGTGCCCTCGGTGAGTGTGTAAGCGCAACCGCCACATGTTCCTTCGCGGCACACGTACGGCGGGTCGAGACCCAGCTCGAGAAGTCGGTCGAGCAGCTTCGTGTCTGCATTCCAGGTGAACTCGGTCTCCATTCCGTCGATCTCGACCTGAGCGGCCACGGAGTTCGCGCCGGGTTCGTCGGAAATCGACGCGCCCCTGGCCTGAAACGGATTCGAGTCGAATGAGGAGAACACCTCGCGGTGTGTTCTGTGCGCCGTCGTACCGGTGCGAGCGAGCCACTCCTCGGCGACGTTCATGTATTGCGTCGGTCCACAGAGGAAGGCCTCGCAGTCGGACGGAGTCGTCACGTTCATCGAGGCCAGTCCGGCAGCGGTGGGTAACCCCGATTCCGAGGTGTACCAGTGGTGAACGTCGAGTCGTTCGGGGAAGCGCGACTGCAGTTCGGTCAGGTGCTCTGCGAAGATCACCGAGTCGCGGTTCTGGTTGGCGTAGACCAGGGTGATTCGATTCTTGTGCTGCAACAGAGCAGTTTTGAGGATCGACATCATCGGGGTGATGCCGCTGCCGGCGGCGATGAGGACGAAATCCACGTCCCAGCCCTCGGGTCCGAACATGCCCGACGGTTTCAGCGCTTTGAGTCGCATCCCGCGAAAAGCGTTGTCGTGCAACCAGTGTGATGCCAGTCCGTCCTGGATTCGCTTGACGGTCACGGTGGGGTATCGGTCGCGTACCGGAGAGCTGGAGAAGGAGTAGCAGCGGGCCACCGTGCCGCCGTCGGTGCACGGAATCTCGAGGGTGAGGAATTGGCCCGGCTCGTACCGAAAGTGCGCTTCCCGGTGTTCGGGGACCGCAAAGCCGAGGGAGATCGCATCCTCGGTCTCGCGGGTCACCTCGGCGATCTCCAGCTCGAAGATTCTGTCCTCGGGACCGCCGATAGACACATCGATGGCCTCCGATGGCGCGCTCCTGAACATCGTCACGTGTGCTCGCTCCCTTGCGCTTTCGGTGTCGGCCCTCACTGTTGCATACTTCGCCACCAATTAATAGGCCATTGACAAATGGCGAATAGGAGGTGAAGGTGGCGTGGTGACTTCGACCACCTACGACTACTACCTGCCTCACGGTGCATCCAAGGTGGGGTCTCAGCGAACTCGACTGGCTGCCTTGATGACCCGGCTGACTCTGCGTCCGATGACGAACCGGCTTCCGACGTCCCGGCGTGGCATCGAGTTCTCCCGACGGCTCGTCGCCACCTCGATGAACCTGTTCGGTCCCGTCCCCAAGGGCACGAGAGTGGACCTCGTAGCCGGCGGCCCGGTACGCGGTGAATGGGTGCGAGCACCCGGCCTGACGCCCGGGCCACGCGTGATCCTCTACATCCACGGCAGTGCGTACGTCATCTGCTCGGCGCGAACACATCGTGGTCTGACCGCGCGATTGTCCGCCGCGACCGGCCTGCCGGTGTTCACGGTCGACTACCGGCTGGCCCCGGAACACCCGTTTCCCGCCGCAGCTGACGACCTCGAGGCCGCGTACCGCTGGCTGCTCGGCCAGGGCTATTCCGCAGCGAACGTCGTCATCGCCGGGGACTCGGCCGGCGGTCACCTCGCTGCCGATCTGATCATCGAGAACGACCGAACCGGTACACCGCAACCGGGAGCGATGGTGCTGTTCTCGCCGCTGATCGACCTCGACTTCGAGCTGTCGGAACGGATGGAACGCACCCGCAAGGACCCGATGATCTCGGCGAAGGCAGCGCGAGGACTGGTCTCGCTGTACACCGACGGCCACGATGCGAGTCTCCCGCGTCTCCGGCTCGATCTCGGACGTGTGCGGGAGCTGCCACCGACGCTGATCCAGGTCGGGGGAGCCGAGATGCTTCGGGGCGACGCACGACACCTGCACGCCATGATCGACTCGGCCGGCGGACGAAGCGAACTCGAGATCTGGCCCGATCAGATGCACGTGTTCCACGCTCTCCCACGGCTGATCCCTGAGGCTGCCCAGGCGCTCGAGCATGCGGCCGCTTTCATTGCTGATGCGCTCGAAAGCCGAGTTGTACAGAATGATTCGAAAGAACAGGTGAGCTGATGAGAACCAAGGCCGGAAGACCCTCGTACGGGTCGAGAGCGGTAGTGACCGGTGCAGGCAGCGGCATCGGCCGGGCGTTCGCACTGGAACTGGCTCGACGTGGAGGAGCCGTCATGTGCGCCGACATCTCGTTGCCGCGAGCGCAGGAGACCGTCGCGATGGTGAACGCCCTCGGCGGCACCGGATACGCCGTCGAGTGCGATGTGTCGATCCGCGAGAACGTCGAGGAACTGGCCCTGCGTGCCGGCATCGAGTTCGACGGACCCACCACGGTGCTCATCAACAACGCAGGCGTCGGAATCGGCGGAAAGCCCGTCGGCGACATCGGTTTCGAGGACTGGAACTGGGCCTTGGGAATCAACCTCTGGGGCGTGATCCACGGCTGCGAGGTGTTCACGCCTGGGCTTCGGGCCGCGGGTGAGGGCGGGATCATCAACGTCGCGTCCGCCGCCGGCTTTGCCGCTGCGCCGCTGATGGGTCCGTACAACGTCGGCAAGGCCGCAGTGATGAGCCTGTCGGAAACGATGGCGGCGGAATTCTCGGGTACCGGTGTGCGGGTGTCGGTTCTGTGTCCCACGTTCGTCAAGACCAACGTTGCCGTCGACGGCCGGATCACCGCGAGTTCGTCCCGGCTGGCCGAGTTTGCGATGCGCTGGACCGGACGGTCTCCCGACAAGATCGCTGCCCGAACGCTCGATGCATTCGACCGGGGCCGGCTCTACGTCGTGCCCCAGTTCGACGCCAAAGCCGTCTGGCGGTTCAAGAGATTGCTGCCCGCCGTGTACGTGCGTTTTCTCGGCTTGCTCAATCGTGTGCTGCCCGCCGAGCAGCAGCCGGCGAAGAACGAATCCCTCACCTCGACAACCACAGGAGCCTGACATGGCAATGGATTTCGATGACATGTTGACCAAGATCAAGGACCGTCAGTGGGCATTGGCGGACATCGACTGGGACGGCCCGGGAGCCGAGACCATCAGCCCCGAACTACACGCCAAACTGAAGCCCTTCATGTCCGATCTGATGTGGATCGAGAACGTGGGCGCTCGCGGCTTCGCGGCGATGGCGCTCAAGGCACCGAACGAGACTCTCGCAGAGATCTATCGCTACTTCCACGCGGAAGAGCAGAAGCACGCCAACGCCGAGCTCGCTCTCATGCGTCGGTGGGGCATGCTCGACGGTGACCGGATGCCCGAGCCGAACGTCAACGTCAAGCTCGTCATCGACTGGCTCGACAAGCATTCCGACGGGCTGTCTCTGACCGTGCTGGGCACCGTCATACCGATGCTCGAGGTGGCGCTGGACGGCGCGCTGGTGAAGTTCATCATGGACGAGATCGACGATCCGGTGTGTCAAGCCGTGTTCAAGAAGATCAACTCCGACGAATCTCGGCATCTGGCGGTCGATTTCGCGGTCATCGAATTGCTCGGGCATTCCCGGATGCGCAAGCTGGTGGTCGAGACCATCGGTGCTTGGATGAACCCGGCCCTCATCGTCGGATTGCTGCGCTACATCCCACTGCTGAACAAGATGCGCGACAACATCGTCGAGATGGGTGTCGACGAGGAGCGGCTCTACACCGCGATGAAGCGATTCCGCAGTGTGGGGGAGCGTAGCCCCGAGGCGCTCCGCGTGCCGATGTATCGATTTGTGCAGTGGCACAGCAGCATCGTCATCAACCGCAAGCATCCATACCACCGCGTTGCGGACGGACTGGTGAAGCTCACTCGCCGGTACCCGACCAAGACTCTCAATTCCGAGCCCACCTGGGCCAAGGAACTGACCTACGAGCCCGTCGCATGAGCGATTTCGATGTGCGCGAAGGTGTACTCGATGCCGTGATCGTCGGTGCGGGATTCGCCGGAATCGGTACCGCTATCCGACTGCGCAACAGTGGAATCGAGAATGTCGCGATCCTCGAACGCGGCAGCGCCGTCGGTGGAACCTGGCGCGACAACACTTACCCGGGCGCAGCCTGCGACATACCGTCGAGGCTGTATTCGTACAGTTTCGCGCCCAATCCCAACTGGTCGCACACCTATTCCGGTAGTGGTGAGATTCTCGATTACATCCACACAATGGTGCGTGAGTTCGACATCGGATCGCGTATTCGATTCGGACACAACGTAGTCGACATCATCTGGAACGAGGCGGCCGGGCATTGGCACGTGAGCATCGACGGGCACCCCGATGTTCGGGCGCGCACGGTGGTGATGGCGTCGGGGCCGCTCGCCAATGCCAGCCTGCCGAACATTCGAGGCATCGATACCTACGAGGGACACAAGATCCACAGTGCACGGTGGGATCACGACTACGACTTCGAGGGTAAGAAGGTCGCGGTCGTGGGAACCGGGGCGAGCGCGGTGCAGATCGTGCCCGAACTGGTGAAGATCGCCGATACGGTCAAGGTGTTCCAACGCACCCCGGGTTGGACGCTGCCCAGGATCAATCGAAAGGTGCAGGCAGGCACCAAGCGTCGATACGCCCGGTACCCGCAGACGCAGACCCTGGCGCGGTCGCTGTGGTTCTGGGGGCACGAGTCCGTTGCCGTCGGTGTCGTGTGGAAGACCCCGTTGACGCGTATCGTCGAACTGGTCGGGCGCGCGCATCTGCGTCAGCAGGTTCGCGATCCGTGGCTGCGGCGACAGCTGACACCTCGGTTCCGGGCCGGGTGCAAGCGATTGCTGATGACCAGCGACTACTACCCGGCCCTGCAGAAGCCGAACTGCACGTTGGTGACCTGGCCGATCGCGACGCTCTCACCCAAGGGCATTCGAACCGTGGAAGGCGTCGAGCATCAGTTCGACGCCATCGTCTTCGCTACCGGGTTCGACGTGTCCAACACCGGAACACCCATTCCGATCACCGGACGCGACAGCCGCGTGCTGGCCGACGAATGGAGCGCGGGAGCCAAGGCGTACAAGAGCATTGCGGTATCGGGGTACCCGAACATGTTCTTCACCTTCGGCCCGAACTCAGGCCCAGGACACAGCTCGGCATTGGTGTACATGGAGGCGCAGATCGACTACATCGTCGAGGCGATCTCTCTGGTACTCGAAGGAGATCTGCACAGCGCCGATGTACGCCAGGACGTCCAGGATGCCTACAACGAGGACCTGCAGCGCAAACTGGCGAAGACGACCTGGAATTCCGGTTGCAGCAGTTGGTATCTCACCGAGGACGGCTTCAACGCGACCATGTTCCCGGGTTTCGCCACCCAGTACGTCAACCAACTCAGAGGTGTCGAACAGGGCGATTTCACCACGGTTCCGCGCCGCGTCGACCTGCCGCAGGAACCGGCACAGGTCGTCGCCCACTCCTGAATCGCTCGAGAGCACGCTTGTCGTTTCGATGACGGTCGGATTCGGCTCTTCCTTCCGCTCCTTCCGCCGCGTGGTCGACGTATATCCTGAGGGTCGACGCGCGGCGGAGGTAGGGAGCTCGGTGGAGTATCGAATCGACGACTTGGCCCGAGAGGCCAAGACGACCACTCGCAACGTGCGGGCGTACCAGGAACGCGGGCTGCTGCCGCCGCCCACGCTCCGAGGACGAGTAGGTATTTACAACGACGATCACCTGACTCGATTGAAGGTGATCGACTCGCTGCTTCAGCGGGGGTTCACCTCGGCGCACATAGCCGATTTCCTGTCGGGCTGGGAGCAAGGCAAGGACCTGGAAGAAATCCTGGGCCTGCAGGAAATCGTGACTCGAAAGTGGTCGTCGGCCGAGACCACGGTCATCCCCGTCGAATTGATCGCTCAATTTCTCGGTGAGGACAACGATGCGATCGTGGCGCGCCTCATCGAGGCGAAACTGATCAGGATCGACGGGGATCAGGCCGAGATCCTCGACCCCACCTTGCTCGAGGTGTTCGTCGACCTGAGCCAGTACGGGTTCACCCTGGAACGACTGCTCGACCAGCACGAGCGGACCGCGTCGAAAATGAACGAAATCGCCGAGTCGATGGTCGGGAGCGTGACCGACCATCTGGCCGCGAAACACGGTCCAGGTTGGTTGCCCAAGTCCGGAGAGGTAGCCGAGACCACCGAGATGTTCGAGAAGATGCGCAGCCTTGCCATGAAATCGGCACAAGCAGAACTGGCCCGCGCCCTGGACCGGGTACAGGAACGCGCCCTCAACGATTATCTGTCGGAGACTCTGTCGAAGCGCACGTGACGTGGTTTGAAGCCTGCCACAATCGGACATACCTGCCCTTCGACAGCCGAACGGCGGCTGACCGCCTAAGGGGGCACCAATGAGGTTCGTAACGTTGATCGTTCTGGTTTGGCTGATCATCGGCGCATTCGCGTCGTACCAGCGCGGAGACTTCGAGAACGCGCCCGAGAACTGTGCAGGTGCGGGCACCATCGCCCTGACCGTCGTCGCAGGTCCGCTCAACTACTTCGGAATCAACCCCGAGGTCACGGACTGCAACGTCACCGTGCCGCAGCCCAGCGAGTGATATGAGTCGCTGACCGCGCGCTCGCGGAGCGCCTTCCCTAACCTGGTGAGGTGTTCCGCGGACGCTGGTTGCTGTTTCTCGCCCTGGCGATCCCAGTTGTCCTGGTGTCGTCGGTAGGTGTCGGCGGCTACCTCGCGTTCACGAAAGCTCGGGTGGATCCGCTCGTTGCCGCCGACGCCATCGTGGTGCTCGGCGGCGAACACGACGGACGTGAGGCCTACGGCATTTCGCTCGCCCAACAAGGCCTGGCCACGACAGTGGTGCTGTCCGATCCCTACGGATCCAGCGATCCGACGATGAGGAAGGCCTGCGCGGCGTCCACGTCGCAGTTCGAGGTGTTGTGCATTCCGCCGTCGCCCTCGACCACCCGTGGCGAAGCCATGTTCACCGAAACCCTTGCCCGCGAACGCGGCTGGAACCACGTCATCGTCGTGACGTGGCGATACCACCTCCCGCGGGCTCGCTACATCTTCGATCAGTGCTTCGACGGAACCGTCACGATGCGTCCGACGCCTCGCGCGTACGACTTCTCACTCGTCGAATGGGAGTTCACGTACCTGTACCAAATCGCAGGGTTCGTCAAGGCCGGAGTGCAGGGCTCCTGCCAGGATTCGGAAAGCGACTGACCGGATCCGGTCACAGAATCTTGTGATAGAGCGTCACACCGGACTTCCACGCCAGGAACCCGAACATCACCGCGGCAATTCCACCCACCACGTTCGCGCCGAAGAACAGTGCTGCCGAGCGATAGCGACGATCTCGCGCAAGCCCGATCGTCGCCAGCGTCGTCCCCGCCAACGGAGCCACCGACGCCAGAAACCCGACCGCGACCACGGAACGAACAGCGGCCGGCGGATCGAGAGCGAACACCAACCCCAGCGCGGCACACGCCACCAGATTCAGTGCCGTCGCCCGTCGCCGCGACCGCAGGGCGAACGAGAACACGAACTGGCCCAGAGCCGCGAGTCCGCCGCCGACCGCCACCAGAATCAGCGTCGTCACAGCGCCGGGCTCGTTCGTGCCGGTCTCGTGATCGCTGCCCCGACCGCCATCGCGATCAACGCGAGCACCGGCGTCGCCACCAGATAGATCACCGAATTCCACGCCCCGCGATGGGTGACCGCCTGAAACGCATACAGACCGAACGTCGTCAGACCGCACGCAAGACCGAACAGCCCGGCCCGAGTCACCGGAGCCCGACGACCGGACAGATACCCCAACGCAGCACCGACGAGCAGACAGCCGAACACATTCACACCGAACGTGGACAACAACTGCCACCGCGGCGTCGCCCGCCACGTCCACACCTCGTACCGAAACGCCGCACCGACCGCGCCGCCCACAACGACCGCGACGTACTGCCCGAGCGAGCGACGACGCAGACCGCGACCGTCCATGGAATGCAGGCCCTCGATCACCTGGACAAGCCTAATGCGATCGATACCCCTCGGCTGAGTGAGCCGACGGCGGCAAACCAACCCGAAGGCCACCCCCCGGGGGGGACTCAATGTCACGTTCGGTGGACTTTTCGGGGGTCAATGTCACGTTGAGTGGACCTGCGGGGGGGTCGATGTCACGTCGAGTGGACTTCGGCGGCGGTGGCGGGGCGGGGGAGCGAGGTAAAGTCTTCGTGTGACTGCGGACGAATCGGGGCTCGGACCCCAGCATTTCGATGTGATTGTTGAATGGCGTGATCAGGATGTCGTTCTGTCGGTGTCGGGTGAGTTGGATTTGGTGACGGCTCCTGATCTGTCCGAGTCCGTGGCTCTGGTGCTCGAGAAGTCGCCGTCGGCTGTGGTCATCGATCTCAGCGATGTGGGTTTCCTCGCATCGGCAGGCATGTCGCTGCTGGCTTCGACGCATCAGCAACTGGGCGGTAGTGCCGGGTTTGCCGTGGTGGCGGACGGTCCGGCGACGGGGCGTCCGTTGACTTTGGTCGGGCTCGACGAGGTGTTCGGCATCTATGCGACGGTCGACGAGGCGCTCGTTGCGATTCATGCGGGTAGATCCTGAAGTTTTGGGTAGACGGGATTCATGATGGCGACTCTCTTCGGAGGTGACGACTCACGTACCGACAGTTCGATCTCGACGGCAGGTGCGCGAATGGAAGAACTGCTGTTCACCGACGAGCCTGCCGATGCGGATCGAGCGTCGGAGCTTCGGCGTGAACTCGGTGACTGGTTGAACGAGTTGGGCGTCGACCCGGATCGCGCGTACGACGTCGTGTTGGCGACGTACGAGGCGATAGCGAACAGTGTCGAACATGCGTATCGCGATCACACCGACCGAGGAACCCTCGATATTCGAGTGTTGTGCGGTGCGCAGGGCCGGATCGATGTGAAGGTGACCGACCGCGGCGATTGGGCGACCCGCAATTCCGATCCCAACCGAGGTCGAGGCGTCCCACTGATGCGGGCTCTGGCCGATACGGCGGCGGTGACGTCGGACCAGAACGGCACCACGGTCCACATGATCTGGGACGCGATCGGTACCAGCTGATCGTTGCTGCACACTGACTACATGGTCGATGTGCAGATCGCGACAGCCGAGAAGAAGAAAATAACGGTACCCAACCTACGGGTGTTGTGGCAGTTCGTGCGGCCTCATCGGCGCACCCTGATCCTGGGCATGACGCTCGGCCTGATCGGTACCGGAACGGCGTTGGCTACGCCGATGGTCGCCAAGGGTGTGCTCGACGGACTCGGCACCGACGCGTCGCTGATCGTTCCCGTCGTCGTTCTGGTGGCCCTGTTGGTCGTCGGCTCGGCCGTTCTGTATCTGCAGTGGATCGTGCTCGGGGTGTTGGCCGAGCGGATCGTGCTCGACGCACGCAAGTCGATCGTGCGGAAGTATTTCGGTGCCACGGTCGGCAGCCTGAACACTCGGCCCACCGGTGAGTTGGTCACCCGCGTCACCTCGGACACCGTGCTGCTGCGTGAGGCGACATCGAATGCGCTGGTGGCCATAGTCAACAGCGTCGTGGGTCTGGTGGGCGCATTGATCCTGATGGCGGTTCTGGATCTGGTGTTGCTGGGCGCGATCGCGGTGGCCATCGTGGCGATTGCAGTGTTGTTCGCCAGGCTGATGCCTCCGATCGCCATCGCGCAGAGGCAATCACAGGAAGCGATCGGACGACTCGGCGGCATTCTCGACGGCACCCTGCGGGCCATCCGAACGGTCAAGTCCAGCAGAGCCGAGACTCGCGAATCCGAACGCGTCATCGCCGAGGCGCGGACCTCCGCTCGGCACAGCGTGCACGCCGTCAAGATCTCGGCACTGGCGTGGACCTTCGCGGGCGGCGGCGTCCAATTGGCCATCATCGGCATTCTCGGCCTCGGGGGCTACCGCGTCAGCACCGGGGATCTGGCGGTATCCAGCTTGATCGCGTTTCTGCTCTACGCATTTCAGGTCATGAGCCCGGTCTCCACCCTCGCCACCAACATCACCGCGCTGCAGGCGGGTATGGCTGCGGCGGCGCGGATACGTCAGATCGACGACCTCGTCGTCGAAGTGGGAGAGGAAGGTACCCCCGCGCCGACCCGATCCGTTTTCGACGCTGCTCCGGCGCTCGAATTCCGAAGTGTGACAGCACGTTACGGTCCGGGACGAGAGCCGGCCGTGCGAGGAATCGACCTGGACGTCCCCGCGCGTGGCCACACAGCGATCGTCGGTCCCTCCGGTGCAGGCAAGACCAGCGTGTTCTCTCTGATCCTGCGGTTCCTGACGCCCGAGAGCGGCGAGATACGGCTCGGCGGAACGCCGTACAGCGAGCTCACGATCGGCGAGGTGCGCTCTCGACTGTCCTACGTGGAGCAGGAGACGCCGGTGATCCCCGGTTCTGTGCGGGAGAACCTGTTGTTCAGTCACCCTGACGCCAGTGAGGGTGACATCTGGGCGGCGCTCGAGTCGGTGCACCTGGACTCGACCATCCGCGCTCTGGACGAGGGATTGGACACCGACCTGATCGGCTCGACGGTGTCCGGTGGGCAGCGGCAACGAATCGCGTTGGCGCGAGCCATCGTTCGACGCCCACAGATCCTGCTGCTCGACGAGGCGACGGCTCAGGTCGACGGACGCACCGAGGCGGCGATCCACGAGGTCATCCGTTCCATCGCCGAGGACGCTGCCGTCGTCACCATCGCGCATCGGTTGTCCACCGTGCTCGACGCCGACACAATCCTGGTGATGGACGATGGGGTGGTGCGCGCACGCGGAACGCATGCGGAGCTCATGGCGTCGGACGCGCTGTATCGAGAACTGGTGGCCGCGTTGAGAATCGGAGACAGCGCGCCCGATCTGACAGCGGGCCGTCCCTGAGATCTACCGGCCCGACTCGGTGGTCGTGGGCTCGTCGGTCGAGTCCTCGTCGGTGGTGGTCGTGGTAGTTCGGTCCGACCGCTTGGTGGTTGTTCGGGGCGTCCGCGTCGTCGTCTGAGGCCGCTCCGGCGTCGTTGTCGGCGGCTTGGCGGTGGTGGGCACCGCGACCTGCCAGGTGGGCGACGGCGGAACCACGACGATCGCGGACGTCAGTGACGCCTGGACCGAACTGAGGGAGTCCGACTTCAGCGCAGGCGGCCTGACATCCTGGCTCGAATCGTCGAACGCGCCGCCGAGGGCACCGATGACCAGACCCACGGTGACGGCTACTCCGGCACTCGCCACTGCTGCCAACGCGATGACCTTGTCGCGCATGAACAGACCCTAACGCCGTGGCCGCACCCGGGTGGTCGGCAATGATGCGAGAACGTTACCGCAGCGTGCGAATTCGTGGTGGGTCGAAGTTTACGGCTGCGCCAGTCGGAGAACATTCGGCAACGATGCCGCGATCAGCTCGCCGGCTTCCTCGTACACGGACGGGTCGCGGCGGTACGGGTCGCCGATATCCAGCGTCTCGACGCTGTGGACGGCCCGCGCGTCGGCGAGGGCGGCAACCGATCGTGCGCCCGACGCCGCGGCCAGGCTCGACGCCTCGAGCAAGGTGAAGGTGCGACGCATGTGCCTCGGCGACAGCGCGAGCACGGCGTCGCGATGCGACGCGGTCATCGTCAGAACGAGTTCGGCGTCGGCGGTGATCGCCGGAGTGAGGCGTCGAGCCACGAAGCCCTCGGGATCGCCGCCGAGTTGCGACAACACCAACGCTGCCGTCGGGTCCATCGCGTGCCCGGTCAGTCCCTGTGTCCCGGCACTGCTGGCGGTCAGCTCGAATCCGCCCTCACGGGCGAAGGCGACCGCAAGGCGCTCGGCAGTCGGAGATCGGCAGATGTTGCCGGTGCAGACGAACAGAACTCGCATGCCGCAACTGTAGTGGTGTGGCTGGGTGCCCCAGGGGGCACCTGAACGCACCACTGCGGCGCAGCCGCACCGACGCGCTACAGTGATCAATTGGGGGGATCGAGACTGGTTCGTGACATGAAGTCTCGGCGTGTGTTGACGGGGAAATCGACAAGAGGCAGGTAATGACCGAAGTTCTCGGTGTGTCGGTGGGGGCCAGCGCGGTGCGCATGGCTCGACCCGACCTGCGCCCTCAGGATTCGGGACGCCTCGACTTCCACCACGACACCGTCGACGCCTACTGGGACCGGGCCGAGGAACTGGCCGCTGAGTCCATCGGCGTGGTGCTCTCGCAACCGGGCAACGGCGGCCCAGTGCAGGCAACCGGCGTGGCGTATCGCGACCAGCAGCAGTTCGGTGAGATCCAGCAGGCCATGGCCGGTCAGCGGCTGTACAACTATCGACTGGTTCCCGAGGCTCGGGCTGCGCTGCAGTACCTCGAAGCGTCGGGCGAGCTGGGGCATCTCGGCACCATCGCGTTGTACGACCTGGGCAGTTCGGGTCTGACGATCAGCGTGATCGACCGCGGTACAGGCCAAGTTCTGCTGGCAGAACGCACCATCGACATCAGCGGCGACGACTTCGATCGCCTGATCGCCGACAACCAGTTGGCCAAGCAGGGCGTCGACATTGCCGACAACCAAGAACTGAGCGCGTTCACCGCGCGGTGCCGGGTCGCCAAGGAACAATTGTCGACCAGCGGCGCTGTGTGTCTTCCGGGCGACGGCGGCGTCATCCTGATCTCCCGCGAGGCCTTCGAATCACTGGTGACCGTCCCGATCGAGTACTCCGCTCGCCTGGTTCGAGACGTCATCGGGCGTTCTCCCAAGCATGTCGACGCGCTGTTCCTGATCGGCGGCGGCGCCCGAATACCGCTGGTCGGAGCCATACTCGATGCCTGGGTCGGGTTACCCGTCGTCACTCCGGCAGACCCCGAATCGGTTGCGGCCCGTGGAGCGGCACTGCTCGCCACACCGGTCGTCGAGGCACCGCACCAGCCGGTTCCCCAACCGAATGCGCAGTCCAACCCCCAGTCGAATCCGCAGTCGGGCGGGCGACAGCCCGCAGCCGACCCGGCGTCGCTGACCGGTGCACCCGATTGGTTGACTCCGGAACCCCACTCCGACAAGCCTGCGGATTCGAAGCGCAAGGTGCGCGGTGCCGTGCTGGTCGCGGGTGGTCTCGTCGCGGTCGCCGCCCTCGGCCTGTCCCTCGGATACGGGGGTGGGTCGCCGGCCCCGACCAGTGCACCGGCAGATTCACCGGTGCCGATCACCGCAGGTCCCACGACGACCCGGGTCACCCCGACGCCGACGACGCCACCGCCGACCACAACACCGCCGCCTACGTCCGAGCCCGTTCAGGCTCCGGCTCAGACGTATTCCGAGCCCGAGTACGTGCCGCCCGCGGCACCGGCTCCTGTGCCTGCCCCGGCACCGCTGATTCCCGGTCTGCCGCAGATCCAGCTCCCACAGATTCAGCTGCCGCCGCCTCCGGTCATTCAGCTTCCGCGCTTCTAGCCGGGGACGGTCACGGCAACTGCACCGTTGCGAGCACCGCCAGATGATCGCTCTCCGGGATCGGTAACGGCTGCACCGACCGCGCGCGGACGCTGTCACTGGTCACGACATGGTCCAACCGCGCCAACGGACGTTCGGACGGGAAGGTGCGGAACAGTCCTGCCCCCGCAGCGTCGGCCGCATCGGAGAACGGAGCCGATGCCAACATGCGGAATTGCCGGTGATCGTTGGTGGCATTGAAGTCGCCCGCGACGATGGCAGTGTTGTCGTAGGTATCCATGATGGCCCGCATCCTCGCCAGGTCTGCGTCCCACTGGGTGGTGTGGCGCGGCGTCGCGGGAGACATCGAATGGAACGAAACGAGGGTCAGCGTCGTGCCGTCGACGACGGTGTTCGCCTGCACCGGTACGAAGCCGAAGTCGTTCAGCCGGGTGCCGTCGGTCAAGGGTGTTCGGCTCCACAATCCGGTGCCGTCGGCCACAGGCAGTGCGGCGGTGAAGGAGAACGGCAGCAGGTCGTCCAGACCGGCACCCCTCAGGTCGGTCACTTCCTCGGGCGTGAGTTCCTGGACGGCGAGCACGTCGACGTCGTGATCACGGACCGCGTCGACGATTGCGCCGGCATCGGCGTCCCCGTGCGCCACGTTGACCGTCAACACGGACAGGTCCGGTCCGGAGTTGTCCGGTCCGTCGGCCAGGAACATCGGCACCTGGACGCCCACGACGGCGACGGTGACGACGGCTGCGACCGCCGATCCGATACGTGAGCGGGCGGCGGCGAAGAGCAGGAGCGCCGCGACGGTGGCGACTCCGAGGTACGGAGTTCCGACCACCAAAGCAACGAAAGTGATCTCGGTCACGCCGACCTGTCGGACGGCAAACATTCCGAGAGCTACGGCGACGAGACACCACCCCACGACCAGCGCTGCGCTGCGAACGAAACGGCGCATCGCGCTCGTGCCTCCTCGTGTCCGCCCGAGATGGGCATGAATGTTGCAGGTGTTGTCTACACTCGGCATGTGCCCAGCTCAGAGCGGATATGCAAGTGTCGACACGAACAAGCTGCGCATCAGCATTACCGCCGCGGAACCGACTGTTCGTTGTGTGATTGCCCGCGTTTTCGGGTTCCTGTCGTTCAGACGCTCAAACGGTGGATCAGTAAGTAGTAAGTGCGTCGAAAACAATCCTACCGCCGGATCGGAAGCGTAGAACAAACCGATTCGCTACGATGAGTGGCCTGGATGCAGGCAATATGGACAAATGCGGCTCGGGGACCGTCCGACATTGTTCCGGTAGGAGAGGCGCGTCATGTCGAACGATGCAGTGCTGGAGAGGCTCGGTACCGGCCTCCGGGTTCTCGAACTCGACCCCATCAGCTACCGGCCTCATCCCATCCACAACCACGACCGCATCTGGACCGAGACCAACTGCTACGTCGATCTGTGGATCGAGGTACTGCACTCACTCGGTGCCGATCCCACCCCGGCGCTCGCGTTCGTGCTCAGCGCCGGATGTGACGGACGGCAGTGGGACTTCGTGAAAATTCTGCCCGAGGATCTGCGCGCGCTCTACGGCATCGGCGTGGCCGAGATGAACGTATGGCGACCCGTTCTCGAGCACGTCGTCGAAGGGCTGCTCGACGGCACCCACGTCACGGTGGAGGTCGACGGCTTCTGGCTTCCCGACACCGCAGGCACCAGCTACCGGAATCAGCACACCAAGACCACCATCGTGCCGAATCTCGTCAACCGAGACGACAAGGTGATGGGCTACTTCCACAACCGGGGTTACTTCGAGCTGACCGGGGCGGACTTCGACGGGGTGTTCAATCTCGCGCCCGAGCCTCACGCCGAGGTGTTGCTGCCGTACGTCGAACAGGTTCGAGTCGACGCGGCAGTGCTCGACGCGCGGGTCGGTGACCGCGACCTCGACGTCGCCCGGGCACATCTGTCCAGAAGGGCACCGGGCAATCCCGTCGATGCCCTCGCTCGGCGCATCGTGGCCGACATCCCGCTCGTCCAGACGTCCGGGCCCGACGCCTTTCATCTGTGGTCGTTCGGATTGCTCCGGCAATTCGGTGCCACCGCGGAGCTTGCCGCCAACTACGTGCAGTACCTCGAGAGCCGCGGGATACGTGGAGCCGGCGACGCGGCGCAGCATTTCCTCGACGCAGCGTCCGGCGCGAAGGCCGTTCAGTTCCGGATGGCGCGAGCAGCGCGTGGCCGCGCCGTGGTGCTCGACGAACCGCTGAACGACATGAGCAAGAACTGGGCGACAGCGATGGATATCGTCGTGGGTGCATTGAGCGCGTGATCGATCTGCTCGACGGCGTGCCGTGGCGGCTGGCCCGAACCGACGCCGGATCCATCCTCGACCCTGCTGACCTGCCTGCCGACCTCGAGTGGCTCGACGCCGTCGTGCCCGGCACGGTGGCGAGCGCGCTCGGTGACACCGATTGTGCTCCGGACGAACACGATTGGTGGTACGCGACCACCGTCCCGACCGGCGATCACCCCGAGATGCGGCTGACCTTCGGCGGAATCGCGACTCGGGCCCAGATCTGGGTGGACGGTGTTCATCGGCGAACCGTCACGTCCATGTTCGTGCCCGAGACTGTCGATCTGACCGGTTGCGGACCGACCGTCACCATTGCAGTCCACGTCGAATCTCTTGCCGCACATCTGAAGACTCGACGGCCACGTGGTCGGTGGCGGTCCTCGATGATCGCTGCACAGGGTTTGCGGCACGAGCGTACGACGATGCTTGGCCGGGCACCGGTGTACGGGCCCGTGCCTGTTCCGGTGGGTCCGTGGCGGCCGGTGTCGATGGTGCCGATGTCGAGCCCTCGTGGCGTCGGTCTGTCGACGACGGTCCGCGGCACCGACGGTATCGTCACGGTGCACGCCGAGCTGGATTCCGCGTCGTCGACGCGAATCCTGATCGGGGACAGCGTGTTCGAGATCGGAACGGTCGATCGTATCGATACGACTCTGACGCTGCCGGACGTCGAGCTGTGGTGGCCGCACACGCACGGACAGCCCAGGACCTACCGCGTGGCGTTGGATGTGAACGGGGTGGAATACCCGGTGGGCGACATCGGCTTTCGCGCCGTCGTACTCGATCGCTCCGGAGGCGGCGCGCAGTTGGTGGTCAACGGTAGCCCGATCTTCTGTCGCGGTGGTACGTGGACTCCACTCGATCCGGTGCGACTGTGGTCGTCGGAGCAGGACCTGCACGTAGCGTTGGTGCAGCTGCAGTCGGCGGGCGTGAACATGGTGCGCGTGGTCGGCGCGCTGGTGTACGAGCAGGCCGAATTCTGGTCTCTGTGCGCGGAACTCGGCATCATGGTGTGGCAGGACGTCATGTTGGGAACCGTCGACCCGCCCACCGACGAGGTGTACACGGCGGCGGTCGCCCGAGAGCTGCACGCGTTCGCGGACCTCGTCTGCGCCAATCCGGCCCTGATGGTCGTCAGCGGCGGAAGCGAAACGCAGCAGCAACCGACGATGCTGGGTCTCGCGGCCGAGGATCAGCGAATGGACATGCTGGACAACATCGTTCCTGATTTCCTCGCCGATCGTCTGCCGGACGTCGCCTACGTGACGTCGTCTCCGTCCAGCTCGACCGGCGAATTGCACACCCACGTGGGCGACGGTATAGCCCATTACTTCGGGGTGGGTGGTTACCTGCGGCCACTGTCCGATATTCGTACCGCGGGTGTGCGATTCGCTGCGGAATGCCTGGCCTTCTCCGTTCCTCCCGAACGTGCGCAGGTCGACAGGTTCTTCGGATCTGCTGCGGTGGCCGGGCATCACCCCGAGTGGAAATCCGCGGTCCCTCGCGATCGCGGTTCGTCGTGGGATTTCGAGGACGTCCGCGATCACTACGTACGCACTGTCTTCGGTGTCGACCCGCACCTTATTCGGCGGGACGACGCCGAGCTCTACCTGGACTACGGCAGGGCGGTGCTCGTCGAGGCTTTCGAGGAAGCGTTCGGTCGGTGGCGGCGGGCGTCTTCCGGATGTGCGGGCGCGCTCGTGTTGACGTTACGAGACACCGTGCCCGGTGCCGGGTGGGGTATCACCGACGCCACCGGTGCACCGAAGGCACCGTTCTACGCGCTCGCGAGGGCCGGCGCACCGACCGCAGTGCTGTTGTGCGACAACGGTCTCGACGGCTATTCGGTGGAGCTCGTCAACGACGGTCCGGCCCGATCGGGCACACTGCGCGTGGCGCTGCACACCGCGCGCGGCGTGCAACAGTTCGAGCGGGCGGTATCGGTCGACTCGAACGGCTCGACCGAACTGACGGTGGACTCCATCGTGGGGTCGTTCACCGATGCCAATCACGCCTACCGTTTCGGGAGTCGGACGTACTCGGCGATCACAGTGGTGTTCGCGGGCGACGACGGAGTCGAGATAGCCCGGAACACCGCGCTCGTCGGCGCGCAGAGTCGGCAGAACACCGTGGGCCTGAGCGCGAGTGTCGTCGATACCGGAGCCGGGACGTGGGAGCTCACAGTGTCCTCGGAGTGGGCAGCGCAGTACGTCTGTGTCGATGTCGACGGCTTCGACGCGTCCGATTCGTGGTTCCATCTCGCGCCGAACGAACCGCGCACCATCGCACTCGTCAACCGAGGCACCGGTAAACCCAGGGGACACGTTCGGGCCCTGAATTCCGTGGAACGGGCGTCGGTGGCACCGAGGGTCGTGAGTGGAAGTTCGTAGTGGGCTACGAAGTTCCGTGCACGTGCCGCTAGCGGCTCACGCTGAATTTGCCTCGGACATAACCGACTCCCGCGGCCCCGACGCTGGCCACCACAGCCATCGCGCCCCACGCCCGCGCCGGGTTGCCGCGAGCAGCCGCGCTCGTCTCACGGCCGACAGCACGCGGCAGAACCTTGGCGGTGTACGCGCGCTCGGACGACAGTGCGTCGCCCGCACCGATCAGTCGGGCGATCGCTGCCTTGGACACGCCCTCGGCGTAGCTGCGGGTGATGAGGTAGCGGGGTCGCGTCCGATCGGCACTGACGGTGTGATCGACGACGATCGAGGGATCGAACACGATCTGCGCGTCGGGATGCGTCTGGCGCAGGCGAATACATAGTTCCGTCTCCTCGCACCCGAGCGGAACGCGTCCGATTCGGCCGATTCCGGAGACGAAGCCGCCGAGTTCGACGACCGGCGCGCGGCGGAAAGACATGTTCGCGCCCATGAGATTACGGACCTGAGCGGTTTCCGTCGGCTGCCCGCGGTAGGTGCACCCGACGACCCAATCGAGTTCGCCGGGTTCACCCACTACCTCGGCCGGTAAGAAGGCCGGACGCTTGTCCGGCCATACCGGGTATGCAGAGCCCCCAACGGCGTACACGGCATCATCCGAGTAATGGGACAGAATGGCGTCGAGCCATTCGGTCGTGCGTGGGGACGCGTCGTCGTCCAGGAAGACGACGATGTCACCTCTGGCGAGGTCGAGGGAGGTGTTCCGTGCCCCCGACAGTCCTCGTGGGTGGCTGTTCTCGACCACGTTCACGGTGTCGCTCAGCGGTAGGAATTCCGCTCGAGCGCGCTCGGCCAGCTGCTGATTGTGGTCGACGACGAGAATCAGCTCGTCGGCAGCGACGCTCTGATCGAGAACTGCACGCACGGCAGTGCACAGTTCGGACCATCGAGCCAACGTGTACGCGCAGATGACGACCGAGGAAGTCGGCAGACTCACGCCGTTCTCTCGCGGAGCTCGATGACCTCGCCGAACGACTCCATGACCTCGAACTCGAGGTCCATGTCGGTGCGGGCATCGATCGACTCACGCGACGGACGAGCGATGTGCTTGCGGGAGATTCTGCGGGCGCGCATGCGCTCGGTCATCAAGGTGCGCAGCACCCGGAAGCCGTCGGAGAAGGTGCGTAGGTTGCTCTGGCCGTAGATGCGCGCCAGCTCGACACTCGGCACTTCTTCGATCCGTACGGACGCCTCGGCGAAGCGGCAGTTGATGATGGTCTCGATCTCGAATCCGTCACCCCACAGCATCATTCCCTCGCTGCCCGGCTGATCGACCACGGGCAGATCCAGGACCGGCACCAGGTCTCGCCAGAAGGCGTTGTAGCCGTAGCACAGATCCGAGAAACGGGTGCCGAAGAGCGTGTTGGCCACCAGGTGCAGACCACCGTTGCCGGCGCGGCGCAGCGGCGTGATGTCGTGGCTGCCGCCGCCCTCGCAGAACCGGCTGCCCTTGGCGAAGTCGGCACCGGCGATCAGGGCATCGACGAACCGGGGGATCTCGGCCGCGTCGGCAGAGCCGTCCGCGTCGAACATGACGATGATGTCGCCGGTGGCAGCTTCGAAGCCGCAGGCGAGCGCGTTGCCCTTACCCTTACGGGTCTGTTGAATGACGCGGATGTCGCTGCGAATCTCGCGTGCGGCTTCGATGGTTCCGTCGGTGGATCCGCCGTCGACCAGTACGAGCTCGAATTCGTGGGACAGCAAGGGGAGGACATGGCGAAGGTTCGCGGCCTCGTTGAGAGTCGGGATGACGACACTGACGCGGGGATTCTGACGATTCAACATATCCATTCCAGATGTTCGAGTTCGGTGGGCACTAGCTGATCGAGCTACTGCAGCTGTATCTGACCGATGCGACACGACCCCCGCCGAGTTCGCACGTAGGTTTCGGCGGGATTGATCTACCCGTCGAACCCACTGTCTTTTCCTGACTAGAAGCTTAAAAGAAGCCATGAGATTGTCAAGCTGCGTATAAACGTACTCGAAGAATGTTTGCGGGGCCAGTTAACGAGAGTGATGTCGGTTACGCTCGTACGCTGTGCTCACGACCCGTCGCCTGCGACGTCGATTCGTCGCGCGGATCGAGAGCCGGCGCGGCATGCTCGGCACCAGCGCCGCCGGACAGGTCGCCGATCCACCTGATCAGGGGCACCAACAGAACCACGGCGCCGAAGGCTTCGGCCGCCAGATAAGACCAGCCGATGCCCGCGATGCCCAAGCTCGGTGACAACGTCAACGACCCGGTGACGATGATGATGGTGGCCGCGATCTGGACGAGCACTGCAAGCCGCATACGACGTCGGACCCTGGCCAGACCGTCATACAGGGCCCCGACGACGGACAGCGGGATGGTCACGGCAGCGAGATGGACGATGATGGTCCCGTTCTCGCGGTAGTCGGGGCCGACGATGCCCAGTCCGAACGGTGCGACGACCGCCAGAAAGAACGATCCGCCCACGGCGACGATGCACAGCAGGCCGATGAAGCGTTTGGCGAGCTTGGAGAATTGTTCGGGATGTGCAGCCGCCTCCGCCACGAAGGGGCCGACCAGTACCCCGATCAACACGTAGATGGCGCTCACGATGGACCAGGTGAGCGAGAAGTAGGCATTCTGTTCGGCACCGAGCGTGCTCACCACGATGATCGGGATCATCAGGGGTGCCAAGGTTCCCAAGGCAGTGATGCCGTACGCCGACCCGAAGTACGACCACAGCTCTTTACGGGGCGGCAGGTTCGGTGTGAGCTGGTATCGCGGATCGGTGCCGAGCTTCTTCCCGAACGCGCGGAACAGCACTATCGCCGCGATGGCCGCTGGTACCGCCCACGCCGCGATGATGGTGAAACTACGGCCGGTTTCGTACGTGACGGCCAGCACCGCCAACTTCACGACCGCGTGGAAGACATTCTTGGCCGCCGCCCACCGCGCGAAGCCCAGCCCGGACGACGTCTGATCCTGCAGCGCGAACACGGCCAGTACGCCGACGAAAATCGGGAACGTCGCGATCTCGGTCGTGGTGGTGAACAACTCGTCCACCGGTGCCACGACCAAGAACGCGCATCCCAGGACCAGCGCCAGCGACAGCACGGCAGCGTAGCCGCGAAGCACATAGGACTTGGCCTTCACGCCCGCAGTCGGCAGGAACCGCTCGTACATCGAGCCGAGACTCAGGTTGGACAGCGTCGCGATCATCACCGCCGACGCGATCACCGCCGATGCACTGCCGACTTCTTCGACGGGGAACAGCCGGCCCGCCACGGCCCAGAAGGCCAGACCGAGCGCGCCGGTGGCAATGGTGGAGAACATCATCGCGAACGAGTTCAGTGCGAGATTGCGGCCGGCGGGCTTGGAGCCTGCAACCGCCGTGCCCGACGCCTCGGCCGCGGTGAACATCGGGTCCCCGTCGGGGATCGAATCGGCCGCAGACAGCTGTCCGGGGGTTTGCGACGGCGCGACCGCGAACTCGGGCGGCACCGCGTGAAAAGGCACGGTGCGGCTGTTGAAGCCCATGTCCCATCGAACCTGCTCGACGGGGTAGTAGGTGATCCTGTCGAGTCGGCCGTGATCGGGCGGGGGTACCCGGCGAGCGCGATGTTTCACAACGGAGTCCAGTTCACCTTCACAGGTGGGTCCTGCGGTTCGATGTGGACTCCGAGCGCAGCACCGATCGTCTGCAGCATCTCGGCCCTGACCGTGTCGCGAACATCGCGTCCGAAGAGGGTGTGATCTCCGTCCGTGAACGCCTTCACCACGGGTGGGTGCTCGGGCTCGGCCCGGCGGCGCAACCGATGCAGGCTCTCGGGGCCGCGGTTGTCGAGGAACCACTGCTTGTCGTCCGGGACGAGCAGCACGGACGCGTCGACTCCTTTGCGCTGCAGTTCTCCCAACGAGATTTCGGGAACCTGGATCCAGCCACGACGGCCGAGCGCGAGCCACAGTCGGTACGGCATCCGGGGTTGCGACCAGTTCTTGAAGCGAACGGCGGCCGTGTGTGCGCGGTCGAGTGCGATCGCGGTCAATCCCTGCTTCTGGGCGATCGTGGATCTCTTGGTGAAATCGACACGCCGCGTTGTCCATTCGCGCATATTGATCAGGATTGCGGTGTTCAGGCCCTCGCGGTGGGCGGCGTAACCGGCGTACCACGCACCCGAGCACAGACCTGCCGAGACGATCTTGTCGGGCGCTGTTCCCACGGATCGAACGGCGCACAGTGCGTCGTCGTCGCCGAGTTCGCTGTAGAGCGTGGGTGCGTCGTCGGCACCGACGTCTCCACTCTCTCCGGTACCGCGACGGTCGAAACGGACCGAGGTGATGCCCGCCGTCGCGAGGGTGCGGGCCAACTCGACCCACAGCCGTACCGGTCCGACCCGGTGCTCGTACGCGGTGCCGTACATGACCACAGCAGGACCGCCGGCCGTCGTGGCCACCGCGGTGGTGCGGATGGAGAACAGCTCGTCGTCACCGAGCCGCTCGATGGTTTCGACGACGTCGCCCCGGGGAGTCGAGACCACGGCGGAACGTCGAATCGGAACGGTGACCGGCGTGGTCGTCGACGCGAACGTGGCCTGTACCCAGCGCGCGATCACGTCGATGTCCGGACGCGGAATGACCACGTCCCAGGCGGGTGGTTCGAGGAATGCGTCGTGATTGCGGAGGGTGTGCTCGTCCGCCTGCTGCGCGGACACGAGTCTGCGAACAGGCGTGGCGTCGGCACGTTCACTGCGGGTGGCAACCAGTACCGGGCAGTCGAGCCGTTCCAGCTTCGAGGAATCCAGGGTCGAGAATTCGGCGGCCACTCCGGCATGCAGGACTGCGCCGACGATGGACACTCGCGGGTCCGACTCGTCGTCTCGCGCAACGGTCATCGAATACAGGGCGCGCTGTTCCCGAAGATACGAGCGGCCACTGACGACCGGATCCCAGAACACCATTCCCGTCAGAGGGCCGCACCGATCCGCCACGGATGCGGCGAGCAGCGAGCCGGCTCGCAGACCCACGACCGCAACATCGCGAACACCGCACTGCCGAACGAAATCGACCGCCGTGACGACGCTGCGTTGCCACTGCTCGACGATGCCGTCGTCGTCCTGTGCACCGGACGAGTCGCCCGTTCCCGGATAGTCGAAGCGCAGTACGAGCAGGCCTCGAGCGCAGAGGCGCTGAGCCAGGAGGACCAGACCGCGGTACGAGTCGACCTGCTCCTTGCCGAGCGGCGGTGCCAGTACGACGGCACCGCGGGCAACCGATCCCTCGGGAACGTGCACGGCACCGAGAAGCGGCGATGTTGCCGACCCGAACCAGGTGGACTGTCTGCCCGGTACGCCTGCCTCGGTGATCAGTAGCTGTTCCAGCTCGTCGGTACGGTTGTCGGCGGACTCGGATGTCGCCGTATTCGTGGTGTTCACAGCGCGCTCCGATCGCTGGTAGGGATATCGACGTCGGCTACCGACGTCACGAACGAAGCGACCTCGGCCACTTGTTGCGGTCGATACCGTGGGTCCGCAACAGCGCCAGCGCAATACGCTCCATGCCGAAGCCGACGCACGCACTGTGTGCAGGTTCGCCGTCGGCGGTGCTGATGTCGAAGGTGTGGCCGAAGTGATCGCGATGGCAGTTGCACGAGACCACGGCCGTGCCGTCGTCCAGGTCTCCGTACAGCCGCACGACCAACTCGGTCTTGAGGTTCTCGTTGCGTTGATTGGCCGCGAGCATGCGACCTGCCCGACCGAAGAACGGATCGTTGGCGATCACCGCTTCTGCCTCGAGACCCAGATCGGCCAGCACCTCCAGGCCGCGCTGCACCCACCTCTCCCGGTGGGCGACGGCGTCGTCCGGAGTGCCGACCCGCACGATCTCGTGCATGCGGAAGGCCTGCATGCGAGCAGGGTCGACGGCAGGCTCGTGCCGAAAGCAGTACCCGTAGATGTCGTACGTCGTCCCGCCGGACGGGAGTACGGACGGCAACATCGAGTACGACGGGTGACATGCCGCGGACACCAGCATCGTCCCGGCCGACTCGAGGTGGTGATCCCAGTCCTTGCCCTCGGACCGATCGGCGAGCAGCGCGGCATGGGCCTTGTTGTCGCCGTCGAACGTGTTGATGGCACCGGTGAGATTGGGGAACGACGCGATGTAGTCGGTCTTCTCGAATGCTTCCCGCGGGAAGACCGGTGGGAATCGGAACCTGGGCACAGCCGTTCCGTGTTCCGACGCGCTCGCGGCCACGACCCGACGGTCGATCGATTCGATGATGTCCTCGAACTCGCCGGACCGGCCGTACAGACCGAGCACCGACGACGGGATCAGCAAGCCGGCGTCGACGAGCTCGTGCCTGAATTCGCTTCGCGCCGAATCCAGTTGCGAGGTCTTGTCCTGTGTCTGGGTCATCATTTGCCTTTGTAGAGAAGCGCGAGTTGAGAGTTGTGCGCGAGGATGCGTTCGTTGCTGACCATGATCGCCGAGCCGTGCGCGTCGCGGAGGTGCCGACCGATGCTGAAGTCGCCGTCTTCTCGATACCCGGAGATGCCGCAGATCTGCATCGCCTTGCCGACGATGTCGATGACGAGAGTCGACGCTGTCACCTTGACGTTGTTGATCTTGACGGCGAAACCGATGGAACCGAGCTCCTCGGGGGAATCTGCGATGGCCTCGAACTTCGCCGCTGCGCCGAACACGGTATCGACGAGTTGTTCGTGGGCCACGAACAATTCGGCCAGCCGCAGGGCGGAGGGAGGAGTGACGCCGGGGCTCTTGCTCGCCGCCTTGCGGACGAACTTGCGTGACTTGGACACGGCTGCGTCGGCGATACCGAGCCAGGCCGAAGCCCACAGCACGTGGGCCACGGGAAGCATTGTCTGCGAGGAAATCTCGCCGTAGTTGTCGCGCAGAATGCTCGAGCGGTCGGCAACGGCGTCGAGCTGGAAACCCGGGCTGCAGGTGCCACGAAACCCGAGAGTGTCCCAGTTGCTGGTGCGTTCGAGGGTGACGTCGGGTTTCTGGCACACCACCAGAACCTGATCGCTCGGCGGGCTGTCCACCGTGCGCCGCGCCGTCGCGAGAACGATCTCGGCGTATTCGCCGTACGAGATCACCGGTGCGGTCTTGGCCAGGTGGATGCGGTCTCCGTCGTACTCGACCGCGCAGCTGCTCGAACGCACGTCGCCGCCGATGTTGATCTCCGTCGTCGCCGACGCGACGAGCGGTTGGTCGGCTGCGATCCGGCGCAGCAACGCGTCGGATGTGGGGGTGCCGCCGTGCCTGACGATGCTCAGGATCTGAGACTGGTGCATGACGAAAATCATTGCCGTCGAGGCACATTCGGCACCGAGATCGCGTGCGACCCGCGCGAGCTCGGTGAGGGACAGGCCACCGCCGCCGAGCGCCGTCGGTATCGCGGCGGCGAACAGATTTGCCGAGCGCAGAGCGTCGACGGACTCGGCGGGAAACCTGCCCTCGCGGTCGACCTCGGCCGCGAACGTGCGGAGGGTCTTGAGGACGTCGGTGAGGGGCAGTTGCGCGGGGCGACTGTCGGACGAGACCGTCATGGTCGTCAGCCTGCGAGTTGTGCGACAGCAGCTGCGATCGCGTCGATGCTCGCGAACGTGGACTTCTGCAGCATCGAGTCCGGAAATTCGATGTCGAATTCGTCCTCGAGGCCGATCATGACGTTGACACTCGCGTGCGAGGTCAACCCACTGTCGTAGAGGTCGGAAGCAGAGTCGATGTCCGACGCGGCGACCGGCATCTTGCCGAGCTTGTCCAGCACGTCCCGAATGCGTGCGTCGAACTGCGTACTGAGTGTTTCCATCGTGACGGACCTCCACCGATCGCTTGGGTGCGAGACCGGGCGGCCTCGCAAGTCGTACGGGCCGACGGAAAATATTTCGACCCGCAGTCTCCCCAGACCCGGGTAAACAATATCTCAGATTGTTTGAAGCCGATACCGCATACCGAGTGCAAGTTTCGTGACCTACGTCCCGCATGTCGGTTTTCGGCCCGTTTGCTCGTTTCGGCCACACCGAGCGTGCGTACGATAGGTTCCGATCGTCTGTTCATACGGCAAGCAATCGAAGGACAACACTCGATGGGACCAGTCTGCGGCGTGGCCGTGGAGTCGGACGCCCTGCGCATCGCCTACACCGATGGTGACCGCCGCGTCGTCGAGTCCGTCGATCTCGAGCTCACCGATCCGGACCGCGCGATGCACGACCTGTCCGACCGAATCGGAGCGCGCGGCCCCTTCGACTCCGTCGTCATCACCGGGCGCGAGGCTCGCACCCTGCGCTACACGGATTTCTCGACGTCGGCAGGCCTGGCTGCATCCGTCGAGACGGTCGACGAGCACTACGCGCTGCTCGCGTTCGTGCGTTCGCTCGACACCCTCGCCGACGCGACGACCGTGCTGGTGCTCGACCTGGGGAGACGCGGAACGTCGGCCTTGGTTCTGAACACCGCCGAAGAAACCGTCGAATGGCACGACCGAACGGAGTCGTTCGGCGGCGAACGCCTCGACGACGTGGTGCAGGGCCTGGTGATGACCAAGGGGATCCTGCCGGAACCGGAAGGGCCCGAGGGTGTCGCGTCCTATCGCACGTTCTTCCGAGAGCTTCGGGAGCTACTGACCACGTCGGCCGGTGTGCGCGCACCCAACAACGGCCCGATGATCCTCGAACGCGACGAGTTCGAGGCGGTCGCCACCCCACTGATCGACGACATGATCGAGTGGGTCGGTCCCCGGACCCCCGACGCGATCGTGTTGCTGGGAGGAGTGGCCAACAGCCCCCTCGTCCAGCGGCGGGTTCGCGCCACCTGGCCGGTGCCGCTCACCGTCCACGACTCGGTGTCGCCGGTTGCCGAGGGCGCGCTGATCCGGGCTGAAATCGGGTCGAAACAGGTCCCCGATCCGGTAGTGGAACCGTCGCCGGCAGTGGAGGTAGTGGAATCGGAGTCGTCGTCCGAGGTCGAGTCGACGACGCAACCCGAAGCGGAACCGGAACTCGCTCGGGAAGACCCATCGCCACACAAAGCCCGTGGTGTCGGTCGCCGCTGGGTCGCTGCGATTCCGTTGTCGTACCTGTCGACTCTGTCGGACCGCCAGTGGACTCGGCAGGCGGTACTCAAGATCGGCGCCGTGGCGGTGTCGGTGGGAGTGGTGGTTGTCGCGCTGATGTTCGCGGTCTTCGCCGATTTCGACAATGCGCCCAGATCCGTGATCAATACCGACCCCGGTTTCGAGGCGACTCTCGCCGAGATCGCACCCCCGGTCACCGACACACCTCCACCCGACCAACCGGCTGCGGCGGGACCGACCACTCTGACGTACGAGCAGCTCTACGTCGAGCAATATTCGTACACCGGTGAGATGTACCAGCCTCCCGGCGAGGCGTCCGACATCGGTTTCGGCTTCACCGACACCGAAGCCGAACAAGCAGGCCCCTAGGCACCCTTTAGTGCAGCTCGCCGCGAGACGGTACCGTGTGCGGGTGGACTCCCGATGGGGCGTTCACCGAAACCGCCGAACGAAGTGAGGCCGACGATCGTGACTGTGCTGCTTGGGGTGTCCATGGGGACCCGAGCCGTGCGCACGGCGCAGCCCAGAGCAGACCAGTTCGGAGCCTCCGGCGACACCTCGTCCGCCCTGGTCACCGACGCCGAGAGGCCACTGTTCTTTCGCAACGAACTGATCGACAGTGCCACCGGGGACCTCCCGCACCTGGCCGCCGAATCGATCGGTGCCGCTGCCGAGGTCGAACCCGAACTGTCCACCGGCATCGCCTACCGGGATGCGCGTCAGGCCGATGCGCTGCGCGCCGCCTTCGCCGGTGCTCACCTGAACAACTACCACCTGGTCCCCGAGGTCGAGGCCGTCATCGAATACCTCGCCGTCACCGGTGAGGCGCGAGGTGCCGGCTCTGTCGCCCTGTTCGACCTCGGTAGTTCGGGATTGACGGTCAGCGTCGTCGACCTGATAGCGCGCACGGTGACTGCATCCCAGCGCTCCGGCTCCTACAGCGGTGATCTGATCGACGCCTACGTGCGCAACAATCAGCTCCAGCGCCTCGGCAAGCCGGCGACCGACCCCGACATTGCGCTGTTCGAGAAGCGCTGCCGCATCGCCAAGGAACGCCTGTCCAGCCAGGACGCCGTGTGCCTGCCCGACGCGAGCGGGATGATCCTGCTGTCTCGGGAGAATTTCGAACTGCTGATCACAGACCTGCTCGACGAGGCGATCGAGTTCGCCCGCGAGGTCATGATCGGTGCCAACGTGCCGATCGACGCGGTCGTGTTGATCGGTGGTGGTGCCCGCATGCCCATCGTCCAGCAGCGCGTGGGCCCACTGCTCGAACTGCCCTCGATTGTCCCGACCGAGCCCGAGACGGTGGCCGCACGCGGAGCAGCATTGGCCGCGCGGCCGAATTCGCGCACCAGAACCGCTCCCGACCGTACTGCGCGCGACGTGCAGGCAAGCGTGCCGAGACGTCGACACACGGACAGCGCCGCTGTTGTCCCGCCGGCTCCGGTGGCACCGCCTGTGCCTGTGGTGCCACCTGCGCCCGAGCCGATGATGCCCGCGCGTTCGGAGTCGCAGCATGCCGCACCGCCGGTGGCGACGCCGAGCTCGACTCGTCCCGTGCCCGCACGTCCGTGGATCGCTGCCGCATCGATTACCGAATCTGCTTCTGCAGCAACCGGTTTCGAATCCTCGAAGTTCGCCGACGCGCCCGCCGATATTCCTGAGTCGTCCACCGTGGATGCTCAGCCTTCGCCGGAATCGACTGCGGTGCACGAGATTCCCGAGAACGGCGTGGCTGAAGTCTCTGCTGTCGCCGTGGAAGCGCCTGCAGTACAGCCGGTGTTGCATACGTCCGCCACAGATGCCGCCGCGGACACCGTCGAGGACGGGAAGCCCGTTCCGTTCCAGCTGAAGAACATTTACTGGCTCGACGCCGATTACGACGACGACGACGGTGAAGACGATCGCACTCGCGCACGGCGCAGGCTGCGGACCGGCGGAGTGCTCGCGTTCTGCGCGGCAGCGGTGGTCGCCGTGTCCGGCTTCATGTTCACCCACCAGAACTCTCCGCAGGTAGTGGACACCTCGGTCAGTCGCGACCAAACCGATACTCCGGTGGTCACGACGGTGCCGACGACGACGCCTGCTCCCGTTCTGTTGCCGCCACCGCCTGCGCCGGAACCGACCACCACTGTGGAGCCAACGACCGAGCAGCCGGAAACCACGTGGGAACAGCCGGTCACGACCACCGAGACCACGACGGTCGAGCCGCCGCCGGCACCGGTCGAGTCCGTTCCGCCCGTCACGACGCAGCAGCCGCCGCCGCTGATTCCGGGCTTCCCGGACTTCACGTTGCCGGGCTTCCCCCCGATCGTGCCGCCGGCACCCTGATCGGTTCTATTTGTCCGCGTTCGTGTTTCGCGGCCTGATGTGCTCGAAGATCAAGATGGTCTCGGTCGCTGCGACGGCAGGGTCGGCACTGAGATTCTCGACGACGAAATCGCGCAGGGTGGCCGTGTCGACCGTCGCCACATGCACCAGGAAGTCGTCGGCCCCGGCAATGAAGTAGATGTTCAGCGTCTCCTTTCGGGACGCGATCTTCGAACCGAATTCGCTGATCCGCCGTCGAGCATCCGCTTGCAGCCGAACCGAGATCATGGCCTGAATGCCCTGCCCGAGGGCCTCGGGGTCGATGTCGGCGTGGAAGCCGCGGATGACGCCGCGTTCGACGAGCGCCCGAACTCGGGTGAGGGCAGTGGACGGCGCGATCCCTGCTGCGGCCGCCAGCGCATTGTTCGGTGTGCGTGCGTCTCCACGCAGTTCGTCGAGCAGAATGTGGTCGATTCGGTCCAGGGCGACGGACCGAACATCATTCGATCGAGCCCCCTCATCGACCGGCTGAAATGAACTATCTGCATCCATGGCCCGACGATACAGAATTTCGTTCACATCCATTGCAGCAATTCCGCACATAATTCATAGTTGGCGTACCCACGGAGCGTCGCTTCGTTCACCGCCACTGCAGGAGGACGTCATGAAAATCGGAATTCCACGCGAGATCAAGAACCACGAATACCGGGTGGCCATCACCCCGGCAGGCGTGCACGAACTTGTCTCGCGAGGACACGAAGTGATCATCGAAACCGAAGCCGGCGCCGGTTCGTCGTTCACCGATACCGATTACAAAGCCGCAGGCGCGCAAATTTTCACCGACGCGGTTGCCGTCTGGGACGCGGCCGATCTCCTGCTCAAGGTCAAAGAACCCATCGCCGAGGAGTATTCACGCCTGCGCAAGGGTCAGGTGCTGTTCACCTACCTGCATCTTGCGGCGTCAAAGGCCTGCACCGACGCGTTGCTGGCGTCGGGCACCACGTCCATTGCCTACGAAACCGTCACGGCCGCAGACGGATCGCTGCCCCTGCTCGCGCCGATGAGCGAAGTTGCCGGCCGTTTGGCACCGCAGGCCGGTGCCTACCACCTGATGTCGAGTGAAGGTGGCCGCGGCGTACTGATGGGTGGCGTACCGGGAGTGCGTCCCGCCAACGTCGTCGTGATCGGAGCCGGCGTCTCCGGAAAGAACGCCACCGCAATCGCTTTCGGTATGCACGCCGACGTCACCGTACTGGATCTCGATGTCCGAGCGCTGCGCGCGATCGACGATCAGTACCGCGGTGCCGTCAAGACAGTGGTGTCGAACGCATACGAACTCGAACAGGCCGTGCTGGCTGCCGATCTGGTCATCGGAGCCGTACTCGTCCCCGGAGCGAAAGCGCCGAAGCTGGTGTCGAACAGCCTGGTTCAGCGCATGAAGCCGGGATCGGTTCTGGTCGACATCGCCATCGATCAGGGCGGCTGCTTCGAGGACTCGGTGGCCACCACCCACGCCGATCCCACCTACAAGGTGCACGAATCCGTTTTCTACTGCGTGGCCAACATGCCCGGAGCCGTGCCCCGTACCTCGACGTACGCGCTAACCAACGCCACCCTGCCCTACGTGGTTGCCCTGGCCGACAAGGGTTGGGAAGCCGCCTGCGCCGCGGACCCCGGTCTGAAAGCGGGCCTGAGCACCCATGAGGGTGAGCTGCTGTCCGCGACCGTTGCGGCTGCGTTCGCCTGACCGAGCGGCTTCGCCGCACGTGCACGAAAGATCGGTGTCTGCTACGAGTTTCCACTCACATGCGGCGAAGCCGCTCTACGCGCTGTGGCGGCCCGAGCCCCGCGATCGTGTGGGCTTGGCCTGCCGCGGCGACGAGCTCGTCCGCGACGAGGTGAGCGGCCGAGCCAGCAGGACGGCAATGGCAGTGGTGAGCGGTACCGACAGGGCCAGCGCGACGCCACCGACGGACGACCGCACGATTTCGATCGCCACCGCGTCGCCGGTCAACACGTCCTGGATCGACCGGTCGGCGACGCTGAAGAGCAGGAGCAGCGGCAGCGCACCACCGGCGTACGCGAGTACCAGGGTGTAGACGGTACTGGCGATGTGATCGCGCCCCACCCGCATCGCGGCGGTGAAGATCTCGCGACGCGACGCCGTCTCGTCCACCGATGCCAACTCGAAGGCCGCCGAGGCCTGGGTGATCGTCACGTCGTTGAGCACACCGAGCGAGCCGATGATGAAGCCGGCCAACAGCAGACCGGTGACGCTGACATTGCCGATGTACGTCTGCACCGCGGTGTTCTGTTCCTCCGACAACCCGGTGAGGTGCGTCATCCGAATCGCGACGTAGGACAGCACTGCGGCAACGCCCATCGAGGTCAGTGTGCCCAGGAGCGCCGAGCTGGTCCGGAGGTTGACGCCGTGCGCCAGATACAGCACGGCGTAGAGAATGATCGCGCCGGCGACCAGCGCGACCGGAATGGCCGGAGCGCCGTCGAGCAGAGCCGGCAGCATGAACACCACCAGCACGGCGAACGCGATGAGCAGGCCGACCAGCGCGCGGAATCCCCGCCAGCGGGCCACGACACAAATGACCACGGCGAACACACCGACGATCAACCCGAGCGGAAGCCCGCGGGAATAGTCGTTGAAGGAGTATCGGACTCCACCGGAGGGGTCTGTCTGCACAACCAGCCGGATGTCCTCACCGGCGCTCAGAGTCGGTTGGCCGGGACCCGGCGCGATCTCGAGTACCGTCCTTTTGCCTGCGTCCTCACCGGTGGTGATGTCGACGATGCTGCGCTGACATTCGTACGAGTCGTTGACCGCAGGGGTCGGGTTGCCGGTGAATGCTCGACCTGCGTCGGGACTCCCGCAGGGCCCGATGCTCTGCGAGGTGATGGTGCCCGCCTCGGTGGACACTGCACCGCCACCCGAGGTCTGGAACGGCAGCGGGATGTCGATGCTCTGTTTGCTGGGCCAGAGCGCGAAGGCCCCGGCGATGACGGCGATGGCAATAGCGATCAGCAATCCGACGACGACCTTGGCTGCCACCGGTCCCAACGGCACGGGGGAGTCGCTGTGGCCGTGACCGTGACCCACATGAGAAGAGGAGCCCGGCGAGATGCCGTCCGAGGGTTGCGTGCCGTGTGGTTCCACGGTGCAAGGCTAGTACGGGGCCGGATCGGTACCGGCCGGGTACTCGGCCGAGGCGAGGAGCTCGGTGGCGGGGAGCAGGGGGGCGTCCCCCGCCACCACCTGATCGACCCGGGGGGATGGGTACGAACAGGGCTCGCGGGCACCGAAGTGCCGTCCGCCAATGTACAGATGATTCGCGGCGGAGGCGGGATCACCCCGGTGTTTTGTCCATCACTTTCAACTACTTGTCGGTAACTTCGAGCCTCACTGTTTGTACGAGGACAGGAAGTTGCCGAACCTCTCGATCGCAACGGCCAGATCGCGCGCCCACGGGAGTGTCACGATCCGTACGTGGTCATGCCCGGGCCAGTTGAATCCGGTGCCCTGCACCACCAGGATCTTCTCCTGCAGCAGCAGGTCCTGTACGAGCTTCTCGTCGTCGTAGATCTCGTGCACCTCGGGATCGAGTCGCGGGAATGCGTACAGCGCACCGCGCGGCTTGACGCACGAGACCCCATGAATGGCGTTGAGCTTCTCCCACGCGACATCGCGCTGTTCGAGCAGCCGCCCGCCGGGCAGGATCAGATCCTCGATGCTCTGATATCCGCCCAGAGCAACCTGAATGGCGTGTTGGGCAGGCACATTGGGACACAGACGCGTCGACGCGAGCAGGTCGATACCCTCGATGAACCCCGCGGCGTGCTTCTTCGGGCCGGTGATCGCGAGCCATCCGGCACGGTAGCCGGCCACGCGATACGCCTTGGACAGACCGTTGTACGTCAGGCAAAGCAGATCCGGAGCCAGGCTCGCCAGCGAGGTGTGCTCGGCGTCGTCGTAGAGAATCCGGTCGTAGATCTCGTCGGCGAGCAACAGCAGCTGATGCTTGCGCGCCAGATCGACGATGCCCTGCAGGACCTCCTTGGAGTACACCGCACCCGTTGGATTGTTGGGATTGATCACCAGCAGCGCGACGGTCTTCGGAGTGATCTTCGACTCGATGTCGGCGAGATCGGGATTCCACCCGTTCTCCTCGTCGCACATGTAGTGCACCGCCTTGCCGCCGGACAGCGTCGTCATCGCCGTCCACAACGGGTAGTCCGGGGCCGGAATCAAGACCTCGTCGCCGTCGTCCAGCAGCGCCTGCATCGTCATCGTGATGAGCTCGGAGACGCCGTTACCGAGGTAGATGTCGTCGACGTCCAGATCGGGGAAGCCCGGTTCGAGTTCGTAGCGCGTCACGATGGCACGTCGAGCCGACAGGATGCCCTTCGACTCCGAGTAGCCCTGGGCCACCGGTAGCGCCGCGATCATGTCTCGCACGATCACGTCCGGAGCCTCGAAGCCGAACGGGGCCGGATTACCGATGTTCAGCTTCAGGATGCGATGGCCCTCTGCCTCGAGCCGGGCCGCATGCGCGTGTACCGGTCCGCGGATCTCGTACAGCACGTTCTGCAGCTTGGTCGACTGCTGCAACGTGCGATAACGCGGCTGTGGGTGGATCTGCGGAGTGCTCACCCGTCACATCGTGCCAGGTGAGTGCCGTGGGAATCCACGAGGTTGTTCAGTGCGCGAACGCGCGTCAACCGTGAGCCGGTTCGGGTCGGCCGGACCACCACGACGCGGCGGCGCAGGGATCGAGGCCGACCAGGCCGTTCAGCTCGTCGAACATCTCGAGTTCTCGCGCTTCGTCGTAGGACTCGTCCGAGGAGGCAGTTCGACGGTCGATCTCGACGTAGTCTCCGCGCGGTGCTGCCGCCCGCGCGAGGTCGGCCAAGTGTCGGCCCGAGACCTCGGGGGTGGAAATTCCGGGAAGCGGTCGCAGGGCCGGCATCACTCGTTTCCACACCAATTGGGCGACGGTTCCGCGATCCCTTGCGAGTTCGGTCCCCGGCATCATCCCGGGATCGAAGCAGATGGGGACCACTGATTTCGGTGCGCGTCGCGCAAGCTCGTGGGTGTGGTGAAGCAGCGCTAGCTTGCTGGTCGAATATGCGGTGCCTCCGCTGATCCCGCGAGTGGTCGCCAACTGCCGAGCCGATGCCCATCGCGGCGCAGGCACCATTGCGTAGGAGCGTCGAAATTGTCCGTAGTGAGTGCCGGATCCGACGTGCACGACGGTCGTGTCGTCCAACTGTTGCGACAGCAGCGCCAGAAGAAGATGTGGCGCAAGCACGTTGACGGCGAACGTGAGCTCGTAGCCATCCGAACTTCGAGCCGAGGTGTCCACGGTCTGGACGCCAGCAGCCAGGACGACCGCCTGTAGTGGCTCACTGATCTGCGTGGCCGCTGCGCGTACCGAGTTCAGGCTCGACTGGTCGCAGACGACGTACTTCTGCCCCGGGATCGTGTTTCTGAGTTCGGCCAGCCGTCGGTCCGAACGCGCTGTGAGAAGGAGGGGGTGGCGTTCGGCGAGGCGCAGTGCCGCCTGCATGCCGAGGCCTGAGGTTGCGCCGGTGACCAGAACTAGCTTGTCAGTGTCTGCCATATTGGCACTCTATGACAGAATTGCGCACAGTGTCGAGAGGTGTTGTACTCGAGCGGTGTCAGCGCCTGCATCCCGACGTCAACTCCGGACGCGAGATCGGCTGGCGTCCGTAGCGTTGCGGCTGTTTGCAGAGCAGGGCTACGACAACACCACCGTCGCGCAGATCGCAGACGGGGCGGACCTGTCCGCGCGTTCGTTCTTTCGATACTTCGCAGACAAAGATGCGGTGCTGTTCTCCGGAGAAACGGCCTTGCTCGATGCTGTGGCGGGGGTCGTCGAAGGTTACGCCGACGATCTTGGCGCACTGATGCACGATGCGCTACACGCCGCTGCCGACGCGCTCGACCTCGATAGGGACGGCTTCGCGGTGCGCCACCGAGTCATCTCTGCGAGCGACCGACTCAGGGGCCGTGAACAAGTGATTCAACTCGACATGCTGGTGGCGCTGACTGCTGGACTCGTCGCGGCCGGTGTCGAGCGCAACAAAGCCTCGCTGACGTCGAGAATGACGATGGCCCTGTGGAACGAGGCATGCGAGCGATGGGTTGAGTCGGGAATGCGTCTGGACGATCACCTCGACGCCGTCCTGGCAGAGTTCCGCAACCTGTAGTCCGTAGAGGTTGTCAGTGGTTGGTGGGACAATCTCGTTCCATGTGCGGACGGTATGCCAGTACCCGGAGTGACAGCGACCTGCAGGCGGTCTTCGACATCGCCGAGACAGTGGGCGACGAGGTGCCGCCGTCGTACAACGTCGCCCCGACCCAGACCATCAGAACGGTGCTCGAACGCGCGCCCAAGGACGAACCCGAGTCCGACGCCGTGCGCCAATTGCGTTCGGTGCGATGGGGATTGATTCCGTCGTGGGCGAAGGACGCGAAGATCGGGTCCCGGCTCATCAACGCCAGGTCCGAGACGATCACCGAGAAGCCGTCGTTCAAGAAGGCCGCAAGTCGTCGGCGCTGCATCATTCCGGCTGACGGGTACTACGAGTGGGAGAAGCGCGACGGTGCCAAAGTGCCGTACTTCCTGCACGAGCAGGGCGTGCTGGCGATGGCGGGTCTGTACGAACTGTGGCGAGACCCCACCAAGGCCGACGACGACGAGGACCGCTGGGTGTGGTCGGCCACCGTGCTCACCTCGCCTGCTGCGGATGCCCTCGGGCACATCCACGATCGCTCACCGGTTGTGCTGCCCCCGGAGCTGCGGGCGAGTTGGCTCGATCCGACGCTGACGGACCTGAACGAGGTGTCCGAGCTGCTGGCCGCGATACCGGAGCCACGGCTCGAGCCCTACGAGGTGAGTACCGCGGTGAACAGTGTGAAGAACAACAGCCCCGAGCTGTTGACTCCGGTCTAGCCCTGACCGTCGGTGCGGTGCCGGCAGATATCGAGCATCGCGGCTCGCTCGCTCGCAGTCAGGTCGTCGGCCACCGGGGATTCGAGGATGCGCTCGGGTCGCCGGAAGTAGGTGGACGCATCGACCCCGAACGCCACATAGATGTCCTCGGCACTGCCGCCGCCGTACCCATGCCAGGTACGACCGAACGTCAGAATCTCGTGGTCGACGGAGTGGGTGGTGGTCCGGCGCATGATCTCTCCCTCGTGCTGCGTCCCACCATCATCTGTGTCGCGGTTGAAGGTGCGATGAACAGCGCGTTACGTGCGTGTGGAGTTCACTAGGGTGGAGCAGGTGACCGCTCTCGCGTACGGATCCTGGCCCTCGCCCATCACCGCAGCCGACCTGTCGTCGGCCGGCCACCCCGTCGAAGGTGGACGATTCGTCGGACACGAGATCTGGTGGTCCGAGGTGCGGCCCACCGAACAGGGCCGAACCGCGATCTGCCGCCACGTCGACGGACAGGTCGAGGCAATCCTGCCGGCACCGTTCAATGCCCGCACCCGCGTTCACGAATACGGCGGCGGCGCATGGACGGCAACGCCGAACGGCGATCTGGTATTCGCCGAATTCTCCGATCAACGCATCTACCGACTCACCCCCGGCGACGCACCACTACCGCTCACCCCGGCCCCGGCTGTGGCGTCGAGCATTCGGTACGGGGAGCTGTCGGTGGTCGGTACCGACGTGATCGCCGTCCGCGAGACGCACGACGCCGGAGCTGTCACCCGAGACATCGTCGCGATCGACCTCGGCGGCGGCGGAGTGCGCTCACTGGTCTCGGGATCGAATTTCCTTGCCTACCCCAGGCTTTCACCCGACGGCAGCCGCATCGCGTGGATCGCCTGGAACCATCCGCAGATGCCCTGGGACGGAACAGAACTGCGGGTCGCATCGCTGGCGGATCCGTCGTCGTGGACTGTGTTGGCGGGTTCGACCGAGGAATCGGTGTTGCAGCCGGAATGGATCGACGACGAGTCACTGTACGTCATCAGCGACCGAAGTGGTTGGTGGAACCTGTATTCGGTCACGCTGGACGGCGCAGCGACGCCGGTGTCTACCCTCGATGCAGACTTCGGTGCCCCGCTCTGGCAACTCGGAGCCCGCTGGTACGACGTTCTCGACGACGGCACGCTGCTGACCGTTCGCACCGTCGGGACCGATACGCTCGCCGTTCTCGACCCCGCCACCGGCACCCTCGAAGACATCGAACTCGACGGAGTGACATCGGTGGGGCTCGGGGGACGGCTCGGATCGACGGTTCTGCTCCGGGGCGGCGGTGCGCAGGTGCCGTCGGGACTGTTCGCAGTCGACCTGGCCACCCGCGAATTACGCAGTGTGCGTTCGAGTTTCGAGTCGATACCGGATGTCGAATACCTGCCCCCGGGGCGTCAGGTCACTTTCCAGGGACCGGATCGCGAAGTGCATGCCATCGCGTACGCACCACGTAACCCGTCCTACGAGGGGCTCGACGGCGAACTACCGCCGTATGTCGCGTTCGTGCACGGCGGTCCTACGGCACACGTGGCGCCGGCGTTGAACCCGGTGTTCGCATACTTCACCAGCCGCGGCATCGGCGTCGTCGATGTGAACTACGGCGGATCCAGTGGGTACGGGCGCGAATACCGTAACCGGTTGCGTGGGCAGTGGGGCGTGGTCGACGTCGAAGACACCATCGCCGCGGTCCGTGGATTGGCTGACGCCGGCCTCGCCGACCCGAACCGGCTGGCCATCGAAGGTGGTTCGGCAGGTGGCTGGACGGTATTGGCCGCGCTCACATCGTCCGACGTATTCGCTTGCGGTGCTTCGTACTTCGGCGTCGCCGAACTGGAGATGTTCGTCGCCGAGACGCACGATTTCGAGTCCCGCTACATCGACGGGCTCATCGGGCCGCTGCCCGAGGCCATCGACCTGTATCGCACTCGCGCGCCGGTGAACAACGTCGACGGACTCTCGTGCCCGGTACTGCTGCTGCAGGGTCTCGACGATCCCATCGTGCCGCCCTCGCAGGCCGAGCGATTCCGAGACGCCATGGTGGAGAAGGGAATACCGCACGCCTACCTCACGTACGCCGGTGAGTCCCACGGATTCCGCAAACTCGAAACACAGGTGAACGCCCGAGAATCGGAGCTGTCGTTCTACGGTCAGGTCATGGGATTCACCCCACCAGGAATCCCCGAACTGGAGCTGTGGCGACCGTCTAGCTGAGTGGTGGGTGTGCGCGCTTCGCCTCGAGAAATTCGAGCAGCGCGCTGGGGATCGCGCAGTACTTGCTGTTGCCGACGGACAGTTTGCTGCCCGCCTCGAACGCCGCCTTCGACGGGCCGTTGTGCTCGATCACCAATGCACAGAGGCGCTCGTCGGTGCGGCCGGACTCGCAGCACTTCTCGACATGCGCTCGATCGTCGGGCGACAGCGCCGTCCACCACTCGTCGTAGCGGCGAAAGAGCTTGTCCGCGTCGTCGGTCATGCCTGCTCCTACTTCTTCGGGTATGCAGTTCGGTTCCGACCATACTCACGATGTCCGATTCGTCCACCGCCGCGGGGGTCCAGCAGGGACTTCACACCCCTACCGACGACTGCGCGCCCCTGCTCTGAAGTGAGCAGGGGCGCGCAGTCGGTAAAAGGGGTGTGAGGTTACTTCCGGCGACCCGGAACCTTTGCACCCGGAGCGAATCCGAGTCCACCGGCCTTCGGCTTGGGCGGGGTGCGATCACCCGAACCGTTGGATGTGGTCTCGGCCGCAGTGTCCGACGCTTCTGCCTTCGGAGCCTCTGTTTCCGGTACCTCGGCCTCTGGCGCTTCGGTGACCGGTGCTTCGGTGATCGGTGCCTCAGCTTCCGGTGTCGGCTCGGCCTTTTCGGGCTCTGCTGCAGCCGGCTCGGCTGGTGTCGCCGCAGGTGCAGCGGCGGCCGCACCCGGTGTCCGCGCGCCCGGCTTCTTGAATCCGGACTTCACGGCCAGACCCTTGGGCTGGACGGTCGGCTTGGATTCTGCTGCTACGGATTCGGTTGCAGCAGGCTCCGTTGCAGCAGCCTCGGTGGCGGATGCCTCGGACGCCGTGGCCTCGGTAGCCGGTGCCTCAGCAGTAGGAGCCTCGGACGCAGGGGCTTCGGTAGCAGGCTTGCCCGGTGCCTTGGCTCCCGGCTTCTTGAATCCGGACTTCACGGCCAGACCCTTGGGCTGAACGGTCGGCTTGGATTCTGTGGCTACGGATTCAGTTGCAGCAGAGGGTGATTCCGCTGCATCATCGGCCGCTTCCGGGGCGGGTGTCGACGCCCCAGGAGCAGCGTCGGCGGGCTTGCCGGGTGCCTTCGCGCCGGGCTTCTTGAATCCGGACTTCACGGCCAGGCCCTTGGGCTTGACGGTCGGAGTCGACTCGGAGGCCTCTGCGGGAGCAGGTGCTTCGGTTGCCGCGGGAGCGTCGGCCGGTGCCGGGGCAGCCGCCTTCGCGCCGGGTGCCTTGCCCTTCATCTGCAGACCCTTGCCGCCGGGTGCCTTGCCACCGGCCAAACCGAGGCCCTTGGGCTTCGATGCGTCCGCGGCGGTATCGGCCGAGTGCCCCGACGTCTTGTCGGCTTCGGCGTTGGTGGGCGCAGAACTGGGTGCCTTGGCTCCGGGAGCTTTCGCAAGTCCCTTCATCTTCAGGCCACCAGCAGCCTTGGTCGGCTGCGCCTTCTTCGTCTCGGCTTCGGGATCGCCGCCTTCGGCTGCGACCTCGATCTCTTCGACGCGCCCCTTCTCCTCGACGGCTGCGACCTTTTCGGTGGCCAGCCTCTCTTCGGGAGTCTGCTCGCGGGGGATGACCTTGATGTTCTCGGCCAGTACCGAGGACTCGACGCGGGTGATCGATTCGAGCATCAGCTGCGCGACGTCGACAACCTCGACGCCCTCGTGTGCGCCGCCTTCCTGCCGTGCGGTGACACCGTCGGTGAGCATGACGCGGCAGAACGGGCAGCCCGTGGCGATCTTCTTCGGGTTGGTCGCTAGCGCCTCGTCGACCCGGTCGATGTTGATGCGCTTGCCGATGTTCTCTTCCATCCACATACGAGCGCCACCGGCACCACAGCACATGGACCGCTCACCGTGACGCGGCATCTCCTTGAGGTTGGAGCCCGACGCAGCCATGAGCTCACGCGGGGCGTCGTACACCTTGTTGTGACGGCCGAGGTAGCACGGATCGTGGTAGGTGATGTCCTGGCTGACCGAGGCCACCGGGATCAGCTTCTTCTGCCGCACGAGTCGGTTGAGCAGCTGCGTGTGGTGGACCACCTCGTAGTCACCGCCGACCTGCGGGTATTCGTTGCCGAGCGCGTTGAAGCAGTGGGCGCAGGTGACGACGATCTTGCGCTTGCTCTGCTCGACGCCGTCGAACACGTTGTTCAGTGTTTCGATGTTCTGCATCGCGAGCTGCTGGAACAGGAACTCGTTGCCTGCGCGGCGAGCGGAGTCGCCGGTGCAGGTCTCGTCCGCGCCCAGCACCATGAACTTCACGCCTGCGGTGGCGAGCAGTTCGGCGACGGCCTTGGTGGTCTTCTTGGCGCGGTCCTCGTAGGCTCCGGCGCAGCCGACCCAGAAGAGGTACTCGTAGTCCTGGAACGAATCGGCGTCCTGGCCGAAGACCGGGATGTCGAAGTCCATCTCGTTGATCCAGTTGAGGCGGTCCTTGGAGTTCTGGCCCCACGGGTTGCCCTTGTTCTCCAGGTTCTTGAACAAGCCGGCGAGCTCGGACGGGAACTCGGACTCGATCAGTACCTGGTAGCGACGCATGTCGATGATGTGGTCGACGTGTTCGATGTCCACCGGGCACTGCTCGACGCACGCACCGCAGGTGGTGCAGCTCCACAGCACCTCGGGATCGATGATGCCGCCTTCGATGGCGTCGGCGACGAGCTTGCGATCGGCTTCGTCGCGAGCATTCTGCGGAATGGCGTCGAGCGCCTTCTGGTCGACGTTGCCCTCGGCATCGACGAGTCCGACCTCGTCGCCCGCCATGTCCTTCTTGCCGCCGGCCAGCAGGTACGGGGCCTTGGCGTGGCTGTGATCGCGCAGCGACATGATCAGCAGCTTGGGGGAGAGGGGCTTGCCGGTGTTCCAGGCAGGGCACTGCGACTGGCAGCGGCCGCACTCGGTGCACGTGGTGAAGTCGAGCCAGCCCTTCCAGCTGAAGTCTTCGATCTTGCCTGCACCGAACGCGTCGACGTCGGGATCGGCCTCTTCCATCTCGAGGACCTTGCCGCCGGACATCATCGGCTTGGCGGCACCGAGGGCGACGGTGCCGTCGTCCATACGCTTGAAGTAGATGTTCGGGAACGCGGTGAAGCGGTGCCACGCGACGCCCCAGTTGATGCGGGTGCCCACGATGTAGAGCCAGATCATGCCGGACATCAGCTTGATCAGAGCAAAGATCGACACCATGTTGGAGTTGGCGGGCAACAGCTCGGCGAGGCGCATCGTGAAGAAGTCGGTGTAGGGGTTCGCGTGTCCGTAGGTGGCGATCTTGCCCGCCTTGACGAACACCATGCCCAGGCCCTCGATGAGGACAACGGCCTCGACGAAGTAGGCGGCCTTGAACCCGGAGCCGGCGAAGCGTGACTGACGCTCGGGCTTACGCGGGTGGTTGAGCTGGCGAATGATGATCAGCGTGGTGATGCCGATGACGGTGCCGAGCCCGAGAATCTCGTCCATCAGGTGGTAGACGGCGGTGTCGCCGACGATGGGCCAGTGGAACTCGGGGTTGAACGTCTGTCCGTAGGCCTCGAACCAGAACACGGACCCGACCATGAAGCCGATCATTACCAGCCAGTGCGCCCAGCCGACGGTGCGGAACTTGACCATCTTGGTGTGCGCGGCGAACTCGATGATCATCTGCTTGAAGCGGGGGACGATCGGTCGCCAACGGTCGGGTGCCGGCTGACCCAGCCTCACGATGTTGAACATGCGCAGGGCGCCACGAATGAAGGCGTACCAACACACGAGGCTGAGCAGAGCACCGACTGTGCCCAACGTGATCGTCAGGGCGTTCATGTCGCGGCCTTTCGTTCAGTGGCAGCTGGAGCAGCTACCGCGGGTCCAGCCCGTCGAGAGGAATACAGCGATGTTACCTGCCAGTAGATCGCGAAATCTACCGACGGGTAACTTAGGTCAGAATCGCCTGGAGCGACGCTGGTGGTTGCGCGCACGGGACCGTCCGACGGGTGGGCTGAACTCGTCAGTAGGTTGTCGCCCGCATCACGTTAGGCGTACGGGCTTGTGACTCCTGCGAGAAGGCAGACCTAACCCGGCCGAATCGGCCCGATGTCCGAGGTTTACCGACGGCTGCGGCGTGGAAGAAAAAGGCCGGTTAAACCGAACGAAAGTGCGATCTTTCTGTCCGATTCGGGCGTTGTGATTGTTCATAACTTTTCGGACACGGTAAAGGGTCGGTAGCACAACGACCGGTCTGATTGATGGTTTACACTGCCTGTGGACCAGAGGTGCGAGGACGTCATTCGGGGTGATGTCGCGTTCGACGGTTTGCCGCCAAAAGCACTGCAGCACATGCACAGAAACGGAACACAACACCACATGAAACTCAGCAAACTGGTCGTCACCTCGGCTCTCGTAGCAGTTGCTACGGGTCTGGCCAGCGGAACCGCCTACGCGCAGCCCGACACCAGCGCCACGACCCCCGACACGAACTACTCCGTCGAGCTCGAAGACCGCACCATCGTCACCACCATCGATGCGGGCGTCTTCAAGGTTGCCGACGACGGCAAGACCGTCGACGTCCTCGACGCCGCCGACAACACACTCGTCACCCTCCCGCTGTCGTTCAACCTCGGCGGACTGAACTTCCCGTACGAGCAGAACGTCGACGAGAACGGCAAGACCCTGCGTCTGGTGCCGCAGCTCGACTTGACGAAGGCCTCGGCCAACTCGCGCAGCATCGGCGCGACGACGGTCGCCTCGCCCGAAGAGAACTACAAGGCCCAGCAGAACTTCTCGTCGCAGCTCGGAATCGCGACCGCAGTCGGCGGATTGACCGGAACCATCATTGGTGCGGGCGTCGGCTTCTTGCTTGGTCTCCCGTTGGCTGGCGTCGGCGGGGTCGTCACTGTTCCCATCGCTGCTGCTGTCGGAGGCTTGGTCGGCACCATCTCCGCCGGCGGTCCGACCCTCGTCGTTGCCGGCATGGATCTGCTCAACACGTTGAACGCTGCTCCCGGAACGTCGGTCTGGGCCAAGTAGTCACAGCGCATTCTTCGAAAGAACCCACGATCTCGTCGAGGTCGTGGGTTCTTTTGTGTTGTCAGGCAGCAGGATTCGTGGCGACGGCTGCGGTCGATGCGTCGGCTTCGAGGAATGCGATGGGCGTCGAGCAGGCGGCGCGTAGTGCCCGTCGGATGGTGTCGGCATCGACGACGTGCGAGTGGAACGACGCGGCGACGCGAATGGAGTCGTGTAGTCGCGCGGTCGTCAGGGTGATGTGTCCGTGGCTCGCGGGTGCCACCATGACTCGGTACGAGCCCTGTGTCTCGCCGACGAAGGCGATGTCGTTCAATCGGGCATGCCGGCCCATGTCGGACAAGGCCAGACGGATGGTGTCGGGTGCGGTGGGCGGCAGGGTGTCGGTCGCGCGGGCGGAGCGCAACCTGGCCAGTTTCGAGCGAAGTGCGACCAGCATCAGGTTTGCGATCGGGTGCCCGCAGTCGATGATTCGTCGCCATTGGCGGGACAGGAGAACGGTGTCGGTCGTGTCGGGGAGGTAGACGTCGATACCGGCTGACAGGTTCGCAAGGGTGGTCAGCTCGGGTGGTAGGTACCGGCGGACGTCGAACAGTACTTTGGCGACATCGTCGACGGCCAGTCCTTCGGCGCGCAGTGCGGCATCGAGGGCGGCGAAGAACAGGATCGAGATCGACTGTCCGGGTCGGTGATCGTCTCGCCACCTCGCGAGTTCTCGGGTGCACTCGATCGTGGCGGCCGCGGCCACCACCTCGACGGGTGAGCCTGCGGCGGTCGACGCCGCCTGTGTAGATGCCGTCTGTGTGGACCCGTGACCGGCCGACCCGCCACCTGCATGCTTGCGGCCGCACACGCCGATGCCCGGCCGAACGCGCGAGCGCAGTAGCTGCGCAACTCGCCTGGGATCGGTTCCGAAACAGCGCATCGCTGCTACGGCGAGCGGGTGACGCGTGCGCGCTGCCGTTGCCCAGCGGGGCACGATGCCGTTGCGAGCGTCGGCATCAGCGAGTGTGTGGGAGAGGTTGATGATCATCTGGCCGTCGCCGAGCCCGTGATCCATGTAGAACACCACGTGGTCGCCGCGCACCGTGATGGACAGTGGCTCGGCGGGGTCGTGCGTGGCCAGTAGCTGCGACATCGCGGTGTCGTAGTCGTCCTCGGTGATCGCGGAGTCTTCCCGGACGGCGTGCAGTGGGGCGCCGGGATCGTATCGCCAGCGACGGGTGCCGGAATCTGGACGCAGGCCCACTCGCGCGGCCGGGCCGACGCTCATTGTCGTGCGTAGCGCCCGGCGGATCCCGTCGACGCCACCATGATCGACAGGACCGAAAGCCACCACGGTCCAGTTACCCGCAAGCGCGACATCGGTCTCGTGAACCGTGACGTGCGAGGGAAAGACCACGTTCATCGCGTAGGTCCCTTCCGATAGACGGCTTTACTTCTTGTTTATGAAAGCCTCAGAAGCAGTATGAACTCAAATGGGCATTCCAGCCAACTCTGAGTACGATGTAATGGAGTCAAACAAACTATTGGACAGGAAACCGGAGTCGTGGACGGAGTCAGCGAAGTGCAAGTACTCGCGGTCTCGCTGTCGACATCGGTGGGCGGAACCGATCACAGTCTGCGAAACGTGGCGCTGGCATTGCGTCCCCTGGGCGTGACCGTCACTCTGGGTGCGCCCGGTGGCAGCGACACCGAACAGTGGTGGCGAGCCGCCGGCCTGCCGTTCTTGCCGCTGGACCTGCCGCAACGCATCGGAATCCATCGTCAGGGCGAGAATTCTCTGCATCCCATCGGCGGGCTCGCGGCGCAGGTACCGAAGAGCGCACGCACGGTGTCGAAACTTCGGCGAGCTGCCCGCGACTTCGACGTCGTACATTCCAACCATCTGCTGCTGCATCCCGACGCGGTGCTCGCGTCCCGACTCGCACGCACCCCGGTCGTCGTCGAATTTCACGACATCGTCCCCGCCGGACCGGGGCGCACACTGCTCGCCGCGATCGCGGCGACGGCAACCCACACGGTGGCCGTCAGCACAGCTGCAGCACAGCAACTCCCGACGCGTGCGCGTGGACGGGTGAGCGTGGTGCACCAGGGAATCGACACCACGGCCTTCGCGCCGGGTGCCGGTGACCCGGCTCTGCGGGCCGACATGACCGCCGACCCCGATGCTCCACTGATCGCAGCCGTCGGCCGGATCGATCGCGAGAAGAAGCTCGACGTACTGATCGACGCCGTGGCGCGGGTGCGTCGGTCCGGAGTCGACGCGCATCTGGCGATCGTCGGCGCGCCCAGCGAGGACGACGGTGGCTACCTCGTCGAGTTGCAGCAGGCCGCGGAACGGTTGCTGCCCGGTGCGCATCGTTTCCTCGGCCGCACAGACGCGGTGGCGTCGACGTTGCGTGCCGTGGATGTGTTGGCCTGCCCGTCACAGGACGAGCCCTTCGGGCTCATCGCCCTCGAGGCACAGGCCTGTGCGGTGCCGGTCGTGGTGAGCGACACCGGGGGCCTGGTCGACTTCGTCTCGCACGAGCACACCGGCCTCGTTGCCCGAACCGGCGACGTCGACTCGCTGGCCACGCAGTTGTGCAGGATGCTGACCGATCGCGGCCTGGCCGCCACCCTCGCCGAGGCCGCGCGAGGGCAAGCAGTCGCGCGATTCGATTCCCAACATCGCGCGAAGCATTTCGCCGACATCTACAGTTCAGCAATCGGGAAGAAGCGCATCACATGACGTGACGCATCGGCTCTGCAGCGGAGCCGACGACGCAACCCAGCCGTGCGGATGTCGGGGCATCCGCACGCACACGCTCGTACCGAATCGGAGTTCTTGATGCTCGACCACATGGCCCCCGGCGTCCCGCGCCGCCGCACCCCGCAGCGGGTCGGCGTTGCCGTTCTGGCCGCGACTGCGACCGCGACCCTGGCCGGGGCCGGCTGGGTCCTCGCACCCAGACGGTCGCCGGAACCCCTGCGCGCGGCAGAGCCGTTCGTCGACGGCGACCTCATCACCGTCGTCGTGGGAACCGTGGGCAGGCTGTCGCTGTCGGGCACGGTCGAGGCCGTGCTCGCGCAGTCCTACCCGGCCGTGGAGATCGTGGTGGTGGACAACGCACCCACGTCGGGACGGGTGGACGACGCGTTGAGGTCGATCGACGATCCCCGCTGCATCGTCGTCCGTGAGCCGCGCCGCGGGGTCTCGCGAGCCAGAAACACCGGTGCCCGGCACGCGTCGGGCCGCGTGATCGCCTTCACCGACGACGACGCCGAACCGGATTCTCAGTGGCTCGCCGCCGTGGCGCAGGTGTACGCGGCAGACCGAGACGGTGTGGTGGCCGGGGTGACCGGGCGGGTCGTCGGACTGGCTGTCGAGACCGATCAGCAGCGGTGGTTCGAGGAATCGGGGCTGTTCGAGAAGGGATCGACGCGCACGGTCTGGACCCTCGCGCCGACCGGGTCGATCGACGAAGAACTGGGTGCACGCGGCACCGCAGCGCTGTTCCCCTATACGGCCGGGGAGATGGGCAGCGGCAACAACATGTCGTTCCGAAAGACTGCCTTCGACTCGCTCGCGGGATTCGACGAGAGGATCGGCCCGGGCACGCCCACCAAAGGCGGTGAGGACCTCGAGCTGTTCCGACGTGCAGTGCTGCGCGGGGGAACGATCGTCTACGACCCGACGGCCGTCGTCGGCCATCATCATCGAGCCGATCACGAAGCGTTGCGCGAGCAGATGTTCGGGTACGGAAGCGGAATGGCCGCCATCGTCACCAAACTCTTCCTCGACGGCGGAGCTCCGGCCCGCGCACTGCTCGGCCGGCTCCCGACCGCATTCCGCATGCTTCTCGCACCCGAGGAGAACCGCTTCGCGGACGGGGCTCCGCCGATGCCTCGCGACCTCAAGCTCACCGAGCTCTACGGCTACCTGTGCGGGCCGTTCCTGTACGTCAAGGCCATCACGGTCCGCGGCTCCGGGATCAATTCATGACGGTCACCGACACCGCCGACGCACCCGAGGACACGGTAGGTCGAGCCGATCCGACGCGCCCCGACTCGAGCTATCGCGGGGCACAAGCGCTGCTGTTCGCTGCCGCAGCGGTCGCCATCGCGTCGACGCTGCTGGCCATCCTTGCCGGATCCGATCACGCGGGTGCGGTACCCAACGGGCTCCGAGTCGCCGTGGTCGTCGCCGCCGTGACGCTGTTGCCCGGGGCACCCATCGCGGTGCTGCTGCGCCTCCGACAGCCGGCACTGGTCGGTTCGGTGACTGTCTCGATTTCGTTCGCGACGATGCTGATCATCGCGCAGGCCGAGGTCGTCACCGGGAATCTGCGTCCGGTGACGGTGCAGCTTTACATCTGTGCGGTGTCCGCCGCGCTCATTCTGTGGGCGTCGCGAACGTTGGTGCCGGCGGTGCCTCGACCGCGCCCGGACCGGACTGCGGTGGTGACCCGGTACGCACTGCTCGGCGCGGTGGCCGTCGCCGTCGTGCTGTTCGCTCACGCGACGAAGGTGCTCAGGCCGCAGGCGTCCGGGGCGTTGGGCGTCATCACCCACATCGGCTTCAGCTACCTCGTCGCGCTGGCGATCGTGGCGGCCGTGATCGCCGTGGCGCTCTCGCGGGCCCGACTCGACCCGGTGGTACTCGGCGCGGCCGGTCTCGCTCTGATCATGTTCACCACGATGTACGTGTCGTTGGCCGACGGCGTCACGTCGATCCCGACGGCGTACACCCATCGCGGGCTGATCGACATCATCGCGTCTCTGCAAGGTCTGCCACCACCGTCGGACGCGCGATTCAGTTGGGCCGGATTCTTCTCTGCCGGAGCTCATATGTCGGGTGCCGGCGCGTTGTCGGACCTGTCTCCGATGCTGCTGTGGGCTCCGCTCTTCTACGGCGGCGTGACCATGTTGCCGCTGTACTCGATCGCGCTGTCGCTGACCGGGCGCAGGCGCGTCGCGTGGATCGCGGTGATCCTCTACCTGTCGTTCAACTGGTACCAGCAGGACTACTTCGCGCCGCAGCCGACGGCGACCATGCTGTACCTGACCATCTGCGCCTTGCTGCTGTGGCAGTTACGCAGTGCGCCCCTGCCGTCGGCCCCGCGGTCGTGGCGTCGGTGGATCGTCACGGTGCCGCGGCGAACTCTGGGCACGGTCCCCGGTGTCGGTGCCGGCCGCACCCTTGCGATCGAGGCGCTGATGATCGTCCTGATCGCGGCGATCGTCATCACTCACCAGCTCACGCCCATCGTGTTGATCGCGGCGCTGTTCCTGTTCTCGCTCACCGGAACCACGCGGTACCGACTGCTGTGGCTGTTCGCGGTCGCGCTGTTCGTGGCCTGGTTCAGTTACGGAGCCGTCGACTACTGGAAGGGCCACCTCGCGTACGTGCTCGGCGATGTGGGACAGGTGTCGGGCGCGGTACAGGGCGGCGTCAGCGACCGGATCGGTGCCGATCCGCTCTACCAGAAGATGCAGTATCTGCGGTTGGCGGCGTCGGGCGCGCTGCTGATGTTCGCGTTCGCCGGTTGGCTGACCTACCGCCGACGCAAGACGTGGCTCATCGGCGGATTGCTCTGCATGGTGCCCTTCGGTTTGGTGCTGGTGCAGAGCTACGGCGGTGAGGTGGTGATCCGGTGCTTCGTGCTGGCGTCGCCGTTCATCGCGCCCTACGCCGCGGACGCGTTGGTGCGCACCTTCGCGGTCATTCGACGGTTCACGGGTCGATCGGCCCAGCCTCGGCACTGGTCGCGCACCGTCGCCGCGACCGCGGCAATCCTCGGAATTGCCTTGATACTGACGGCAACTCGTGGGTTGAACACCTCGTTCGAGCACACCGACGAGGATCAGATCCGATACGGAGACGCATTGATGCGGTCGGTTCCGCAGGGCTCGGAAATCATGGTCATCGGAACGGCGGCCGGGCTGGTGTCCGCACGCTACTTCGACGACGTCAGAGTGGCGACCATGGAATCGTTCGAGTGCCTCGACGATCTCAGCGGGTGCGTTCGAAAGGAGAACCCCGACTTCGTGTTCACCACTCGACAATCGTCGGCGCAGATCTACCTGCAGTACGGATATTCGCAATCGGTCGTCGACCAACAGCTGGGCATGTTGGTCGGATCCGACGAGTATCGCGTGGTTGTCGAAACCGCCGACCTGACCATTCTGCAGAATGCGTCCACCCCACCGGTGGTGCTCAAATGACCGATCTGTGGCTCGGCTTCCTCGCATTCGGTGCCCTGTTCGCGGCGCTGATCGTCGCGTCGGTACTACGCGAACGCGAGGTGCCCTCCGACGGTGCGATCGGGCGCGGCGGCAGCGGACGCATCAACCGCGCAGTGGTGCTCTCCGCGACACTGATCGTGCTGTTGCTCCTGGCCGCAGTCGTCGTGATCGTGCGGTTCCAACAGATCGCGATCTGGGAGTGAGAATCTTTCGCGGCCTGTCGGTGGCCCTGCTGGTCGTGGCGACGACGGTGTCCTGTGCGCAGTCGACCGGACCCCAACCCGAGTTGGTCAGCAGCGAACGGTGCGACCCCATGGCGGACGACGTCATGTCGGGTGAAGCTGTGCCCCGGGAGGACCTACCGGGGTGGCGGCAGACCTTCGTCGACGATTTCGACCGGTGCGATCTCGGTGACGACTGGGGTGCGTACTACGGCCAACCCGGAGGCGACCCGGCCAGTTGGTGGGAGTACGAACAGGCCTCGGTCACCGGTGGCGCACTCCGGCTGCGCGCCGAGCAGAAGGACGGCCGCTGGGTGACCGGCGGCGTCTCGAATTCGCCTGTGTCGCAGAGGTACGGCAAGTGGGACGTACGGCTGCGTGCGGACCGCTCCGACGAGATCAGCTACCACATTCTGCTGTGGCCCGCCGACGAGGTGTGGCCGCCGGAGATCGACATCGCCGAGAGCGCCGACGGGACCAGACAGACGATGTCGTCGTTCCTGCACTGGAGCGGTGCAGAAGGAGACCGTCACTTCTCACAGGCGAATCTGCAGTTGGACACCAACGACTGGCAGACCGTCGGAGTGGAATGGGACCCCGAGCAGATCAGGTATCTGGTCAACGGAAAGGTCTGGGCGCGAACACCACTGGGAGCATCCATCCCGGACAAGCCGATGTGGTTGGGCATCCAGGCCCAAGCGGGTGCCTGCACCAAGCTCGAATCCTGGGGTGTCGGAGAATGCGGCCGGGCGGGAACACCCGACGTCGCGAACGTGGATGTGGACTGGGTGTCGGTGTACGAATCGGACGGGACACCGTCCGCCGTGGAGGACACGGCGTCGGGATCGGTTCTGCTGGAACAACAGAACTGACCCGGAGCCGACCTACGACGTACGAACCGTCAGGCCCGGGTTCTCGGCGAGAATGTCGTTGATCGGCGTCGCGAACAGTTCCGGGCGCTGACCCTGCAGCATGCTGACGACGGTCGCGATCTCGCACGAGGGTTGATCGCCCACGTTCGACGCGTTCGCGATGCCCACGGCGAGCGTGCCACTGACGATGGGGCCACCGCTGTCGCCGCGCAGCGCGCAGATCGACGTGGAGAAGCTGCGGTCCAGGACATTGCCGCCCATGGTGACGTGCTGGCCCGTCGACAGGATTGTGCCGCAACTGAATCCGGTGGTGGCTCCGGATTTGCAGACCGGCGCGCCGACGACCGGATCCACCGTGCCGGTGATCAACAATGGGCCGGATCCGGGAACTCGCATCGCGTTGCTCTCGAATTCCCCGGTGTTGCCGTCGTCGATGTCGATGAGCGCATAGTCGTTGTGCGCCCGGCTGGTTCGATAGAACGAGCCGAACTTGGAGCCGACGAGGCTGCCGTACATGGGGTACGCGCCCGTCGTGACGGCGGACCCTGTGCTCGACTCGCCCGGATCGCAGTGTCCTGCAGTGATGTTGACGGCACCACGCGTCCGGTCGACGGCATTGAAGCCCAACGAGCAACGCAGACCGGCCCCGGCTGGGGTGCCGGCGAGAAAGCTGTCGCCGCCGAGGTACGAACTGGCGCGAATGGGCCCTGCGGTGAGCGAGGGATCGAACGGCACCCGGTCGAGGAGCGGACCGAAGGCATCGAGGACGGGGGCCGGGATGTCGAATACAGCCCGGTCGATCACGAATCCGGCGGCCGTCGCCGCGTCGACCACATCCGCGTGGAACGGTCCGTCGGCGACCGCGACGACCGGCAGCCCGGCCGCGTCGAGATGCCCACGGACCGCCGGGCCGACGGCGGCGGTGAACTCGGCCAACCGGCGCGCTGTGTCGGCGCGGTCGAGAAACTGCTGAGGGCTGAGCCCGAGATCGCGTGCCACAGCGTCGGCCAGTGACGCCGGTTCGGGCGGTGCCGCAACGGCAGTGGGTGTGGACACCACCGTCATGAAGAGCAACGAGACAGCAGTAACCGATAGTGCACACGCGCGGCGACGCATAACGACCTTCCCCCCCGGGCATCGAACGATGTGATGCCGTTCACTTCGCACACGAACTATAGGGGGTCGGCGGCCTCGGGCGTGCCGGTTTACCCGGTTCGGACGGTAGCTCCGGTCGCGCTCGTGACCTGATCGATGGGAATGCCCAGGCTGGCGGTGCCGCCGAACTGCGCCAGCGCGAGGTTCGCCTCGGTGCAGTCGGGTGCTCCGCCGCTGTTGGATCCGCTGGTGATGCCGAGTGCCAGCGTGCCGGTGACGATGGCCCCGCCGCTGTCTCCGGCCAATGTGCATGCGGTGCTGGCGAAGCCGCGCACGGTGCGCGACGTGCCGTCCTCCATGAAGAGCTGCGTCTCGACGCGGTCGGCGGCCACCACTCCGCACGTGAACGACGACGACTGCCCGGATTTGCAGACGGGTGCGCCGATGACGGGGGATGCCGTTCCGGTGACGGTGACGGTGCTGCCGTTGGCCCCGCGAACGGTGGGACGGTCCAGCCCGGCCTTCTGTCCGGCGGCGTCGAGGCCGATGACCGACCAGTCGAGGCCGTCCGGTGCTCCCAGGCTCGAGCGATCGAACGAGCCGATCTGGGAGCTGCGCGCGATGTCGGCCGGATCGGGCAGGTACACCGGTGCTCCGCCGGCGCCCGTGGCCTTGTTCGGATTGCAGTGTCCCGCAGTCAGATTGACGGCGCTGCCGTCGGCGTCGACGGCATTGAAGCCGAACGAGCAGATGCTGATCTCGGTCGGCGGTGCGTCGGCGATCGGCCCGGCGGTGGTGACGTACGTGTCGCCGCCCATCGGTGCCGGGTCGGCCGGCTTGTTGCCGCCGGGGGAGAGCATCACCTTGATGTTGGCCAGCAGGGTCGGCAGGTTCAGGGCCTTGCCGATCGGACTGTTCGCCACATTCAGCACGATCTGGTTGTCGATGAAGTCGATGGCTGTGCCGTTGATCTGCTCGGAGATCTCACGCGGGAGGCCGGCGATCCACGTGTTCAGATCTGCCAGCGACTTCTCCAGCCCGTCCGCGGACACCGGCGACTGCGCGGTGGCATAGCCGTCCTTGGCGACGGCCTGCGCGGCTGCGGGAGAGGTGACGGCGACGACGGCATTACCGTCGGGCCCGATCCAGGCACCGGCGAAATCGACGGGTCGGCTCGCCCGGAAGTCCGAGGCGTAGGCCGACAGCTCCTGTGCACGCGCCGCACGATCGAGGTATTCCTGCGGGGAGATCTTCAGATCTCGCTGCACGGCTTCGACGAGCTCTCGTGGAAGCTGATCGGCGGGCGACTGAACCACAGGTTCGGCTGCCGCTGTTCCGGAGAACGAAGCAAGAAGTACGAAAGCCGTCGAGCACAGCACTGCAGTACGCAGAGCCCCGGTGTTACGCATGAAATCCCTTCATCGGGTGCTTGGCATCAGCGCCCCACCCTAGGGCATGCGCTACCGGACCAATGTTTTCCCTGCTCAGGGCTCCGGGTTCGTTGCTGAGGTGGTCGTCGTGGTCGTCGTAGTGACCGGAGTCGTCGTTTCCGCCGGCGTCGTGGTTTCCGGAGGGGTGGTCACCGCGACGGGCGGTGTCGTGACCACCGGAGGCGGTGCCGGTGTCGGTTCCGGAGCAGGCGGCGGCGCAGGCAGGGGCGCGGGCTGAGGCGGGGTGTACTCCTCGGCCGTCGGCTCCTGCACCACCTCGGGAGCAGCCGCGGGCACCGTCGTCGTGGTCGGTGCGGTAGACGGCACCCGCGCGGAGGTGGTGACCGGTGATCCGGCGTCGGTGACGGTGGGCGGTGTCGTGGCGGGTCCGCTGCTGAACACCCCACTCAGGGCTGCGATGACGAGAACGATGACCACGCCCGCACCAGCACCGGCGATGATCGTGGTGACGGTGCGCGAGCGCTCGCTGCGTTCCTTCTTGTTCTCGGTCGCCGCACCGGCGAACGCGGTTGCGGCGTACTGCTGGGTCGCCGTGTCGGGACCGTCGGGATCTCCGGCCGGAACGATGGGCTCCGAGCGCAGCTGGGACGGGCCGAACACCGGTGCCACCGCCGGTATCGCCTCGGAGAACGCGAGGGGCGGCGGCGGAGCGACCACCGGGATCGCGTCGGTGTCGAGCGAGTCCGTGCCGTCGTTGCGAGTGACCACCGGCGCTGCGCCGGTCACCAACGAGTTGCCGTCGACGTCCTCGATCTCGGCGATGTTCAGTGCGCCGCGAGCCGCAGCGAGCGGCTCGACGAGCAGCGCGCCTGCGGTGCGCTCGCCGATGTCGGCGACCACCGAAGGTAGGGCGGCACTGCCGCCGGTGAGCACGACCGTGCCGGTCGACGGCACGTCGAGCAAGCCCAACGTCGGCGCGATCAGGTCTGCGAACTCGGCGCGGGTGACCGTCGTCGTATCCGAGACGCCGGGCAGCTCCACCGCGATCGTGGCCACGTCCGCGGTGCTCAACGTGTGTTTCGCCTGCTCGCAGGACGCGACGACACCGGTGAGAGAAGCCAGAACTGCGGAGTCGGACAGGTCGAGGTGTTCGCGATCGGTCACGACGTGATCGAACAGGGCATCGGTGAACACGTCGCCGCCGACAGCGGTGCTGCGCTCGGTGCCGCCGCCCGGATACGTCGAGATGTCGGTGCCGGTGGCCCCGATGTCGATCACCGTGACGGCAGCCCCCGGGCTCGGCTGAGCGAACGCGCTCGCGGCCTTGGCCTCGGGAACCAGCGCGACGTCGGTGAGGCCGGTGTGGTCGAGGGCGTCGCGCAGTAGAGCGATGTTCTCGCGGGGCCATCGCGTCGGATACGTCATCGTCGTGACGGGCGTGGACGCCGATTCGGACGTCTCGGAGAACATGCTCACGAGGCAGTTCGCGGCGTTGGCCATCAGATCCTCGGCGCGATACGCGTCGGCATCGGGTTCGAGATCTTCTTGCTTGCCGACCAGATCGACGAAGCGAGTGAACGGCGCGGTGTCGACGGACTCTCCGAGATGGGCTCGGCCGTCATCGTCGAACCGCAGTGTCGTCGGTAGTACGACGACGGTGGGTTCGAACGCGGTCGAGTCGCGATACACCGCAACGGACCTGGTGTTGCCGATCGTGATTCCGAGATGCCCGGCACCGCTCATGGAGTGCCGCCCGTCGTGGCTCCGGCCGGAGCTCGGTCCTGCGGAGCGAGACGTCCGGCCTGGGTGTTGTCGTCGGCGTTCTCGTCGGGGGTGGGCTTCGGCGGGTCCTCGGCGGGTTCGTCGTCGGGCAGCTCGGGTTCGACTGGTTCGTCGTCGGTCGGCGGCGTCGTGGTGGGGTCCTCGGTCTCGGTGGCCTCCGGAAGGTCGACGGCGGGTCGCGTGTCGACCTCGGCCGCGTCGCGTTCGGAGCGTCGCTCTCGGGTCGGATCCGTAGCCGTGGTGGTGGTCTCCGGCGTGATGATCGGTGCGGGCGAGACGGCGGGGACGAGTTCGGCTGCCGGTTCGACGACGGCAGTGGGGAAGTCGATCGGCCCACCCGGCCGGATTCCCGACGTCGTCGTCGGGGGTGCGACCTGAGCGTTCTCGATGGTGGGCACCGGGGTGTCGGCCGACGTGCCGAGCTGCAATGCGATCACACCGGCACCGACCGTCAGCGCCGCTGCGAACGCCGCGGCGGCGAACAGTGGGGCGGTGAACAGGGGACGACGGTCGGCGCGGGTCGGTGCGCCGACGACGGCGAGGCGTTCGGTGACGGCGTCGACCGGGTACCGGGCAGCCAGAAGCGCTGCACCACGAGCCGCGGCGACGGCGGTGTCCTTCTTCTCCATGGTTGCTCGCATCGACGAGTTCCAGGCGTCCAGCGCCTCCTCTTCCGATACGAGCGCAACGTGCGCCAACCCGTGCCCGTTCATGGCCGCACGCAGGGCGAACACCTGCTCGGCGGTCCAGCGGGCCGGGTAGGTGGCGGCCGCAGCGAGATCGCCGGGGCGCAGATCGATCGACGACGCCACCTCGGTGAGCAGGCACAGCAGTGCCATCGACGTCAGCTGTTCGGCGGGGAAGACGGTGCCCCGGCTACCGGTGACACCGCCACCGAGCGCGTCGAGGAAGTGCGTGTACGCCTCGGAGTCGTTGTCTGTGGCGTCACCGAGTGAGACGGTGCCGTCGGGGTGAGTGTTGAGCACGGTCGAGTGCAGGGACGCCAGATGCAGGGAGGGGCCGGGCGCGATGGGGTGCGACACGGCCGCGACGGCCTGCTCGTCGTCCAGATAGAGGCCGACGTCCGGTGCGCCGATACTCGCCCCGCCGGGCTGCTCGGTCATGCGGGCTGCTCGGTCATGGGGATATCTACCTGTCCTGGGCTCGGAGTCGATGTTCGGTCGTTATGTCGCTTCGGATCCTCACACAGTTACACCCGCAGTAGGGGGCATCAGCGTGCCGAGGTCAGGTGGTCGATGTTCCGTAGCCCATCGCCCGCAGCATCGAGATCAGTTCCGAGCGCGACCCGGCTCCGAGCCTGCGGCGAATGCGAGCCACATGATGTTCGACGGTTTTCGGGGAGATGTAGAGCCGGCTGCCCACCTCGCGGTACGTGACGCCGAGAACCAGTAGTTCGGCCACCTCGGCCTCGCGTTCGCTCAGAGATCCCGACGGCTGCGGCGTCGTCCCGTCGGTCTCCCGCTGATGCGAGCTGGGCTGACGCAACGACCGGGCGATGTGCAGTAACGAGGTGGCCGTAGCGGTGTCGGCGACGGTCAGTGCGGCTTCGCTCGCCAACCGGGCACCGTCCCACGGCAGGCCGAACGCGGTGAGGGTGCGCGCCGAGAGTTCCACCTCGGCGGCGTCGGGCCTGCCCTGTAGAACACCGAGCCACGCCCGCCCCGCCGCAGCGAGTGCGGAGCTGTACGGGTGCGTCGGAGCGGCGGACGCGAGGGCCTTCGCGTGCGGCACCAGGGCTTCGGGCGTCTGCGCCACGATGGCGGCCTGCACCTGATACCAATGCAGCGCCGAGGCCCAGACCGGCGGATCGCCCAACGCGGCGAGCAGCGTCGTGGCCTGCGACACGAGGTGCTCGACGCGATCGAACTGGCCCACTCGTGTTGCGGCCAGCACCAATTCGCCGAGGGGCAAGAGCGAGAACAGGTCGATCGAGTACGCGGCGACGACGTTCTGCGCCTGGGTCCACGCCGTGACGAGAGATCCGGCGTCCCCGGACCTGCGGGCCAACCCCACTCGAATGCCGTGCAGGAACAGGTGATTGCGCACGTGCGAGTCGGGGATCTCGAGCGGGTCGACCAGGTGGCAGGCCTGCGCGGCGTCTCCTCGCAGCATGGCCGCCCAGCCGCCGATGAGCACGAGCCGCGTGTGGGCCTCGGATCCCGGCCGCAGCTCGGGTAGTGCACGAGCGATGACGGAGTCGACGCGGGCGAGATCACCGCAGTGCACCGCGTGCAGGGCGGCCACCGCGGCTGCCGAATCCGGAGCGCACCAACGATCGGACGGTGCGGCCGTCAACGTGACCGCGCGCATCAGCGCGTTCGTCGCCGCACTCGACGCGGCAGCGCTGCGTGAGTCGATCGAACCGAGGACCCCGTCGACGAGCAACGCGCCCGACGCCGTGCTCGACGTCGGTGCCAGCGACGCCACGACACTCAGTGCGCGGTCGGCAGCCGGGCGGTCGCCTGCGGCAGCGGCCGACAAGGCAGCCCACACCGCATCGGTCCCGAGTCGATCCGTCCCGAGCCAGGCGAACAATTGCGCACTGCGCGAGACCATTCCGCGCTGCGCGGCGACCGACGCCGAGACCCTGACCGCAGTGCGTAGATCGACCTGCGTGTGATCGGTGGCCGCATCGAGAATCTCGTCGGCACGACGGCCTGCCTCGTCGAGGTGTCCGGTCGCGGCGGCCACCTCTGCCCGCCGGGCCGCGAGCGCAGATGGGTCGAATCCCGCCGCTGCTGCCGCGTCGTACAGCTGGCCAGCGGACTCTATGGAAGTCGAATCACCTTGTCCAGCAAGGAAATCAGCGAGGTCTGCGCGTACGACCCCGTGCGCCGCCAACGCTCGCGCGGCCGAGGCGTCGAGCAGACCGGATTTCGCCGCAACCTCGGTGATGCGGTCGAGCAGCACCCGGCATCGACGCTCCCCGATCATCTCGGTCAGGGGACCTTCGGCGGACGGAATCAACGCGCCCGTGGCGTCGAGAAGACCGGAGCTGCAGGCGATATCGACGACTGTCTCCGCGTCGGCCGGCCGCGTCACGAGCTGCGCCGCCGTAGCCGGGTCCGGGACGACGCCGAAGCGAGCGGCGAGCAGCACGGCGCGGGTGTCGTCGGTGGTGTCGACGAGGATTCGGCGATGCTGCTCGGCAACGGATTCGGTGACCGCACGTAGCGGAGTCGGATCGGACCGTTCGCCCCCGAGCGCGGCCAGTGCCGCGTCGACGGCGACGAGAAGCCCTCCGGTGGACTTTGCGATCGCGCTCGCCAGTGACGCGGAGATCGGCCGAGCGACTGCGGCTGCCCGCGTTGCGATCGACGTCTTGTCCAGCGGTACCAGCGTCAGGCGAGCGGCACCTGCGGACGCAACGAGCTTCTCGATCCGGGAATCGTATCGGCGCGGGGCCGTGGCGAGAACCAGCGTGATGTCCGAACGGGTTGCCGCAGCGGCGATCTCGTCCACGCGGTGATCCGGCAACAGATGGGCGTCGTCGACCAGAACCGTCGCACCCGACGGCGCGTCGGTGACACTGCCCGCATGCACCGTCGTCGCGGCGGCCGCGACCGCACCGAGCACCGCGGATCGACCGGAGCCGTTCACCCCGACGACAACATGCACACCGGTGCTCGACGACGCGTCACGAACGAATCGATCGGCGCGCTCGACGCCGACGAGAGCGGATGGGCTGTTGGCCACGGTCGGTCTATCGACCGGTCAGGCCGCCGACGACCCCGCCGAGTCCGTCACCCAGGCCCTGACCCACACCTCCGACGACACCGCCGAGGCCCTGCCCGACGTCGCCGAGCGTCGGACCCTGGTACGTCGGTAGCGGTTGTGGCGTGAACTGCGGTGCTTGCGGGACCTGCACGGCCGGGGGCTGGTATTTGGGCACCGTCGGTGCGGCGATCGACGGGATGGTCGGCACGGTGGCGGCCCCGTTCTGGCCGGGGACCGCGGCCGGCGCTCCGGCGACGGGTGCCCCGGCAACAGGAGCCCCGGTGGCCGGATCGATCTGGGTGACACTGCCGTCGGCGTTGACCACCGTCGTGGGTGCACCCGTGGAACCGACTGCTGCAGAACCGGTCGGCCCGGTCGTGGTCCCGACTTCTGCCACGGCGGCCGTGCTGCCGGGAGTCTCGGTGCTCGAGATCTCGGCGTTGGATTCGGCCGGAGTGGTGTTGTCCGAGGTGAGGGCCGTTCCGACCGACAGTCCGCCGCCCGCGAGAAGGGCGAGCACGACGACGGATCCGGCGACCAGGCCTGCCTTCTTGCGTCCGGACATTCCCGATTCCGACGCCACTGCCGTCGGGGTCGGGGCGGGACGCGGGGTGGGACGGGGCATCGGCGCGGCAACGGCGGTCGCGGCGGGAACCGCAGCCAATGCTGCTGCGTCGTCCGCGGCGGTGGCGTCGGCGATGTCGCTGCCGAGGATTGCGGCTCCGATCGCGACGGTCAGTTCGGGGCGCGGCCCGGCCACGACCGGTACTCGCAGCTCGGTCGAGACGAGCTCGGCGACGAGCGGGATGGCCGAGCTGCCGCCGGTCAGCACCACCTGATCGATGTCGGTGACCTCGAGGCCCGCGGCCGCGACCGCGTCACGCACGACGCCGATGGAGGCCAGCAGCGATGCGCGAACGAGGTCTTCGATCTCCGAGCGCACCAGTCGTACTTCGGTGTGCAGCCCCGGCAGGTCCACCGTCAGCGACGTGGAGGTGTCGTAGGACAACTGTTCTTTGGCCTCGCCGCAGCGGGCGCGCAATTCGACCAAAGCACCGACGGTGTCGGGATCGAAGGGATCGAACTCGAACGACTGACTGCCCGAGACGGTGTCGAGTACGTACTGCATGATCTCGTGGTCGAACTGAGCGCCACCGAACTCCTGCGAATGAACGCCGGTTCCGACGACGCCTGCGTCGGACCCGGTCCGCATCAACGTGACGTCGAGAGCCGTCGCGCCGAGGTCGTAGACGACCGCGAGACCGTCGGACTGGGTTCCACGGGTGACTTCGAGCCAGCGCATCGTGGCGACCGACTCGGGAACGAGCGTGACGTCGGTCAGGCCTGCGCGATCGAGCGCTTCGCCGAGCACCTCGACGGTGTAGGCGGTCCAGCGTGTGGGGTGGGTGACCACCACGGAGGGGGAGGAGTCGACACCGGCGGAGACGTCGGCGACGAGGGCACGAGTGGCGGTGGCGTACAGGTCCTCGGCGCGGTGACTGCGGCCGTCGTCGTCGATCAGTTCGACGGGGTCACCGACGCGATCGGCGAACCCACTGATGAGATGGCGCGTCGAGCGGTCCCACAGGTCGGCGAGACCGGGGGCCGCACCGGGACGAAGATCGAGGGCCGAACGCTTGACCACCGAGGTCACCGGGTCGGTATCCAGGGCGGCGACAGCCGTCACAGTTCCGATCCGTATGCCGAGCCCTGCGTTCATCTGCCGCCACCTTCTTGTCGCACTGCCCTGGTTCCCACCGCCGTTACCCGCACTGTCGGCTCGGTGCCCCGATTCGTTACGTCTCACAGCAGGTTAGAGCGTGCAACGAGGTAAATCCCCTAAAGCGCTCAGATCCCCTAATGCAAGTCCCCTGGCGACCCCCGGGGGAGTAGGGGGATCGTCCCCGTTGGGCGGGGGCTCTGCGGACCATAGCTTTGTGATCAACCACGAAGCATCACTCGTCAAGGAGACTCACATGGCTACCAACGCCGTACTCGATTTCATTCTCGGCCTGCTGCGCGACGACAACGCCGCTGCTGCCTACTGCGCCAACCCCGAGACGACGTTGGCCGCTGCCGGCCTCGGCGGCGTCACCCACGCAGACATCGTCGCGGTGGCCCCGTTGGTCGCCGAGTCGGGACTGTTCGCCGGTGCGGGCAGCCAGCTCTCCGCCATCCTGGGTGCAGGCGGATCCGCAGGCCTCGACGGCGCACTCGCCGGAGGCGCGAGCCTCGGCGGCGGACTGTCGGCCGGACTCGGCATTGCCGCAGGAGCGGTAGCCGGCGGCGGGCTCGCCGCAGGTGGCGCGCTGACCGGTGGAATCGACGTGGCGGGCGAGATCGAAGCGTCGCTCCAGGCAGCTCTCGCTGCAGCTCTGGCCGTGGGTGGCCAGATCGGCCTCGAACTCGGCACCGCATTCGGTGGCGCTCTCGACGCACTCATCGGTGCCGGTGCGGGCATCGGCGGCGGACTCGGTGGCGGAATCGATCTGGACCTCGACGGCCTTCTCGGCGGCACGGTCGGACTCGGCGCTGCGCTCACCGGACTCATCGGAGCAGGCGCAGACATCGGCGGCGAGATCAGCGCCGACCTGGCAGCGCAGCTGCAGGCAGCCCTCGACGCCGCGATCGGTGCCACCGGCGCAGTCGACCTCGCCGCGCTGGCCGACATCCAGGGCGGACTGTCCGGCGCGCTCGGTGCCCTCTTCGCAGTCGGCGGAACCGTCGGAGCCGAACTGGGCGCTGCCGTCGGTGGCGTCTTCGAATCCGTGCTCGACGCCGGAGCCGGACTGGACATCGTCGGCGGCCTCGGCACCGCGCTGACCGCAGGCATCGGCGGCGCTCTCGCCGGACTCGGAACGGTCGGTGCCGACCTCACCGCAGACATCTCGTCAGCCCTGAGCGGATCCGCCGAAGCCGGAGCCGCGCTCGTCGGCGACATCGCCGGTGGCATCGGTGGCAGCCTCGGCGGACTCTTCGCCGTCGACGGCGCCATCGCAGGATCCATCGGAACAGCACTCGGTGCAGTACTCGACGCCGGTGCCCTCGCTGACGTCGACGTCGACGCACTCCTCGCAGCCGGCGGCAACATCGGCACGGTCGTCAGCGGCGCCCTGGGCGGCGTCCTCGATCTCGACGCCGGAGTCGTCGGAAACCTGGCCACGGCCATCGACACCGCCATCGAGGGAACCCTCGGCGCCGGTCTGGGCATCGGTGGCAGCATCACCGGCGAACTGGCGGGCGAGCTGACGGGTGAGCTGACCGGCGGAATCACCGGCGCGCTGACCGGCGGAGTCACGGGCAGCCTCGAAGGAATTCTCGGAACCGCGTTCGGTGTCGGCGGCGCTGCAGGCGCACAGCTCGGCACGGCCGTCGAAGCAATCGTCGACGCCGGAGCCACACTCGACCTCGGAGCAGCACTCGGCGCGAGTGCAGATCTCAGCGCTCAGCTGGCCGGTGCGGTCGACACGGCCGTGTCCGCAGGTGCCGATCTCACCGGCACCGTGGAAGGCACCCTCTCCGGACTCGGTGGCCTCGGCGGCGGCCTGACCGGCGGCCTCGCCGGACTCGGCAACGTCGGCGGAGACCTCACCGGCGGCCTGGCCGGACTCGGTAGCCTCGGCGGCGGCCTGACGGGCGGCCTCGCCGGAGTCGGCAGCGTCGGCGCAGGTATCACCGGTGGCCTCGCGGCCGTCGGCAGCGCAGGAGCAGATGTGACCGGCGGCCTCGCGGCGGTCGGCAACGTCGGCGGCGACGTGGCCGGTGGACTGAACGGGCTCGTCGACGCGGGCACGAGCCTGACCGGCGGACTGGCCGGACTCGGCAGCCTCGGCGGCGGAATCGCAGGCGGTGTCGCAGGTGGAGTCGAAGGCGGTGTCTCGACCGGCATCGACGCAGCCGCGCAGGCCGGTGCAGGACTGGAAGGCACCGTCACCGGTGCCGTCGACGGCGGAATCGACGCGGCAGCACAGGCCGGTGCAGGACTGGAAGGCACTCTGACCGGCGCTGTGAACGGCGGAATCGACGCGGCAGCGCAGGCCGGCGCAGGACTGGAAGGCACTCTGACCGGCGCTGTGAACGGCGGAATCGACGCCGGTACGCAGGTCGGTGCAGGACTCGAATCGGCAGGTGACCTCGCCGGTTCCGCCGCGGGTGACCTGGCCGGAAACGTCACCGGAGGACTCGAGGGCACCGTGGGCGGCGTCGTCGACGCGGGAACCTCGGTGGGCGGCGAGATCGCGTCGAACATCGGCGGCGGACTGGATGCCGGCGGCTCGATCGGCGGCGGACTGGCCTCCACGGTGAGCGGGGGTTTGGATGCTGGTGCGGACGCTGCGGGTTCCGTGGCCGGCGGGTTTGACTCTGCCGCGCAGCTCGGTGGCCAGGTCACCGGTGCAGTGCAGTCCGGAGCCGAGGGATCTTTCGAGTCCGCGAGCTCCTTCGATTCCAGCGCGAACGCATCGGGCACGGGCTGGTCGAGCGTCGACTCCGACGTCTTCGGACAGAGCGAGAGCAGCACGGACCTGTTCGGCGAGACCGGCGGCAACCTGCACGGATCGGTCGATTCGGCAGCAGATTCACTGGGCCACTCGCTGACCGTCGACCACGACATCGACCCGCTGAACCCCTGATCGAGTTGCCTGTGATCAGGTGACGAAGTGACGAGTCGGCCCCGAGTGTTCAACGACACTCGGGGCCGAGTCGTCGCTAGAGTTTGGGAATGCGGCCTGCGGGACGAGTGGGGTTCGCGGGAGTCGACGAGATGGGTTGTGGAGACACAGGTATGGACGGGCAATCTACGGAACTGGCCGAGCTGCTCGATCGCACCGCGGAGGTAGCGACATCGGCGGGACGATCCGATCTGGTCGATCGAGTCGAGGCAGCGAAGTCGCGTGTGCTCGACCCTCGTCGTCGCATCATCGTGGTCGGACCCCTCAAACAGGGCAAGAGCCAGTTCGTGAATTCGCTGCTGAATCTGACGGTGTGCTCGGTGGGCGACGACGAGACCACCGCGATTCCGACGGTGGTGTCCAACGCGGACAGCTTCTCCGCGCAGCTCGTGCTCGCGAATCCCGGTGACGAACCGATTCGGGTCGACGTACCGCTCGAAGAGATCACCACGGTGACTCCGGCGAGTCCCCAGGCTCAGGGCCGGGAGGTGCTGCGGCTGGACATCGCGGTACCGAGCCCACTGCTCGCCGACGGCCTGGTGCTGGTCGACACGCCGGGAGTCGGTGGCCACGGAAACCCGCATGCGGCAGGGACATTGGGTCTGATTCCGTCGGCCGATGCCGTGCTCGTCGTGTCCGATGCCTCTCGTGAATTCACCGAGCCGGAATTGGCGTTCCTGCGGCAGGTGCAGGGTCTGTGCCCGGCTGTGGCGGTGCTGATCACCAAGATCGATCTGTATCCCCATTGGCGGCAGATCGTCGAGGCCAACCGTGCGCACCTGGACCGTGCAGGCATCACCGTGCAGATGCTGCCGGTGTCGTCGTTGTTGCGTTCGCACGCAGTGCGTTTGAACGACGAGGAACTCAATGCCGAATCCGGCTTCCAGCAGCTGTACGCGTTTCTGCGCGACGACGTGGTGGCACGGGCCGACGTGCTGGCTCGCGCATCGGTATCCCTCGATGTCCGCTCGGTGACCGAGCACCTGACACTGTCGTTCGGCAGTGAGCTTGCGGCGCTGAAGGATCCGGAGCGCGCGGCCGCCGCAGTCGCCGGGCTCCAGCGCGCCAAGTCCGCCGCCGAGGAACTGCACAAGCGGTCCTCGCAGTGGCAACAGACGCTCGGTGACGGAATCGCAGATCTCGCGTCGGACATCGATCACGACCTGCGCGACCGACTGCGACGCGTCACCCGGGAGGCCGAGGAAACCGTCGACGAGGGGGATCCGGGGAAGGACTGGCCGCAACTGGGCGAATGGCTCGAAGAGCAGATCGCTGCGTCGGTGGGCGACAATTTCGTGTGGGCGCACGAGCGGGCTCTGTGGTTGTCGGAGTTGGTGGCCGAGCACTTCGCGTCGTCCGGCGCGGCGGCCCTGCCCGATCTCGATCTCGGCGATCTCGACAATGTGCTCGAGCCCGTGACGTCCCTGGCCGATCTGGAGTCGGGTCGGGTGGGTATCACGCAGAAAGTGCTCGTGGGAATGCGTGGATCCTACGGCGGCGTATTGATGTTCGGTCTGATCACCACGTTCGTCGGTCTGAGTCTGCTCAATCCGATCTCGATCGGAGCGGGCGTACTGCTCGGCACCAAGGCGTACAAGGAAGACAAGGAGAATCGCGTCAAGGCGCGTCGTTCCGAGGCCAAGATGGCGATTCGCCGCTTCACCGACGACGTCAGCTTCCAGGTGGGCAAGGAGTCGAAGGATCGGCTGCGTCAGATTCAGCGGGTGCTGCGAGATCACTTCACCTCGATCGCCGAGCAGACATTGCGTTCGCTCAACGAGTCGTTGCGCTCGGCGCAGGAAGCCGCTGCCGCCGACAACACCGATCGCACCGCCCGGATCGCGAGGCTGGAGAACGACATGCGGCTTGTCTCTGAATTGAATGCTCGCGCAACGCGTCTGGTGAAGGACGTCGCGGTATGAGCGTGACGGCACTGGCCCGAGCGCGCGATCTGATCTCGGCAGCGCGGTCGACGTACGCCGGCGACGCGGAGGCGTCCTGGATGCTCGACGAATGTCTCTACCGTTTGGACGAGCCGCTCCGGGTCGCGCTTGCGGGATCGCTCAAGGCCGGCAAGTCCACTCTGCTCAATTCGCTTGTTGGGCAAGATATTGCGCCGACCGACGCCACCGAATGCACCAAGGTCGTCACGTGGTATCGCAACGGCGTCTCACCCAGTGTGACGGCCTGGTACGACGGCGATCGCGCGGCGAACGTTCCGGTGCAACGACGTGACGGGCGGCTGACGTTCGATCTCGGTGCGTTGACGGCGGCGCAGGTCGATCGCCTCGACGTCGAATGGCCGGCAAGTACTTTGGCGCAGACGACGATCATCGACACACCCGGCACCTCGTCGCTCTCTCGCGATGTCTCGGCGCGCACGTTGGCGATGCTGACCCCCGAGAATTCGTCGTCGGGGGCCGACGCGGTGGTCTACCTGCTGCGCACCCTCAATGCCACGGACGTCTCGTTTCTTGGGCAGATCGGGGCACACGTCGGAGGTGATTCCGGGCCACTGGGGGTAATCGGGGTGGTCTCCCGGGCGGACGAGGTCGGCTCGGGCCGCATGGACGCGATGATGTCGGCCAAGGAGGTCGCGGCCCGGTTCGCGTCCGAGCTCGAAGCCACCGGACTGTGCCAGGCCGTCGTCCCGGTGGCAGGGCTGTTGGCGTTGGGAGCAGAGACGTTGCGGCAGAGCGAGTTCGCCGCATTCCAGATGCTCGCGACGGTACCGACCGAGGATCTGCAGCTGGCGATGCTTTCGGCCGATCGGTTCGTGCGGGCGGAGAGCACTCTGCCCGTCGATGCCGCCCTGCGCGCCAGCATTGTCGACCGCTTCGGCTTGTTCGGGATTCGGATGGCCGTGACGCTGATTCGGCTCGGTGTGCGTGATTCGCCGACACTGGCGGCCGACCTGGTCGAGCGCAGTGGACTGTCCGAACTTCGCTCGGTCATCGACGTGCAATTCGGCCAGCGTGCGGATCAGCTGAAGCTGCACTCGGCTCTGGTTGCGCTACAACGAATTCTGGAGTTCCGGCCGGAGTCGCATGCGCTGCGTACCGAAGCCGGCAGGATGCTCGCCGACGTACACGGGTTTGCCGAACTACGGTTGCTCGGCCGATTGCGTTCGGTCACACCGACATTGCCCGACGGAGGACTGCTCGATCTGCAGCGAATCATCGGCGGCTTCGGTATCGCCGCCACCGAGCGTCTCGATCTGCCGCCCGATGCGGGGCACACTCAGCAGCGCGACACGGCACTGGCTGCGGTGCGTAAGTGGCGATCCCTCTCGGAGCATCCGCTTCTGGACCGGTTCACGTCGAATTCGTGTGCCCTCGCCGCGCGCAGTGCCGAAGGGATTCTCGCCTCACTGACGTGAGGGGCGTCGAGGTAGCAGCGCGACGACCGTGGCGGCTGCGGCAGCGCCTGCCACGACGAACGGACCCCATTGCAGCACGCCGCCGAGCAGGGCCGAGGCGTCGGAGACGAAGGTCGAGAACGTGACGGCCGCCCCGATGGTCAGAATTCCTACCGCGCCCATCAATATTTTGGACGACGTGGCTGCGCCGCGGAGCAGGTTCAACGAGACGAACCCGAGTAGTACCAGCACGGCGGCGGCAGCACCGCTCGAGATGAGGGTGGCCGACGCCGTGTTCCGGACGTCTGCGGCGCTTGCCGTCGAATCCTGCTGAGCCACGGCGGTTTCGACGCCCGACAGAACGACGTTCCAGTTCAGCGCAATGACGGCGGCCAGCGCCAGGATCAGTGCGGCGGTCGCCGCCCACAGCCCGGTCGCGATCTTCGGCAGACGGGAGTCTGCGGTGGATTCATGTCGTGGCCGAAGAGGTTCGACGGACAGCTCCGGCCGCGGTGGTTGCGGTCGGGCAGGCCGAGGCCTGTGCGCTGTCGGATCGTTCGGTTCTTCGGCCACGGTGCAGGAGTCTATCCGTCAGCGGTGCTGCGACGTCTCTTTCACCGCAGCACCACCGCGACGCCCTCGTACGGACCGAGGTTCATCGGGAAACTGTGCAGTTCGTCGACCGTCGCGATCTCGTTGTCGTCGAACACATCGATGGCGCAGGTGCCGGGCACCAGGTGCTTGGACTGAATGGTTGCGCTGATCTCGTCGGACGAGAAGTTCAGCACCGTGGCCTGGATGGTGCCCTGGCCGAGTTCGTGCACCATCACCAACAGGCTCTTGTGCGAGACCGTCGGAATGTCGATCTGCTGCGCCGTGGCAATTCCGTACTTGTTGCGCAGCTCGATGATTCGAGCCAGCTGCCGAGCGAACGACTGCGGGTCGGCCAACTGTTCCGGTAGTGACCCGTACAGGCTGCGTCCACGGGGAATGCCCGATTCCGAGCGCACGGCGTCGGGGAAATACCCCATCAGGTCGTGTGCGCCGCGGTTGAGCCAGCGAGTGTCGCCCTCCTTGATGAGATCCTCGACCTCGTCGGCGGCGATCGGAAGAATGCCCAGCAAGTCCCAGCCGGACAGCGCGAACACGCCGGGCTGCAGTGCGTTGTACATGGCGAGCAGCAGGTGCGCTCGTTTGACGGTCTCGATGTCCTGCTCGTCCATCCGATCGAGATCGCGGATGCCGAGCGACGCGGTGATCACACTGGCTGTGGTGCAGGCGATTCCGTTGGTGGTGAACGTTCGGTTGTACGGTGCCCAGCGGCCGGTGAGGCGATCGGTGAGTTCACCGCGAATGCGATCGCCCAGATCGCAGCCCTTGACCGACTCGCCGCCGTATGCGAACTCGTCTTCTGCGTGCAGTGTCGCGAAGTGGATGAGCTCGAACGTCATCTCGTCGTGGTTCTGCAGCGCGTGCACCAACGATGCCGTGTCGACGCCATGATCACGCGCCAAAGTCATGGTGAGTCTGAGGAATTCGGTGTTCCCCATGACCAACGCATGCTGGTAGGCCGGACGGTTGATGAAGTCGTACGACAGGTCGGCACCGTTGGTGCCCATGGCCTTGATGTCGTCGATCGTCAGGTTCAACTCCTGGAAGGTGAACCCGCCCATCTTGCGCACCACACTGGCGATCAGGTGATTCGCGGCCTCCGAGAGTGGGTGTCCCTCGGACCAACCCGGACCCTCTGCACGACGTTCGACGCCGAGGAAACCGTTGGCGTCCAGGCGCAACGCGCCGGCACCGAGATCGGCGATGGAATGACAGGCGTCGCCGATGACGAGACGCATTCCCGCGAACGATGGGTCGAGCCAGTTGATGGACGGCTGACCGGCCTTGAAGTAGTGCAGGTACACCCAACGCCGCTCGACGCCGTCGATGCCGACGACGGGAGGTGTTGCGCTCCAGTTGGTTTCCTTGACGCCGAGCTCGTAGAAGATCACTCGCTGCAGCTGACCGATGATGTAGCCGGCGCGAGCGAGATTGGCCTCGGCCTCGGCGTCGATGTTCTGCGAGTCGGCACCGGCGCGCACACGCGGCAGCAGGTGCCAGTCCTGCGGCTCGATCTCGACCATGTGGTAAATGCCGGGGTAATCGGCGACGGCCATCTCGGCCAGCCGGAAATCCGCACCCTTACCGGTGTGGCCGGGAACGATGTCGTCGATGACGATGCCGTCGTACGCGGCGGCCACGACGCACAGGCGTCGGAACTCTTCTTCCGAGCCGAAGGCGGGGTCTATCTGCATACCGATGCGGTCGAAGTGGCCGTCGACGGACGGGGTGGGACGCCACCCGTGGATGCCGCCCGCCACCTTCACCGGTCCGGTGTGCACGGCGGTGACGCCGATTTCGGAGAACGCCTGCCACAACTTCTCGTCACCGAGGGTGCTCAGGAAGCTGGTCTGCGGAGCGTTGATCACCGAGATGGGGTAGGCGGTGAACCAGACGGGTGCTCGCTCGACGGCAGCACGCGGGTCGGGATCGGCATACGGGTTCTGCCACATGCTGCCCTTGCCCGACAGCTGTTCGGCAATGAGCTTGGCATCTCGCAGCATCGACTGTTCGGTGAGCCAGTCCACGTACTCGGGATTGGACGCGACCGGCTCGCTGTCCGGTGTGGGACCACTACTTCGGTTCGCACGGCGCACGGACGGACGAAGCGGTTTCGGCCGAGCCGGGTAGAACTTCTCGTCGTAGGTGATCTCGCTCGGTTCGTGCTGCACTTCGGGATCCATGTGCCTCCGTAGCCTCGCTTTTCCTCAACCCTACGTAGGGCGCGGCCGATCCGCAGGGTTGTGGTTCCCCTCTTCTTCGGCCAGCGAAACCTAGCGTGTGGGCGCGCCGGGCCCGGCCGGTCGATCGGTGAGAGTCGGCCGAATCACACGAATGTCATTCGGCCCGACCGGTTTTGTTCGATATGCGAACGTCATCGAATCGAGACCGCCTGGTGTGGAATGTCTGAATCGGATAGGCCATAGTGAGGAAGTACCAACTGTCCCTTCAGTCACATCAGACTCACGGGTCACATCCCCTCAGCCACAGGAGTTGTCCATGCGACGTCTTGCCCGCACATCGATCCTGGCCTCGACGGCCGCCCTGGCCGCCGGCATCGGTGCGGTCGTCCTCGTACCCATGGCCTCGGCCGAGCCCGAGACCGAGCCCGCAATGCCACTCGGCTCCGCAGTTCTGGAAAGCCCCGACCTGGTGGTCTCGATGGCCACTGTCTGCGACACCGGAGTCGAGAAGGCCCCCGAGGGCGGCGTCGTCGCACTGCAGGTCAAGGTCGAGAACAAGGGTGCCGACGACGCGTCGAACGTCAACGTCAACTACGGCGCACTGCCGGGTCTGCAGGGTCAGAACACCGAGAAGACCATCAAGGCAGGCGAGGCAATGACGTACACCGTGCCGTCGGCCGATCGCGAATGGGTCGCTCGCCCCGCCGGCGCAGCTGCCTTCGCCAGCGCACTCGATGCCGACTTCATGAACAACATCACCGGTGGACTGCTCAGCTACAGCTGCATCCCCGCACCCGCCGAGGACCCTGCCGAGTAATTCTCGTTCTGCACTTCTCTCCCGCTGCGCCGCGACGATCCCCGCTGATCGTCGCGGCGTACTGCTGTGGAGGGGCTTCGCCCCATGTGCGCGGAACTTCGTAGCAGGGGTCGAGTTTCCACTCACCTGGGTCGTTCCGCAGGCTCCACTCCTACTCACATGCGGCGCAGCCGCTCCCTCGGGAACAAATTCGCCACACCCTCCGTTGTGCAGGTCAGCAGCCTTGAGTGGATGAGGCTCAAGTTGGAAGTTGACGCGATAGATCGCGTTGTGCAAACTTGAGCGGAGTTCGCTCACCCAGGGACTGGAACCCACGCAACAACAGGAGGAAACATTATGGCTCGTGCGGTCGGTATCGACCTCGGGACCACCAACTCGGTCGTGTCCGTCCTCGAGGGCGGCGAACCGGTTGTCGTCGCCAACTCCGAGGGATCACGCACCACCCCGTCGATCGTCGCTTTCGCCAAGAACGGTGAAGTGCTGGTCGGCCAGCCCGCGAAGAACCAGGCGGTCACCAACGTCGACCGCACGATTCGTTCCGTGAAGCGCCACGTCGGCACGGACTGGACTGTGGAGATCGACGGCAAGAAGTACACCCCTCAGGAAATCTCCGCGCGCACGCTGCAGAAGCTCAAGCGCGACGCCGAGGCCTACCTGGGTGAGGAAATCACCGACGCGGTCATCACCGTTCCCGCGTACTTCGAGGACGCACAGCGTCAGGCCACGAAGGAAGCCGGCCAGATCGCCGGCCTCAACGTCCTGCGCATCGTCAACGAGCCCACCGCGGCAGCTCTCGCATACGGCCTGGACAAGGGCGACAGCGAGCAGACCATTCTCGTGTTCGACCTCGGTGGCGGCACGTTCGACGTCTCGCTGCTCGAAATCGGCGACGGCGTCGTCGAGGTGCGCGCGACGTCCGGCGACAACCACCTCGGTGGCGACGACTGGGACGAGCGCATCGTGACCTGGCTCGTCGACAAGTTCAAGGCTCAGAACGGCATCGATCTGACCAAGGACAAGATGGCCCTGCAGCGTCTGCGTGAGGCTGCCGAGAAGGCGAAGATCGAGCTGTCCTCCGGGCAGAGCACCTCGATCAACCTTCCGTACATCACGGTCGACGCGGACAAGAACCCGCTCTTCCTCGACGAGCAGCTCAGCCGCTCGGAGTTCCAGAAGATCACCTCCGACCTGCTCGACCGCACTCGTGCGCCGTTCCAGGCAGTGGTCAAGGACTCCGGCATCGCCGTCAAGGACATCGACCACGTCGTGCTCGTCGGTGGTTCGACGCGTATGCCCGCGGTCTCCGAGCTGGTCAAGGAACTCTCCGGTGGACGCGAGCCCAACAAGGGCGTCAACCCGGACGAGGTCGTGGCCGTCGGTGCTGCACTGCAGGCCGGTGTGCTCAAGGGTGAGGTCAAGGACGTTCTGCTCCTCGACGTCACGCCGCTGTCCCTCGGTATCGAAACCAAGGGTGGCGTCATGACCAAGCTCATCGAGCGCAACACCACCATCCCGACGAAGCGATCCGAGACCTTCACCACCGCTGACGACAATCAGCCCTCGGTGCAGATCCAGGTCTTCCAGGGTGAGCGCGAGATCGCCTCGCACAACAAGCTCCTCGGCTCGTTCGAGTTGACGGATCTGCCCCCGGCTCCGCGCGGCGTCCCCCAGATCGAGGTCACCTTCGACATCGACGCCAACGGCATCGTGCACGTCACGGCCAAGGACAAGGGCACCGGCAAGGAGAACACGATCAAGATCCAGGACGGCTCCGGTCTGTCCAAGGAAGAGATCGACCGCATGGTCGCCGACGCCGAAGCTCACGCAGACGAGGACAAGGCTCGTCGCGAAGAGGCCGAGGTCCGCAACCAGGCCGAGTCCCTCGTCCACCAGACGGAGAAGTTCGTCAAGGACAACGAGGACAAGGTCGACGCCGAGCTCAAGGGCCGCGTCGAAACCGCCATCGCCGACGCCAAGACGGCACTCGCGGGCAGCGACATCTCGGCAGTGAAGACCGCCGTGGAGAAGCTGTCGAGCGAGTCGCAGGCTCTCGGCACCGCCATCTACGAGGCTCAGGCCAAGGAGCAGGGCGGCGCAGAGGGTGGCGCGCAGGCCGCTGACGACGGTGTAGTCGACGCAGAGGTTGTCGACGAGCCCGCCGACGACACGGACAAGAAGTGACGTCGGGTAACTCCGAGCAAGAACCGGTCACTTTCGTGGACAAGCGGAAGATCGATCCCGAGACCGGTGAAGTACGGGAAGGTGACGCAGTTCCGGAGCCCCTCGCGGGCACCGGTACTGCGCCCCAGCCCGGCTCGGTGGACGAAGGGACAGGCGAGATCGTGGTCGAGGCGGAGGACACAGAAGATCCGCGCGACACTCAGGTCGCCGAACTCACTGCCGATTTGCAGCGCGTGTCGGCCGAGTACGCCAACTACCGTCGCCGCACGGATCGGGAGAAGCAGACGGGAGCGGAGAACGCGAAAGCGTCCGTCGTGTCCCAGCTGCTCCCCGTCCTCGACGATCTGGAGCGAGCTCGCCAGCACGGCGATCTCGAAACCGGACCGCTCAAGTCCGTGGCGGACAAGTTGGCGGGGGTGTTCTCGAACATCGGTCTGAGCACCTTCGGGGCCGAGGGCGACGCCTTCGACCCGGCCATCCACGAGGCCGTCTCCCATGAGGGCGACGGCAGCAATCCGGTCGTTGGCACGCTGATGCGTCCGGGCTACAAGCTCGGCGAGCGCGTGCTGCGTACCGCGATGGTCGGTGTGGTCGACAGTGCTTCCGAGGGCATGGCAACAGAAGAATCGGACGCACCCGCGTCCGACGAGCAGTAAAAAGAAATAGCGCGAGAGGAGGAAACGCCCGGTGAGCCAGCGGGAGTGGATCGAGAAGGACTTCTACAAGGAGCTGGGCGTTTCCTCCAGCGCTACTGCAGAAGAGATCAAGAAGGCGTACCGAAAGTTGGCGCGGGACAACCATCCCGACGCCAATCCCGGCAACGCCGCGGCCGAGAACAAGTTCAAGGCGGTCAGCGAGGCGCATGCCGTACTCGCCGACCCGGCCAAACGCAAGGAATACGACGAGGCCAGGCGGCTGTTCGCGTCCGGTGGCTTCGGTAGCCGCGGTGGAGGCGGATTCTCGCCCGGTGCAGGCGGATTCGGTGGCGGTGGCCAGACCTTCGACGTGGGCGACATCTTCGGCCAGGGCGGTGGCGGCGACGGCGGCATCGGCGATCTGTTCGGAGGTCTGTTCAATCGCGGCGCAGCCCAGCGCCCGCAGAGCAACCGTCCCCGACGCGGCAGCGATGTCGAGACCGAGACCTCGCTGCAATTCCGTGAAGCAGCGCAGGGTGTGACGGTCCCGTTGCGGTTGACCAGTCCGTCCTCGTGCACCACGTGTCACGGCAGCGGTGCGAAGCCCGGAACGAGCCCGCGGGTCTGCCCCAAGTGCAACGGCCAGGGCGTCGTCAATCGAAACCAAGGCGCGTTCGGCTTCAGTGAGCCCTGTGACGACTGCCGCGGTACCGGATCCATCATCGACGACCCGTGCGTCGATTGCCGCGGCACCGGAGTGCAGAACCGCACCCGCACCATCACTGTGCGAGTACCCGCAGGCATCAGCGACGGCCAGAAAGTACGACTCGCAGGCCAGGGCGAGGCCGGACTTCGTGGAGCACCGTCCGGCGACCTGTTCGTCACCGTTCGAGTGAAGCCCGACAAGGTCTTCGGCCGCACCGGCGACGACCTCACGGTGACCGTGCCGGTCAGCTACGGCGAACTGGTCCTCGGCACCACACTGTCGGTGCCCACCCTCGAAGGACGTGTCGGCGTCAAGGTGCCACCGGGCACCGTCGACGGCCGGGTGCTGCGGGTGCGTGGACGCGGCATCCCGAAGAAGTCCGGTGCAGGCGACCTGATGGTGACCGTCAAAGTTGCCGTCCCGCAGAAACTCGACGATGCTGCTACCGACGCTCTGAAGACCTATCTGGAAGCCGAAAAGGCCAGCGGATTCGACCCGCGGGCCGGGTGGGCAGGTGTGTGATGTCGGTCCCTCCCGAGGGCGGTTCCGCGAAAGCCGGTGGGGCACAAGGTGATCCCGACGCGCAGATCTTCGTGATCTCCGTCGCGGCTCAGCTGGCCGGCATGCATGCGCAGACGCTGCGCACCTACGACCGACTGGGCCTGGTCATCCCCCACCGCACCACCGGCGGAGGTCGACGCTACACACCGCGCGACGTCGCACTGCTCCGTGAGGTGCAGCGACTCTCGCAGGACGAGGGCGTCAACCTCGCCGGTATCAAGCGCATCATCGAGCTCACCAACCAGGTCGAGGCCCTGCAGGCCCGGGTCTCGGAACTGGCGCAGGAGGTAGCGAACGTGCACGCGAGCTATCGCCGCGACCTGGTGCCGATCCAACGCAACGCCCTGGTGGTCTGGAAGCCGAAGCACCAGCGCTAGGTTCGCCGCCTTCCCCGCAAACGCGCGCGCATTTGTCAGGTGCGCGCAGATTCGCCAGTGATTCGGTCACTATTCCGCGCGCCTTCCCCGCAAACGCGCGCGCGTTTGTCAGGTGCGCGCAGACTTGCCAGTGATTCGGTCACTATTCCGCGCGCGTTCAGCAAACGCGCGCGCGTTTGCGGCATCGGCAGTGGCGAACCCCGCGCGCGTTTGCGAGACACCCGGCATCGACCCCTATCCTGGTCCGCATGCAGGCGTGGAATTCGACAGTCGTTCAGTACCATCGCCTTCGGAACGACCTCGCGGTCATCAGGCTCGAGGGCGACGCCATTCCCTTCAGAGCCGGGCAGTCCGTGTCCGTGACAGTTCCTCAGAACACTGCTCTGACTCGGCGATATTCGCCCGCCCTGCCGCCGTCGCTGGACGGCAAGCTCGAATTCCATGTGCGCGCGGTACCCGCGGGGTGGGTGAGCGGGTCGATCGTCAACGAGACGCGGCCCGGTCATGTCTGGCAGATCAGTGATCCGCAGGGCGGTCTGCACGTCGACGATTCCGGGCGTGACGTCGTCATGATCGCGGGCGGTACCGGTCTCGCTCCGTTGCGCGCGATTCTGCTCGATCTCACCCGCTGGGAGCGGCCGCCGAATGTGACGCTGTTCTTCGGCGGCAAGTCGCCGCGCGATCTCTATGCAAGCGACATGCTGTGGTTGATGGCGGCCGAGTTGCCGTGGCTGACCGTCGTTCCCGTCGTCGATCAGCTGCACGAGCCGTGGGCCTCGGACCGCTGGAACGATCGCATTCACGAGGAAATAGGTTCCACCACATCGTTTTTCGAGCCGGAGCACTGCTGGGAGGGTGCTATCGCCGACGTCGTCGCGGTGCAGGGGCCGTTCCCCGACCGTCAGATCCTGGTGTGTGGTTCACCCGGCATGGAGGCCGCCACCGTGCGCGCCCTCGTCGAGATCGGAACCCCGCTCGCAGACATTCGCCGCTGAAGCCGAAGCAGAAGACGAAGCAGAAGCGCCGCCCCACCACATCAGGGCAGTCGCAGTATTCGACGCAGATGCGCCAGGTCCTCCGGCGGTAGTGCCGTGAATTCCGGCGGCGGGGCGTCGGCGATCGTGCGGGCTTTCTCGGCGAGGCGGCGTCCGGTATCGGTGAGTCCGATGATGCGTCGTCGACGATCGTGGGGGTCTTCTGTGCGCACCACCAGGTCTCGCTGTTCGAGTTCGCGCACGTTCAGAGATACGTAGGGCACGTCGGAGGCGAGCAGATCGGCGAGTTCGGTGACCGACCGATCGCCGCTCAACAGCTTGATCAGCAGTTTCGCTCGCAGGAAGCTCATCCCGGTGGCCTCGGCGACGGCCCGTCGAGTGTCGTGTACCTCGAGCATCAGCGCTCGCATCTCGCGCCAGATCTGCGCTGCTTCGCTCGTCATACGAGCACCGGCTGGTCGATACGTTCGGCGGTCGATCGTGCCCACCGGCCGGTGGTGACCAGCGCGAGCACGGTCACGACCACGCCTGCACCGGCGATGACGAACCAGGCGGGCACGGCGGCGGCAGTGAAGCCGTCGGAGATTTCTCCGACGATGCTCGCGGTGACGATCGATCCCATGACGGCCACACCGAGCGACTGACCCACCTGCCTGCTGGTCGACGCGATAGCCGAGGCCACGCCGGCTTGGCTGCGCGGCATCCCGGACACTGCGGTGTTGGTGATCGGGGCGTTGACCATGCCGAAGGAGATTCCGAAGATCACGTATGCCGTCGCCAACCAGGTGAAGGATGTCGTCGGCGTCGTTCTGGTGAGCATCAGCGCCGAGACCACGAAGCCGAGGCCGGCCACGAGCAGGGGGATGCGAGCCCCGAAGCTGCCGACGATGCGTCCCGATATCGGCGCGAAAATCAGCGTCATCAGTGCCATCGGCAGAGTGTAGAGACCAGCGTGCAGAGGTGAGTAGCCGCGAACGTCCTGCAGGTACAGCGTGTTGAGGAACAGGAACCCGCCGAGGGACGCGAACGCACACACGGCGATCACCGTAGCGCCACTGAACGGTGCGCTGCGGAAGAACTTCAGCTGGATCAGCGGTTCCTCGATTCGCGATTCGACCACCAGCAGCCCGAGGAGAGAGCCGATCGCGACGGCACCGGTGAACACGATCAGCGGTGATCCCCAGCCCTTCGCGGGACCTTCGATGATGGTGAAGACCAGGGACGCGAGGAACGCGAAGATGAGGAACTGACCTACCGGATCGAACTTCCTCGCGTGCTCGGCCTTGGATTCCGGGACGAACTTCAGTGTCATCGCCAAAGCGAAGATCCCGACGGGGACGTTGATCCAGAAGATGGACTGCCAGCCGGCGCTGGTGACGAGCACGCCGCCGAGTGCCGGTCCCGCGGACATCGAGATTCCGACGACGGCACCCCACATGCCGATCGCGCCGGCGCGCTCTTTGGGGTCGGTGAAGGTGTTGGTGATGATCGACATCGCGACGGGATTCATCATCGAGCCGCCGATGGCCTGCAGCATCCGGAAGGCGATGAGCCAGCCCAGCGACGGTGCGACGCTGCACAGCAGCGAGCCGAGCACGAACGTTCCGGTGCCGATCAGGAAGAAGCGTTTGCGGCCGTACTTGTCGGCCATCGAGCCACCGAGCATCAGCAGAGATGCCACGACCAGCGTGTAGGCATCGATGATCCATTGCAGACCCGATACCGATGCATTCAGATCTGCGCGCATCGACGGCAGCGCGACGTTGACGATCGTGTTGTCGGTGCTGACGAGAAACAGGCTGAGGCAGCAGATCCCGAGCACGAGATATCGGTGTCGTCGAGTCAGCTCGGCCACGTGCACCTCCGCATATTTGCTTGTACATCTACAACTATTACATGAGTACTCCTAACTTGTTCGACGAGCAAGTGGCGTCGGGCTGGTCGGCGCCCGATAGGGTGTGTGTCACAGACTTGCTCGACCCCCGTTACCTGCTCGGTGAATGGAGAACAACAGTGGCTTCCGAGATCGCACCAGGCGACCTGGTTCAGGCGTCCGGGCATGCAGGCCCGTGGAAGGTGCTCGAGATTCGTCAAGGGTTGGCGTTGCTCGAGCATCACGACGGGCATCGGCTGTCGGTCCGTACGACGACGGTCGAGGTGGTGCGCAAGGCGTCGCCGCGCGAGGGCTCGGCTCCGCTGGAAGAGGCGGAGTCCGAGAGCCCCTCGCTGTTCGACGAGAGCTGACCTAGCGCCGCCCACCGTCGGCTGCGTACTTCTGCCGTAGCGACTTGGTCATCTGCTTGTATTCCCTCAACTTCTCGCTGCGCGCCCGCGCGTCGTAGCGTGACGTGGTCCAGGCGTTCTCCCGCACCAGCTTTCGGTAGTTACTCAGCCGGCGTTCGGTGAGTTCGCCTGCCTCGACGGCGGCGAGAACGGCGCAACCGGGCTCGTGTGCGTGCGCGCAGTCGCCGAAACGGCACAGTGCGGCCAGCTCGTCGATATCCGAAAAAGCGTTCGCCACTGCGTCTTCCGATCCTTGTACGCCCACCGACCTCAATCCGGGAGTATCGAGCAGGGTCAGTCCCAGCCGTGGTACCGGAATCAATTCCCGACGCACCGTCGTGTGTCTGCCCTTGGCGTCCGCCTCGCGAGTGGTGCCGGTGGTGAACGCGGTGCTCCCGATCAGAGCGTTGCCGAGAGTCGATTTACCCGATCCCGACGGCCCGATGAGCGCGACCGTGCCGTGCAGATGCGCTGTCAGCGAGTCGATTCCATCGGCCGACACCGCGCTGGTGCTACAGACGGTGACACCCGGCGCGGCGGCCAGTACCGACTCTTCGGTGACGCATCCGCTGTCGGTCTTCGTGATCGCGACGACGGGTACGCCGCCGCTGCCCCACGCCAGCGTGAGGTAGCGCTCGACGCGGCCGAGGTCGAGGGCCGTGTCCGACGCGACAGTGACCACGACGGTATCGACGTTGGCTCCGAGAACCTGTGCGGCCGAGGTCGATCCGGCACTGGCTCGAACTATGGCCGTTCGGCGGGGCAGGATGTGGATCAGCCGGAACGATTCCGCGGCCAGTGCCACCCAATCCCCGGTGCAGAGGCCGCCAGGAGTGGAGCCTGCGGAACGACCGCTGACACTGCCGGTGCCGCGCGCGATTCCGTGCTCGGTGATCGCGTCGAATTCACCGCGGTCGACGCGAACCACGCGGGCGAGAACTGCGCTGTGAGAATGCTGTTCGAACTCGTCACGCCAGTGCTGGTCGAGTCCGTATTCGAGTAGAGAAGACATGCGAGAAGTCCTTCGTGGAGGAGGTATGAGGGCTCGGGTGTGTTCTCGTCCAGGTGGCCACGATGCCCACCTCCTCACTTCTCGCATGCACAAAACCGACGACGGCAAACTAACAGCCGTCGACGGTGGGGGTAAAGCGATTTATCGACCGAGGTTGGTGCCCTCGGCCGGTTGTGCCAGAGCGGACAGGAACGAGCGAGCCCAGCGGTCGACATCATGGGCGAGAACCTGCCGGCGCATGGCTCGCATGTGACGCTTGCCTGCCTCGGGTTCCTGTTCGAGCGCTCCGGTGATGGCGTCCTTCACACTGTCCAGATCATGGGGGTTGCACAGGTACGCCTGGCGCAATTCTGCAGCAGCACCGGTGAATTCGCTGAGAACCAGCGCGCCACCGAGGTCGCTGCGGCAGGCCACGTACTCCTTGGCGACGAGGTTCATGCCGTCGCGTAGGGGAGTGACCAGCATGACGTCGGCAGCGACGAAGTAGGCGAGCAGGTCCTCGCGGGGAATGGGACGGTGCAGATAGTGGACCACCGGGTGGCCCACCTGGCCGTACTCACCGTTGATGCGTCCCACCTGCTGCTCGATCTCGCCGCGCATGGCGACATAGCTCTCGACGCGTTCACGGCTGGGCGTCGCCAATTGCACGATGACGTTCTCGGCCGGATCGACTCGGCCTTCTTCGAGCAACTCTCGAAATGCGTTGAGCCGAACGTCGATTCCCTTGGTGTAATCCAGTCGGTCGACGCCGAGCATGATCCGTTTCGGATTGCCCAGGTCCTTGCGCAGTTGCTTGGCGCGGTCCCGGACGGCCTTCGTGCGCGACTTGGTGTCGAGGTCACCGGAGTCGATGGAGATCGGGAACGCTCCGACGCGTACGGTCCGGAACCCCACCTGGACGACGCCGAGCTTGGACCGCACACCGACGGTTCCGCGTGAGGTGGTTCCCCCGGCGAGGCGTCGGGCAAGGTAGAGGAAGTTCTGCGCACCGCCGGACAGATGGAAACCGATCAGGTCGGCTCCGAGCAGTCCTTCGACGATCTCGGTGCGCCACGGCATCTGCATGAACAGCTCGATCGGCGGGAACGGGATGTGCAGAAAGAAGCCGATGGTGAGATCGGGCCGCAGCATCCGCAGCATCTTGGGCACCAGCTGAAGCTGATAGTCCTGAATCCACACCGTCGCACCCTGCGCGGCTGCCTCGGACGTCTTCTCCGCGAAGCGGCGGTTGACTTCGACGTAGGCGTTCCACCAGTCACGGTCGTACTCGGGCTTGACGATGACATCGTGGTACAGCGGCCACAGCGTGGCGTTGGAGAAGCCCTCGTAGTACTGGGTGTATTCCTTCTCGCTGATCGGCACCGGACGCAGGTGCAGGTCGTCCTCGACGAACGGCTCCACGTCGACGTCGGATACGCCGACCCATCCCACCCAGGCACCCTTGTTGGCGCGCAGGATGGGCTCGAGCGCAGTGACCAGCCCGCCGGGGCTGCGCTTCCATCGTGTGCTGCCGTCGGGAAGTGTCTCCAGATCGACCGGCAACCTGTTGGCTACGACGACGAAATCCGAACCCTGCGAGGCGTCAGCCACAACTGTCCAATCCGCTTGTTGATCCCTGGGTAATCAGCCCTGCGAAAACCTGTCAGTCGGTCTTCGCTACGGGGTCTATACCCAGCATCGACAACAACATGCGGCACTCGTCTGCATCGGTCGCATAGGCGGCGACGACGCGCTGGGCCTGACTGGCGGTCTCGTACTCGAGTGGGACGATGTCTTCGTCGGCGATGTCGTTGTCGGTCGATGTCTTGGCAGGCATGGTGATCTCCGTACTCTCTGCTGGACTTACTCGGTGTTCGCTGGTGCCAACTCTATGTAAATGTGACACCCCATCGCCACTTCCCGATGCCATAGGCTGCAGCGAATGACCGATTCTGTCTCGCTTCACCATGCTCGAAACGTGGTGGAGGCACCTTTCCCGACCACCGGTGGCGCGATTCTGCGCCGCACCGTACGACGTCGTCGCACCCGCTTGATCGTCTCGTCCCTGCTGTTCGGGGTGCATCAACTGTGCGAAACGATGGTTCCGGTCGCGATCGGTCTGATCGTGTCGCGGGCGATCGACACCGGCGACGTGACGGCGATGATCGTCTCACTGGTCGGTCTCGCGGCTCTGTTCGTCACACTGTCCTACGCCTGGCGCATCGGTGCCCGCATCATCGTCGTCGCCATCGAGCGTGAGGCCCACGATGTGCGGGTGGAGGTCGCCGGCCGCGTTCTCGACCCACGCGGACTGCGCACCGATCTATCGGCCGGGGAATTGCTGACGGTCTCGACGTCCGATGCCGAGAAGGAATCGTGGATTCTCGACCTGATCGCGCGAGTCTTCGCGTCTGCAGTGGCGGTGGTCGCGTCCGCGGTGGCATTGCTGATCATCGACATTCCTCTCGGCCTGGCCGTCGTGATCGGCACTCCGGTGATTTTGATCGCGCTCCAGCGTCTCGCCCCGTTGCTCACCCGCGCGGCCACCGCACAGCAGGCCGAGATCGCCGGGGTCTCGGGAATGGCCACCGATCTGGTCAGTGGAGTGCGTCCGCTGCGCGGAATCGGAGCCGAGGACGCCGCGACCCAGCGGTTCGTGACGTCGAGCCGAACGGCACTGGCGGCCACGCTGAGGTTGACCCGCGCCAACAACGTCTATCAGGGCCTGGCGGCGGCGGTCAACGCGTTGCTCGCCGTCGGAATCGCCGGTACCGCAGGCTGGTTCGCGTTGCAGGGTCGCATCTCGGTCGGCGAGCTGATCACCGTCATCGGGCTCTCGCAATTCGTCATCGAACCGCTGACCGGGTTGTCCAAGGTCCCCGGCGTGGTGGCGATGGTGCGTGGCTCTGCCGATCGGCTCGCACTCGTACTCGGTGCCGACCACGTTCTGCCGAAATCGGATTCCGCTGTGCCCTCGGGTACCGAACTCGCCGTCGACGAGGTCGGGTTCCGTTCGCTCGACGGCCTCACCTTCTCGGCCGCACCCGGCGAGATGCTCGGAATCGTCGCCTACCGGCCGCAGGACGGGGAGGCACTCGCCCAGGTGCTCTCCGGTCAGATCTCCGAGTCCGACTACACCGGAACGGTACGGATCGGCGGCATCGCAACAGGGGACATCGATCTCCGACGCGCCCGCGAGACCGTGCTCGTCGAGCCGCACATCACCGACCTGTTCGCCGGTACCGTCCGCAGCAACGTCACCGCAGGTCGCGCGCAGCCCGACGCCGAACTCGACCGCGTGCTCGAGGCCTCCGCGGCCACCGACGTCGTCGAACTGCACGAAGCCGGACTCGACCACGCCGTCACCGACCGCGGTGCCAGCCTCTCCGGCGGCCAACGTCAACGGGTCGCGTTGGCGCGGGCCCTGTCGGTCGACGCCCCGGTGCTGGTGCTGCACGACCCCACCACCGCGGTCGACGCCGTCACCGAGCACACGATCGCGCGCGGCATCGCCGAGCTGCGACACACCGGCAGCGCTGCGCAGACCACGATCCTGATCACCACCAGCCCTGCGCTGCTGTCGGTGACGCATCGCGTACTCGTGGTCGACGACGGCCGCGTCGTCGCCGAAGGAACCCACCACGATCTCGCGTCCTCGGACGCGCAGTACAAGGAGACGGTGCTGCGATGACCGCCCCCGAACTTCTTCCCATCGCCACCGGTGCCCGGTCGGGCCGATGGCTGTTGGAACAGCTGCGCCTGCGCAAACTCCGTACCGCGGTGACGCTGCTCCTCGGCGCGGTGGCCGCGGCGATGTCACTTGTGCCGGTCTACGTGCTCGGCGTCTTGGTCGACCGCGTCCGCGACGGGGCCGACTCGTCGACCATCGTGGGGGTCGTCGTCGTGATTGCGGTGGCGGCGGTCATCGGCGGTGTCGTCACCGGTTTCAGCGGCTACCTGATCAGTACCCTCGGTGAGGGCATCCTGGCGTCCTTACGGGAGGCCGTCGTCCGACGCGCTCTCCGCCTGCCGGTGGCCACGCTGGAGCGAGTGGGCAAGGGCGACTTGCTCTCCCGCGTCGGCGACGACGTCGCAGTGATGGCCAAGTCGATCGGCGAAGTGATTCCCCAGCTCGTCGGAGCATTCCTGCTGGTGTGCCTGAGCATGATCACGATGCTCGGAATCGACTGGCGTCTGGGGCTTGCCGGTCTGGTGGCATTGCCGATGTACGTGCTCGCGCTGCGCTGGTATCTGCCCCGATCGGCTCCGCTGTACGCGGCCGAACGAGTCGCTATGGGCGAGCGAGCCCAGTCCTTCGTCAGCAGCATGCAGGGCGCAAAGACGGTGCGGGCCTACGGACTCGAAGCCGAGCACCTCGGTGAGGTGGATCGAGCGTCGGCGAAAGCCCGCGACATCGGCGTCGACGTCTTCCGACTGTTCACCCGTTTCGGCTCACGCAGTAACCGCGCCGAATGTGTCGGTCTGTCGGTGATCCTGCTGGCCGGATTCCTGCTCGTACGAGGCGATTACGTGACCGTCGGTGAGACCACGGCCGCGGCGCTGCTGTTCCATCGCCTGTTCAATCCGATCGGCACCCTGCTCTTCACGTTCGACGACATCCAGTCTGCCGGAGCTTCTCTGGCCCGACTGGTCGGTGTCGTCGACATTGCCGACGAGCGGCCGGTGGGCGACGGTTCCGTGCCTGCCGACGCCACCCTCGATGTCGTCGACCTGCGCCACTCGTACGACGGGGGTCACGAAGTACTGCACGGGGTCGACCTGCGTGTCGACGCAGGTGAGACGGTCGCGCTCGTGGGATCCACCGGTGCCGGGAAGTCGACGATCGCGGCCATTGCGGCCGGGTCCATGGCGTCGACGTCGGGCACGGTCCGTGTCGGCGGCGCGTCCCTGGACTCGTTGGGCCACCAGGGTTTACGCCGGCATGTCGCGATCGTCAGCCAGGAAGTGCACGTCTTCGCCGGCCCTTTGATCGACGACGTGTTGCTCGCGGCACCGGACGCCGGCCGCGACGACGTGGAAGCCGCACTGCGGACCGTCGGTGCCTGGGGATGGGTCGAGGCGCTCGAGAACGGCCTCGACACCGCCGTCGGCGAGGGCGGTCACCAGTTGACCGCGGCGCAATCGCAGCAATTGGCTCTGGCGCGGCTGGTTCTCGCCGATCCGGCTGTCGCGGTGTTGGACGAGGCCACCGCCGAGGCCGGCAGCTCCGGTGCCCGTGAGCTCGAACTGGCTGCGGAGGCGGCGACGAGAGGCCGCAGCACATTGGTCGTGGCGCATCGCCTCACCCAGGCCGCTGCAGCGGACCGCGTCGTTGTGCTCGAGCACGGGAAAATCGTGGAGCAAGGTCCGCACGACGAGTTGGTCGCTGCCGGTGGGCGTTACGCAGAGCTGTGGGAGGCGTGGCAGGGTCGCTGATTGCTGTAGCAATTTGCCTATAGCTATTAGTTTTGGCTACGGTGTCCTCGGAAGATGGAGGAGGCCGACATGGCACGCGCAGGATTGACCGCGCAGCGCATCGTGGCAGCAGGAGCGGATCTGGCCGACGAGGTCGGCTTCGATCGCGTGACTGCCAGTGAGTTGGCGCGACGCTTCGACGTCAAAGTGGCGAGTCTGTATTCGCATCTGAAGAGCGCGCATCAGCTCAATGTCGGCATCGCTCTGCTGGCGTTGGAAGAACTGGCCGACCGGGTGGCAGAAGCGTTGGCGGGCAGGGCAGGCAAGGACGCGTTGGTCGCAGTGGCCGACGCGTACCTGGTCTATTCGCGCGAACATCCCGGCCGGTACGCGGCCACTCAATTTCCTCTCGACCACGAGACGGCGATCAACAGTGCCGGGGTGCGGCACTCGGCGATGATGAAGGCAATTCTTCGTGGGTATCACCTGAACGAGGCCGATCAGGTGCACGCTGTTCGATTGTTGGGCAGTGTCTTTCACGGTTTCGCCAGCCTCGAAGCGGCCGGCTCGTTCGCTCACAGTGCACCCGACTCACAAGAGTCGTGGGCCCGAATCCTCGACGGAATCGACACACTCCTACGGCAATGGAGGCAGGAACCATGAAGCCGATCTCCGAACGCGACATCAGATCGTCGTTCGTCAACTCGTCCAAGGGTGACGCCACTCGGCTTTCCCTCCCCGATATGTTCGACGAAACGCCGTGGGAGGATCTCGATTTCCTCGGTTGGGGCGACCCGAAGCTGGCTGGACGAAGCTACATCGTCGTACCGCAGGAAGATCGACTCCGTGCAATTGCGTTGCGATACAGGGCAGGTGGACCGCGGACTGCGCAGATGTGCAGCATCTGTCTCACCACCCACGCCAACGGCGGTGTGTCGCTGATGGCCGCTGCGAAGGCAGGGGAGTCCGGGCGACGCGGCAACACCGTCGGCACCTACATCTGCTCGGATCTCGCATGTTCTCTGTACGCACGCAAGAAGAAAACACCGGCCCTGGGACGACAGTTCAAGGAGGACTTCGACGTCGACACCCGCACGGCAACAGTCAAAGACAATATCGACGCATTCCTCGCTCGCATCGTCAGCTGATCGTCGCTCCGCTCCCGTCGTGCGCGTTGTGCGCCCTCAGAGGTACGCACAACGCGCACGACCTAGCTCTTTTTGCTGGACCGCTGTGGCCGCAAAGCTGTGAAAAGCCAGGCCGCTGCCGCGACAATTGCAAGTCCCCAGCCCGCAATGCCGGCCCCGGGGAAGTCCAGTCTTGGGACGGCGAGAACGCCGAAGATCACCAGAGTGGCGAACAGCGGCGAGAGTCTGCGCCGGGCGCGGTTAGGTGGATTGGACTCGGGTCCCGTTTGTCGCATGCGCATCTACCCGCCTCGTCGATGTGTTCGGCGAACCTAGAGTAAACCGGGCAGTCGGGCTTCGCTGGTGCGCCCCGGTCGATGCTCTCAGAGTGTGGCACCCAACGGTTGCAGCGCGCACCAGCCCCGCACCGAGAACACGGTGCGGGGCTGGAAGAGGTTGTTGCTGAGCTCGATTCGAGAGAATCGGGCTGTCAATCCTTGTTCTTCTCCGCGATGAACAGCTTCTCGATGCGCTCTGCCTCGTCCTTCTTGGCGTCGGCTTCCTCGGATCGCTTTGCGGCCTCGGCCAATTCGGCCTCGGACGGTGCTGCAGCCAACTTCTCCTGCTTGTCGACCTGAGCCTGCTGAGTCTTCTTGCGGTCCTCGGCTGCCTTGGCCGCCGCGGCAGCTTGCTCGTCGGCCTTTTTCTTCTTTGCAGCCGCTTCGCGTTCGGCTTCCTGGGCGGCCTCGCGCTTGCGCTGCTCGGCTTCCTGTCGCGCGTCGCGGGCGGCTTCCTGGGCTGCGGCGTCGGCGGCCCGCCGGTCCTGCTCGGCGGTCTCACGAGCCGTCTTCAGGTCGGCGTCCGCAGCAGTCTTCTTCGCACGTGCCTCGGCGTCCAGGCGTGCTGCTTCGGCGCGGTTCTCGGTGCTGTCGACCAGCGTCTCGCCGCGATCGGCAAGACTCCTGTCTCCCAACAGGTTTCCGACAGCACGATCGAGGGATCCGAGCGTGTGCTCGTAGGCGAGCCGCGCCGGTGATTCCGCATCCATCTTCACGACGACGTTGGTCTCGATGAGCTGCAACGGAATTCGTGCGATCTTGTACTGAATTCTCAGGATGGTCAGTGGTAGGGCCAAAACACTCATATAGTCGAACTCCTAGATCAGCAGTGGTGGGTCAAGCCTGGTTGCGAAGCTCTTCGGCTTTCTTGCGGTCGGCCTCGGCCTGCAGCAACGCTTCCTGGTGCTTTTGCGCAGCCACCATTTCGTCCGCATCTGCCGCGGCCTGCTCGGCTTTGCGCTCCTCGGTCGCTTCGATCTGTTCGGCCGTGGCGTCGACCTCGGCTGCCGCTCGTTCCTGCGCCACGGTCTCACGCTTGTTCTGCTCGGCCGCGGCCACCTGGGTCTGTCGAACGCGATCTGCGTTCGCCTCGGCAACTGCTGCGTTCTCCTCCGCGGCCTCGCGTCGACTGTCTGCCGCAGTCCGCACGTCGGCCAGCTCCTCGGCGGCGTCGGTGGCCTGTGCATCGGCGACGCGTTCGGTGGCCTGCGCCTCCTTGCGTTCGCGAGCCTGAGCGGCCTGCAACTGGCCCTCGGCCGTCAACGAGTCGTTGCCGGTGACAGCGCCGACGACCTCTTTGGCTTTGCCCTTGATCTCGTCGAGCATTCCTTTGCGTGCTTCGCCCGCTACGTTCTCGTCAGTCATGTAACTGCAGGTACCCACTGGCTGTTCGAGTAACCCCACGTCGACCTCGGACGATACGATCGCCGACGAAAGCATCAGCAGTGAGGAGACGTATGCCTATCGCGAAGATCAACGGCATCGACGTGAACTACCAGGTCAAGGGCAGTGGAGACCTGGTAGTTCTGATAATGGGCACCGGCAGTCCCGGCCGAGTGTGGGAACTGCATCAGGTACCGGCCCTCCTGGCGGCCGGCTACCGGGTGTGCACCTTCGACAACCGCGGTATCGCGCCGTCGTCGGAAAGTGCGACCGGTATCACCATCGACGCCATGGTCGCCGACACCGAGGGCTTGATCGAACTGATCCGCGACGGTGCCGAGAAGGCCTTCGTCGTCGGAACGTCGATGGGCTCTCGCGTCGCACAGGAGTTGGCTCTGAAGCGTCCCGATCTGGTTCGCAAGGCTGCGTTCCTCGCCGGGCACGCGCGGGTCGACGAGTTCCAGAAGACGCTCGCCCAGGGTGAACGGGCGCTGTACGACAAGCGCGTCGAGCTGCCGGGCACGTACTCGGCCGCGGTGACGGCGGTGATGAACCTGTCGCCCGCCACGTTGCGCGATGCGCGAACGGCTCGCGATTGGCTCGACCTGTTCGAGTTCTCGGCATCCTCACCATCCGCCGGGGTGCGCGCGCAGCTGGGTATGGACGACGATTTCGACCGCACCAACGCCTACCGGGCAGTGTCGGTGCCCTGTCTGTCGGTCGGGTTCGCCGACGATCGGATGATCCCTGCCTACCTGGGCAAGGAGCTCGCCGACGCGATTCCGGGGGCTCGATACGTGGAGATCGCGGACGCCGGCCACTACGGATATCTCGAGCGTCCCGAGGCCGTCAATGCGCACTTGCTCGACTTCTTCAAGGCCTGACGCCACCTGAGCACGACCTGCGTTGCTAGGGTCGTGTGGCACCTCACGGTGCAGACTTACCAATCAAACGTTCGCGACGAGTGAGGCGAGATGAGTACCAACCCGTTCGATGACGAAGACGGACGCTTCTTCGTGCTGGTCAACGACGAAGATCAGCATTCGCTGTGGCCGACGTTCTCCGAGGTCCCTCAGGGGTGGCGTGTCGTCTTCGGTGAAGACACCCGCGCTGCGTGCCTGGAGTACGTCGAGAAGAACTGGACCGACATGCGTCCGCGCAGCCTGCGTGAGGCCATGGAGGCCGACGCAGCTGCCCGCGCAGGTGCTGAGGGAACCCCCAGCACCGAGGCCTGAGTTCCGCCTTCTACGAAGGACTCGTACCGCGCCGCCGACGAACCGTCGGTCGGCGCGGTTCTTCTCTGCGGCGAAGCGTCGGGCGCAGTAGTTCCTCGGTGCGTGCCAGGATCCGGGGTCGACGCAATGTTCGCGCACCCCACTCACCCAATGTGACGCCCGCAGCCAGGCCACAGCCGATGCCGAACGCCGCGAAGAGCGAGCTGATACCGAGCAGCAGTTGGTCGTTGAGAATCGCGTACAGACCCCGGTAGAGCGAGAGACCGGGCAGCAACGGAGTGATGCCGGCGACTGCAACGATGAGCGGCGGAATGAGCGCTCGACGTGCGAGGAGACCACCGGCGAATCCGACGACCGTGGCCGCGATGGCAGACGCGATGATCGGACCCACAGCCAACGTCTGCGACATCAAGTAGACGAGTGCGCCCGCGAAGCCGCCCATGAACGCTGCCGTCAGTGCGCGCCGCTCGGCGTAGCAGGCGAGCGCGTAGAACAGAGACGCGGCCGCGCCGGCCAGGACCTTGGTGGGCACCTGTGTGATGTCCGGGGGAGGCAGGTTGCTGATCTGCGGCAGATCACTCCCGATCAAGGCCGCCAACCGCAGCGACGTGGCGACGCCGGCAATGATGCCGCCCGTCATCATCAACACCTCGAAGAATCTGGCCGACGCGGTGATCGGTGCCCCGGTGATCGCGTCCTGTACCGAGCCGACGAGCGAAAGCCCCGACAACAGCACCGTGACCCCGGCACCGATGATCACCGACGGGGATATGTCGATATTGAGCTGATCCTGAAAGTTGTACAGAGTGATCGCCGGGGTGGCAGCGACGAATCCGCCGACCACCTGCTGAAAGAAGAAGGGCAGTCCGGCGCGGTTGAGGATGCGGCCGATTCGGTCGATCACCATCGTCGTCAGGAAGCTGACGACCGCCACCAACGCGCCGCCGCCGAGCAACACACCGATCGCCGCCGCCATGCCCGCCCACGCGAAGGTCGCGATCCACCGGTTGTACGGGTGAGGGGCCGAGGTGATCTCGTCGAGGCGATCACGCGCGATGCTCGCCGGGACCACCTTGACGCGCACCGAGCGAATAAGTCGGTCGACCGCGGCCAGCCGTGTGAAGTCCATCGAGCGGTAGTGAACGATGCGCATCGTCGACGCCGGCGGCCGCGTCGGACCGCGATGTGCGCTCAGCGTGATCGAGTTGTACGTGACGTCGACATCGCATCGCGCGAGGCCGTACGTCGCGGCGATGAACTGAACCTGCGTCGCCGTATCCACAGCAGACGTGCCCGACGCCAACAACACCTCGCCGACACGAACGGCCAGCTCGAGGACCTCGGCGACCGTCGCGTCGTCCGTCAGATCGATAGGGCGAAGAGGTGACGGCGCGGCGGTCGGTGTATCGATGGTGGCCCGACGCTCACCGGTGAGACGGCTCAGCGAAGCCGTCAGGTCTTGCAGGAAAGTCATGACCGTCTTTACGTTGCTGGGGTGATCCACCGACAAGGTACCTGTTGTCGCTGAGCGTCCGTTGAACGGTATGCTTGGCTCGCTTCACTGCCTCCTTAGCTCAGCGGTAGAGCACTCGCCTTGTAAGCGAGCGGTCAACGGTTCAATCCCGTTAGGAGGCTCTCTTGGCTCCGATTCCGTCCCTGGGATCGGAGTTTTTGCGTTTTCGTCTCGGATCGGCTCCTCGGTTTCGGATACCCGACGCCGATCGGAGTCGGATATCCGAAACGGGGGAGCTGATTGAGTCGACGGGGCGGATCGACGCCCCTAGCTGGAATCTACGCCCGGTGTGCGGGGTGTAGATTCCGACGAGGGGCGTGGATTCGAGGCTCCAGCGTCACAGCCACGGCCGATATCGGGGCAGCGGCACGGCGGCGATGACGTCGTGGCGACGGGTGTCATCGAGTACCGGCCGCACTGGTGCTACCGCGGGCCTCGGTGTCGGCTGTGCCGAAGCGGCACGATCCACTTCGGTCGGCAGATCGTCAGCCGGTCATTCGAGCGCAAGGTGGCACCTCTTAGATCGGAGCGCGTATACGCCCAAGGGGGTCCGGTGTTGATCGGAACCGTGGCGCAGACGGTCGAGCGTCCGGTCGTCGGTGACGCCGCCGACGGTCCGCCCCGCAGTGCTCGGTCTTCGAGCCGATCACGGCGCCGAATGGCGGGGGGCGAAACCAGCGTCACCGGGCGTTCGCTTCCCGGGTGAACGTGGTCCTACGACCAACCCGTGACTGGACAGCGGTTCGCGATCCGTCGAGGTAGTGCCGCAGATACCTGACCCGCGTACAGCGGTCAGGTATCAGTGCGGTTGGGTAGTTCAGTCCGCTTCTTCGCCGATCCACTTCGCCAACAAGTGGTGGATGTGACGAATTTTCACTTCTTGATAGCGAGCCAACGGCAACGTCTTCGACTGCGCAGACTTGAGGCCCTTGTGCACCTTGGGCATGTTGTAAGCGTCTTGGTCGAACACCCGCGCCGAGCTACCGAGAACCGTTGCTTCCAACCAGGATTGCTCGGGACGGAGCCACTGGGTCTTGGCCGGTTTCGGCCGTTCGCCCTTGAACGGCGCGAGCAGGTAGACGTCCATGATCGAGGTTTCGTGGTTGTCACCGTTCGGGCGGAACCGGTAGACGATGCGCTGGTATGCACCCCACGGATGAAAATTCGGGAAAACGGTGTAGTACACGCTGTCGAGCGACTCAGCGTCGGACATGTTGTCGGCCTTGACATCTCCGATGATGTCGCGCAGTCCTTCACGAGCCAGCATGCCCGACATCTCCCGGGCGGACACGCCTTCGGGCAGCGTCACCATCGGGTCCTCGTCGATACGGGCGTCGACCATGGAGTCGAACATCTCCTGCTCGGTCGGTACGAAGTTGATGTGCGGGCTGGGTACGCCGTTGGCGGTGATGCCGCGGTTGAAGTTGCCCCAACTGTCGTACTGACTGTTGGAGTCGCCGGTGCCGACGACGCGTTGCGGATGCGTGGTGATGACGTGGAACGCCTCGGAGAACGCTTCCTGCGCAATCTTCCAGTTCGCCTGGATCACCTGTGCGACGTGGGCCTGGATGTAGCGATCCTCCAATGGCCATGCCTCGAAGTGTTTTCCGAGGTCACCGAGAAAGCTGTCCAGCGACTCGGACGTGGGATCCATGTTGATGAAGACGAAGCCGCCCCAGGTATCCACCTTGACCTGCGGAAGGTCCATCTTGCCTTTGTCCACCTGCGGGAAATCCCAGGCACACGTCATCGACTTCAGTGATCCATCGAAGTTCCACGCGAAACCGTGGAAGGGGCAACGTAATTCGTTGCCCGCCGGGCCGTCCTCCTCACGGAGGGTGCGTCCGCGGTGCAGGCAGGAGTTGTAGAAGGCACGAATTCCCATGTCCTTGCCGCGCACGAGAAGAATGGACTTCTCGCAGATCTCGTAGACCAGTGTGTCGCCCGGCTCGGGGATCTCCTCCTCGCGGCACGCCATCTGCCATACCTTGTACCAGACTCGGTCCCGCTCGAGTTCGTGATACTTGCGGCTGATGTAGCGCGAGATCGGGATGAAGTTCTGGTCCTCGTACATCTCGTGCGACTCGATGCGCAGAATGTCGGGTACGGGATGGGTGTCGGTGTCTAGGAGTCGTTGGTAGCCAACGCCGTTCTCGATGAACCCGGCGTCCCCGGCGGGCCGTTCTTCGGTGTTGGTCACAGTTTGCCTCCCTGTTCGAGCGTGATGGCGCGGGCCTCTTCAGCCAATCTGTCGGACTGCATCTTCTCGAGCAGTTTCGCCGCACCCATGAATCGCCGGTTCTGTGTGATCGGCACTGGCTCGCGGGGGCCGAGTCCGACCCACCGGGCCAGCTCGGGGTCGACCGCTTTCACCTCGCCGTGGAGGTAGCGGCCCTCCGGGTCGAACGTTCCGGTCTTGCCGTGGCGGTCCGTGACCAGAACGTTGAAGTCGTCATCGAATTCGTAGATAGCGTGGCTCATCGGATGCTTGATCTGTCGCATCGCAATCTCCTTGGAACGGGGCAACGCCCTTACTTGGTGCCGAATGCACTAACTGTAACAGCGAAGAGTGATAGCGGGCACACTTTTCTTTAGGCTGACTCCAAAAACTCCGGTCATGAGCGCGCTGCCCACCGTAGAGCCCCCGAAACGAGTCGGCGGTAGACGGGATCGGAAAGGGTGGGCGACTTGTCGCCGGGCTGCAGATACGCCAGCCGACTGCGGCCGTTGGTTTTCGTCCACCCGACCAGCTGCGAGCCCGGTCGGTGGCTCCAGCCCTCGCGTTCGTCGCGGCGGCCCGCCATGGCCAGTGCCGTCGACCAGTGCACGGCGTCGGTCATCTCCGCGTCGGTGCGCAGCAGGGGAGTGACGTCGTCCTCGAAGACTTGGCACAGGTAGGTCTCGTCGACGAGGTCGAACGAGTCGGGGATGCCGAGGGTGATGGGGTGCGAACGATCGGTGACGGTGATGGTCTGCGGAACTGCATGTCGGTAGCCGGAGTCCGGGCAGTCGACGCCGCGCACGACGCTCGGCCGGTAAAGGTATCGGCCACCCACGAACTCGGCCCACTCGTCCCAGTTCGCCCACGAGGCGATGGCGTGATGCAGCACTACGTACCCGTGTCCGCTGATCGGAGCCGCGGCTACTGCTGCGCGCACGGCCTCCGGTGGATCGGCCGGTGTGGGCAGTGTGCCGGGCATGTCGTAGTGCAACGAGACGTCGAACCGGGCCAGGTCGTCCGGGCCGAGATCCGCGTCAGGGTGCTCGTGCCACGAGACGTCACCGTGCAACGAGTCCAGGAAGTCGGCGAAGGCATCGCGATCGAACGAATGCCCACCGGTGAATGCCGCAATACGCATGAGCGGGTGTCCCATCGATGAAATTCAACTGGTGATGCAGTCAAGTTACTCGACGAGAGTGCTAGTTCAGCGCCCTTCGATCATCTTCGAGCAGACCTCGGTGGTCGCCGCCCGCAGTCGAGGTACCGAAATGCCGGCCAGCGGCCCTCCCTCGATGCGCAGCGGCTGGATGGCGATGGTCGTGGCGATCATCGTCCGGACCCGCAACGACCGTGCGGCCTGTTGCGCCGCCGCGGACCGCTTGTTGGCCGGTGTCTCCGCAACCGGGAAGTAATCGAATGCACGCCGGATGTGCCGGTCCTCGTACTCCTTCGTCAGGAGGCGAGTTCCGGGTGTCGCGCCGCCGGCCATTTGCAGAAACAGCATCCGCGCCGCGTTCGGGTGCTCGGCCGTCCAGTCCCATACTGCGTCGATCACGCTCTTGAACGTGTCTGCGTCGGCCTCGGCGTCGTCCGGTCGGGCATGTTGAGCGGCGGCGGAACTGGCGTCCATCGCATATCCGAGGGCGCTCTCGAACAGTTCTTCCTTACTGGCGAAGTGGTAGTAGACCGCGGTGGGCACCATGCCCGCGGCCTCTGCGATCTCCTGTATCGACGTTTCTGCGAAGCCTTTTCGGGAGAAGACGCGAACGGCTGCTTTGACGATGAGGTGTCGGCGCGACGGCCGGTGAGCAGAACCCTTCGACGCAGCGGGCGTGTCGACGGTGTTCTCGTCGTCTGCGTCGGCAGGACCGGACGAGCCGGCGACTACGGGATCGTCGTCGGCGGCGGGCGATGAATCCCAGCCGGTCGGCGTCTCATCTGCGTGACCGTCTTCGTGGTCGATGCTTCGTCGTCGTGGCACCGGCCCCAATTTACTCGCTGGTGTACGTCGCGACACCCCGATCGGGTCGTGGGTGCCATGATCTACTGCATGGCAGGCAAGGGAGTGGCACCGAAGCGGACTGCGGCGGCTCCGACGAGCAAGGGCGCGAAGCGGGCGGCGCATCGGCCGTCGCGGCGTGAGGTTGTTGTCGACGCCGCGATGCACCTGTACTCGGTTCGGTCCATCGAGGACGTGACGGTCGCCGATATTGCCGCGGAGGCTCAGATGACTTCCGCCGCCGTCTACTACCACTACCCGTCGAAAGACGAGGTTCTGCTCGGCGGGCTGCGGCTCTATGCGGACGGTTTGCTCGACCAACTTCGTGCCGAGGTCGAGAACGACCCGGACGCCTCTCTGGGCGACATCATCGTTGGCTTGCTGGAATGGACGGACCAGCATCGGGCCGCGTCGCTCGTGTACTTCGTGCGCTCGCCGGGATGGAGCCTGTCGATCGAGTCGCTTCGCCGGGAAGTGCGTCTGACGATGCTGAACATCTTCACCGCCGAGTTGCGCAGCCGCAGCGGAGTCACGACGCGAGCGAAACAGGCAGCCGCCGCGACGGCGCTGTCGAGTTTGCTCGAAGTCTCGGTGTCGTCCTGGCTTACCGAGGACACGGTTCTTGCCAACCTCGGACGTCGGAGATTTTCCGACGAGGTTCGTGAACTGGCCGCCGACATCTCCAGTCTGTGACGTTACTGCTGGAGTCGAACACAACTAAGTCCCCATGCGAAGGTCATCGACCCGCGACTTTCCGGAAGTATCTTTAGACCGACGACAGTTTATGGTTGACTTGGCACCATGCTCAGTCAGTCACGTGCCCGATCCATCGATCTCGACAACCCATTCGCGCCGCTGACCGGATTGTGCGAACTGGTCCTGGTACGTCACGGCGAGCAGGTGCTGAGCAAAGAACTCAGCGCCGGTGAGACGGTCGATCCGCCGCTGTCCGACCTCGGCGAACGCCAGGTGCGGGCCGTGGCGCAGAGGTTGGCCACGGCTCGGGTCGATGCCGTCTACAGCTCTCCGCTTCGAAGAGCATTTCGTACCGGAACCGAGATCGCCGATCGACACGGACTCGTCCCCGTGGTGCGGGACGACCTCACCGAGTACGAGCCCTGGCAAAAGTTTCCTGCCGACCGCAGTCCCTTCGACACCCTGCCGCACGACGAGATCGCCACGATCTTTCGTGAGCACATCAGAACGCGTCGCTACGACGCGTTCCCCTACGCCGAGGATGGGGCAGAGTTCCGCGCCCGTGTACTCGGCCAGATCTCCACTATCGTCGACTCCCATCCCGGTGAGCGGGTGGTGGTGACCTGCCACGGCGGTGTCATCAACGCGGTCCTTGCCGATGCTCTGGGAAGCGGTCTGGACATGCCGGTTCGAGTCCACCACACCTCGATCAGCGTGGTTCGAGGTGCTGACACGCGCCGAGCGGTCCAGTCGGTCAACGATTTCTCTCATGTACTCGACTTTCAGACATCCGTCGGAGCCATGAATCTCTAAGGCCTGCAGTTGAACACCGATCAAGGAGTCATCAGATGGATCTCGATCTCAAAGGCAAGCGCGCCATCGTCAGCGGTGCCAGTCGCGGCATCGGCCTCGCTATAGCCCGCACGCTGCTAGCCGAAGGCGCATCGGTCGGTGTGTGCGCGCGCGGCGAAGAACACCTGAACGAGGTGTCCGCCGAATTATCTGAGCTCGGAACGGTTTTCCACAAAGCAGTCGACGTGGGTGACGCCGACGCCGTGAAATCGTTCGTCGACGATGCGGCCGAGGCGCTCGGTGGCATCGACATCGTTGTGGTCAACGCCTCCGCTGCCACCGGCAAGGGCCCGCAGGCGTGGGTCGACAGTTTCAACGTCGACCTCATGAGCCTGGTCAATTTCATCGAATCGGCCGCGCCCCATCTCGAAGCCAGCACCTCGGCGTCGGTGGTCACCATCAGCACCACGTCGGCGCTCGAAGCCGGTCCGATCACCACCGCCAACAGCTACGGTGCGCTGAAAGCTGCCGTACTGCAGCACTCGTCGGCACAGGCGCGTGCCCTAGGACCCAAAGGTATTCGCGTGAACGCAGTGTCGCCGGGACCCATCTTCTTCGAGGGGGGTGCCTGGGAGACCATCCAGACGAGTCGTCCCGCTCTGTACGAGGCTGCACTCGAGTCGGCGTCGCTGGGCAAACTGGGTGCAGCACAGGACGTCGCGAACGCCGTGACTTTTTTGGCGTCACCCGCCGCGGGACACGTCACCGGAATCAACATGGTGGTCGACGGCGGCTTCACCAACCGCTTCGATTTCTGAGTCCCGACATGTCATCTGATGTGACCAGCACAGCCGACTTGGTGATCCTCGGCGGCGGGTCCGGTGGGTACGCCTGCGCGTTGCGGGCTGCCCAACTGGGCATGTCGGTGATCTTGATCGAAGCCGACAAACTCGGTGGTACCTGTCTGCACAACGGATGCATTCCGACCAAGGCACTACTGCATGCGGCCGAGGTCGCCGATTCCGTCCGTGAGGCCTCGAGCTTCGGCATCAAGGCGACCCTCGAGGGTATCGACATGAGTGCGGTGAACAGTTATAAGGACGACGTGATCGCCGGCCTGTACCGCGGGTTGCAAGGCCTGGTCGCTTCCCGCGACATCGAGCTTGTCGCCGGACGGGGCCGTCTCGTCGGTGACCGCACTGTCGAGGTCGAACTCGCCGACGGTGGCGTCGCCACCTATCGCGGCGAAGCGCTGATCCTCGCGACCGGCTCGCATTCGAAGTCGTTGCCGGGCTTGGACATCGGTGGTTCGGTCGTGACCAGCGACCGTGCTCTGGAACTCGACACCGTCCCGGACAGTGTCGTCGTCCTCGGCGGCGGAGTGATCGGGTGCGAGTTCGCCAGCGTCTGGTCGTCGCTCGGTACGCAGGTGACGATCGTCGAGGCGGCGCCCACTCTGCTGCCGACCGAAGACCCGTGGACGTCGAAACAGGTCGAGCGGGCGTTCCGCAAACGCGGGATGGTGTTGAAGACGAACACGTCGTTCAGCGCCGTCTCCGCTCGAACAGACGGAGGCGTGCACGTCGAGCTCGCCGACGGATCCACCATCGATGCCGACCTCGTGCTCGTGGCCGTCGGTCGCGGTCCACGCACCGCGGACATGGGCTTCGCCGAAGCGGGTGTCGATCTCGATCGCGGGTTCGTGGTCACCGACGAGTGGTTGCAAACGTCGGTACCTGGAGTGTTCGCCATCGGCGACATCGTGGCGGGGCCACAGCTGGCCCACCGCGGTTTCGCACAGGGCATCCTGGTGGCCGAGCAACTGGCCGGTCTGGACTGCATGCCCGTCGCGGACAGGGGAATTCCGCGAGTCACGTACTCCAACCCCGAGGTCGCTTCGGTCGGCTTGACCGAAAGCGAAGCGGCCGCGGAGTACGGAGAGGTCGAGACCGTCGTCTACGACCTCGGTGGCAACGGCAAGAGCCGCATCCTCCGTACGGCAGGCGGCGTGAAGCTGGTGCAGGCCGGCCCGGGCGGACCGGTGGTGGGCATCCACCTCGTCGGCGCACGCGTCGGAGAGCTCATCGGGGAAGCGCAGCTCATCTACAACTGGGAAGCGACCGCGGGGGACGTGGCCCAACACGTGCACGCGCACCCTACTCAGGCGGAAGCATTGGGCGAGGCGCATCTTGCCCTGGCCGGCAAAGCGCTGCACGCGCACGGCTGATCACCGAAAGAGACCGATCGCTGAAAAGAGGATTGGATGGCGGGACCTGCAGGCCGGCTCGACGCGGTCTTGGTGTGCGGTGGGCAGTGGCACGACTTCGATTATGCGAGGCTGCAACTGCTGTCGGCGCTGAGCCAGTACGAGCAGGTCCGCACCCGGGTCTTCGAGGACTACGACTGCCTCGATGCTCTGGCTTCGGCCGATCTGCTGGTCACCTACACGTGCAATCGGGTCCCGACCGAGGTGCAGCAGAAAGCGTTGGAGGCGTTCGTCTCTCGCGGTGGCCGCTGGTTGGCCCTGCATGGCACGAACTCCGCGATCGACCGGACGCCGAACGGATCGCCGAGCAAGTACGTGACACCGCGGACCCTGGGTGACCTGGCGAATGTGCTGGGGAGTCAATTCCTTGGGCACCCGCCGATCGCGCCGTACACGGTGGAGTTCACCGAACCCGCGCACCCGTTCGTCGCTGGAATCAACCCGTTCGAGGTCACCGACGAGCTCTACGTCAGTGAGCTTCATCCACCGATTCGCGTCCTCGCCCACACTCGATTCGTCGGTGAGTCGACGGGATTTGCCGAGGGGCACACCACCGAGGACGAGCCCCGGCCCGTCCTGTACCTGAAGGACCACGGCGACGGGACGGTCTGTTACTTCACGTTGGGGCACTGCCGGGGACGGTTCGACGTCCAGGACCTCGGAATCGACGACCTGGGCCGGGTCGACCGAGGGAGTTGGACAGTCCCCGAGTTCCGAACGGTCTTCCAGCGGTGCCTGTCGTGGGCCGTCACCGGAGAGGCGACGGCCCACCACTGAGCTCGGTCAGATGATGTCCACCGTGTCGAGAACCCTTTCGGCGTATGCCGAGTCGCCGTCGACCGTCACATGGTTGCGCCACGGGCTGCGGGTGGTGCCCCACAGGACGAAATCGGTAGCGGCCGAGATGATCATGGTGTCGGCGGCCGTTGCGCCGGGTTCGACGGTGAGCAGCTTCGAACCCGGCCGCAGAGTCCACTCGCCACCGCCGGGACCGGTGAGTCGCACCCCCAGCGGGCGGTTGAGTACCCCACTCACCGGAGTGCACATCTGCGGCAGCCCGGTCCACATCCACTCGACGGCGGTGCGCACCAGATCGTCTTCCGGGTCGGGTACCTCGCGGGTGACCGGTCCCTCGGATCCGAGTAGATCGACGTACATGTGACACCACATGTCGAAGGCGAACGCATCCGAAAGCTGATGCGTGCGATAGGTTCCCAGATCGGTCAGTGTCATCGGGGCGGACGCCGTCTCGGTCTGCTGCATTGCTTCGAGAACCGCCATCGCGCCGTCGATGTTGTCCAGGAACTCGTCGGCGACCTGCGAGTTGGACCACTCCCGGCGTGCGTCGACCAACTGGTTCTGCAGTTCTTCGGCGGTGTTGGGCGTAGGCGCGTCCGGATCGGCCGGCGGTGGATCGGCCATGACCGCAAAATTCGAACCGGTATGCGCCACAAGATCTTTCACCGACCAACCCGCGCATCGGCTGGGAGCCGACCACTCGTCGGCGGTGAGGCTGCGGACCACGGACCCGTATCGGTCGGCAAGTACTCGACTGGCCGATAGTCCTGCCTGGCTCATGATCTGCTCACCCTACCGGCGTCGATGAAGTATTCGGAAGCGGTGACGTCCATCGAGATTCTCTCCTTGTAGTGGTCGACCGTGGAGCTTTGAGTCAGTAGTTCGCGGTGCCGCCGTCAACGCTGAGAATGGCACCGGTGATGCCGGCTCCGGCGTCGGAGGCGAGGAGCATCGCCATGGCGGCAACCTCCTCGATCGTGTTGGGACGCTTGAGCGCCGACTCCTCGGCGAACAGCGCGACCATCTCGTCGAAGGACATTCCCATGGCCTTGGCGGTGGCAGGGCCGTTGTCCTTGATGATGTCGGTGATCACCAGGCCGGGGCAGATGGAGTTGACTGTGATGCCTTCGGTGCCGACCTCACGGGCGATGGACTTGGTCATGCCGTTGATGGCGTGCTTCGCGGCCACGTAGGCGGTGAACACGGGCTTGCCGTGCTTGCCTTCCACCGACGAAATGTTGATGATGCGGCCGGACTTGTTGGGCAGCATGTGTTGGAGGGCTCGGCGGGTGGCCCAGAAGTTCGAGTTCAGATTCCAGTTCATCACCAGAGTCCATTCCTCGTCGCTGAGGTTGGCCGTGGGTTGGAGGTCCTTGGCCCCGCCGGCGTTGTTGACCAGAACGTCGATGCGTCCGAACGTGGCGACCGTCTGCTCGATGAAGTCCTCCACATCGGACTGCACGGTGACGTCTCCGGGGAAGAAGGCAGCGCTGTCACCGGCCCCGAACTGTGCAAGAGCTTTCTCGCCCTTGTCCTTCGAGCGTCCGTTGAGAGACACCTTCGCCCCTTCGGCCAGCGCCGCTGCAGCGATACCACGACCGATGCCCTGTGTTCCGCCCGTGACGGCAACAACCCTGTCTTGCAGTTTCATCGATTTTCTCCCATGCCTGTTCGAGCAAGATTCAGAGACAAGTAACTTGTCATCGTCTACAGTCTGGCATGTAGAGTGGCTCATGTCACAGTATTTCTGGAGACGGAATCAAAAAACTACCCGCGAGGTGCAGTCGCCGATGTCAGAGACGAGAAGTGAAATGTCCGATCAGCGGTGGTTGGTCGACACCGACCCGAGCCCCCGTCTGCCCGTGTACACGCGTCTGAACGCGAGCGACGTGCTGTCGGACCCGATCACGCCCCTCGGCGCGGATCTGGGCTGGATCCAGAACATTTTGCCGGGGTGGAACTTCGGGTACGCCAGCCTCGGTAGCTATTCGCTCGCGGAGAGGCCCGATGTGGCGGCCTCGTCCGGCATCTTCTACGGGCACCTCTACATCAACCTGTCGATGTCTCGCCTCGTCGGCATCCGCGGCGGTCTTCCGGTGGAACTCGTAGATCAGCTCTTCTACGGTGGAGATCCGAACATCCCGGCGTACGTCGGCCATCCCGACGACGAGAACGCAGAGGCCGGCCGGCGTTTGGAGGCCCGCAACGCGTGGGCGCTGTCGACCGAGACTTTCCCGGAACTCGAAGAAGACCGAACTCTCGCCGACCGCTTGAGGACCGAACGTCCCGACCTGTCCGCACTGACACCGGCGGCGCTCGTCGCGCGAGCCCGGTCGGTGATGCCACTCGAGCGCGTCGCGTGGCGCGGGGAAGTGATCGCCACGAACTGCGCCGCGGTGGGTCCCGCCGTGCTGGGCCAATTGCTGGGTGCGGAGAACCAAGACCTCATCGTCACCCTGGTCGGTGCGGCCGGTGACGTGGACTCGGCGATGCCGTCGTACGCGTTGTGGGAGCTCGGCCGCCTGGTGCGAGCCGACGACAGACTGATGGCGGCATTCGATTCCGGCGTTGCCGGTGTCGGTGATCGTATTGTCGGAATCGACCCGAAGTTCGACGCCACCCTCGACCAATTCCTTCTCGATTACGGATACCGCGGGCCCAACGAATGGGATCTGGGGTCCGTGTCGTGGGAGACCCGGCCCGAGCTCGTTCTCGGCCTCATCGACCGGCTGCGGCTCCAAGACGACTCGGCCGCGCCGGACGCACGTCTGTCCGACCACGCGTCGGCCGGAGCCGACGCGTGGACCCGAGCGAGAGAGATCGTCGGTGACGACGAGGCGGGACAAGCGACGCTCGCGGCGGCGTTGGCGTCCGCCCGCAGATTCGCTGCATGGCGTGAGCGCGCCAAGACCAACTGCATCAAGGTGCTGCACGAGGCCCGCGTGCCGCTCGTGGAACTCGGTCGCCGGCTGTATGCCGACGGTCACCTCGACTCGGCCGACCACGTGTTCATGGCGGTCGACGACGAACTCGACGCGCTGGCAAGTGCCCCCGAATCGATGAGAACTACTCTGGCGCAGCGACACCGCGACTGGCGGGAGCTGTTCGGCCTGGAGTTGCCCACCTTCCTCGACACCCGTGAACCGATCCCCGCCCTGTCGACACTGGGCCGCACGGGTCAGTCGGCCGTCGCCCCTGTGAAGGTCGGCGACGTTCTCCAGGGTTCCGGAGCCTCGCCTGGGATCACGCAGGGCCGCACCCGCGTGATCACGTCGATGGCCGAACTGGACACGTTCGAGGTCGGCGACATTCTCGTCGCACCGCAGACCGATCCGTCCTGGACACCGTTGTTCATGGTCTCCGGCGGTGCCATCACCGACGTCGGTGCCATGGGGTCGCACGCGATGATCGTCAGTCGAGAACTCGGAATCGCCTGCGCAGCCGGTGTTCAGGCCGCGACCCGTCGCATACCCAACCGGACGCTCGTCGAGATCGACGGTGCCAAAGGCACGGTCACGATCCTGGAACTGCCGTGACCACCGGGGTCGTGACCAGCACGCGGGCCGTCTTCCTGTCGGAGCGTCCGAGTGGTGACCCCGGACCGCAGAATTTCGAGATCCGTGACCTCCCTCTCGCCGAACGCACCGCCGACCAGGTGCTCGTGCGCAACCTGTTCATGAGTGTCGACCCATCGATGCGGGGACGGCTGGCGACGTCGGAGATGCACTACACCACCAACTTTCAGGTGGGCGCGCCGCTCGACGGGTCCGCACTCGGTGTGGTGGTCGACGGTACCGAAGACGTGCCCGCAGGTTCCTACGTGCGGCATCGCCTGGGCTGGCGCGAGCACGCGGTGGTCGACATCGCTGCGGCCACGGTGATCGAACCGCGGGGGATCGACCTGCACCACTGGCTCGGAGTGCTCGGCCAGACGGGCTTCACCGCCTACGTCGGACTCGTGCGTGCGGGCGCATTGCGCACCGGTGACACCGTGTTCGTCTCCGCAGCAGCCGGGGCAGTCGGCAGTGCAGCTGGCCAGTTCGCGAAACTTCTCGGTGCGTCGAGAGTCCTCGGTAGCGCAGGCGGGCCGGACAAGGCGGCACTGCTCACGGACCGATTCGGTTTCGACGAAGGTATCGACTACCGCGAGCGGCCGATCGGTGACGCGCTGCGCGCAGTCGCACCGGACGGCATCGACCTCTACTTCGACAACGTCGGTGGCGACCATCTGGTTGCGGCATTGGCGTCCATGAATCAGCGTGGTCGGGCAGCGCTGTGCGGCATGATATCCAACGGGGGTCCGGACAGCCCGCCCATGGATCACCTGATGAACGCCATCCTGAAACGAATTACTCTGCAGGGCTTCATCGTCCGCGACCACGAGGACCTACGGCCGGAGTTCGAGGATCAGGTCGCGGAGTGGCTGGCATCCGGACGGTTGATCGCCGAGTCCACCATCCACGACGGGCTCGACAACGCGGTCGACGCGTTCCTGTCCATGCTCGGCGGCGGGAACGTCGGCAAGATGCTGGTCCGATTGTCCTGACGGCTCAGCGGAGATGACCCGTATCGTTGACCGATTCGATGACGAAGCGCTCCGAGCGCAGCACCGCGATGCGGCTCATCGACGTGTATCCGGGGTTGAAGAAGAACGGTGACGGCGCCTGCAGGATGTCGGACAACAGCGTGTTGATGGCACCGCCGTGCGAGGCCACCACGGTCAGCTGACCCGGTGCCCGCCGCGTCGCGTCGAGGACCGCAGCGCGCATTCGCTGCGCGACTTCGGCTTTGTCGTACTTCGGAACGAAATCCTCGAACCGGCCTTCGGCGAATGCTCGACCCTGAGGTGTGTCGGCGATGGCCTCCGGGGTGGCGTAACTGGTGCGGTCGCTGTCCCATTCCCGGAACCGCTCGTCGACGAGAACGTCGAGTCCGTGTGGTTCCGCCGCCAATAACGCCGTCTGGTGGGCGCGCTTGTAGTGACTCGACACCACCTGCGCCACCGGTTCCCCGCGCAGCCAGGCACCGAGGCGCTGGGCCTGGCCGTTTCCGGCGTCCCCGAGTCCGGGATCGGCCGCGCCCTCCTCTCCAGGAAGACCGTGCCGCACCAGAATCACCCGGCTCGCCGTGGCGAGCGTGTCCTGCGTCATGCGGTCACCGTGCCGCGCAGATGTGCGGTGTCGTTGAGGGAATCGACAACGATCACGCCGGAGTCCAACTTCTGCACGCGCGCGATCGAGGTGTATGCGGGGTTGTGCCAGAACGTCTTCGGCATCTCGAGGATGTCGGCGACGACGGCATTGATGATGCCGCCGTGCGCCACCACCACGACCCGCCCGGAGGGATACCGGTCGAAGACCTGATCGAGAGCCGACCGAGCGCGGGCGCGAAATTTCGGCAGATCGAGGGCAGGAACGTACTCCTCGAACCGGCCGTCGGCTACCGCGCGCAGTCGAGCATCGTCGGGCGCCATGTCCTCGACGGCCATGTAGTCCTCGGGGCTGATGTCGTCGTCCCACTCGCGTAGGTCCTCGATCACCAGATCGAGCTCCCGATCCAGGCCTGCCGCAAGCTCTTCCGCCGTCTGCCGGGCCCGAACCAGGGGACTGGCAACGATCGCGTCGATCTTCTCGTGTCGCAGCCACGTCGCGAGCTTGCGGGCATCCGCGATGCCTTCGGGGGACAACTCGGGATTGCGCACCCGCGATACGGGTCGGCCGTGTCGGACCAGAAGAACCTCGATCATGACTACCTTTCAGCGGAGCGGACTTCGGGAGTACCGGCGTCAGCCGGCGATCGTGCGTTCGGTGCTCCAATACGGAGCTCGCATGGCTTTCTTGTCGAGCTTGCCCATGGCGTTGCGGCTCAGTTCGTCGACCACGACGTAGTTCTTCGGGCATTTGTAGGAGGCCATCGAGTTTCTCGCGAAGCGGGCGAGTTCGTCCACGTCCAGCGAGGTGCCGGGCCGCGCCACCACAAGGGCCAGCAAGGCTTCGCCCAGGTCGTCGTTCGGCACGCCGATCACTGCGACTTCCTCGACGGCGGGGTACGTCGACAGAACTCGCTCGCTTTCTGCGGGATATAGGTTCACGCCACCGGAGACCACCATGTCGGCCACTCGATCGGTGATGAACACGTACCCGTCGTCGTCCACGTAACCTACGTCGCCGAGGGTTGCGACGCCCGGCAAAATGTAAGCAGCTGCTGTCTTTTCGGGATCGGCGTGGAAGACGACGCCGCGCTCGGGCGGGGTTCGGAACCCGAGCACCCCCACCTCTCCGCGGCCCAGCTCGACTCCGTCGGATCCGACGACGACGGCTTCGAACGGCGGGACCGCTCGGCCCACCGACCGTGGGTGCTCGAGCCACTCCATCGAGTCGATCTTGCACACCGACCCGATTTCGCTACCGCCGTACGACTCGACGAGTACCGGACCGAACCAGTCGATCATCGAACGCTTCACGTCCTGAGGGCACGCCGAACCCGTGTGCGCGACGTACTCCAGTGAGGAGACGTCGTGGCGCGAGCGGACGCGATCGTCGAGTCCCAGCAGACGCTGGAAGTGCGTGGGAACCATCAGTGTCGACGTGACCCGGTGACGGTCGATCAGCTCCAACGTGCGTTCGGCGTCGAAGCGGCCCATCACCACCACGGGCCGGCCGGAGAGCAGATGGCGTATCGCGGTCAACGGGCCGTTGTGCTGCAGCGGTCCGACGACGAGGTGGACGCCGGCGGGATAGCCGGACCGGGCGGACACCGCGTCGACGAAGTCCGCGGCGGTCTCGGCGGGAGCGGGCAACCAGCGCACCTGCGTACCCCGGGCGCGGCCGGTGGTGCCGGAGGTGTAGACCAGCGGTGGTCGGGCCGGGCGTTCGGGTGCAGGTGCCGACGCGGGCACGTCTACACTCGGCGCGACGAACTCGGACCAGTCGACGCCGCCGAAGGCGTCGGCATTGTGGATGATCACTGCCCGAAGTCCTACCTCGAGGCCCGCTTCGAGGGACGACATCAGACCGAGTGGCCCCGTCACCACCGCCACGGACCCGGAGTCCAGCAGCTGGTCGGCCATTTCATCGGGCTTGAGCTGTCGGGAGACGGCTACCGTACCGACACCGCGCCGGATCCCGGCTACGTGCGCCAGCAGAGTCTCGACGGTGTTCTCTCCGATCACCGCGACGCGTTCGTCCGAGTTCGGTGCGATGGCGATCAGTCTCTCGCCCAGGGCATCGACGGTGGTGGCGACGTCTATCCAGGTCATCGCTCTACGGTCGTCCACCAGAGCCAGGCCGTGCGGGTCGGCCGTCGCTCGGTCCCTGATCAGGTCGAGCATGGCTCACTCCTTCAACGGTCCGGTCCTCGGATGTGCAATAGTAACTTTATAGTGATTCTACTTACATTCGGCTACTGTTGCAGCCATACTGTAGAAGACGTAAACAAAGTCCCCGCCGTAATGCTCGTTGCATCGTTCGGACCAGAGAAGAGGTGTACGTGGTGACTTCGACCGCGACCGACCCAACCCGTGAGGCCGTCGAGCCCATCGGATCCAACGATCCGACACCGAGCCGGGAGATCCTGCTGGATTTGCACCGGCGCATGGTTCGGATCAGGCAATTCGAGACCGAGGCCGGCCGACTGATGGAAGGCGGCAAGCTGCCCGGGTTCCTGCACCTCTACGTCGGCCAGGAAGCCGTCGCAGCCGGTGCGATGAGCAACCTTCGGGACACCGATCAAATCTCCTCGACACACCGCGGACACGGTCACGCCGTCGCGAAGGGTGCACAGTTCCGCGAGATGTTCGCCGAACTCTTCGGCCGCGTCGACGGATATTGCAAGGGTCGTGGTGGCTCGATGCACATCAACGACCTGTCCATCGGAATGCTCGGCGCGAACGGCATCGTCGGCGGCGGTATCCCGATCGCCGTCGGGGCCGCGTTCGCCGCCAAGTACCGCGGCGAGGACTCCGTCGCCATCCCGTTCTTCGGTGACGGGGCCAGCAACATCGGCGCGTTCCACGAGGCCGCGAACATGGCCGGCATCCTCGAACTCCCGGTCGTATTCGTCTGCGAGAACAACGGATACGCGGAATTCACCGCACTGCGGGATCACATGAAGCTCGAGAACGTCGCCGATCGCGCACCGGCCTACGGATTTCCCAGCGAAATCTGCGACGGCATGGATGCGATCGCGGTGCGTGCCGCCGTCGGGCGTGCGGTCGAACGGGCCCGCAACGGCGGTGGACCCACTCTGGTGGAGGCCAAGACCTACCGCTACTACGACCACCAGGGCGTGAAGGGACTTCGCAAGACCTACCGCACTCAGGAAGAGGTCGAGGCGTGGAAGGAACGCGACGCCATCAAACTCCTCGAAGCCCGGGCCGTCTCGGAAGGCCTGGTGACCGAATCCGAGTTCGCCACCGTCTGGGCTGAAGTGGACGCGGACATCGCAGAATCCGTGAGCTTCGCCGAGGCCAGTCCATTCCCGGACGTGGCCGACTTCGCCCTCAACGTCTACAGCGACTGAAGAACCGAAAAGGCTGAAACGATGTCCACTGCAACAGAAACATCTCCGAACACGACCACTCCGGCCGAGTCCTCGACGGCTCGCGTCACCACTTATGTCAAGGCGTACAACGAGGCTGTCGCGCAAACCATGCGTGAGAACGAGGACGTCTTCGTCATCGGCGAGGACGTGGCCGGGTACGGCGGCGTCTTCCACATGTACGACGGGCTTCTCGACGAGTTCGGGCCGCGGCGCATGGTCGACACGCCGATCGCCGAGATGGGTCTCATCGGTCTCGGCGTCGGTGCGGCGGCGCGAGGGCTGCGTCCCGTCGTCGATATCATGTTCATGGACTTCCTGGCCGTCGCCCTCGACCAGGTGGTGAACCAGGCCGCCAAAGTGAAGTTCATGTACGGCGGCGAGGTCAAGGTCCCGATGGTCATCGCGGTCGCCTACGGCGCAGGCGTGAGCGCGGGTGCGCAGCATTCGCAGTCGCTCGAAGCCTGGCTGGCCCACACCCCGGGACTGAAGGTGTTGATGCCGTCCAACGCGTACGACGCCAAGGGCCTGATGGTCTCCGCCGTACGCGACGACAATCCTGTCGTGTTCATGCTGAACAAGGTGCTCCTCGGAGCGCGCGCCGAGGTGCCGGAGGAGATCTACTCGATCCCCATCGGTCAGGCCGCGATTCCGCGTGAGGGTGACGACATCACCGTCGTCGCCTTCGGTCGCATGGTTACCGAGGCACTGAAGGCCGCTGACATTCTCGCCGAATCCGGAGTCTCGGTCGAGGTCGTGGACCCGCGATCGGTGCAGCCTCTCGACACCGCCACTATCGTGAAATCGGCCTCGAAGACCAACCGCATCCTCGTGGTACACGAGGCCGTCACGTTCGGTGGCATCGGTGCCGAAGTGGCCGCGCAGATCCAGGAAGAAGCGTTCGACTACCTCGACGCACCGGTCCTGCGTGTCGGCGCGCCGTTCACCCCCGTGCCGTTCAGCACCCCGCTCGAAAAGGCCTACGTGCCCGACGCCGACCGCATAGTCGCCGGAGCCCGCCGCCTGCTCGAAAGGAACTGAGAAGTGGCTCAGCAGATTGTGCTTCCGAAGCTGGGTCTCACCATGCAGGAAGGCGTCATCGGGGAATGGGTGGCCGAGGCGGGCCAGCGCATCGGCCTCGGTGACGTGCTCCTGCGTCTCGAGACCGACAAGGTCGATGTCGACGTGGAAGCCGAAGCCGAAGGTATTCTCGCCACCACCGCGAAGGCCGGCGACGTCCTTCCGGTCGGCGCGGTGATCGGCTGGCTCCTCGGTGAAGGAGAGCAGGCACCGAACGGGGCCGCCCCCGCGACGGACGCCGCCGCCGTCGACGACACCACATCGGCCGTGGCTCCCGCGGCAGCACCGGTTCCGGCCGACGGCACTCGACTCAAGTCGTCGCCGAACGCCCGTCGCGTCGCTGCGGCGTCGAACGTCGACCTCGCTGCCGTACGGGGCACCGGCCCCGGTGGGCGCATCGTTTCCGAAGACGTCGAGGAGTTCCTCGCCGCATCCCCGGCTCCCGCATCTGAGCTACCCGCATCTCCGGCACCCGCATCTCCGGCACCCCTGAGCGTGGCATCCGAGCCGACGATCATGTCCGAGTCCAGCGTCTCCGAGCCGAACAGTGCGGCCGAACAGTTCGTCGGCCCGCTGGTACGTCGCCGGGCCGCCGAGCTCGGTGTCGACCTGACCCAGCTCGTCGGCACCGGGGTCGGTGGCCGCGTCACCACAGCCGACGTGGATAACACGGTTGCGCCACAGCATGTTTCGACTTCCTCAGCGCCGATGCCCGCTCGTGTCTCCGGCCCGCAGCCCGGTGACGTCATCCCGCTTTCGGGTATGCGCGGCGCGATCGCCCGCAACATGGTCGACAGCCTCCACACGATGGCGCAGCTCACCCACGGTTACGAGGTGGACGTGACTGCGCTCGTTGCCGTTCGCGCACAACTCAAGACCGAGAGCGCGCAGACCGGCTCGAAACCGCCCAGTTTGAACGACTTCGTCGTCAAAGCGGCCGCCCTGGCGTTGCAGCAGCATCCGATACTGAACGCCGGGATCGCCGACGACAAGGTGACACTGTTCGAGGAGATCAACATCGGGATCGCGGTCGCAGTCGACGGAGGACTCGTGGTTCCGGTTGTCCGCAACGCCGACGCGCTGACGCTCGCCGCGATCACCCGCCGAACCGGTGCGGTTGCCACCGCCGCCCGGACGGGGAAGCTGGCGCTGACGGATATGGAGGGTGCGACGTTCTCGGTCAGCACACTCGGTGCCTACGGTGTCGACTTCTTCACTCCGGTGGTCAATCCGGGCAACGTCGCCATCCTCGGTGTCGGCCGGGTCAAGGACGGATTCCGTTGGGAAGGAGACACTCCGGTGAAGACGCAGGTAATGACGCTGAGCCTGACGTTCGATCATCGAGCGGTGGACGGCGCTCCCGCAGCCGAGTATCTCCGCACGCTCGGTGAGATCCTCGCCCGACCACTCACCTTGCTCGCCGGGTAGCGCAGAATGACGTCGACCGGCCTCGGCCTTCCCGCATGATTCCGGTTCACGACAGGTTGTTCGTGCACCTCGATCCACCTGTGCTGGCCGGAAGTGCGTGCGACGACTGCGAGGTCGTCGCGTTTCCGTCGGCGGCACGGTGCCCGGGGTGCGCCGGTACCGCGGTGTCGCGGCGCGCGCTTCCGACACGAGGGACGGTCTGGACCTGGACCACCCAGGCATTCGCGCCGAAGCCCCCGTTCGAGGAGCCGCCGTCGGGGTTCGAACCGTTCGTCGTCGGTTACGTGGATCTCGGCGGCGTGCTGGTGGAGTCCCGCATCATCGGCGCTGTCGCGATAGGTGACCAGGTCGAATTGCGGTTGCTTTCGGTGAGCGACACCGAGGTCACGTTCGCCTTCGAGAAGGTCGAGCGATGAGCGACGACGGTATCTACATCATCGGGGCCGGCATGCACGCCTTCGGTCGGCACGACGGGGTCTCGGGCCTGGACATGGGTGAGTACGCGCTGCGCGCCGGCCTGGCCGACGCCGGACTCGAGTGGTCCGACGTCGACGCCGCCGTCGGGGGCAGCAACGTCTCTGGAAAGCCGGACTCGCTGGTCTCCCGTCTCGGGCTGACCGGAATCCCGTTCACCACTGTCAAGAACGGTTGTGCCACAGGGGGAGTGGCGCTGGCAACCGCCACCGACATGCTGACCGCACGCCGCGCGAACGTGGTGGCGGTGGTCGGCTTCGACAAACACCCGCGCGGTGCGTTCGCGTCGGACCCGGCCGCCTACGGTCTCGACCCCTGGTACGCCCGGACCGGCATGATGGTCACCACTCAGTACTTCGCGATGAAGACTCGCCGGTATTTCCACGAGCACGGGCTGGACGAGTCCGCGCTGGCAGCAGTGTCCGAGCGCGCCTTCGCCAACGGGGCGGCACATCCCATGGCGTGGCGGCGACAAGAACTCACCGCCGAGCAGGTCCGCGCATCCGCCATGGTCAACGACCCGCTCACGCGATACATGTTCTGTTCGCCGGGTGAGGGCGGTGTGGCACTCGTTCTCGCACGCGGCGACCGAGCACACGACCTGTGCGACAGACCGATTCGGCTTGCTGCGGTGGAGGTGCGCACCCGGCGGTCCGGATCGTTCGAGGTGTTCTCGCCATGGCTCTCTCCCCGTCCGATACACAGCCCGAGCATCGATGCGGCCGCGGCGGCGTTCGCCGCTGCCGGCCTCGAACCCGGCGACGTCCACGTGGCGCAGTTGCAGGACACGGACTCCGGCTCCGAGATCATTCACATGGCGGAGACAGGTCTGTGCGAGCACGGGGAGCAGGCGAAGTTGCTCGACTCCGGTGCCACACACCACGACGGCTCCATGCCGATCAATACCGACGGCGGGTGCTTGGCGGGCGGCGAGCCGATAGGCGCGTCGGGGCTGCGTCAGGTACACGAGGTCGTTCGACAATTGCAGGGCCGGGCAGAGGGCAATCAGGTGCCGGGCCGTCCGACGGTCGGCTTCACCCACGTCTACGGCGCACCCGGGTTGTCGGCGTGCACCGTCCTGACTGCGGAATGACGAAAGGTCAATTGTGACAACGGGTTTCGATAGCAACTTCGAACTGACCGACTTTCAGGCGGACGTGCGCTCGTGGCTGGGCTCGATCCTTCCGCCTCGACCGGCGCCGTCACCGCAGGACCGGCCCGACCTCGCCGTCTTCCGCAACTTGTCCGACGAGGACGAAATTTCGTTGCTCGACGCCGCCCGGCAGTACCGCAGACAACGGTTCGACGCCGGCTACGGCGCGGTTACCCTGTCCGTCGAGCACGGCGGTCGCGGACTGCCCGCGTCCTACGCCTCGGCCATAGCGCAGGCAGAGCGTGAATTCGACGTACCGCCGTCCACTGAACTGATCAGCGTCACAACGGGTCTCGTCGGACCTGCGGTGGCGATGTTCGGAAGTGACGATCAGCGGCGTGCCTACGCAAACCCGTTGCTCCGCACCGACCTCCTCGCGTGCCAGTTGTTCAGCGAGCCCGGCGCCGGATCGGACTTGGCGGCACTGGGGTGTCGCGGCGTCCGCCGCGGCGACGACTGGGTGTTCGACGGGCAGAAGGTGTGGTCTTCCGGAGCGCGCTTCGCCGATCTCGGGATGCTCCTGGCCCGCACCGATCCGGATGCACCGAAACACAAGGGCATCACGGCGTTTCTGGTTCCCCTCGACCTCGCGGGCGTCGAAATTCGCCCGATTCGACAAATGAGTGGAGGATCCTCGTTCAACGAGGTGTTCCTCCACGAGGTTCGGGTGCCGGACAGCATGCGTCTCGGTGAGGTGGGTCAAGGGTGGAAGGTAGCCAATGCCACGCTGGCCTTCGAACGCACTGCCTCCGGATCGGTGACGCGCAAGAAGGGTGGCTCGGTGGCCGAATTGATCTCGCTGGCAAAATCTCTCGGGGCCGCGAACGATCCGTTGGTACGGCAGAACCTCGCGGACGTGTACATCCGATCGGAACTGCGGGCGGCCACCGCAGATCGGGTTGCCCGCGCCGCTGCGGCGGGTGTTTCTCCCGGGCCGGCAGCATCGGTCGGCAAACTGATGGCGTCGGACGTTCTGGGCAAGATCGGCGAGATCGCGGCGGACCTGCTGGGTACCGAGATCACCGCTGCAGTCGACGACGACCGCTTCGCGTGGACCGAACACTTACTGGGAAGCCCGGGTTACCGGCTCGCAGGTGGTACCGATCAGATCCAGCGCAACGTCATCGGCGAGCGGGTTCTCGGGTTGCCCCCGGAGCCGCGGGAGAACCGCGACCAGCCGTGGTCCCAGCGCGACAAGCGCTGAACGCTGTCACCAGGCGAGAGAAGTGGCGAGCCGTTCCCGATGGAACGCGGCCCCGCCGAAGAGCTGAGCGTCGGCGCGGGCTCGCCGAAAATACAGATGGCAGTGGTGTTCCCACGTGAAGCCGACACCTCCGTGCAGTTGTACGGCTTCGGCGGTCACGGTCCGGTAGGCGTCCGAACACCACGCCTGCGCCACCGCGCCTGCCTCGGTGAGGTTGGTGGCCTCGACCGCGCGAACCACTGCCGATCGGCAGGACTCCACGAGAATCAGCATGTCGGCGAGCGTGTGCTTGACGGCTTGGAAGCTGCCGATGGCCCGCCCGAACTGGCGTCGTTCCTTTGCGTAAGCGGCGGTGCGATCGAGGCTCACCTGAGCGCCACCGAGTTGCTCGGCGGCCAGCACGATGCAGGCCACGTCCAGCGCGGGGCCGACGGCAGCCGAGGCGCTTCCCCCGATTGTCAGCCGCCGGGCCGGTGTACTCGAAAGGGTCAGTGCGGCCTGCGCTCGCGACAGGTCGAGAGTTCGCAGCGGTATGACCGCGGGTTTCGTTGCGGCAGTGTCCACGACGAAGACGTCGGGACCGTCCGACGTGTGGGCTACGGCCACGAGCCACCGAGCTCCGGCGGCACCGAGGACAGCCGGTGCGTGGCCGGACAGAGACCACCCGGCACCAGTCTCGGTGGCGGTGAAAGTCTCGTGGCCGGGCGACCACCAGCCACGCCTGTCGAGTCCCGCGAACGCCGCCGGTCGGCCCTCGGCGATGTCCGTGATCACGTCGTCGGCACCGGCGGCGTGGACGAGCACCTGTCCGGCGAGGATCGTCGACAGTAACGGGATCGGAAGCAGTCCGGCACCGATTTCTTCGGCGGCCACGGCGAGTTCGGCCAGACCGCCGAGGCCGCCGCAGGATTCGGGCAGTCCCAAGCCGGCGACCCCGATCTGACCCGCCATGACCGACCATGCGTCGGCATCCCAACCCGGGCCCGCGGAATCGAGCGAGCGGCACAGATCGGGTCCACCGAGATCGGCCGCCGCACCACGCACAGCGGCGCGCAGGTCGTCGAGTTCGGTACTCACGCCGGCTGTGCTCACTTACCGTCGAGAGCTGCGTGCGCAGCCGCCAATCGGGCCACGGGAACACGCCTGGGGGAACACGAGACGTAATGCAGCCCGACCGAATCGAGGAACGCGATGGACTCCGGGTCGCCTCCGTGCTCACCGCAGACGCCCAACTTGACGTCGGGGCGCACGGAGCGCGCATTGTCTGCGGCCAGGGAGACCAGGGCACCGACCCCGTCACGGTCGAGTACCGCGAACGGACTGTCGGTCAGCAGTCCGTGCTCGAGGTAGTGCGCGAGCATCGTCTTCTCGACATCGTCTCGCGAGAATCCGTACGTCAGCTGGGTCAGATCGTTGGTGCCGAACGAGAGAAATTGCGCCTCGGCGGCCAATGGTGCCGCGAGCAGCGCAGCCCGCGGAGTCTCGATCATGCTGCCGACGAGATAGGGAACCGTGACCCCGGTGTCCGCGGCGACCGTCTCGGCGGCGCGGTGCACCTGTGCGATGGCCTCGGTCAGCTCCCCTGGCAGAGACACCAGCGGGATCATGACTTCGAGTGCAGGCGTGAGTCCCTCGGCATTCACCGTGACCCATGCGCGGAACAATGCTTCCGCCTGTGCGGGGTAGAGGCGGGTCTGCACCATGGCGAAGCGCACCCCGCGTAAACCGAGCATCGGGTTCGACTCGTGTGTGGCAGCAGCTCGTTCGGCCTGGGCATCGTCTCGGTAGTGCCCGTCCGACGGCAGAAATTCGTGCAGCGGTGCATCGAGGAGCCGGACGGTGATGGGCCTGTCGCCCACGACGCGCAGCAGTTCGGTGAAGTCCGATTGCTGAGCCGCCGTCAGAGCAGCGATCGCCTCGATCTCCTCGGCTTCGCTCTCGGCGAGAACGAGCCGCTGCACCAGCGGCAGTTGATCACCCAGGAATTGATGTTCGGTGCGGCACAGCCCGATTCCCTCGGCACCGAGACGGAACGCGGTCGCGGCGTCTTCGGCGTTGTCGGCGTTGGTGCGCACACCCAGTTCACGGATCTCGTCCGCCCACCCGAGTAACACCTCGAGCTCCGGCGATGGTTCCGCGGGCCGGATCGGCACGGCACCTGCGTAGACGTCGCCGGTTCGGCCGTTGACGGACACTGTGTCACCCTCGGACAGGGTGATGCCGTCGGACGTCACGGTGGCGGCACCGAGGTCGATGCGTAGTGTCGTCGCCCCGCACACGGCCGGACGGCCTGCGCCGCGCGCGACGACAGCCGCATGCGACGCCAATCCACCGTTGGACGTGATCACCGCGGTCGCGGCGAGCAGGGCGGGGACATCTGCCGGGCTGGTCTCCGACGCGACCAGGATGACGTTCTTGCCTTCGGCGGCGAGCCGGAGGGCCCGCTCGCTCGACAGGGCGATCTCGCCGATCGCTGCGCCCGGCGACGCGGGAAGACCATGGGCGAGTAGTTGTTCCCGGCCGCTGAGCGTGAGCTGGGCGTGGAGGAGGTCCTGCATCAGATCGGGTTCGAGCATGCGGACGGCCTCGCTGCGTCCGATCGACTGACCGGTGGCGAGATCGACGGCAAGATTGGTGACCGCACGTGGGCCCGGGTGTTCCAGCGCGCCGGCGCTGAGCAGTGCGAGTTGGCGGTCGCGGACCTCGAACTCCACTTCGGCGACCGCGCGGAGATGCGGCTCGAGCGTGGCGAAGATCTGGTCGAGAATCTGCACGCCACCGGGAGTGTGGGTGAGCGGTGCGCCCGGACCGGGGTTGGGGTCGGCCCGGCGAACTCCGAGATGAAAGACGCCGTGAGGCGCGTATTTTCCGCTCTCCAGGTCGCGACTGATCGCCGACCCGTATCCGGACTCGTCCCAGGAACCGAGCCGTAGGGCGCGAACGTGGAGAGCGATTCCCAGGTCGCCCGGCAAAGACAGGGCTTTGCGCGCCCGCTGTCCGCGTGGAGAGGCCCAGCGGGCGAGCATGGCTTTCGCGGCGAGGCCGAGCTGTTCGGCAGGATCCGTGGGAAACGCTGCACCGGTGGACTTCTCGATCAACTCGAGAAGAGCCGGTACGCGAGCGCGGCTGTCGGGGTGGTCGTCGTCGAGGTCATCGAGATCGTCGGTGTCGATCTCCAACGCGCCCTCGGCGACGAACCGAAGGTTGGCAGCCCAGGAGTCGTAGATGTCGCGCTCTCGTCCGATCACCTCGACGAGTGCGTCGATGTTGCGGCTCGACAGGCCGATGACCGAGATGGCGGGCGGCAGCGCGGACACTGCCACCGGAGCACTGCAGCGCAGATGCATCAACATGGGCCTGCGTTCGGTACGAACCTCGGGCCAGATTCCGCGGACTGCCAGCTTTTCGAGCAGATCGATTGCAGTGGAGGCGGTCTCGCGGTTCTCGAGTCCGGTACCGGACCCGATCGGCACGGTCAGCCCCGGCACCACCGGCAACCCGAGCGCCACGAGATTGTCCATCTCCACACCGTGAACACCCAGTACGTCGGCACCGAGTCCCCGGGCCCGGCCCTGACCGTATGGCACAGCCGCTCGTGTCGAAGCATGAATGACGTTGTCGGACACGGTCATTCTGGGCTACCGGATACAAGCTTCTCTTCGAGGGCCTCGTCCTCGGCCCGGGTCATGCCCAGCATCATGAGAACGTGCTGATGCAGCCACATCCACACGGTGTGGTAACCGTCGGTCAGAGGCGACGTAAGAGACGCGGTGTCGCCGTTGTCGAAGCGCTCGAGCGCCACGACGAGTCGCTCGCGGTAGTCCAGGAGCGGGGGACACTGCTTGGCCGACCGGCGGAGCATCTTGGCCACGTCGGTGTGAATGTCTTCGAGCTGATCGCGGATCTTCGCGTCGTACTGCGCGTCCGAATGGTCGTTTGCGGAGCCGTCGGGGCGGCACTGCCATGCGGTGCACAGTTCGCGCAGGCGACGGTTGACCGGAAGGAAGACATGGAGCAGGTCGGTGACGGCCCTGGCCTCGTCGCTGCCCTCGGGGAGGCGAACCTGCGCTCCCGCGTGGGCGATACCGGCCTGTGTCGGCATGACGACGGGTCCCTTCGCGACGGCATCTCCGGCGTCGACCACTGCCTGCAGTTCGGGCGTGATCGGGCCGCGGACCATGCCCTTGACCACCAGATCGACCAACTCGCTCGTGACGACGGTCGGTGCGGACGTGTTGATCGCGAGGTCGTTCATGGTGTTCCTCGTTCTTCTCCGGTCCCTGTCGGGACGGTCATCGGCGAGTGATCTGGCACTCGCTGTCAGGGGACTGTGACGGTGCTCATAACCTACCCAATTAGTAGTGGATGTCAAGAAACAACAGCTAACTATGTACAGACTTGGCTCGACGTAGTTACTTGACAACAAGTCGTCTAACATCGATAGGGTGATTGTGATGGCCGCCACTCGGCCGTACAGCAGACGAAGTGAGGCTTCGAATGAACGACCGGCACGAGCTCTACATCGGCGGTAAATGGGTTCCGTCGTCAGGCGGTGGAACGATCGACGTGCTGGAAGCGGCAACGGGACAGCTGCTGGCTCGGGTACCGGCCGGCACCGAATCCGATGTCGACGACGCCGTCGCCGCAGCGCGTTCCGCCTTCGGCGAATGGTCCCAGTCGACGATCGCCGAACGCGTGAGAGTGCTGCGGCAGATCGCCGACGGGCTCGTCGAGCGTGAGACCGAGCTCGCCGAGATGATGGCGCGCGAAGTCGGTACGCCCATTGCGCGGTCGCGGACCGTGCAGGTCGGACTGGGCGTCACGATCTTCCGATCGATGGCCGACACCCTCGAGGGCATCTCGCTCGAGGAGCGCCGAGGTACGTCGCTGATCATCAAGGTGGGTATCGGCGTCGTCGGAGCGATCACCCCGTGGAACTACCCGCTCTATCAGCTGGCAGCCAAGGTGGCACCTGCGATCGCGGCTGGTTGCACCACCGTGGTCAAACCCAGCAGCGTCGCGCCGCTGGCGGCGTTCGTCGTCGCCGAGATCGCCCACTCGGCCGGGCTGCCGCCGGGCGTGCTGAACATCGTGACCGGTGCGGGCGGCCGGGTCGGGGAGCGATTGGCCGGCCATCCGGACGTCGACCTGGTGAGCCTCACCGGTTCGACTTCGGCCGGTGCCCGCGTCGGACAGGTAGCTGCAGCCGGAATCAAGAAAGTGACCCTGGAGCTCGGCGGCAAGTCCGCATTCATCGTCGCTCCCGACGCCGACCTGGACGCCGCGATCACCGCAGCAGTTCGGGGCTGCTACGTCAACAACGGTCAGACATGCACTGCCACCACACGATTGCTGGTTCCCGCCGAGCGCATCGACGAGGTGGAGAAGAAGCTGGTGGAACTCGTGGGGTCGCAGACGGTCGGCGACCCTCTCGACGAGTCGGTGGACATCGGACCGATGGCGTCGCAGGAACAGCAGCAGTCCGTGCTGAAACATCTGGCAGAGGTGCCGCAGGGCGCGGTCTTCCTGGTCGGTGGACCCGGCGACGTCCAGGGACTCGACGCGGATCTGCGATCGGGATTCTTCGTGCGCCCGACTGTGGTCTCCCGCGTGGACAACACGTCCGCGATCGCGCGCGAAGAGGTGTTCGGTCCCGTCCTCACCGTGATCACCTACGACGGCATCGACGACGCGGTCGAGATCGCGAACGACTCCGACTACGGACTCTCGGGAGCGGTGTTCGCCGGCGACGACGACGCCGCGATCGCCATCGCTCGCCGGTTGCGCACGGGCCAGGTCTCCGTCAACGGTGGCCGGTTCAACGCGGCCGCACCGTTCGGTGGCTTCAAGAAATCGGGAATCGGCCGTGAGCTCGGGCCGGACGGCCTCGACGAGTACTTCGAGACGGTTTCGCTGCAGCTGCCCGCGAAGGCGACGTGACATGAGTGCCGACGATCATCGGGAGATCACGAAGCTCATGGCCCGCTTCGCGCGCGGAATCGATCTGCGGGACTGGGCTATGTACCGGTCGGTGTTCACCGACGACATCGAGATCGACTACACGAGCTACCGCGCGGGCAACGGTGGTCCGTTCACGGCGGACGACTGGGTGCAGCGAGGGCGGATGCTCTTTCCGGGACTCGCAGCGTCGCAGCACTTTCTGTCCAATCTCGACATCACCGTCGACGGCGACAGCGGAACGGTCATCTCGTACGTGCGCGCGGAGCACGTGCTCCCCAACACGGGCGGGGACGCGATGTTCACCATCGGCGGCTACTACACCGATTCGCTTCGGCGGGTCGACGGTGAGTGGAAGATCTGCAAGAAGCAACTGACGGTGCTGTGGAACTCGGGGAACCCGCAGATTCTGGCCATGGCCCGAGAACGTGCGGCCGCCTTGCTCGCAGACGTCTGACCGGTTCGGCACCGACCGCCGTCACAGGTCACGAACCGGGTCGGTGCCGTCCCAGTTCGTGGCGGCGTCGGCGACGCGACGGTACAACGCCAGAATGCTCGGCCGCGGTTCGTAGATCTCGACGAGATGTCCCAGTTCGCCGCGGGCATCGTGGAACGCAAAGCTGTTTCCGTTCGGCGTGGTCGAAGAAAACAGTGCGGGCCAGCCGCTTTCGGTGAAGATGCGTTGCTGCTCGGCGAACGAGTTCACCATGATCGCGACGTGGTGAACGCAGTGTCGTGCCGTCGTGGTCTCCGCGAACTCCGGTGGAGTTGCCGCATGGGTCTGCACCAATTCGATCTGGGTGCGCCCCCACTGGCCGTAGGCCGAGGTGTGATCGAACGCTCCGGGGTTGTGCCGGACGAAGAACGGCCCTGCTCCGGTGCGGGACGAGAAGTCCGCGGCCGCCTCCCGTGCGTCATCGACCATGTAGGCGATCTGTACGACGCTGCCCAGCTGATACTCGCTCATGGGCTTCTCCTTCGGAGACCTCGGCCAACTTGGCATCGACTATAAATACTCCGCCGGCGCGGAAGGCCGGTTTCCGTGCCAACGCCACTCGAATGCGTTCTGTTTTGGCACGTCAGTGCACAAAACGAACTTCCTCGGAATGCTGGACTTATTCATGTACATAGTTGAGTATGACGTAGATAACAACAGCAGCATTCAAGTTACTCACCTCACGTAGGTAGGATTCCATGACAGATGCGCTGAGCATCAGCGGTCTCTCCAAGACCTTCGGCGGTCATCGGGCACTCGACGACGTCGAACTTCTCCTCGCACCCGGCGAGATCCGCGGACTGGTCGGACAGAACGGGTGCGGCAAGTCCACTCTCATCAAAGTGCTTGCCGGCTATCACGATCCAGACGACGGCGCATCGATTGCGGTCTGCGGTGACGAGCTGCATCTCGGCATTCCGGGCAGCGGCGAGGCGGCCGGTCTTCGCTTCGTTCACCAGGAACTCGGACTGGTCGAGAGCCTCGACGTGGTCGACAACCTCGCGCTCGGACACGGATACAAGACCACCGCCATCGGCACCATCGACTTCAAGGCGGAGCGTGCTCGGGCCAAGGCGGCTCTGGCCGAGCTGGGTGTCGACCTCGCCCTCGACAAGCTCGCCGGGGCGTTGACCATGAGCGAACGCACCATGCTGGCCATCGCCCGTGCGGTCCAGGATCGCTCGGGTGAGGCCCGTGTGCTGGTACTCGACGAACCCACCGCCAATCTCCCTGCTGCAGAGGCGGTCCGGTTGTTCGATCTGGTCCGTCGAATCCGCGACCGCGGGGTGGCCGTGCTGTTCGTCTCGCATCACCTGAACGAGATCTTCTCGCTCTGCGACAGTGTGACGGTCATGCGAGACGGCAAGATCGTGACCACGAGGGCCCTCGACGGTCTCGACGAATCCGGTCTCGTCGAACTGATGATCGGCCGCCGCGTCGAGGAGTTCCTCGCCGAGCCGGAGGAGACCACCGACTCCCTCGGTGTCCCCGTTCTGCAGATCGTCGACTTGTCCTGTGGCGCAATGGAAGAATTCAGTTTCTCGATTCGTTCCGGTGAAGTACTCGGCATCGCCGGCATCACCGGCTCCGGTCGAGAGCAGATAGTGCCCGCGCTCTTCGGTGCGGAGACCCGCGGCGGCACGATTACCGTGGACGGGAAGACCGTCGAACAAGGTCGCCCGGACCTGGCGATGTCGGCGGGTATCGGCTGTGTGCCGGCCGAACGCCTGTCCAACGCAGCGTTCGCAACAGCGTCGTTGCGAGAGAACGTGTCGGTTGCCGATCCGTGGGGTTTCGCCAAGGGCGGTCTGGTGCGCGTCAAGCGTGAGAAATCCGATGTGGCGCACTGGCTCGAACGTCTCGGAGTGCGGCCCACGGGTGATACCGAACGACATCTGAGCACCCTCAGCGGCGGCAACCAACAGAAGGTCGTGCTCGCGCGGTGGCTGCGTCGCAATCCCCGAGTGCTTCTCCTCGACGAGCCCACACAGGGCGTCGACATCGGCGCGAAGGCCGACATTCACGCTCTTGTGGACGCCGCCGCTCAGGCCGGCGCAGCGGTACTGGTGGTGTCCACGGACCACGGCGAGCTCACCCGACTCTGCGACCGGGTGATCGTGCTGTCCGTCGGCCGTGTTGTCGACGAATTCTCGCGGCCCCGGATCGACCCCGATCGGCTGACCGCCTCCACGTTGAAGAAACCTGCTCCCGCCGCGTCCCTCGCCGGCACTCGGACTCGGTGAAAGGATCACCATGACAACACAATCCCACGAAGAAGCGGCGGCCGCGCCCGCGAGCCCACCATCGGGCGGAAGCGACGGCGCGGGTGCCCGAACCAAGGGGCGCACGTTCTCACTCGGACTCGATCGCTTCAGCGGTCTGTACGTGTGGGTCGCCATCATCGTGCTGTTCGCGATCTGGATTCCCGACACCTTCATGACCCAGGGCAACTTTCGCATCGTCGCCGGTGATCAAGCGATCACCGCCATCTTGGCCATCGGCCTCATCGTGCCGTTGGCCGCGGGTGTGTTCGACCTGTCCATCGCCGGCGTCATGGGGTTCTCGGTCGCGATGGTGTCCTACCAACTCTCTCAGGGCATCAGTACGCCTGTCGCCATCGTCACCACCCTGCTGTGCGGCGCGCTGATCGGTGCCGTCAACGGCTTCGTCGTGGTCAAACTGCACGTCGACTCGTTCATCGCGACCCTCGGTATGTCGAGCATCCTGCTGGCCGGAACGTACTGGGTGACCGACGGAAAGCAGATCACCGAGGGCTTCACCGACGGCTTCCTCGACATGGGCAGCAAGCCCTTCCTCGGCCTGCCGCTGCCGTTCTTCTACATGATCGCCGTCGCTGCGGTGATGTACGTCCTGCTCGAGAAGACACCGTTGGGCCGCTACCTGTACGCCACCGGCGGCAATCGTCAGGCAGCACGACTCGCCGGATTGCGTGTCGAACGAATCATGTTCGGTGCCTTGATGACTTCGGCAACGATCGCTGCGCTCACCGGGGTGGTGCTGGCTGCCAAGCTGGGCACCGCCGCGCCCGATATCGGGCCGTCGTACCTGCTTCCCGCCTTCTCCGCCGTATTCCTCGGCTCCACCCAGATCCGCGCCGGCCGCGTCAACGTACTCGGCACGCTGATCGCCATCTACCTTCTCGCCACCGGCGTGAAGGGCCTGCAACTGGCCGGCGCACCCAGCTTCGTCAACGACCTCTTCAACGGACTCGCCCTCATCGTCGCCGTCGCGCTCGCCGCGCGGACCGCTCGCCGCAATTAGTTCTTCGAAAGGAACTCACGTGAAAACCACTACTTGGACGAAGGCGTTGGCCGGCATTGCCGCCGCGAGCCTGGTCCTGACCGGCTGCAGCAGCTCGGAGGACACGACCACCGGCGAGGCGGCAGACGTCGCCGGTGCGCAGGCGGTCGCCGACCAGTACGAGGCCGCACCTACCGATCTCGTGCTGACCACGCCGTTGAGCAAGGCACCGGAGGAGGGCAAGTACGTCATCAGTATCGAGACGCCCCAGCCCATCTCCAGCGCCAAGAACGACGCCATTCAACAGGCCGCCGACGTACTCGGGTGGCGATACCAGCGTGTTCTGATGGGTACCGACGCCGAAGCGGCACCGAAGGCCATGGATCAGGCCATTGCCCTGAAGCCGGACGCCATCCACATCTCCGGCACACCGTTGACGATGCTGTCGAAGCAGATCGCCTCGGCCGAGGCCGCCGGCATTCCGGTGGTTGCGGACAGCATTGCGGGAGAGCCGGTTCCGGGTGTCATCTCCACCGCTCTCGACGGCGATGCGCAGGTGCAGGAGTGGGGCAGGATGGTGGCCAGTCAGGTGGTAGCGGACAGCAACGGTGAGGCCAATGTCGCGATCTTCTCGATCACCGACTACTCGATCCTCAACGTCTTCACCGATGCCTTCACCGCGCAGCTGGAAAGTCAGTGCCCGGACTGCAAGGTTCAGCTCGTCAACCAGCAGGTCACCGATCTCGGAACCAAGACCCCGCAGAGCGTCGTCAGCACGCTCCAGCGTGACCCGACCATCAACTACGCGGTCTTCTCCTTCGGGGACCTCGTCCTCGGTGTCGATGCGGCACTGCGCGGAGCGAGCCTGCAGGATCAGGTCACGTTCGCCGGTCAGACGCCGACGCCGGACAACCTGCAGTCGCTGAAGGACGGCGACAACAGTGTGTGGGTAGGTTTCCCGGTCCAGATTCTCGGCTGGCGTGTGCTCGACACGTTGGCCCGCCAGTTCAACGGTGACGATGTCGCCGAAGCGGACGCGGCGTTCATGCCGACTCAGTTGCTGAACAAAGACAACATCGAGGCGGCGGTGCTCGACGAGGAGACCGGTTACTACGTGGGTGTCGCCGACTACCAGGATCAGTTCAAGACGCTCTGGAAGAAGTAGATTCGCATGATCCACGCGGCAGCCGAGCGCATCGTGTCGTTGTCGTCCCTGTCCGCGATCGAGGTACCGCCTCCACAGTTCGTCGAATTCGCCGCCGCGGGCGGGTTCGACGCGGTGGGTGTCCGAGCGGCGCAGACCGGGCGGGACAGGGGATTTCAGCTCCCTGCCGGGTCCGCGCTGCTCCGAGATACCAAGTCCGCTCTGGCGGACAACGGGATGCGCGTGCTCGACGTCGAAGTGGTGAAACTGCATCCAGGGAGCTCACGCGGTGATTGGTCGGCGGTGCTCGATGCCGGCGCGGAACTCGGCGCTGACCATCTTCTCGTCACAGTGCTCGACGACGATCGGGTTCGCGCCGAGAGCAACTTCGCGGAACTCGCAGAACTGTCCGGCGACTACGGACTTCGCACCTGCCTGGAACCGATGATCTTCTCGTCGGTGCGGGACGTGACGGCGGCCGCAGCATTCGTCGAGGGTGTGGCCGGCCGGGCGGGCGTGCTCGTCGATGCGTTGCACTGGGCGCGTGCGGGTTCCGAGGTCGCCGACATCAGCGCCGTCGCGGAGGATCTGCTGCCGTACTGCCAGCTGTGCGACGCGGTGTCGGCAGCCCCGTCGACGGATCCGAACGCGGCCATCACCGAGGCCCGAACCCACCGTCTGGCACCGGGCACGGGTGCCCTTCCGCTCGTCGAATTTCTGCGCGCACTCCCGGCGTCGGCTGCCGTGAGCGTGGAAGCACCCTCGGCCCGGAGCGTCACCGATCCGGGCGGGTGGATCGTCGAACTCGGCCGGGCGACGCGGACGGTGCTCGACAGGCTTGCGGACACGAATGAGAAACTGTACTCATGAGCAACAAAGTTGATGCCGACCGGAAAGCGAACGCTGACATGACATCTGCCGTCGAGAACAAGTTCGTCCACGTCGTCGCACCCAAGGAAGCGGAGACCGTGGTCGAGGATACGGTGACACCGGCCCCGGACGGGGTGGTCGTCGACATTCGCTACTGCGGCATCTGCGCGACCGACACGCACGGATACGCGTCGGCAGCGTTGCCGCCTGCGGTGTTCGGACATGAATGGACGGGGACGATCAGCGCGGTCGGTGCCGAGGTGACGACGGTGCGTGTCGGGCAGCGTGTGGTTGCGGGCGTCGGGCCGGCGTGCGGGGTGTGCGCTCAGTGTCGCGCCGGGCACGCGGCCAACTGCGATCTCGCGTTTGCGGAGGCCAACGGAATCACCGACGATGCACCGGCCCACGGTGGCTTTGCCACCAGGTTGAAAGTGTCCGCACGGCGAGCGATTCCGGTGCTGGACGCGCTGACCGACGAAGAGGCCGCGTTGATGGAGCCGGCTACCGTGACGTTCCATGCCGTCAAGCGCGCGGCCATCACGCTCGGGTCGATCGTCGTGGTCCAGGGCGCAGGACCGATCGGCTTGTTGACCGCGCAGCACGCGCGCACCGCCGGCGCCGGTCGAGTGCTGGTGAGCGAACCGTCGCCCGCGCGTCGTTCGGCGGCAACCGATCTGGGCTTCACCGACGTGGTGGAGCCCGGGGACCTCGCTACTCTGATCGATGACGTCACCGACGGTCTCGGTGCCGACGTGCTGTTCGAATGCACCGGCGTGGCCGCGCTGTTCCAGCCCTCGGCGGAGTTGGTCAGGCGAGGTGGAACGCTGGCGCTGCTCGGCTACCCCGGAACGGACTCGTCGGTGAGCTACGGGGATTGGCAGTCCCGAGAACTGACGGTCATCGGTTCGCTGGCGTACTCGCACGAAGACTTCAAGGGCGCGATGACGCTGATCGCCGAGGGCCGAATCGACGTGAAGTCGTTGCATACCGGGACGATCGGTCTGGGTGAGCTCGTGAACATGTTCGACGAGCTCGACAGCGGCACCAGCACCCATGCCAAGGTGCTGGTCGACCCGAAACTCTAGAGGCCTGCGGGGACCGGGACGGTTTGGCCGCTGCCGCAGGTTGCGCCGCCGTCGACGGGGATCGCCGCCCCGGTGACGAACGATGCGAGCGGAGAGGCGAGGAAGGTGATGACCTCGCCCACCTCGCGGGCGGTGCCCCAACGGTGCAGGGGCACCATACTTTTGAGCGACTCGTAGCGATCGGGCGTGTTCTCTTCGATGCGCTTGGTCATTCCGGTACTGATCGGACCGGGGCAGACCGCGTTGACACGAATGCCGTCGTTGGCGAGGTCGAGGGCGAACGACCGCGCCATGTTGACCGCACCCGCTTTCGCTGCGGCGTACGGCCACCGGTTCGGTTCCCCGCCCAGCGCGGTTGCGGACGCGGTGATGACGACCGAGCCACCTCCGGAGCGACGGAACGCCGGAATTGCTTCGCGCACACCGAGAGCGACAGCGCGGAGGTTCACGTCGACAGACCGGTCGAACACGTTCATGTCTAGTGTCTCGATCGAGCCCGATGCCGCAACTCCGGCGTTGAGTACCAGGATGTCGAGTCGTCCGAACGACGACTCGGCCTGTTCGACCGCGGCGCGGTTGTCGGCGGAGCGGGTGACGTCACCGACGAAGGCCACCGCATTGTCGTTGCCCGCCAACCAGTCCAGCGACTCCGGGGTGGTGTCGAAGGCAACCACCGACCCGCCACGTTCGAGGATGATTTCGACTGCGGCACGGCCGATTCCGGACGCTGCGCCGGTCACGACCGCCACCGAACCGGCGGTCACGACGGTTGCTCCAGCTGCACCGGACGGGGAGCCCCCTCGATGGTCGACGACGGGCAGGTGCTCTCGGACACTGCGGGTTTCATAGTGCACTCGCTTTCGGCGGGGTCAATTCTGCGGCGGTGTCGAGCAGGGTGGCCAGTCGTGCCGGCACCGCAGCCCAATCGGCGGGTGAACGCATGTCGTCCCAGAAGTTGACCTCGACGATCAACTGCTCCGCGCCGGCGGCGATCGCGGTCCGGATGTCCTTCTCGACACCCTCGATGCCCTGACCGGCCGAGCCGACGGCATCCGTCGGTCGCTGCAGATAGGACCGCAGGAACAGCCGGACGGGATCCAGACCGGCCGGCCGCATTCCGGCCATGGTGTCGAGTTGGTCCAGCAGTGCGTCGGGACTGCCGCTGCTCGGGTTCCAGATGTCGAACAGTGCTGCGGTGCGTGCCAATCCGGTTGCCGACCGGAGACCGGACAACAGTGGTGGATGTGGTTGCTGCACGGGTTTGGGTCGAACGACGGAGCGGGGGATGGTGAAGAATTCGCCGTCGAACTGCACGGGATCAGGACCCCAGCACGCCTGAACGGCGTGCACGAGTTCACTCATCCGTCGACCACGGGTACGCGGATCGACATCCATCTGGGCGTGTTCCTCGTCGGACCAGCCGGCACCGAGGCCCGCGACGAGACGCCCGCCGGAAAGGACGTCCAGAGTGGACAGTCGCTGTGCAAGTTCGATGGGACGGTGGTAGCCGGCGACCAGGATGCTGCTGCCGATCGTGACCGTCCGAGTGCAGGCCGCCACGTACGCCATGAGTTCTGTGGCACCGAGCACCGAGCGGTAGGCCGGGTGGACGCTGGTGGTGTGGCGACCACCGTAGATCGATTCGTTCTCTTCCGGATAGAACAGGTGTTCCTGAACCCACAGGCTCGCGAACCCGAGTTCCTCGGCCGAGATGGCGAACTCGCGCACCGCACCGACATCGACGTGTTCGCCGAGCTGGGGGAGGCTCAATCCGATACGGAGACTCACAGGACGGTCACCGTTCCGGTGTTGCCGTCGACCTCGATCATCGCGCCGTCGGGAATCCTGGACGTGGCGTCCTGCACCGACACGGCACAGGGGATGCCGAGCTCGCGGCAGACGATCGACGAGTGGGTGATGGTGGCACCGACGTTGACCACCACACCGCCGGCGAAGACGAACAGTGGCGTCCAGGCCGGATCGGTCTGCGGCGCAACGATGATGTCGCCTTCGGCGAGATCGCCGACCTCGTACGGATCGTGCAGGATTCGGGCACGGCCACGGCTCACGCCCGGTGCGCCACCCACACCGGACAGCGCGTCGCCCGGCGCCGCGATCTGTGCCTTGTGCTCGGTCCGCCTGGGCCACTGCGACAACGGGATTTTCTCGAACAGGAAGAACGGTGGTTCGAGGTCGAACAGTGCCAGGTATTGCTCACGCCGGTCCGCAATGGTGTCCACGAACGACTCGGGGTCCGCCACGAACGCGTCGAGCTCGTCGTCGAGCAACATGGTGACGTCGTGGTGATCGCCCATGACTCCTCGATCCACCATGCGATGGCCCAACTCGTACAGAGCTGTCCGCATTTCGCCCATGACCTTCACGCATGCGGTCTTGGTTCGTTCACGCCACGGCATGAACTTGGTGATGGACTTGGCTGCGTCGAGAAAGCTCTGCCGAGTGGCGTCGTCGGGCATCTTGGCTGCGAGTTCGGCGGTGAGCGCGATGCGCTTGGCCTGGTTACGCTCTCGGATGAGCTCCGGGTCGTTCTCGGTGGGGCTCATCCGCATGCCGTTGACGGCAAGCAGCGCCAGGACCGGCTTGGATTCCCAACTGTCCGAGCGGATGTCCCATTCGTTCGGTGCGCGCGATCCGTACTTGTAAAGGAAGTCGTCGAAGTCCGTTCGGAACTGTTTCGCGTCGGGGGTGCCGCTCGCGTCTATGGCCTCGAGCAACGTGGCGAGGCCGTCGTCGAACAGAGCGGTCAGTTCTGCAGACCCGGCGACGAGGCGGCCCATGCTCCACAGCGCGTAGGAGGGCTCCGCGGAGTCGACTCCGCCGAGGCCGCTGAGAAGATCGCCGAGCTTGTCTGCCTCGCCGATGGATTCGAGCAGCGCGCCCGCCACGGCCGGCCCCATCGTCGACAGGGTGGTGGTGACGGGGTGATAGGCGTAGCAGAAGATCAAGTCCGGAACGAAGGAGCGGGCGTGATCGACGAGCGCCTGGTCACTCATGGCCGTGACGTCGGGACGATTCGCGCGCGCGAGATCGGCACGGTGCTTGGCTTCTTCGGCCTCGGGGAACGTATCGGTGGTCAGCGACCACGCGGTCTTCTCCGCCAGGCCCGCGGTCAGTTCGGCGTTCTGGTGGCCGGGCTTCTCGACGTACTCGGGGATGTCCGGATGGTCGCCGACCCACAGGCTGTTCCAGACCGGGACGGTCAGTCCGGGAAGTCGGGCACCGTTGAGTTCTGTCATCGAGAAGTTCGTGTAGTGGTACCCGCCGAAGTTGCCGATGATCTCCGGCATCTCCTCGTCGATCTCGGACGCGAGGTGAGTCCCGAGGTGCTCGACGTAGCCCTCACGCCAACCGATGTTCAAACCCTTGTTCCACACGAGGGTCACGTTGAGCGGACTCGACGGGTCGGGCAGAACCTCACCGGCGTTCGCCCGTGTGTAGACCGGGTACCGCTCGCTGAACTCCCAATCGGTGATCCAGCTGTCGGGATTCTGGTCGCTGCTCATCGGGTCCTCCTCATCCGTGGTCGTGGACTGTATTTCAAGTCACACTATAGAAACAACGGGTCAATAGAAACATGCACAGAGATATTGCGCAGCAGTTTGAGAAGCTGATTCCCGAGGTGGATCCGCTGTACTAACTTTACTTGCAATCTAGTAACGAGCCCGGTTTTGTGGGAGACTCAGCTCACACCCCGCCTGTCGCCCTTTAGTCGGCCCCTACCCAGGAGGAACATCGTGTTCGCAAAAGTCCTCGTCGCAAACCGCGGAGAAATCGCCGTCCGCGCATTCCGTGCGGCGGTCGAACTCGGTGCCTCGACCGTCGCCGTCTATCCCTACGAGGACCGCAACTCTGCGCACCGCGCCAAGGCGTTCGAGTCGTATCAGATCGGCGAGCCGGGTCACCCGGTCCGCGCCTACCTCTCGGTCGACGAGATCATCTCGGCGGCAAGCAAAGCCGGTGCCGATGCGGTCTACCCGGGGTACGGCTTCCTGTCGGAGAACGCCACCTTGGCAGCAGCCTGCAAGGCGGCAGGTATCACGTTCGTCGGCCCGTCCGCCGAGATCCTCGAGCTCACCGGAGACAAGTCGCGAGCTGTTGCCGCAGCCGCCGCGGCAGGGCTTCCGGTCCTCGCATCATCGGCTCCGTCGGAGGATCCCGACGTGTTGCTCGCGGCGTCCGTCACGATGTCGTTTCCGATCTTCGTCAAGGCGATCGCCGGCGGTGGCGGTCGCGGAATGCGTCGGGTGGCCGCGCCGGAAGATCTACGCGACGCCATCGAAGCCGCATCCCGTGAGGCGAGGACCGCGTTCGGCGACGGCACCGTGTTTCTCGAACAGGCGGTGGTCGACCCCCGGCACATCGAGGTACAGATTCTCGGCGACGCGACGGGTGAGGTCATCCATCTGTTCGAGCGTGACTGTTCTCTGCAGAGGCGGCATCAGAAGGTAGTCGAGGTCGCCCCGGCACCCGGGCTCGATCCCGAACTGCGAGAACGTATCTGCGCAGACGCGGTCAGGTTCGCCCGCCACATCGGATACACGTGCGCGGGCACCGTCGAATTCCTGCTCGACCCGCGCGGGAACTACGTGTTCATAGAGATGAATCCGAGAATTCAGGTCGAACATACGGTGACCGAGGAGATCACCGACGTGGATCTGGTGGGCTCGCAACTGCGCATCGCGTCCGGGGAAAGCCTGGCCGATCTGGGATTGAGCCAAGAGTCCATCGTGATCCGCGGTTTCGCCATGCAGTGCCGCATCACCACCGAGGATCCGACCGACGGTTTCCGTCCTGATACCGGGCGCGTCACCGCCTACCGCACCCCAGGAGGATCGGGTGTGCGCCTCGACGGCAATGTCGGCGTGGGGTCGGAGATCGGGTCACATTTCGATTCGATGCTCGTCAAGTTGACCTGCCGCGGGCGTGATTTCGCGACCGCTTCCGCGAGATCACGACGGGCGATCGCCGAATTCCGGGTACGCGGCGTTGCGACGAACATTCCGTTCCTGCAGGCGGTGCTGGACAACCATGACTTCCTCTCGTGGAAGGTCACCACGACCTTCATCGAGGAGCATCCGGAACTGTTGACGCAGAACATCTCTGCCGACCGTGGCTCACGCATTCTGCAGTACCTGGCCGACATCACCGTCAACCGCCCGCACGGCGAGCGACCGTCGCAGATCTATCCGATCGACAAGCTTCCGTCTGTCGACACCCGGTTCCCGCCTCCGGCCGGTTCCAGGGACCGGCTGATCACTCTCGGACCGACCGGTTTCGCAGCCGAGCTGCGATCCGCTACCGCACTTGCCGTTACCGACACCACTTTCCGCGACGCACACCAGTCCCTGCTGGCGACCAGGGTGCGCACCCGCGATCTCGTCGCGGTGGCACCCCACGTTGCGCGCCTCACCCCGCAGTTGCTCTCGGTGGAGGCCTGGGGCGGCGCGACGTACGATGTTGCGCTCCGGTTTCTGCACGAGGACCCGTGGGAACGACTCGCCGCCCTACGCTCGGAGATGCCCAACATCTGTCTGCAGATGCTGCTCCGCGGGCGGAACACGGTCGGATACACGGCATACCCCGACCGCGTCACGCACGCCTTCGTCCAGGAAGCCGCCGACACCGGAATCGACATCTTCCGAATCTTCGACGCTCTGAACAACGTCGATCAGATGAAACCGGCCATCGATGCAGTCCGGGACACCGGGACCGCTGTCGCGGAGGTGGCGATGTCCTACACCGGAGATCTGGCCGATCCGAACGAAACCCTGTACGACCTCGACTACTATCTGCGCCTGGCCGAACGGATCGTCGACGCGGGTGCCCATGTCCTGGCGATCAAGGACATGGCCGGCCTGCTACGCCCGCCTGCCGCAGCGACTCTGGTCTCCGCGCTGCGGTCGCGCTTCGACCTACCCGTGCACCTGCACACCCACGACACCCCCGGCGGCCAACTCGCGACGTACTATGCGGCGTGGCAAGCCGGCGTCGATGCCGTCGACGGGGCGAGTGCGGCCTTGGCGGGCACGACGAGTCAGCCCGCGTTGTCGGCGATCGTCGCGGCAACAGACAACACCGACCGCGCCACAGGACTCCATCTCGCATCGGTCTGCGACCTCGAACCGTATTGGGCAGCAGTGCGTTCGATGTACGCGCCGTTCGAGTCCGGCCTCCCGTCGCCGACCGGGCGCGTCTACACCCACGAGATCCCAGGCGGTCAGCTCTCCAATCTGCGCCAACAGGCGTCCGCGCTGGGGCTCGCGCACCGTTTCGAGGACATCGAGGCTGCCTACGCCGGGGCGGATCGGGTGCTGGGCCGACTCGTCAAGGTCACGCCGTCGTCGAAGGTGGTGGGCGACCTCGCGCTGGCACTGGTCGGCGCCGACGCGACGGCCGCCGAATTCGCCGAGGACCCGGCGAGTTACGACATTCCGGGGTCGGTGATCGACTTCCTCCGCGGGGATCTCGGCGAACCCGCGGGCGGTTGGCCGGAACCGCTGCGAAGCCGGGCGCTGACCGGCCGGGCCGAGCCGCACCCCATAACTCCGTTGACCGAGGCGGACGAGCTCACGCTGTCCGTGCCCGGTCGTGCGCGACGAACCGCGCTGAACCGTTTGCTCTTTCCGGCCCCTGCGCGGGAGTTCGAGAAGCATCGCGAGGACTACGGCGACACCTCACAGCTGTCGACGAACCAGTATTTCTACGGTTTGCGGCAGGGGGAGGAACACCGTGTTCGGCTCGAGCAGGGCGTCGAACTGCTGATCGGGCTCGAGGCGATATCCGACCCGGACACCGAGGGAATCCGCAACGTTTTGTGCATCCTGAACGGACAGCTGCGTCCGGTGCCGATCCGTGACCGGAGCATCGAAACCACCACCCGGTCTGCCGAGAAGGCCGATCGCACCGACCCCGATCACATACCCGCACCGTTCAGCGGTGTCGTGACACTGTCGGTCAAGGAGGGCGACGTGGTCGCGAAGGGTGAATCTGTCGGCTCGATCGAGGCCATGAAGATGGAAGCGACGATCACCGCGATCAAGGCCGGTACGGTCACCCGCGTTCCGATCGGCCGTGCCTCCCAGGTCGACGGTGGAGATCTTCTGTTGGTGATGGCGTAACAGCCCGCCGCCCTGACTCAGATCAGGGCGGCGGCGATCGTCTCGGCGTGCACGCTGGTGGTGCCGAACAGCAACTCACTGGTCTTTGCCCTCCGAAAGTAGTGGTGCAGAGGGTGTTCCCAGGTGAAGCCGATTCCCCCGTGGATCTGAATCGACTCTTCGGCGGCGAACGTGGCCGCACGGCACGCAAGCACTCGGGCAGTCGCGGCGGCGGCAACGAACTCGCCGGTGCTGCGCGCGTCGGCCCCGGCTGCATCGAGCACCGCCGCCTCGGCCAGTTCGGTCGCGATGAGCATGTCCGTGAGACGATGCTTGATCGCCTGGAACGACCCGATCGCCCGTCCGAATTGCCGACGGGTTTTTGCATACTCCACTGACATGTCCAGGCATGCGCGAGCTGATCCCACCTGTTCGGCCGCAAGAGCTGTGATAGCGGCGGCTTGTGCCCGGTCGAGGCCGGCACCGATGTTCTCGCCCGTCGCCCGGTGAGCGACCGCTCCGGAAAACTCGACTCGTGCCAGCCCTCTGGTGAAGTCCAATGCCTCACGTGGTGTTCGGACCACACCCTCAGCGGTAGCGTCGATCACCGCCAGCTCGGTGCCGTCCGGACTCTTGGCCACCACGATCAGTAGATCGGCTTCGGCTGCGTCCACCACAGCTTCCAGAACGCCGTCGAGGGTGAGGGTGCCGTCGCTGCCCGCCGTAGCCTCGATGGAGGACGCGGCGAAGGGAAACGGGGCCACCAGTGCGGCCGTCTTGGACCCATCGGCAATCGCCGGAAGATACTGCGAGCATGCATGGTCGGACCCGGCATGGAGGAGACCGAAGCCGGCCAGGACGACCGACGACAGGTAGGGGGCGTTGCCGAGCGAACGACCGAGCTCGGTCATCACCACTGCTGTGTCCTTCAGAGTGAAGCCGGCACCGCCGAACCGTTCCGGGAACGGGATTTCGGTGAGGCCCATTTCCACCAATGCCGGCCGAACGTCCTCACCGACTGTCGTTCTGGCCAAGGACGAACGAAGGCCGGCCTGCAGATCCCGTTGCTCGACGGTCAATTCGAGTGTCATGACAGGCTCCTATCGTGGTTCGCGAGGCAAGCCGAGCCCGCGCTCGCCGATGATGTTGCGCTGGATCTCGTCCGAACCGCCGGCGATTCGATACCCGGGAGCACCGAGAAGATGTTCGGTCCATGCGAAGGTGTCGGGTGCACCGGTGTCCGCCAGAATCCGGGGCCCGAGGAATGTCGCTGCCGCGTCCCCGATGCGTTTGAGATTCTGAGTCCACACCAGTTTGCCGATCGAACCCTCCACTCCGGGAACAGCTCCGGCCATTTCGCGCTCGGCGTATCGGGCGACCATGAGTGCCGACGCTCGTTCGTAGACAGCAACTTCGGCCAGTTGTTGCCGGACGAGCGGATCGTCCGAGATACCGAGGCTCTTGGCGAGCCGGAGAAGATCGACGCCGTTTCCTCCGGCGCTGACGATCCCGGCGCTCGAACTCCGCTCGAAGCCGAGTGTCGTCAGTGCGACTGTCCAGCCGTCGCCCTCGTCACCGAGCCTCGACGAGTCGGGCAACTCGACGTCGGCGAGAAACACCTCGTTGAACGTCGACCCGCCGGACATCTGCCGAATGGGTCTGATGTCGACCCCGGGTGCGTCCATGGGCATCATGAACGCCGTCATGCCGCGGTGTTTCGGGACGGTTGTGTCGGTGCGGGCGATGAGCAGACCCCACTGGGAGAACTGCGCCCCCGAACTCCAGACTTTCTGGCCGTTCACCCGCCAGCCGCCGCCGGACTTGACTGCCTTGGTCGACAAACCGGCGAGGTCGGAACCCGCTCCGGGTTCCGAGAACAGTTGGCAGCAGAGCTCGTCGGCCCGCAGGAAGGGCTCGACGAATGTCTTCTTCTGTTCGGGGGAACCCATAGCGTGGATGGTCGGTGCCACCAATTCGACTGTCACCAGTATGGTCTCGTGTCGCTCCGGTGCGTCGTACTGCCGTTCGAGCCCGACGTACGCGCGTTCGTGGCTGGCGGTGAGACCCGGGCCACCCCATTCGGGTCCCCAGGTGATCGCACCGAATCCGGCATCGACACGGCGGCCCTGCCACTGTGCCGCAGCCTCGATCAGCTCGCGTTCCTCGTCGTGACTGCGGTTGTGGAAGATTGCGTAGTTGGGGTCGGAGATCGCGGTGTTCGTCCGGGGTTCGAGGTTCTCTGCGAGCCACGCCTCGGACTTCTCTGCGAATGCCTGTACGTCGATCGTCATGACTTCGTTCCTCCCGACATCTCGGCGATCCGCGCCTCGACCGCGATCTTGGAATCCGGGTGTTCGGACAGGCGAAGGGTGTACGACTGCTCGAGTTCGTACCCGCGTTTGATGTCGATGTCCTCGCAGCCGTTCAAGGATTGTTTTGCCAAGGTCAGCGCATAGCGGCTCTTGGCTGCGATCGACCGTGCGCGGGACATCGCGGTGGCCATGAACGTCTCGTGCGCAACGACTTCGATCGGAGCACCCCAGTTCTTCAACGTTGCCGCGTCCACTGCCTCGGCGGTGAAGAACATCCGACGCATAGCTTGTTGCGGCAGCATCCGAGCGGTGAAGCGTCCACCGCCGAGGACACCCACCCCCATTTCGGGGAGACCGAAAGTGGCGCGGTCGGAGGCGACCACCAGATCGCACATGGCTGTGAGACCGAATCCACTACCGAGGCAGGGGCCGTTGATCGCGCCGATCACGGGCAGGGCGCAGTCCAGCACTCCGAAGATCGCGCGCTTGGCCTCGCGCATGTCCACCACGCCGCTCGTCGCATCCATGACGCGGAAACTACCGAGATCGTTTCCGGCGCAGAAGATGCGGCCGCGCCCGGTCAGTACCACCACGCGGACATCCTGGTTGTCCGACAGTGCCTCGAAGACGGTGGCGATCTCCCGATACATCTGCGTGTCGATCGCGTTGACCTTGCCCCGGGCCAGCTCGACCACTGCGATACCGGGCTCGGGCTCGGTGACCACAACGTGGTCGACTCCCGCAGGCTGTAATGACTCGGTCTGTGAAGACATGGGAGCCTCTATCTCTCGTGTGACGCGGCGAAGGTCATCGCCGCCATCTGCGCCGGCACTGCGGCGCGATCGCGGGTCCAGTTGCGCAGTGCGAATTTCTGCACCTTGCCACTGGCGGTCTTGGGTAGCGAGTCCACCACGAAGATGCTTTCGGGAATCTTCTGTACGGCTATGTCGCGGTCGACGAGGAATCGGTGGACTTCATCGAGGGTGAGGTCTCGGCGATCGCGAGTGACGACGAACGCGCAACCCCGTTCTCCCGTAAGGGAATCGGGTCCTGCGACGACGGCGACCTCGATCACGGACGGGTGCGCACCGAGTTGGTTCTCGACATCGTGGGCGCTGATCTTCTCCCCGGAACGGTTGATGATGTCCTTGATCCTCCCCACCACGTGAATGGCACCGTCGCTGTCGAAGCGGCCGAGGTCACCGGTCCTGAAGAAGCCGTCGTCGGTGAAGGCGTCATCGTTGAGGTTGGGGTCGAGATAGCCGAGAAACATATCCGGTCCGCGCCAGAGTATCTCGCCGACGCCGCCCGCTCCGTTCGACACGATGACCTCGGTGGGTGCGATGGGGCGTCCGTCGGATTTCTGGCGCACGGCCGAGGAATCCCACCGATCGGCAGTGGTGACCGACGGACCTTCGGTGGCCCCGTACATGCGAACGACGGTGCCTAGGCGAGTCGTGGCCGCCGCGGTGAGTGTGTCGGGTACGTCGGCTCCGCCGCACACGATGTACCTGATCGACGGTGTCCGAACCTGCGCCGACTCGGCTTCGTCGAGCAGTCCGCGGAGGAACGGCGTCGAAAAGATCATGAAGCTGCACTGTTCGTCGACGATGTGGCCGAGCGCGACAGCAGGATCCCACGTTTGTTGTAGGACAACGGATGTACCGAGAAGAAACGGCAGAACGAGGGCGCAATTGACGCCGGTGACGTGGGTGACCGGCGACGGGTTGAAGATCACGTCGGTCTCGTTGAGTCCGAACCAGTCGATCATCGACGAGTTCTCGTAGACCAGGGTGTTGTGGCTGTGCAGGGCACCCTTGGGGTCGGCGGTAGTACCGGATGTGTAGAGCAACAGGCAGACCTCGTCGGCGGAAGGTGCTGTGCGCGAACGCAATTCCGAGATCATCTCGTCCGTGACTCGGTCGAGCAGATCGTCCCACCCCGCCAAGGACACGACGAATTCGAGGCCCGGCAGATCGTCGGCCAGATCGCGATACATGGCGTCCACGTCGACTCCGCGCAACTCGGCGGGGACGAATGCGACCTTCGCTCGTGACTGTCCGAGAATGAAACGGAGCTCTCGGGACCGATAGATGGGCACGATGGGGTTGGCGACCGCACCCAGCTTCATGACGGCCTGAAAGACGACTACTGCCTCGACGCAATTCGGGAGCTGAAACGACACGACGTCGTCGGACGTGACGCCGCGGGCGTGCAGGGCGGCGGCCAATCGCGTCGCATCTCGATCGATCTCGGCAAACGTGACGCGGCGCGCGCCGTCGACCACGGCCACGGCGTCCGGGTACATGCGAGCGGCACGCGTCAGGTAGTACCCGATCGGCCGGTCGTTCCACTGCCCGCCGGTCCGGTACGAGTGCGCGAGGTCGGCGCTCGGCGGCCTGGTCGGCAACATCGCTACTCCCTACCTCGAGGTTCGATACTTTTCTGACAACAACTACAGTAACTAACCACACAAACTATGTATAGGTTTAAGCTAGATCACACACGCTCGACGCTATGGTTGTCCCATGGTGACCACAGACGGTGAGATCGTCCCGCGCGCGCGGGCACCCAAGATGTCCGCCAAGATAGCGAACCTCATCGCCGACCAGATCCTGACCGGCGGCATCATCGAGGGGCAGCGGCTGCCGACCGAGAAGGACATGGTCGCAGAGCACGGCGTCGCACGGACCACCGTCCGCGAGGCGCTTCGGCTCCTGGAGAGCCGTGACCTGGTCACCATCAAATCGGGCATCGGTGGTGGGCCGGTGGCGAAACGCCCTAAGCTGGAATCGCTGGGCAACACGATGAAGCTGTTCCTACAGATCGACGGAGCCAACATCAGCGACGTCATCGACGTTCGGCTGATGCTCGAACCGATCGTGGCGCGCGAAGCCGCGGCGAACATCACCGACGAACAGGTCGGGGTCATGCAGACCGCGTTGGACCGAATGCGCGAGGACCCAGGCGACTACGGCAACTTTCAGGACAACAACGCGGCCTTTCAGCGCAGCGTGTACGACGCCGCAGGAAACCCGGTCCTGAACATCGTGATGGAGACTCTCTGGCTGCTGGTGCGGGACGCCGAGCCGAACGAGCACCCCATTGCCACACGGCTCGCCGCAATCGAGATGCAGCAGGACGTCCTCGACGCGATGCGGGCCCGCGACGAGGATGCGGCAGCCGACACCATGAGCGCGTTCGTCCAGGAAACCGCGAAATACTACCGTCGCCGGCTGTCCAAGATCATTTCCAGGCCGGTTCGGTGGCAGATGTGATCAAAGGAGTCAGTACCGGAGAACGAACCTTCGGAATCTGCACTCATTGTTTCGAGACCGTCGTGACGGCTATTCAGTGCGGCGATGGCGCACGCTCCCCGCGATGCGACCGCTGATACGGATCTTCGCCGTGCGCTCGTCCCAGATGTGCAGACGTATCAGGTTTGGGGGCAAAGTGCTGCAGGTGTCCAAAACTTCGGAGCTGATCGAGCGGACGGCCCGCATCTACGCCCTTCGTCGGAATCCACACCCTTCGTAGGAGGTGTCGATTCCGATTGGGGGCGTGGATTCAGGTCATCGATGCGCGACCGCGGGCCCACCACATCGCCACGAGGCGGAATACGACGAGCCGAGTCGTCGTTGACTCCATCGACGGTGTTCGATCCCAATGCCCCGGGTACCAACCATCAGCCGCTACGAGCGGCCACCTGCCGAGAGGCGCACTGGCGAACACCGCCACCCAATACTGATCAGAGCCGCGCACCCAGAGGTGCGCGGCTCTGTTCGTTCCACAAGCCCGGTATCACTGCTTGTCTTGCTTCTTCTCGGAAGCCATCGAGCCCATTTCGGCGGCGAATTCTGTCGCCATGGCCTTGGAGAGTGCCTGCGCAGCCGACAGCGGACGCACCATCACGGTGAAATTGTCGATCAGGCCGTCGGAGTTCAGGTGGAGGATGTCGCAGCCGTGGACGGTCACGTCGTCGATACGGGTCTCGAAGAACAGGACGTGATCACGGCCGCCGATGTCTTCGACGGTTTTCACGTAGCGAAGGTCCTCGAAGACGCGGGTGACGGCGCGCAGTATCGCCGCGGTCAGCTCCTTGCCGTGGTACGGCTTGAATGCGACGGGGGAGCTGAAGACGACGTCCTCGGCCAGGGTGGCGGCCATGGCGTCGTGATCGTTGGCCTCGACGGCCTGTCGGAACTGTTGCACGCGTCATCTCCTGGTGGGGCCAGGGCCTGAGACACCCTCGGCTGGTGACCGAACCATACACAATTTTGCGAATATGAAAGGTGTTCGGCGGGATCATCCGCGTTCAGCGCGGGTGTCGAGAACTTCGAGGACACGGGCACCCCAGCGAAGCGATTCCTCCTCGAACATCCGTCCCCGCATCAGGGTGAGGTACGGGCCGATGCGATCGGCGGTGGCCAGGAACTCGGTCTCGGTACGTCCGTCGAGCAGGCGGTGCGCCATCCGGTCGTACCGAGCCAGCTTGTCTCGTGAGAGCTGCATTCGTTCTCGGATCGCATCGGTCATCGGCTCGAGGTCCCCGGCTTCGAGAGCGTGGATAGCCACCAGGTGCTCGTCGCGAATGGCCGGAAGCTTCGGTTGCCGATGGCTCACCTGGCGCAGCGCTGCGCGTCCCTTGTCGGTGAGGCTGAACAGGCGTTTGTTGGGTCGACCGTCCTGTTCGACCAATCGCGCCGAGATCACCTCGTCTCGATCCATTCGGTCGAGTTCGCGGTAGAGCTGTTGGGGAGTGGCAGTCCAGAAGTTGGCGACGGTTGCGTCGAACGCTTTGGACAGGTCGTAACCCGACATCTCCCCGTCGACCAGTGCGGCGAGCACGGCATCACGTAGCGACATGATCCAGCACAGTACCCGTCGCACGGCGGCCGGACGTCCGGGTGTTAGACAACTTGTTGTATATTGACGTCGAGTGAAAGAACGGTGGACGTGGTGGATCAGTCGAAACAATTGCGATACGTAGCCCTGGGCGACAGCCAGACGGAAGGGCTGAACGACGGCAACGACGACACGGGATTTCGTGGTTGGGCCGATCGGCTCGCCGAGCACATGGCCGAGAGCGCAGACGGGGTCGTCTATGCCAACCTCGCGGTACGTGGTCGTAAGGCCGCGCAGGTCAAGGCCGAGCAGTTGCCGGCCGCTTTGGCGTTGAAGCCGACGGTCGCGTCCGTCGCTGCCGGTGTCAACGACATCTTGCGTCGGCAGTTCGATGCGCGGACCGTGGCAGGTGAAGTGGGCGCAATGTTCGCCGCGCTCCGGGCGACCGACTGCACAGTGATCACCATGACGTTTCCCCGCCTCGCTCACCCGGTCCCCGGAAGGACCGTCATCGCCAGGCGTATGACCGAGCTCAACGCCGAGATTCGCAGAGTCGCAGCCGAATCCGATGTCGTGGTGATCGACCTCGAGAAGCACGACGTGGCCTCTGATCCACGGCTGTGGAGTTGGGACCGACTGCATCTGAACGAGACGGGCCATGCGCGGCTCGCTGCGGCCGCCGCCTACGCCCTCGGTCTACCGGGCGCCACCGACGCATGGAATTCTCCGTTGGCACCGCTTGCCAGACCGCGCCTGCACTCCCGAGTTCGCGCCGACCTCACCTGGGCCGGAATGTTCCTCGCGCCGTGGTTGACTCGTCGGATTCGTAAACGCTCCTCGGGGGACAGTCGTACGGCCAAGCGGCCGGAGCTGACCTCGGTACTCGGGTAGAGCCGGGCGAACCGAAGCGAGCAGACCTGGTGAATCAGAATCCCGGGCCGAGATTTGCAGTGTTATCGACCAAGCTGCGCCGCATCCAGCTGTACACCCTCTCGTCGTTGAGCAGGGTGAAATGGTGCGCACTGTAGATCGCCAGACCGTCGTCCGGGCGAAGTCCGATGTTGCGGAACTTGTTTCGACCCCCGGCACTGTCGGTACGGACCAGGCCGTCACCCACGAAGACTCCGACCGGGTTGCGCGGACTTCCGGTGAGGACCGCGGACGCGTGATGATGACGCACCCGTTCCGGAACCGAGATGTCCATGGCGGCACCGACATCGAAGCTGTCGGTGTACCGAGCATGACCGTCCTCGTCGGTGATCGCTCCGTGGATCAGATCACGGATACCGGCACTTCGACGCGCCAGTAGGTTCGCGAATGGCCGGGTCTCGGGTACGAGTGCCATTGCGGCCGCGGCGACGTGGACGCCGTGAGCAAGTGGCGCGCCCAGATGTGGTGTCCCCAGAGTGAATACGTCCGTCAGCAGATCAACCCATCGGCGACCGCTTTCGGCGGCGTGATGAGCGGCGCTGCGTGAGACCAGCCCGCCCATGGAATGTCCGACCAACGTGATCCGGTGTACCCGGACGGGCCATGCCGGTACGAGCTGCTCCAACAAGTCCGACAGGTCGACGCCATTCGACGCAATTCGCCGTCCGGTGTTGTAGCGCAAAAAGATCGAGGTCGTCCCGGCTTCGGCGTCCAGCCGCTCTCCGTATGTGGGCCGCCCACCGAGCCGCCATGCGTATTCCGTTTCGACCAGCCCATGGACGAACACCACGAGGTGCGCTCCCGCAGTGGGAAACCCGGCGGCCAAGGCTCGGTACTCCGGGGGTACAGGGCGTCCGTCGACTCGAATCGACATCGGATGGGCCAGTACCCGGGCTGTTCTCTCCATGTCGTCGCCGATGAGACCGTTCAGAACGGCGATGGTTTGCGCGCCACGGCTGGTGTGCGACGGTGACGGCCGCGAGTCGTCCTCGGCCACGTCGTCGCCGTCGGTCAGGGAGCCGTCAGCCAGGGAGCCGTCGGTCAAGGAGCCGACGATCTTGGCTGCGCCGGTGCAGGCGGCCACGATGCTCGCGTACGTGCCGGCGGCGATCGCGTCGTGCATCAGTTGTGTCGGCAGGGCGGCGGGACCGATACCGAGCTTCACGGCAGCAAACGTGCGTCGTGCAATTGCCGAGTGGACCGCGCGAACGCCACCCGCAGCCGACGCCAACTCGCGAAGTGTGAGCTCGCCGAGCTCACCCCACTCCTGTGTGCGCCGAGATTTCTTCCCCGGCCCAGGTTTCGTCCCCACCGGATTCAGTGTACGCACGTCCACTGAAACTGCTGGCCCCGCAGAATCGGCGTCTCAGTCCCGGCGGCCGACCACCGGGTTGAGCTCGGAGTTCGCGAGGCCACCGGGCTCGATGCCGGGGAGGAATTCGCGCCAGGTGCCGCTGATCAGGGTCGGCGACTCGACGACGCGGGTGCCGTCGGCGAAGTAGGTGGTGGCCAGTGCGCGACGCGGCTGTGTCGTCCGGTTCGGGCCTGCGGTGTGGAAGCACAGCGCGGAGTGGAACGATACGTCTCCCACGGCGAACGGCTCGGACTCCACCGCAACGTTGCGCGTGCGGAAGCGCTGGGTGACGGCCTCGTCGTAGGAGGTGCCGACCTTGTCGAATTTGAGGTCTGCGACTTCGCCGAGAACGTCGCGTCCGCGCGCGAACGACAGTGGACCCATCGGGCCCGGAATGGCCGACATCGGCATCCAGGCGGTGACGGCGTCGGTGGTCTGCAACGGGAAGTGCTCGGCGTCGTGGTGCCACGGTGTGCGTCCGCAGCCGGGCTCCTTGGACAGCGCATTGTCGTGGTACAGCCGAACGCCGGGCACGTCGAGCAGTGCCGCGGCCAGGCCGCCGATCCGGGGTGACAGTGCTACGGCACGCATCAGGTCGTCGTGGAGCCACATCTGCTCGAGCGCGGTGAACCGGCCCGCAACGTCATCGCCGTGCTCGGCTCGCAGTAACTCCTCGAGCCGCTCGGCGAGGCGTCGTACGACGGCAGGCGAGAACACCGCGGGCAGCCGCACGAAGGCGTGTCGCGCGAATGCGTCGACGGCCGCCGGGTCGAGATCGTAGGGCTCGGCGAGTTCGTGCTCGACTTGTTCGTCCGTGGCGGCCTCGACATCCGGCAGTCCAGGGCCATCGACGAGTTCTGCGGGTGCGGCGTCGTTGGCGGCCAGCGTGACGTACCAGTCCCACCAGTCCTGATCGTTGCCCGCCCAGTCCTGGTCGATACCGCCCTCGCGATTGCGTTCGGGCAGAAGCTCGTTGGTGGCAGGGTTGTTCAGAGCCACAGCAGGGCCGCCTCGTGCGAGAAGGTGTAGGAACCGGACGCGTCGCGGCACGAAGCGAGGTAGTCGCCTAGCACGGGGGCCGCCTCCATCTCGTCGAGTGACACGGAGTCGTCGAAGGCGCACCGCTGCAGAAAGCCTTCGGCGACAGCGCGATCGGACGTTCCGGTGGTGTACGAGACGCGCTGATCGCGCACGTCCGCGCCCGCTCGGATCAGCGCGTCGCGCACCTGCTCGGCCGTCGTGTACGGCGTTGCTTCGCGTACGCCGGCGCGGAAGGCATCGTAGAACGCGATGTAGTGGGAGGCTTCCGTAGCCTGCGCGACCAGACCGAGACCACCGGGAGCCAGTGCGGCCACGAATCTTTCGGCTGCGGCATCCAACTCCGCGGGCGGAAGGGCGTAGAGCGCGTGAGTGGCCCACACGACGTCGTAACCGGCGTGATCGGCGGGCAGATCCTGCAGCGTCATCACCAGATCGTGCCGGGCGACGAAAGGCGCGGCCAGAGCTCCGCGTGCCTCGGCCACCGAGAATTCGGATGGGTCGAGCAGGTCGTAGGCGACCTCGGGTACCGCGGACAGGTCGGTGTACCGGCGGAGCGCAGTGGGGAATTTACCGCTGCCGCAAGCCACGTCGAGTAGCGACCAGCCCTCGTGAGCCCGGCCGGCGAGCAGCGTCGGCCAATCGGCTGCCAACGCCAGCTGGTGGTAGTCCTCGGTGGCCAGAGCGTAGAACGCCTCCATACCCGTGCGGCCCGCCTCGCTCCAGTGCTCGAGACTGCGTTCGGCTGTGTCTCCGCTGCTCACGAGATTCCTCCTAGGAAGCCAACTACGACGCACCGGACGGGGCGTCATGGTTGACTCGGTCCAATGTCCAACATAGCTCCGAATTCGCCGACCGACACTGCCGTCGTGCTCATCGACGGATTGCGGGCGATGCGGCGCGGGGCCGAGGCGCTGGCGGGCCTGCCGCCCGAGTCCTACGCCGAGCACCATGCCGCCTTCGAGATGCTCTCCGATCAGCGCGGTCTGATCGCCCGGCACTTCGCAGATCGGCTGGCCGGGATGGGGAACGGACCGCTATCGGTGCTGTCGGTGGGCTGCGGGGACGGTTCGCTCGATGCCAGGCTTGCAGCGGGCCTGGTGCTGCGGGCACCCGGCCGCACGGTGCGGTACGTCGGCATCGACCCTTGGATCGGCAGTACCGAGCTCTTCGCCGCCAAGATGGCGGCGCTCGAGGCCACCGAACTCGACGCCAGCGCGTACGTCGCATCGTTCGACGACGCACCCGTCGACGAGACTTTCGACGTCGTGATGTTCGTGCACTCGATGTACTACGTCGCAGACTTACGAGCAACGCTGCATGCCGCGCTCGCCCTGCTGCGACCCGGCGGCGAACTGTGGGTGGCGATTGCGCCGACGGCGGCGCTCAACGCACTCGTCGAAGTACTCGCTCCTCCGCTGGAGGGCCATCGGCAATGGTTCAGCGCAGATATCGAGAAAGCGTTCGTCGACGCCGAGATCGTCCTCGACGACACAGTGACTCTCGACGCGCTGGTCGATCTTTCCGCCGCGAGCGACGACGTGCTGGACTTCGCGGTGCAAGCCCGGTTGACGCCCGAGCTGCACGAGCCGGTGCGGGCCTACCTCGCGGCGGTATCGGTTCCGAATGCGGTTGGGGGGCTTCGAGTTCCGCATCCGGTCGACGTGTTCAGCGCGACCCGTCACTGAATGCCTCGACCCGTCACTGAATGCCTCGACGTCACTGAATGCCTCGACGCCACTGAACGCGCCGATTCGGGAAGGTGGACGGAGGTCAGGTCCAGGCCATGCGTGAGCGGTTGTCCCAGTAACTCTGAGGGGACTCGGCGATGTCCAGGTTGGCAATGTTCAGGTCGCCTGGCGCGATCACGGCGCGGTCGATGGAGAGCGCAGCGATGTTCTCTTCGAGTTGCGCCGCCGTGGCGGCACCGGAGAGCACCACATCGGCCCACGGTTGCGCGAGGGCGACGGCCAGTGCGAGCGCGTCGCGGCCGACTCCGGCCGAGTCGGCGCGCGCGGCGAGTTCGGAGTTCTCGGCGACGAGTCGACCGTTCGCCATCGCCTCTTTGACGACGACGAACCAGCCGGCCTCGTGCGCTTCCGCCAGGGCGGGGGCGACGGACGGTTCGAGGGGGTTCCACGTCGACTGCACCGAGCCGAACACCCCGATCTCGAGCGCGGCACGCACGACATCGGCCTGGTGCGGCCCGCTGGTGCTGATGCCGATGCGGGTGCCACCGGCTGCCAGCGCGCGTAGATCGTCGAGCAAGGCTGCGTCGCGAAGGGCAGGGCTGTCCGGGGTGACGCTGTGAATCAGGTAGTGGTCGGGCTTTCCGCCGAGGTCGCGCACGGTCTGCGGCCACTGTTCGGCCAGACGTGCGACCGAGTGTTCCTTGACCTCGTGTACCTCCGCGCCCCGCTGAAAGTCGGCGACATAGGCGTAGCCCCACTTCGAGCCGATCACGAGTTCCTCGCGCCGGTTCGGACGGGCAGACAACCAACTGCCGAGGAACTGCTCGGCCAGACCGTAGGAGCGGGCGACGTCGAAGTGCCGAATGCCACTGTCCCAGGCGGCGTCCAGTACTGCGTGGCAATGCTGCTCGAGCGCAGCCGGATCGAACCGTCCGTCCACCGCACGTGAATGTCCGACCGTCAGATACTCCGGGCGTCCGAGTGCGGCAAGTCCGAGACCGAGTTGCGTCATGCCCTGAATACTCTCATCACTGCCGCCCGCGGAGCCCCGCCGAGGAGCCGATTCGCCCTTACCAGCCGGTGGTCAGGACTCTGTCCAACGAGTCGACGAAGTAGTCGACCGATTCCTTCGAGACGCACAGTGGTGGTTTGATTTTGAGCACGTTCTGGTGGTCGCCGGTGGGTTGCATGACGACTCCCAGTTCGAGGAGTCGATTGCAGATGGCCTCGGTTTCCTCGGTGGCGGGCTCGAGTGTGGTGTGGTCGCGGATGAATTCGAGTCCGAGATACAACCCTGAGCCGTGCACCGTGCCCACGATGGGGTGCTCGGTCGCGAGGGCCTGCAGTCGAGACTTCAGGTGGCCACCGACCACACGCGCGTTCTCCTGCAACCCCTCTTGTTGGATGACGTCGAGCACGGCGAGACCGATCACCGACGACACCGGGGATCCGCCTGTGGAGGAGAAGAAGTAGCCACCGGTGCGATAGCGGTCGGCGATCTTTCGGGTGGTGACAACGACGCCGACGGGTTGGCCGGTACCGATGGATTTCGCGACTGCGATGACGTCGGGAATCGCCTGCTGCTGCTGAAAGCCCCAGAACCATTCGCCGAGTCGGCCGTAACCGACCTGCACTTCGTCGGAGATCGCGATGCCACCGTGCTTGCGGACGGCGGCGTAGACCTGCTGGAGGTAGCCGTCGGGAAGTGCGACACCTCCGGCGTTGCCGTAGTAGGACTCGCAGATGAACCCGGCGGGGAGTGTTCCCGCCGCGGCCAGGTCGTCGATGAACTGTACGGCTTCGGGGGCGTACCTCGATGCGTCGTCACCGCGGTGCTTTCCTCGGTAGGAGTTCGCGGCATCGACGGTATGTACCCAGTCCGGCCGGGTGGCAGGGGCATTGGGGTTGTCGGCTATCGAGGTCGAGACGGCGTCGCTGGCGAAGGTCCACCCGTGGTAGGCCTCCTTCATGGCCACGATATCGGTACGTCCGGTCGCGGCCATCGCGATCCGGATGGCGAGATCGGTTGCCTCCGAACCGGAGTTGACGAAGAACACGGTGTCGAGTTCGTCGGGGAGGGTCGCGGTGATCCGTTCTGCGAATCCCGTGATCGCACGATAGTTGAAGCGCGAGTTGGTGTTCAGCAGTTGCATCTGCCGATGGGCGGCCGCCACCACCTTCGGGTGGGCATGGCCGACGGAGGCGACGTTGTTGACCATGTCGAGATAGACCCGGCCGTCGACATCGGCCAGGTACTCACGCCACCCCCGCTCGATGCGGGGCGGCTCCGCGTAGTAGTGCTCCTGGACCTCGGCGAGCAGCCGTTCGCGGCGCTCGAGGGTGTCGTCCTCGGGGGCGACGACGGTAGGGGGCAGCCCGAGTGCCGGCGCCGGGTCACCGGCGAGTACCGACCAGCCGTGGGAGTACGAGGGCTCGACGCGCAGTGGTATCGGCCCCGAGTTCGATCGGGTGAGCTGGACGTCGATCGGTGTACGCGCCGGCAGCACAAGGGTATTCGGTGAGTTCGGTACGCCCACGAAGTGGACGGCGTCGTCACCGGACGTGACGGTGATGCCGTCGTCGGTGTGCGTGGTGTAGCAGTCTGCAGGTACGTCGAGCGTGGTGTCCTGGGCGAGCCAGATGGTCAGCGCAGTGGAGATCGTGGCCGGCTCTGTGGGAGTGCGGCTGGGTCCACCGGTGAGCCGAGCAGACCACGCAGGTACCACTGCGGCGGGAGCGCCTGCATCGAGTGCGGCAAGCGCGGCGGCCGTCAGGGTGTGTCGGTCGAGCCAGCGCCCTTCGTCGTTGACGGTCGACGTGGTGCCCGCGTCGATGGTCACGGCGTCGGACATACCGGCGACCAACGGTTCGCCCTGCCAGGTCGGTCGCGGCCGGGCGTCCAAACCCAGTGCCCGACGGATGGTTTCGGTCATCACGGCGCAGGGCACCGATGCTGCTTGGGTGAGGATGCGGAATTCGCGATCCAGCGCGGAGTCGGCGTACGAGTTCCCGGCGTCGAGGCGTACCTGCTGACGGCCGCTGAGTACGAGGACCACTCCGCGCAGGGTGACCAATGGCCACAGTGCCTCGATCTCGTTCTCGCTCAGCGGACGTGCGGCATGGAAGGCGCGGATGGCGGGCAGTGCGTCGACCGGCGCGAAGCCGTCGTGGTGCAGCAGCGAGGACAAGGTCACCGCAATTTCGTTGACCGCCCACGATCGACTGACATCGCCGAAGTCGATGACGGCGTCGGGGAGCGACCCGGGTGCCGTCGGCGCGAGAACGTTGTCGTCGGTGATGTCGAAGTGGCCGAGTTGAAGGGGCAGGTCGGCCGACACCGAATGCAACTGACGCATGGCCGATGCGGTGACATCGGTGATGAATTCGCTGACATCATGGTCCGGCTCGTCGGGCAACAGCGTCGCGATGACGCGATCGGCATGGCGCAGATCCCATTGCAGCAACCGGCCCGACGCCGGGTGGTCGACATCGGAGAGTGCAACGCTCACCTTGCCTGCGAGTTCGCCCATCCGCGCGGTCGTGGCGGGGGAGAGATAGTTCGAACCCATCAGCGTTGTGCCCGAGATGAATTCGATGACCCGGCCGTGGATGCGCCCCTGCGACGAGTTCCACCATGCGGACATAGGTCCGCGCGGGCCGACGACCACCTTCGGGGTACGCAGCGTCGGCTCTCGCTCGGCAACGATGCTTGCGGCGAGGTCCTGCAACTCGATCTCGGACTCGCTGAACACCGGGTTGCTCAGCTTGAGGACGCCGACCGGGGCGCCGCTGCCGATGTCGCGAACCACGAAGTTCTGGTCCTGCTGGCTGCCGAGTTCGGTGAGGGTGCATGCCAATCCGAAGTTTTCGTCCATCAGCCTACGGACCTCGTCGGACTCGAGGGTCGGCGTCGGTAGCTCGGGCTGGGCGAAGAAGTCGAACACGGTGTCAGACATGGGTTTCCTCGGTCTCTTTCTCGAACACGGTCTTGCCGCCGACGATGGTGCGTACGACCGACACAGCCAACAGAGTGCCTCCGTCGAGTACGTCACCGTCCAGCACGACGAGGTCGGCGTACATGCCGGGTTGCACTCGACCGACCCGCGAATCGGCATCGAAGGACGCGGCGGAGTCGAATGTCGCGTGGCGTAGGGCGGCGTCGAGCGGCACCGCGAACTGCGGCTCGTTCGGTGGTAGCGAGTGGTCGGTGGCCGAGCGTCTCGTCGTGGCGATGTACAAATTCGCCAGCGCCTCGTGGGGCGCGGTCGGGGCATCGGTGCCGAATGCCAGGCGGGCCCCCGCAGCGGTGAACGACGTCCACGGGTAGCCGCGTTCGACGCGGTCGTCGCCCAACTGGGCGCGCCAGTTCGGTTGGATCGCAGGGTCGGAGTGCACCGGCTGTACCGATGCCGTGATGCCCAGCCGAGCCATTCGGTCGGGTGTCCGAGCGCTGACGATTTCGAGGTGCTCGAGCCGCGGTCGTCGATCCCACGGCGGATTGACGTCGATCATCTCCTCGAGAACATCGAGGGCCATGTCGCTGGCCAGATCGCCGATGGCATGGATGGCCAGACGCAGTTGTGCAGCATCCGCGGCGACGACGACGGGTAGAAGGGCCTCGGCGCTCCACAACAGGTCTCCGTTGGTGCCGTTGGCGTACGGGTAGTTCAACGCTGCGGTACACGCGTCGATCACACCGTCGAGTACGAGCTTGATACCGACGAGCTCGAGCCACGGTGTCGGGTCGTTCCGCAGCTCGAGAACACGGTTCACCTGGTCCAGATTGCGCTGCGCGTCACCGGTATCGACGACGAGCCAATGCGCCGAGACACGGACCGGTAGCCGGCCTCCCGAGCGCTGCGCGACACCGCACAGCGCGCGCCAGCCGTCTTCGTCCATCCCCATGTCGACGACCGAGGTGACACCGGCGCCCGCGAACGCGTCGAGCGCACGCCCTATGTGTCGCTCTCGATCCTGGTTCGAGGTGACCGAAGACAGGTAGGCCCAACCCAATTCGTGCGCGGCGCGTTCGTACAGCATCCCGGCGGGTGAGCCGTCGGGATGACGCGAGATCCGGCCACCGGCCGGATCCGTTGTCGTCGCGTCGATTCCCATCGCTTCGAGTGCGGCGGTGTTGACCCAGATCGAGTGCATGTCGTTGGAGTCGAGGAACACCGGAATGTCCGAGACAACCGCGTCGAGCATGGCTGCGGTGGGTTCACCGTCGATGGCATCGAAGAGCCAGCCGCGGCCGCGCAGCATGGTCGCCTCGGAGCCGAGGGATTCTCGTGCGTCGACCAGCCGGCGTCGAATCTCCGCGAGATCGCCTGCGTCGGTGAGGGCTACGCTGCTGAGCCCGGCACCGAGCCACAGCAGGTGTACGTGCGAGTCGACGAATCCGGGGAGGACGAATCGGCCTTCGAGGTCCACCGTGACGTCGGCGGACGCCGCGTGCGTGGTGCCGGGCAGGTGCACCTCGGCGATGTGGTCGCCGTCGATCACCACACGATCGGCCTCGGCCAAGCTACCGTCCGCGACGGCCTCCAGAGTGCCGGAGGAACTGAGGATCCTGCCGTTCACCAGTGCGGTCCGGGTGGTCGGGGTTGTCATCGAGATGTCTCCTGCGGTAGCGAATCCGATTGCCGTGCTTGGTTTTCTGCCTGTTCGACGCGGGTGGACAAGCGTGCGACGAGAACGACCGGTACGACCAACAACCAACTGGTCACGCCTACGACCCAGCCGAATGTGCTGTAGCCGAACGACTCCACGAGCCAACCACCGAACGCTGGAGCGAAACTGGTACCCACGAGATACACGCCGAGCGAGGGACCCGAGAATCTGCCGTTGGCATCCAGTGCGGCCGCGGTGGCGATGAAGAACAGGAAGGCCGCCAGGTACACCGAGTTCCACGCGACGAGGAGCACGCCGTACACCGTGGGATCGGTGGCGAGGGACGTACCGAGTTTCAGGGCACCACCGACGATCAGTAGGACCGCCATCGGAAGTGCGCGGCCCACCCGGTCGCCGAGCAGGATGAGCACGAGGGCGGCGAAGAATCCCCCTGCGCTGGACGCGCTGAGAACCACACCGAGTGCTGCGTCGCTCAGCTGCGCATTGTCTGCGCCCATGGTGCCTGCGATCGCCCAGAGTGAATCCTCGCTGATCGCCCACACCGCGTACATCACCAGCAGGGACACTCCGGCAACTGTGATGCGCCGCGTGCCGACCGAGGCCGGCGGCTCCACAGCCCGTCGCACCGGGTCGGGTGAGTCGAGTACGGGTGCGGCGGGCAACCAACTGGACGTCACCAGCAGGACGATCGCGAGACCGGCGACGAATCCGTAGACACTGCCCAGGCCGACGCCGACCAGCGGGATCACCGCGAGGACAAGGGTCACGACGGCTCGGTTGACGAGTCCGTTGGCGGCCGACATCCGGTTGGGATTGCGCAGTGCCGCCAGAGCTGCACCGCTCGCGGCCAGTGCGCCGCCGGCTCCCGCACCTCCGATGATGACGCCGACGACGGTGACGGTGGCACCGAGCGGGAACGCAGCGACACCGAATCCGAGTGCGGTCACCACGAGACCGACTCGGGCTACCGCGATCCGCCGCGACCCCTCGGCCAGTCGGGTGACGGCGATACAGGCCAGCGCGGTGGCGAGCAGCGAGCCCGTCATGATCGTCCCCGCCTCGGCGACGCTGACGCCGAGGGAGTCCTGGAGTGCGATCACCATGAACGGCAACAGGTTTGCGGTCAGCAGGCCGAGTACGGACATGCCGAATGTCGACGTCGCTCGTCGAGTGTTCAGTGGAAGCCGGGTGGCGTCGGGCGTCAGTGGAATGGTCATGGTCAGAGAGGCGATCCGTCGGTGGTCGCCATGGCACCGGCGACACCACCGTCTGCGCAGCGGGCGACGGCGACGACGAGGGGACCGTACGGTGCCCGCCACTCACTGTGCAGGGTGTCGTACGAACCCGGCGGAATCGACACTGTCCCGGTGACGGCGCTGCCCGTCGTGTGGAGCGGCACCCGCACTCCGTCGACGAAAGCCTGTACGTCGTCGATGGAACCGCCGTCGATCCGGACGGCGAAGGTGAGTTCCTCGCCCGCGGATCCCGGCCGAATCTGCACGTCGGTCACTGCGATGGAGGCATCCGAGTCACCGGCACCGACGATGCCGTCGAACACGTGCTCGTCGGTCAGTGCCGGGGTGCGTGCGGGAGCCACTCGTCGGGCCCCGAGGGCGTCGACGGAACGGGCGAGACGCAGCAGGGTCGAATCGGAGTAGGCAGCACCGGCCAGAGTCAAGCCGACCGGCATCGACGTGTCGCTCATCGACCCCATGGGAACGGTGACGGTGGGTATGCCGAGGTGGCGGGGCACGAGATTGCCGTTGGCCACCCAGACTCCGTTGCGCCAGGCGATGTCGGCGGACGCGACGTCGACATCGGCGTCGGCGGGGCCGACATCGGCAACGGCCGGAAAGACGACTGCGTCGAAGCGGTTGTCCTGCAACCACTTCTCGAAGTCGACGCGGCGGACCTCTTCCAATCCGCGCATGCCGGCCTCCACGGACGGAATGCGATCGAACGGCGTCACCCCTGCTTTCGCCATGGGAACGTAGTCCGCCAGATCGTAGGCCGTGTCGAACGGCAGAATGCCGTAGCGATCGGGTAGCGCGCCCGTGGGATGCGGGAAGATGCGCGCCCCGTCGGTCTCGGCCAGGCCGCGCAGGCCTGGCTGACCGTTCGCGGTGAGGAAGCTGTCGAACGCCCACACGGAGAGTTCTTCCAGCTCGCGTTCGAGGAACTCGGCGGGAACGAGACCGCGGTCGACCATGGTCTGCGAGTTCGGGTGCAGGCCTTCGTAGTTCTCCACGACGGGGAAGTCGGTGTCGATCACTTCTGCGCCTGCAGCGACCAGATCGTCACGCATGGTCTGCCACAGGGTTATCACCGAATCGCGGGTGTGGATCGGATATGCGCTGTCGGGATCGCCGTTGACGTACAGGCGAGGTACGGCGAGGCGGAGCCCCTGCAACGGCAGTGGCGGCAGATCGGTGAAGGACGCGGGCCGAACATCCGAGGCCGGCGGGATCGACACCCATTCCTGCATGCGCCACAGGTCGCCCTCGGTGACCGCGTCGTCGGCCACGACCACGTCCAGTAGGTGCAGTAGGTCGTCGACCGTACGGGCATGCGGCACAACGACATCCATCGTGGGCACCAACGGCCAGTTGCCCCGCACCGAGATCACCCCGCGAGAGGGCGTGTAGGCGACGAGCGCATTGTTCGACGCGGGTGCGCGGCCCGAGGACCAGGTTTCCTCGGCGAGCCCGAAGGCGGCGAAACTCGCAGCTGTCGCCGTACCCGAGCCGTTGGAGGATCCCGAGCCGAACGCCGAGGTGAGAAACTGTGCGGAGTAGGGACTTTCGGCGCGTCCGTAGAGTCCGCGCTGCATTCCACCCGCTGCCATCGGCGGCATGTTGGTCAGGCCCAGGCAGATCGCGCCTGCCGCTCGCAGCTGGGCCACGGCGAAGGCGTCGTCGGTCGCGACGAGGGTCTCGAATGCGGGCGAGCCGGCCGTCACCGGAAGACCGCGCACCTTGTAGCTGGACTTGGCGGTGTAGGGGATTCCGTCCATCGGGCCGAGAGTCTGCCCAGCGCTCCGGCGCCGGTCGGCTGCGCGGGCTTCCTCGAACGCGTCCGGGTTCAGTACCGGGACGGCGTTGAGGCTGATGCCGGTGCGGTCGTAGTGCCCGATTCGATTGAGGTAACGCGCTACCAGTTCGACGCTCGTCACAGTGCCCTCGGCGAGCGCGGCGGAAACGCCGGCGACATCGGCCTCGACCACGGTGAAGGAAGAAGAAGTCATGACAGAACTAAAACACACACTGTCGGTTTTGGGAACGGGTGAATCGAAAAAAATCCCGACATGCAAGGCTGTCCGTACTCGACGACCGCCCGAGAGGAGGCGACCATGGCACGACCACCTCGCGCCATTCTCAGCCGTGACCTGATCGCCCGCACCGCATTGGCCCTGGTCGATCGGCACGGAGCCGACGGTGCGAGCATGCGGGGCGTGGCGCTGAAATTGGGCGTGAACCCTACTTCCCTCTACAACCACGTCGCCGACCGCGCGGCGATGATCGAAGACGTCCGAGCGCTGGTCTCGGCCCGAATCGACTCGGCACCGCTACGCGAATTGCCGTGGGAGGAGGGCCTCGTCGAATGGGCGAGGTCCTATCGATTGGCGTTCGCGGAGCATCACCGCGCCGTTCCCCTCCTCATGACCACACGCGCATCGACCCCGGTGCTGTTGGCGGAGTACGAGGATTTCTCTGTTGCCGCAGAGGCGGTGGGCTGGGCGAGCAGGGATGTGTTACCTCTGCTGACCGCGTTCGAATCGTTCATCCTCGGCAGTGTCCTCGACATGTCCGGCCCGAGTGTCGTATTCGATCCTGCCGGCCAGGAGGAGGCTTTCCCGCGGTTGGCCGCGGCCTACGAGACCGTCCAACACGAGGATGCCGACGATCCCATTGCCACCCGCGCCTTCGAGATGGGTCTGGCGATGCTCGTCGCATCGGCGCGCCCCCGGCGGTGAGATCGAGACCCGTGTTCGACGCGCTCAGCGTTGTCGCGCTGCGCTCTCACGGGACAGCAGCAGTGCCGTGTGCTCGGCGTCGGCGGGCCGACCCAGCAGAAATCCTTGCACCAGATTGCATCCCGCTGCGGTGAGAGCGTCGAGCTGCGCCTGCGTTTCGACGCCTTCGCCCACGACTGTCACGCCGTAGGCTTTCGCCAGTGACACGATGGCGGTCAACACTTCTCGTCCTCGCTCGGTGTCGAGAGCGTCGATGTACGTTCGGTCGATCTTGAAGCTGCCGATCACCGGGAAGCGTTCGAGGTAGGCCAGGCTGCTGTAGCCCTTCCCGACATCGTCGAGTGACAACGCAACTCCCATCTCGTGGAGTCTCGCCAAATTGGACGCAACGGTGCCGGTGTCGGCGAGCCATTCCGTCTCGGTGAGTTCGAGAACGACGCCGTCAGCGTGCGCACCGGTGGTGAGCAGGGCGGCAGCCACTCGATCGGGAAAGGCCGGGTCGCGCAGTTGCAGCGCGCTGATGTTGACGCGCATGCCGACGCAGCCCAGCCCGCGCCAGTCGACGAGTTGTCGACAGGCGGTGGTGAGGGCCCAATCGTCGAGAAGCGTTGCCACACCGGTGCGTTCGGCCACGGCAACGAATTCGGACGGTTCGATGGGACCGAGATTCGGGTGCTGCCAACGCGCCAGAGCTTCGACGGAAACGATGTGTCCGGTCTCGACGTCGATCACGGGTTGGTAGTCCAGTGTCAGGTCGCCGGAGGCCAGAGCGCGGCGCAGGTCCACCGACATGGAGCGCACCCGGTCGGCGTCGTAGAGGTCGCTGGAGTCGAAGACGGCGTGCCCGGCCCTGGTGTCCTTGGCGCGGTACATCGCCAGGTCGGCCGATCGAAGGAGCTCGCGTCGGGTCGAGCCCGCAGTGGACACCGCAACTCCGATGCTGGCGCTCACCGGAATCGGGTCGTCGCCCTCGTCTTCCGCGGTAGGGGCCGTGAGAGCGGAACGGATGCACTCGGCGACGCGTTCGGCATGTGCGACGTCGTCGATGTGATTGCAGATCATCAGGAATTCGTCGCCGCCGAGCCTGGCCACGGTATCGCCAGGTCTCGCGGTCGCGGCCAGGCGGCGTGAGAAGTGCACGAATGCGCGGTCTCCGACGTCGTGGCCGAGGCTGTCGTTGATGATCTTGAAATCGTCGACGTCGAGCAACAGCAGGGCCACTCGGCCGCCGGTGTCCGCGACCTGTGCGAGCGCAGTGTCGATCGCGTCGTACGCCACCGCGCGATTCGGCAGTTCGGTCAAGGGATCGTGCGCGCTGCGCCAGCGCAGCTCGCGGTCGAGTTCCACTCGTTCGAGTGCAGCGGAGAGCACTCCGGCGACTGCGGAGACGAACGCGATGTCTCCGTCGCCGAAAACGTGTGGTTCTCGGCCGAACAGGATCAGTACGCCCCACAGCCCGGCACCGATGGTGATCGGAACGGCGGCACCGCTGCGAAAGCCCAGGGCAGCCATGGCCGAGGTGTCGAATCGTGTTTCGGATTCGACGTCGGAACACACGGTGATCGCCCTTCGCGCCAGGGCTTAACCGGTCAACGACCCGTCGCCGGTGGCAAGCACGAAATCGTGTGGGAGCGTGCGGGTGATCGCGTCGACGGACAGAAGCGGGTCGGTCGAGTCCTCCGAACGTCGGGCCAGGGCCGCAGACTCGACGCCCACCAACTTGGCCGCCGTGCTCGTGGCCGCAGCCAGCACAGTATCGAAGTCCGCCGTGACGGCAAGTGCGCTCAATTCGGCCAGTGCCCGTTGCTCGACTGCGATTCTCTCCGCCGATACAGCCGCGGCCAGCAGGTCCAGATCACGCTGGTGTCCACGGGTGCGGTCGCGGACGATGGTGGCGATCAGGTCGGGTTCTCGCCCGTAACGTCGGACGACGAACGTGGACAGGGCAACGGGAATGCCCGCGCCGGAGACGAAGTGGCGTAATTCGGTACGGCCCTGCCAGTGACCGGTCGTCTGCAACGCATGTTCGACGTCACCGGAGACTTCGAGCCCGCGGGCCGTGAAGAAATCTGCTGTGAACAGGCCTGTCGACGGCAGTTCCTCCAGGCCGACCAGGCGGAGGCCGACCGGATTGACGTCGATCACGCTGCCGGAGAACTCGGACAGGGCCACCATGTCGGGCGATTCGTCGAACAGGGCGCGGAGAACGAGCGGATCGAAGCCGGGATCCTTCATCGATGTCCGTTTCGCACTGGTCGCAGCGACGAGTCGGTGGGCGACGCCACCGACCGCTCGCAGAAGTCAGCGGAGTTGCTGTTCCCTGCACACAGCATGGCGGTGCGCGCCCGAGATGACAAACACGCCGTTTGCCATCATGCATGTACTACGTCCGGGTCCGCACTGGCGATGTGCGGACCCGGACGCGAATCGGGCGGTCTTCTCGAGGTGACGAGAGCCGGCCTTTACTTCGCCAGAGCCTCGGCGATGGTGACGACGCGCGTGGCCATGTGGGTCAGCGCTGCCGTGGTCGCGTCGTCCAGTTCGTTCTTGTTCTCGGGTCCGGTGACGTGGCTGACGCCGTAGGGGTTGCCGTCGGCGAACTTCAGTCCGTCGGTGTATCCGGGCGGAACCAGGACGCCGCCGAAGTGCATCAGCGAGGTGTAGAGACCGATGAGGGTGGTCTCCTGGCCGCCGTGCGCGGTCTGGCTCGAGGTGAAGGCGGCGTATGCCTTGTTTGCAAGTTCACCCTTGGCCCAGTAGCCGCCGAGCGAGTCCATGAAGTTCTGGAACGGTGCTGCGGTGCTACCGAAACGCGTCGGTGATCCGAGGATGACGCCATCGGCCCAGACGATGTCGTCGCCGCTGGCAGCGGGAAGATCCTTGGTTGCCTCGTAGTTGGCGGACCAGGCGGGGTTCTCGGCGAAGGTGCTGGGGTCGCGCGTCTCCGCGATGTGCCGCACGCGTACTTCGGCTCCAGCCGCCGTCGCTGCGTCGGCGAGCTTGTTCGCCATCGTGGATCCGTGGCCGGTTGCGGAGTAGTAGATGATTGCGATCTTCGTCATCGATGAGACCTTTCGTCGGGTGGACATCCGAAGTAGTTGCGATGTCAACTGTATTCGATGGTACCCACTATGATTGTTGTGTCAACTACTCGCGGTTGTTGGTTGTCCGATCCGTGGGCAGCGTCGATAGTGGTGCCATGACCGTGCGCAATGCCGAGGTACCCGACGACGTCTTCGCGGACGTGAAGAAGCAAGTCTCCCAGTTCGTCCGATCGCGGGTGGTTCCGCGTGAACTCGAGATCATGAACGCCGATTCGATTCCCGACGATCTCCGGAGACAGTCCGCCGAGATGGGGTTGTTCGGATACGCGATTCCGCAAGAGTTCGGTGGTCTCGGCCTGAACTTGATTCAGGATGTCGAGATTGCCATGGAGCTCGGCTACACCACACTGTCGTTGCGGTCGATGTTCGGCACCAACAACGGAATCGCGGGCCAGGTGCTCGTCGGGTTCGGCACCGACGAGCAGAAGGCAACGTGGTTGCCCGGCATGGCGGCCGGCGACGTCGTCGCGTCGTTCGCGTTGACCGAGGACGGTGCCGGCTCGAACCCGGCAGGGCTGAGAACGACGGCAGTAGTGGACGGTACTGGCTGGATCATCAGCGGAAGCAAGCGCTACATCACCAATGCGCCCATCGCGGACCTGTTCGTCGTGTTCGCGCGAGTGGACCCGAAGCCGAACAGCGGCAACGGGATCGCGGTGTTTCTGGTCCCCGCCGACGCTGCGGGTGTCGAGGTCGGTGACAAGGACGCGAAGATGGGTCAGCAGGGAGCAGGAACCGCGGATGTGACGTTCACCGACGTCGAGGTCGACGCCGACGCTCTGGTGGGCGGCAACGGTGACATCGGATACCGGGCGGCGATGACGTCGTTGGCGCGTGGCCGCGTCCACATCGCAGCGCTCGCCGTCGGTCAAGCGCAGCGTGCCCTGGACGAATCCGTCTCCTACGCTGCGTCTTCCACGCAGGGTGGCGAGCCCATCGGCAATCATCAACTCGTCCAGGCGATGATCGCCGACCAGCAGACGGGAGTCATGGCAGGCCGGGCCATGGTGCGTGAGGCTGCCCGAGCCTGGGTGGAAAACACCGATCGACGGATCGCGCCGTCGGCGGTGAAGCTGTTCTGCACCGAGATGGTCGGCACAGTTGCCGACCTCGCGGTCCAGATCCACGGCGGCGCAGGATATATGCGCGGCGTTCCCGTCGAGCGAATCTATCGAGATGTCCGTCTTCTCCGCCTGTACGAGGGCACGAGCGAAATTCAGCGGCTGATCGTCGGCGGCGGTTTGATCCGTGCCGAGCAGAAGCGGAATCGCTGACCACCCTCGTCCCGCGTGGCGGTGGCAGGTCAGGTGAGCGCGCGCTGCGCGGCGACCCGGTCTGCGACCGTGCTACCGATAGCGGAGATCTCGGTAGCGAGTTCCGCGCGACTCCTGGTGTCCGACCCGTATACGAAGTTCGTGGATCCCACTGTGGCACCGCAGTATTCGATGATGCCGCGCTCGATCTGCGTTCGAATGGCCTGATGGACGCCATGGCGCTCGAAGCTGTCTGCATCGTCTCCCGCGACGACGACCAGATGGATTGTGAGTCGGTCCAGCTTCTTCACGAATGCTCTGTCCCCGTATTCGTAGGCCCAGCCCTCGACGAACACGCGGTCGATCCAGCCTTTCAGTAGTGCGGGCATCGACCACCAGTACATCGGGAAGACGAGAACCAGGTGTTCGGCGCGGTCGATCCGCGTCTGCTCCTCGGCGACATCGGACGGTGTACTCCCGTTTCCGCGATACAGGCTCAGATCCGCAGCCGAAAATCGTGGATCGAAGCTCTCCGCGGCGAGATCTGCGGTCTCCACGGTGGTGCCGGTGGATCGGATGGCCTCGACTACGGAGTGAGCGACCTGGTGGGTCAGAGAATGCGGGTCGGGATGGGAGACTACGACGAGCGTGTTCATGGCTGTTCCTTCGGCTGGGGAAGATCGGCTATGTACGAACAGTAGGTTACTATTAGTACATAAGCAAGGAGGTGGCGGAATGGCACGGACGAGGCTGTCGCGCTCCGATCGAAACGCACAGTTGATCGAGGTGTCCTGGGCTCTCGTACGCGCCGAAGGAGCCGACGCGTTGACTCTCGGACGGCTCGCAGAGCATGCCGGTGTCGCGAAACCGGTGGTGTACAGCCACTTCGCTTCCCGCGCCGAACTTCTTGCCGCTCTGTTCACCGAATTCGATGGCAGGCAGGCGGCGATGCTGGAGGAATCTCTCGACTCGGCACCCATGACGGTCCGCGGTCGGGCGCAGGCCATCGCCGACTCCTACGTGGGGTGCACATTGGCCCAGGGGAGGGAATTGACGGGTGTGCTTGCGGCACTCGAAGGTTCGCCCGAACTCGAACAGGTCAAGCGCACCGCCGAGCGCGCCTACTTCGAGCGGTGTCGGGAGATTCTGCGTCCGTTCACCGATGCCGACGGCATGTCCACGCCATCTCTGACCGCCGTCTTCGGTGCCGCAGACGCGTTGTCCCACGGTGCCGTATCCGGGTCACTCACACCGGCCGAAGCGATCGGGGAGTTGACCGATCTGATCGTCGCCGCGGTCGACAGGTCCTGAATTCGGCCCGCCGGATCTGTCAGACGGTGGCGGCCGCCGATGCGGGGGCACGACGGTGGAATGCCGTCTCGGCCTCGAAGGCATGCGCTACCCGGAGCAGCAGGTGATCGGCGCGGTCTGCGGTGACGATCTGCAATCCCACCGGAAGGCCGGAGGAGCTGAAGCCGCCGGGCATCGACAGTGACGGCAGGCCTGTCGCCGAGATCAGCGAAGCGGCCCGCATCCAGTCGAGGTAATTGTTCATCGGCGTGCCGTCGACGACGGCGGGGTACTCCTCGTCCGCGGGGAACGGAAGTACCTGAACGGCAGGCGCGATCAATACGTCGTATCGCGAGAAGAACTGCCGCACTGCAGTATCGAGGTTCTTGCGAGCGGTGTTGGCGGAGATCATGTCTCGTGTCGTGAGCGCCATTCCCTTGTCGACGTTCCACTGCACGGCGCTCTTCATGCGGTGCCGGTGTTCGTCCAACAGGTGCCCGTAGGCGGTGGCGAAGTCGAACGCACGCGTCGTCTGGAACACCTCGTCCGCGTCGGACAGGTCCGGGCAATCGACGTCCACACTGGCACCGAGTTGCTCGAACACGTGCAGTTGGCGGCTCAGGACGTCGGTCACCTCACGGTCGACGGGTACGCCGAGACCGAAATCCGTTGTCCACGCGACTTTCAGCCCACGCAGCGAGCCGGCCTCCTCCGAGCGGTACGAGTCGTCCAGCGGGAGACCACGAGGGCTGGACGCATCCGGACCGGCGAGCGCGCGCATCAGAAGACGCACGTCCTCGATGTCGTGCGCGAGCACGCCCTGCCGAGCGATCCAGGCCCACGGGTTCTTGGCGGGCAGCATCGGAATGCGGCCCAACGACGGCCGGTATCCGACGAGGTTGCAGAACGATCCCGGAGTGCGCAGCGACCCGCCCATGTCCGACCCGTCGCCCGCCGGTTGTATCCCGGCGGCGATGGCGGCGGCGGCACCGCCACTGCTGCCGCCGGCACTGCGAGTCGGATCGTACGGATTGGTGGTGGTACCGAACAGCGGATTGAAAGTGTGTGAACCTGCAGCGAATTCGGGAACGTTGGATTTGCCGGTGGTGTTGACACCTGCGCGCTTGAGGCGGGCGATGATGCCCGAGTCCTCGGTGGGGACGTTGTCGGCCAGAATCGGCGAGCCGAAAGTCGTGCGCAGACCGGCGGTCAGGTGATTGTCCTTGTGCGTCATCGGGACGCCGTGCAGAACGGGCAGTGCCTCGCCGGACACCGTTGCGCGGTCTGCTGCACTCGCACGTTCGGTCGCCCCATCGATGTCGAAGGTCACGATCGCGTTGACGACAGGGTTGACGTCGTCGATGCGAGCCAGATGCGACTCGAGCGCCTCGCGGGCCGAGATCTCGCGATCGCGGATGTGTGCCGCGAGCGCGCGCAGGGACAGTGACTGAATGTCGCCGGTCATGAAACTCCTCGCTTCGATCCGGATCGTCCGGAGTTGTTGTCGGAAGCCTGTTTCAAGACTGCACCACCGCGCGGAGCCCACCGGGCTATCGTCGTCCATTGAGCGTTTTCGCCGTTGGATTGGCGGTTTCGCTCAGACGGCCGAAAATTTCACACATGCAACATATCGGCAACGTGAACCGACTTGAGTGAGCAGGACATCCGAGCCCGGGGCTCGGTCGCAATCCGACGGTATGCGAAAGAGAGTCAATCATGTCCAGTCAGATCGACGGTCCACCGGCAACTGCGGATGCGCCCGAAACACGAATGCCCTGGGGACTGAAGACACTGTTCCGTCTCGTGTCCAGCATCGAACGCGTCGGCAACAAACTGCCGCACCCCTTCCTGCTGTTCTGGCTTCTGGCCGCAGTGCTGGCAGTGGTCAGTGCGATCCTCGCCGCACTGGGCACCGGGGTGGTGCTACCCAGCACCGGTGAGGTGTCGATGGTTCGCAGCCTGCTCAGCAGTGACGGCGTAGCCATGATCTTCGGGACGGCACTGGACAACTTCGCGGGGTTCGCGCCGCTCCCCATCATCGTGACCGTCATCCTCGGCGTGTCCGTCGCCGAGCATTCCGGTGTGCTCACCACGCTGCTGCGCGCCACCATCGTGAAGCTGCCCGCCAAGTGGGTGACGTTCTCGGTTGCCTTCGCCGGGACCATGTCTCACGTCATGTTCGACGCGGCATTCATCGTCGTCCTTCCGCTGGCGGCAATGGCGTTCAAAGCAGCGGGCCGAAGTCCGGTACTGGGCATGATGGTGGCGTTCGTGGCCATCGCCGGTGGCTACAACGCGTCACCGTTGATCACACCCAGCGATGCCATCATGTCGTCGTTGACGACCTCCGCCGCTCAGATCGTCGACGCCGACTACAGCGTGACCCCCGTGGACAACTACTTCTTCAGTCTCGCGTCGTCACTGGTGATTTCGATCTTCATCACCCTGGTGGTGGAGTTGGTGATGGCCAAGCACATGAATCTCGATGCCGACGAGGGCGTCGAGGACGGAGCGGAGAAGCTGGCACTCGATCTCGAGCCGATCGAGAAGAAGGGAATGCGCCGCGCCGGAGCAGCTTTGGCGGTGTACGTGGCCGTCGTCGTCGCGGCACTGCTTCCTCCCTCGTCGCCGCTGCGTGGTGAGGACGGCGGGTTCGTACAGTCGATCGTGCTGCAGAACATCGCGTTCTTCATCGCGATCGCCTTCGTCCTGGTCGGATGGGTGTACGGACGCACCACCGGCAGTCTTCGGCAGCTCCGTGAGATTCCGGAGTCGATGGCCGTCGGCATCAAGACCCTTGCTCCGATCCTGGTGCTGTTCTTCGCGATTTCGCAGTTCCTCGCCTACTTCAAGTGGACCGGCATCGGCAACGTCGTTGCAGTCGAGGGTGCGGAACTGTTGAAAGCCGGGGGATTACACCCCCTCGTGGTGTTCGCCATGATGCTGGTGCTGATCTCGGTGATGAACCTGCTCGTCACCAGTGGTTCGGCCATGTGGTCGATGTTGGCCCCGGTTCTCGTGCCGATGCTCATGTACATCGACGTCAACCCCGAAACCACCCAGGCCGTCTACCGAATCGCCGATTCCTGCACCAACGCGATGACCCCGATGTCGGCCTACTTCGTGCTCACCCTCGGACTCATCCAGCGCTACAAGAAGAACGCGGGCATCGGTACCCTCGCCTCGTTCACCATCCCCGTCGCGCTGGGCATGCTGATCGTGTGGGCGGCGTTGTTCGCAGTCTGGTACATGCTCGGCATCCCGCTCGGCCCCGGCGCACCGATCCGATGACCGCAGTGACTGCCGCGTCGTACCGGATCAATACAGGTACGACGCGGAGTCCGCGGCCAGCAGACGGTTGCCGCTGCGCTTGGTGGCCCGCAGAATCGACACCACCGAGATCGCGTCGGCCAGGGTGGCCCAGTCCGACGCAGTTGTCATGCGATGCAACGCCATTCGGTCCGGGCACGCGAGGTTGACGAGCAGACTGTCCGAGCCCGCGAGGGCCACCGCGTATCGAACCTCCGAATGTGCGAGCAATAGCTCGACCAGTGCTTCGTGGTGTCGAGGCGGAACCTTGACCCAGGCAAGGGCTTCCGCCGAATACCCCAGCAGCGCCGGCTCGACGACCACTCGCAGTCGGGATTTGTTGGTCTGTTCCAGAGTGTCCATGTGGCGTCGGACAGTGTTCTCGGTAGCGCCGACGACGCGCGCGATGTCCGAGGTGGGCGTCCGGGCATCCTCGGCCAGGACGCGCAGAATGCTGCGGTGCAGGGTCGAGATCTCCTGTCCCACACGGCCGTCCGGTTGGTAGCCCTCGTGTACGGGAGGCGTCAGGGCCGCGATCTGGTGCGAATTGAGAATCGCCGGCCGCCACTCGCGGACCGAGCGATAGACCCGCGTGATGGGATCGACCCTGATGCGCCTGATCCCGGTGATGCCGGGTAAGTCGTCGAGCATCAGATCCGCCAGATGGGCATCGTCGACCAGGACTTCGGCGACGCATTCCTCGTGCCCCGACGTGGCGTACACGAACATCGTGTCGTCGCGGCGCGCCAACCCGACTGCCACCGCACGTGCCATACCGACGTGACATCGAGCTCGCAGAACGACCGCGCCCGTCGCGCCGATGACGCCGACCACGCGTACGTCCCCGGAATCGAGTAGTTCCTTGCCGCGTCGGGTGACGGTGCGCTCGGGTTCACCGAGCGCCTCGGCGATGCTGACCCAGGACGCCCGGGGATTGACCTGCAGCGCCGCCGTGATTCGGCAACTCAGCGAGTCCAACTCGTCGGAGCGCTGCCTCATGCGTACACCTTCGCTCGTCGTGCCGAATCGGGTCGGCCGGTGCAGAAACAGGTCCGGTGCCCGAGGATCACCTGTCGATCCTCGGGCACCGGTACCGCGAAGTCCAGCTCAGAAGATTCCGCTGTACGCGTTGAGGGCGGGCTGACCACCCAGGTGCGCGTAGAGAACGGTGGAGTCCTTGCCGATATCGCCCTGCTGAATCAGATCGATCAGTCCGGCCATGGACTTGCCCTCGTACACCGGGTCGATGATCACGCCTTCGAGACGGCCGGTGAGCTTGATTGCCTCGATCGTGGAGTCGACGGGTATTCCGTAGTAGTCGCCGGCCCAGCCTTCGAGGACGGTGATCTCGTCGTCGCGAAGATCGCGACCCAGTTCGATGAGTTCTGCTGTGTTACGGGCGATTCGGGCCACCTGGTCGCGGGTCTGAGCGATCTTGGCGGACGCATCGATGCCGATCACTCGACGTGGCCGTTCTTGCCCGGCGAACCCGGCGATCATGCCGGCATGCGTCGACCCGGTCACGCTGCACACGACGATCGTGTCGAAGAAGACGCCGAGCTCCTCTTCCTGCTTCTGTACTTCGTACGCCCAGTTGGCGAAGCCCAGTCCGCCGAGCTTGTGGTCGGAGCCGCCTGCGGGAATGGCGTAGGGTTTGCCGCCCGCTCGCTCGACGTCCTCGATGGCCTTTTGCCAGCTGTCCTTGAATTCGATTCCGAAGCCCGACGGATCGAGGCGGACATCTGCACCCATGATGCGGGAGAGCAGGATATTGCCCACCTTGTCGTTGACCGAATCTGGCCAATCGACCCACTTCTCCTGCACCAGAACGGCTTTGAGTCCGAGCTTTGCCGCGACCGCAGCCACCTGCCGCGTGTGGTTGGACTGCACGCCACCGATCGAGACCAATGTGTCGGCACCCTGCGCGAGCGCGTCGGGAACGATGTATTCGAGCTTGCGGGTCTTGTTGCCGCCGTAAGCCAATCCTGCGTTGACGTCTTCTCGCTTGGCCCAGATCTTGGCCCCGCCGAGGTGCGCGCTCAGTCGTTCCATCGGGTGAATCGGGCTCGGGCCGAAGGTGAGGGGATAACGCTCGAAGTCCGCGATCGCCACGTGGTTCTCCTTTGATCGGTGTGTCATGCAGGATGCAATATATCGCATACTGTACGTGGGACACCTCGCCAGCGAAAGCGGTGGGCTACGATATTTTGCATGCCGGTCCCCGTCGAGCTCGGAAAACACAAGCGCTCCCTGCTGCGCGACAACGCCTACGTCTCGATTCGCGACGCCATCGTCGACGGCACCTTCGCGCCCGGCGAGCGGCTGCGGGATGCCGAACTCGAGCAGTGGCTCGGGGTGTCGCGTACACCTATTCGCGACGCCATGGCCAGGCTGGAACTGGCGGGCCTCGTACACACCCAGCCCGGGCGTTCGACCATCGTGTCGACCATCGAACGCAAGGCGGTGCTGGACGCGCAGGCGGTCGCGGCATCGATGCATGCACTCGCGGTCCGGACGGCTGTACCGCTGATGAACAAGCGCGACATCGCCGCGATGCGTCGCGCCAACAAGGATTTCGCCGCCGCATTCACCCGAGGCGATGTGGACCTCGCGCTGGCCGGCGACGACGCGTTCCACGCAGTCGCCGTCGAAGCGAGTCAGAATCAGGTCGTGGTCACGGTTCTCGAGCAGGTGACGCCGACCCTGCGCCGACTCGAACGACTACGATTCGCCTCGCTGGTGGGCCGCGATTCGATAGCCCAACACGAACGAATCATCACGCTGTGCAGTGAGGGTGACGCGGACGGTGCGGCCGCTGCCGTGCAGGAGAATTGGGAGTCGTTGTCTTTGCTCGTCGATCACGAGGACGGAATACCAGGAAGCTGACACCGTCGAACGCCGGCGAAAAGCGGAGTGGCCGCGCCGCATCGGCGGCATAATCGGCCCATGGCCGACTTCAACGAGATCATCATCGACGAGTTCCGAAGCAACAATGGCCACGTGTCCACGGCCGGCTTCGGTGATTCGCTCGTCGTTCTGCACACGATCGGTGCCAAGAGCGGTGCGGTGCGGCTCAACCCGCTCATGGCGATTCCGGAGGGAGAGAGCTGGTTGGTGGTCGGCTCGGCTGCCGGGTCACCGAAAGATCCAGCGTGGGTGCACAATCTGCGCGCCCATCCGGCCATCGACATCGAGGCACCCGGGGACGGAGGCATTCGCACCGTTGCCGTCGACGCCGACGAGATTCCGGAATCCGAGTGGGACCGGCATTGGCAGAAATTCCTCGATGCCTCGGACGGATTCGCGAAATACACAGAAACGGCCGAGGGCAGGCGGTTTCCGATCTTCCGCCTGACCCCGACCGCCCAGTGAATCAGTTCTGCGTGTCGTCCTCGGGCGGGTGTGGGACGTTCTCTCCGTCGACGTGAGCACCGACTGCAGCCTCGTCGGGAGATTCTTCGCGCGGACCGTCGTTGCTGCCTTCGGATGGGATCTCTGCACCTGCATCGGTCGGCATGGTCATGAGCACTCCTGATCGTCGGTCGGTTGGTTGCTGCGCTCTGCATGCCCCGCTTCCGGTGGACTCAACCGTCGAGCGGTCGATTCCTGTTGACTAGCATCGTCAGGTATGGGACCCGATCGATCGATGACAGCTCGCGACCTCACACAGGCGATTGCCGAAGCGACGAGGTCATTTTTCGCACCGTCCAGTCTCGACGAGACTCTGCGCGGCGTGACGGAGAGCGCCCGATCTCTGATACCCGCGGTCGATTGCGCCGACATTCTCGTGGTGGCGGGGCCGAAGAAGTACCAGTCGCACGCCGCGACCAGTGAGCTGCCGGTTCGCCTGGACGCAATGCAGGAACGCCTCGACGAGGGGCCGTGCATCGACGCCGCACGAAGCGAGCTGTTCGTGCGGTGCAACGACTTCCGCTCCGATTCCCGCTGGCCACGTTTCGGTCCGGAGGCGGTGGGAGCAGGGGTTCTCAGCAGCCTGTCCTTCCGCCTCTACACCAACGAGGACACCATCGGGGCGCTCAACCTGTTCGCACTGACCAGTGATGCGTTCAGCGACGAGGACGAGGAACTGGGTCGCGTGCTCGCAACCCACGCTGCGGTGGCGTTGTATGCAGCGAACAAGACCGAGCAGTTCAAGTCCGGCTTGGCTTCACGGGACATCATCGGCCAAGCCAAGGGCATGTTGATGGAGCGGTACGGTATCGACGCGGTACAGGCGTTCGACTTGATTTCACGGCTGTCGCAAACCCAGAACGTCCCGGTGGCCGCTTTGGCCGCAGAACTCGTCGACCTCGGTTCCGAATCGAACAAAGGACGCTCGTCCAAATAGGCTCACCGGCTGTTCACACGGTGTGTCGACGAGAGGGTGCAGTCGGCGGCACCGGATGGTCGTGAGTCGACCCGGCTTGCGGGGTCGATCCGGCGTTCACTGACGACCCGGTCTGTACGGTTGCCTCGTAGACGCGTGCGGTGTCCTCGGCGATGCGGTCCCACGAGAAGCGAGATTGCGCACGGTCGGAGCCGGACACTCCCAGCTCGAAACGCCTGGACTCGTTGCGTAGCAGCAGGGCCAGCTCTCGTGCCAAGCGACGACGGTCGCCCGGCCTGATCGAGCGGCCGGTGACCCCGTCGATCACCAACTCTCCGGCGTAGCCCACTCCGTATGCGACGACGGGAAGTCCGCACGCCATGGCTTCGAGGGTGGCGATCCCTGCCGATTCGGTCGGGGACAGGCAGACGAACAAGTCGGCCGACCTCAACAGCGACGACATGTGGCGATGGCGGACCGGGCCGGTGAACACCGTGCGCCCGGCCATGCCGTGTGCTGCGGCGACCGTGCGTAGCTGCGCCACGCCGCTGGATTCGCGTGGCTCGCCGCCGACAACGACCAATTCGGTGTCGTCGAGTTTTCCGAGCAGTTCGATGATCGTCGATACCTCGGCATCCGACCCGACGGTCGCCACCCGACACGCGGCACCGCTGCGTGGTGCGGTCGGTCCGGATGGATCGAAGTCACTCAGATCCACCCCGGTCGGGACGATGGACACCTTGGCTCTGGCGACGCCCATCCGCGTCAACATGTCGGCCTCGTCGGGACATGACGCGATGATGCGGCTCGCCGATCGAGCGATCTTCTTCTCCATAGCCGCCCGGGGAACCACCGAATCGGTGCCGGCCGTCGGGGGCCCGGATCGGTCGGTCGCGGCGAGACCGTGGAACGACATCACCGTGGGGACGCCCGTCGCGCCGGCGGCCAGTATGGTTGCCAGCCCCGACACCCATGAATGTGCATGTGCTACATCGGGTTTCGTTCGGAGCAAGTGATCGCGGAGCGCGGAGGCGAACGCGCTCGTGTGAGGAATCGATTCCTCTTCGGTCATCGGGACAGCAGGCCCCGCAGACAGGTTGACCACCCGGTAACCGTCGGGGGTGAGCAGCTCGTCCTCGTGATCCGGGTTCTGCTTCCTGGTGTATACGTCGACTCGGGTGCCGGCGCGGGCCAGCGACGAGGCCAGCCGATCGAGCTGGGCAGCCGATTGTTCTGCCTCGATGCCGGCCGCATCAATTATCGGACTCACGTGTTCGGAGACAAGCGCAACGTGCATATCGATTCGATCCCTGATGGGTTCGCACGGCCCCTTTCGGGCGCATAGCCCGGCACCGGTGAAGGGTGTGGGATATGCCGACCCGATTTTGGAGTCAGCGTACTCGAGACGCGGCCAGAGCGGTCATCGCAACTGGGCGTCGAACAACACCCTATTACGTAAAGCCGCAATGCGAAACCTCACACGAGGGCGTCGCCCTTGCTGGAGCGTTCACAACGGGCCGAACCGACGTCCCTTGCGGCCGAAGCGGGGAGCGTGTTCGCTACGGCTACCGTGCACTGGATTGCGGTCGGTTCAACCGTCGACTGCCGACAATCGAAGCAGCGTAGCGGGTTTCGCCGGACGCAATTGTGTATACACTGTCTGCACGCGGTTGAGGAGAAGCCCCGTAGTCAGGAAGTAGCGACTGCGAGATGTGCCCGACCGCGCTCTTCGACACCCGATAGTCCGAGACTCGTTTTCTCGAGAACTGGTGTCAGAGGCAGCCGACAGTCTCCGGTCGCGAGCCGGTGGAGGTGGGCAATGGTGTTTCTACGGTCGGTGCACAGTGATCCGGAATCGATTCGATTGTCGTTCTGCGGGCCGGACAATCCCGAGGACGGCGCATTCGCGCTGTCCGTGGACGAACTCGTCGGCGGACCGGTCGTCATCCGCATCGTCGGGTCGATCGACAGATCGGCAATTCCGGTCATAGGCGAATGCGTGTCGGAGGCCATCGTGTGCGGGCGGTCGCTGGTCGTGGATCTGCTCGATGTCGAATTCGTCGACCCCGCAGTGGTTCCCGTCCTCTCGGCAGCCGCCTTGCGGCTCGCTGCGCACCGGTGTCGCGCGATCGTCGCCTGTACACCCGAGCTGCAGCGACAACTCGATCCGAGTGGTGTCCACCTCGGTACGGAGTGCGTCCGCAGCGTCGCGGACGCCGTTCGAAGTGCGGTGAAACCGGCGAGATCCGAAGAGGTTTCGAATTTCTGCACAGGCGAGACGCCTGCGCGGTCGGCGTGACCGGCAGTTCCGCACCGCGCACGATCGTCGCCGCGGTGTATCTCGCGGTGGTCGTCGGCGATCACCCGGGCGACAGCGCCCGATGAGTGCAGGGGCAGTTCCCACGGTCGGAGTGGAGGAGGAGTTCTTTCTCGCCGACATCGACATGCTGCGTCCGGTGGCGGTCGGCCCCGGTGTCGTCGCGCATGCCCGAGCTGCGGGAATCGATGCCGTCTCGGAGCTGACCGAGGTGCAGGTGGAGGCCAATTCGCCTCCGCTGCAGTGTCTTCGCGAGTTGCGGGAGAACGTGATCTCCACCCGCGCCACGCTGTCGGCGGTGGCCTTGGCGCAGGGTGCCCACTTACTGGCGGCAGGTGTCTCGCCGGTTGCGCCTGCTGATCGTGGCCGCCTGCCCATCTCGGACGGCTCCCGCTATCGGCGTCTTGCCGAGACCTACGGGGCACTGGCAGAGAGCGTTGCCACGTGTGGGGGTCACATTCACGTCGAGGTGCCGGACAAGGAGACGGCGATCGGGGTATGCAATGTCGTGCGGCCCTGGCTCCCCACGCTTCTGGCGTTGACGTCCAACAGCGCGATACACGACGGCGTCGACACTCGGCACTCGAGTTGGCGTTCGACGGTGTGGGGCAGGTGGCCGACGGCTGGTCCGCCCCCTCACCTGAGTTCGACGGCGGAGTACGACGACCTGGTCGGCTCGATGATCGAGACCGGGATGATTCTCGACGAAGCATCGCTCTACTGGGATGTACGGCCCAGCTCCCACCAGCCGACGGTCGAGGTGCGGGTCGGCGACGTACCTGCCGTCGCCGAGGAGGTGGTGTTGTCCGCTGCACTGATCCGCGGTCTCGTCGTCACGGCCCTTCGGTCCATCGACCGCGGCGAGCCGGCACTCGTCGTGGCCGAGAATCATCTCGCAGCGGCATACCACCGTGCCCGCATGGATGGATTGACCGGCGTCGGAGTGGATCCGAGCACCGGGAAACCGGTGTCGGCATCGAGTCTGCTCCGATCGCTCGTCCGCTACGTGGAACCGGCGCTGACCAGCACAGGCGACCTCCGCTGCGTGCAGACTTCTCTCGAACGGTTGACGCACCTCGGGAACGGCGCGCAACGCCAACGCCGGATCTTCTCGCGCAATGCAGACGCAGCCGCCGTCGCTGCTCACGCAGCCCGTTTCACTACTGCCGAGTGGAACTCGCCGGTGGCACAGGACGCGGTTTGATCGCGGTGGTCGGCCTCGTCTGCAGGCGGCCGTGCCCGCGCCGCGACAATCGACCGATTCCAGGAAACGATCGACGATGCGACCGAAGGTGGTTATCGTGAAAGCCATGGCAAGTACTTCCGCCAGCATGCTTCGTGACGCCGGACTGAGGGTGACGCGTCCCCGAGAGTTGGTTCTCGATATCGTTGATGCACAACCGCATTCCGATACCGACACCATCTTGCGACTGGCGCGCGCCAGCCTGCCCACGGTCTCGAAGCAGGCCGTGTACGACGTGCTCGATGCGTTGACTGCATCGGGTTTGGTTCGTCGTATCCGCCTCGCGGGTCACTCGGCACGTTACGAAACCAGGGTGGCAGACAATCATCACCACATCGTCTGCCGTTCCTGTGGTTTCATCGTCGACGCCGACTGCGCCACCGGTGAGCCACCGTGTGCACGACCCGCCCGAGATCACGGTTTCGTTCTCGACGAGGCCGAGGTGACCTACTGGGGAACGTGCCCCAGTTGTGCATCCGACCGATCGATCGCAGCCCGCGATCGTCCATCCACAATGCCCATCGGAAAGGACAATTCGTGACCTCCGACGCACGCCCACCACACTCCGCCACCGAGACCGCCAGCACCAGCGAGAGCGAGAATCCGGTCATCGAGTCGCCGAAGCCCAAGGCGCACGCACCGCTGACGAACAAGGACTGGTGGCCGGAGCAGATGGACCTGTCCATCCTGCATGCGCATACCTCCAAATCGAACCCGTTCGGCGAAAAGCTCGACTACAAAGCGGAATTCGAGAAGCTCGATGTGGACGAACTCAAAGCCGACGTCATCTCGGTGATGACCACTTCGAAAGATTGGTGGCCGGCCGACTACGGCCACTACGGCGGACTCTTCATTCGTATGAGCTGGCACGCCGCCGGCACCTACCGCACGTTCGACGGACGAGGCGGTGGGGGTCAGGGCGCGCAACGCTTTGCGCCACTGAACAGTTGGCCGGACAACGCCAACCTGGACAAGGCGCGTCGGTTGCTGTGGCCGGTCAAGCAGAAGTACGGCAACAAGATTTCGTGGGCTGATCTGCTGGTGTTCGCCGGTAACGCGGCGCTCGAGTCCATGGGGTTCGAGACGTTCGGATTCGGCTTCGGTCGGGAGGACATCTGGGAACCGGAAGAGGTCTTCTGGGGTCCCGAGGATCAGTGGCTGGGCACCGATAAGCGATACTCCGGCGAACGGGAGCTCTCCAAGCCCCTCGGTGCCACCACCATGGGCTTGATCTACGTCAATCCCGAAGGCCCCGAGGGAGAGCCGGATCCGGTGGCCGCGGCCCACGACATCCGGGAAACCTTCGCGCGGATGGCGATGAACGACGAGGAGACGGCGGCACTCATCGTCGGTGGACACAGCTTCGGTAAGACACACGGAGCCGGACCGGCCGACAAGATCGGGCCGGAACCCGAGGGTGCCCCCATCGAACAGCAGGGCCTCGGCTGGAAGAACGGTTACGGCAAGGGCAAGGCCGAGGACCAGATCACCAGCGGGCTCGAGGTGGTCTGGACGGAGACTCCGACGCAGTGGGGTAACGGCTACCTGAAGAATCTCTACGGATACGAGTGGGAGCTCACGAAGAGCCCCGCCGGCGCGTGGCAGTTCACTGCCAAGGACGGTGCCGGTGCGGGCACGATTCCCGATCCGTTCGGCGGTCCGGGCCGTGCCCCCACGATGCTCGTCACCGACATCTCCATGCGGGCAGATCCGGCGTACGAGAAGATCACTCGGAGGTGGTTGGATCACCCCGAGGAGCTCTCGCTCGCGTTCGCCAAGGCGTGGTACAAGTTGCTGCACCGCGATATGGGACCGGTGTCCCGGTACCTCGGGCCGTGGGTTCCCGAACCTCAGCTGTGGCAGGACCCGGTTCCATCGCCGCACGGTGACCTGATCGACGAGGCGGACGCATCTGCGTTGAAGTCGGCGATCCTAGACTCGGGCTTGACGATCGCTCAGCTCATCGGTGTCGCGTGGTCGTCGGTCAGCAGCTTCCGAGTCACCGATTACCGCGGCGGTGCCAACGGCGCTCGGGTTCGGCTCGAGCCACAGAAGAGTTGGGAGGCAAACGAACCCGAGGCCCTCCGCGAGGTGCTCGCAATCTTGGACGGTATACGCGAAAAGTTCGAGGGCTCAGCGGCCGGTGACAAGAAGGTCTCGCTCGCCGACGTCATCGTGCTGGCCGGCAATGCGGCCGTCGAGAAGGCCGCACGCGACGCCGGTTACGAGGTGACCGTCCCGTTCCGGCCGGGTCGCACCGACGCGACGCAGGAGCAGACCGACGTCGAATCGTTCTCGGTACTCGAGCCACGAGCCGACGGGTTCCGCAACTACGTGGCTGCAGGGGAGAGCACTCCCGAGCAGGTGTTGTTCCTCGATCGCGCCTACATGCTGAATCTGACTGCGCCCGAGATGACGGTTCTTCTCGGCGGTCTTCGAGCCTTGGGGGCCAACCACGGTGGTTCGAGCCATGGAGTGTTCACCGATCGCCCCGGAGTTCTGAGCAACGATTTCTTCGTCAATCTGCTCGACTCCGACACCGAATGGGCGACGAGTGAGGACGGCACCTACGTCGGCACGGATCGTGGCTCCGGCAGCCAGAAGTGGACAGCGACATCGATCGACCTGGTGTTCGGGTCCCATTCACAACTGCGAGCGCTGTCGGAGGTGTACGCCCAGGCCGACAACGGTGGCAAGTTCGTCGACGACTTCGTGGCCGCGTGGGCGAAGCTGGCAGACAACGATCGATTCGACATCCGGTAGCGCGGAGCCGATCACCGGGTGAGCCAGATGCGCCTTCTGGCAATGGCTTTGATTCGCGTCACCATGACAGGGCTGAGGCCGAACTCGCCGAACACGCTGCCGGGGTCGCGGTCGAGGATCTCCAACACGGTGCGGTAGTAGTCCTGAGCCGACATCGCGAAGGCGGACCGGATTTCGTCGTCCGGTCCGCCTCCGTGGTTGACCCATCTCAGGGCGAAGTCGATCATGGCGCGGTCTGTGTCGGAGTAGAACGCTACCGGTCGCTCTGCCCCCGCAGAGATACGTCGATTCGGCATAACACACCTCCTGGAACTGACTGTCGATCCGAAATTAGCACTGCTCGCGAACACGTGCCAAGGGTCCGGTATCTGCGATAAGGACCCGAATATCGCTCGTAAGCCCCGTGTTTGGACTGCCGTCGTGCGTGGAAGTCGATACACAGCTCGGCGTACGCGCCCGGGCCGTGCGGTCGAGCCAGGGGCCGGAGGTTCAACCCCTGCAGCCTCCGGCCCCGCGCCCACAGAACCAGTCGCTGAAACAATCCGGCGAACACCTTCGACGAATCAGGTACGGAGAGTGTGTGATGGACACCGATGCAGAACAGCGTCTACCGACCGAGGCCGACGCCTCCTCGGTATGTAGGAAGATTGCCGACCTGGCACAGACGTACGACATCGCGATCGGCACCGCCGAATCGCTGACCGCCGGAAATCTCGCGGCCATGCTCGGCAAGGCACCGTCCTCGGGGCAGTGGTACCGCGGCGGAATCGTCGCGTACCACGAGAGCGTGAAGCACACTCTGCTCGAGGTCCCCGACGGCCCGGTCGTCAGCGAACAGGCCGCGACGGCGATGGCTCGATCGACGGCGTCGCTGGTCGGCGCACATCTGACGATCGCCGTCACCGGCGAAGCCGGGCCGCAGAGCCAGGAAGACCAACCACCGGGGACGGTGTGGGCAGCGGTGTACGACCGTGGCGACGTGAGCACCGAATGCAAGCACTTCGACGGTGAACCGGAAGAAGTTCTGGCCCGGACCATGGCGTTTTCCCTCGATACCCTGCTGCGCCACGCGCGGAAACGGGCCCACGGGTAGCTGACGCCGGGGGAGTGCAGACAACTGTTCGTCAACGAGATCGGAGCGCAGTATGAGTACCGATTCCAGTATCCGAAGCCGTATTCAGCACGAGCTGGGTGTTCGGCCGTCGATCGATCCCGACGAGGAAATCCGCCGCCGGGTCGGTTTCCTCGCCGATTATTTGAGGGTCAGTGGCACAGCGGGTTTCGTGCTCGGCATCAGCGGGGGACAGGACAGCACCCTGGCCGGAAAGCTCGCTCGGCTGGCCGTTCGCGAGGCCGCGGAACTCGGTAACCAGGCCACATTCGTCGCGGTGCGTCTGCCGTACGGAACTCAGGCGGACGAAGCCGACGCCGTCGTCGCACTCGACTTCATCGAGCCGGACCGGACGGTCACTGTCGATATCCGCGACGCCGTCGACGCCTCGGCGCGCTCGGCCGCCTCGGCGCTGGATACTCCGCGTATCGCGGACTTCGTACGGGGCAACATCAAGGCGCGCGAACGCATGATCGCGCAGTACACGATCGCCGGCCAGGAGAATCTTCTGGTGGTGGGTACCGATCACGCGGCCGAGGCGGTGACGGGCTTCTTCACCAAATACGGTGACGGAGGCGCGGACGTCACTCCGCTGAGCGGTCTCACCAAAAGCCAAGGTGCGCAGCTCTTGCGGCACCTGAACGCACCGGAATCGACGTGGCGTAAAGTGCCGACAGCCGACCTCGAGGACGACCGTCCCGCGCTCCCGGACGAACAAGCACTCGGCGTCACCTACGCACAGATCGACGCATACCTGCAGGGCGGACCCGTCGACGGCGATGCGGTGGACACCATCGAGCGCTGGTTCGACAAGACCCGGCACAAGCGCGCCATGCCGGTGGGGCCGGACGATCGGTGGTGGCGCACGGCCGTCGACTGCCGGCCCTGAGGCACCGTCGACGAGACGTTATCGACGGCGGTGGATCCGGGGCAGTAGGAACCAGAACGCGACGGCCGTCGACGCCACGACAGCGGCCGCGGGGGCTGCGGCGCGCACACCGAGCACTATCTCGAACGTCAGGGCGGCAGCACCCACCAGTGTCACTCCCAACATGGCGAGACCGCTGATGGCGAGTATGTTGCCGACGCGCACTATGACCCCTATTGCACGCTGCCGGAACAGGAGTCGGTGCATGCTGACGGGAGCCACCAACAGGATCGTCGCAAGCATCGACGCCGACACCGTCGTCAGATAGACCACGTGGCCGGCCGTGGACAGCCCGTCGAAGCGGGCCTGGAACGGCAAGGTCAACAAGAACCCGGTCAGAAGTTGTACACCGGTCTGTACGACACGGAGTTCCTGTAGCAACGACGACCAATTGCGATCCAACTGCTGAGTGGGAGTTTCGTTGCGCGCTTTGTCGTTCCACGCACGGTGGTCCTCGTCCTCGTCCTCGTCCTCGTCCTCGTCACCCGTCGTCATCGACCAAGACTAGTGCGATCTCGACGGGTAGGCGGTGGAAATCGGACCGGTTCACGCAGTGTGTACATCTGCGGTCGACGTGCCGGTCGCACACTCTGGACACCCGGCACCGGACTCGGACGAGCCCGATGCTCCGGTTACGGACTTCCTCAGCGACGAACCGACGGACTCCAGGGCCGAATCGATATCGGTGAAAATCGGAATCGCAGCATCGAGTCCGACCAGATGCATCGGCCGCCCCGTGGTCGGCCCGGATGCGACCACCACCAACGAGGTTGAGCAGCATGCCTTTCGGCGAGCTGCGATGAGCACGCTCATGCCGACGGAGGCCAGGAAGGACACCCCCGAAAGATCGACGATCACGGCTGCCGGCGCTGCCGTGACCGCTTGTTCGATGTGGTGGGCGAGATCGGACGCGGTCGCGAGATCCACTTCTCCGTTGACCCGCAGAACAATTGCGTTGTCATGGTGTTCGCTGGCGATGCCGAGCCCGAGCAACTCGTTGTGTTTCATTGGGGGTCACCGTCCTTACCCTGTGCAGTGGCATGTCCGTCGAACAGCGCACTGCGGCGTAACCGAGACCGGCAAGGATTGCAGAACCGAGGCGAACCCGGTGCGAGCGGCGCTGTCGACTGCGGGCAGGGGCTACACCACGCTGTCCGAATCATACCCACTGTTCGTTTCTTCGTGCAGGCCGGTTCGAGAGCTCGAATGTTCGGCAACCGACTCGATCATCGCCGACGCAATCTCGCTGACCTTGATGTTTCTGTTCTGCGACTGCTCGGACAGCAGGGCGAACGCGTCGTCGGCGGAGATTCCGCGCATCGCCATGATGATTCCTTTCGCCTGGTCGATGTCAGCTCTCGTTTTCATCGCTGTCCGCAGGCCGGTGATTTCTCGTTCGGCCGACCGGGCGCGCTCGGTGATCGCGATGACGGTCTCGATCGAGGTGGCGAGCAGGGCCACCGAGACCTCGTCGAGTGGGTCGAAGCCGTCGGCACTCGTCCCGTAGATGTTCAGCGACCCGTGGCGGTGCTCGTCGGGCGTCAGCGGGGCCGACAAATAGCTGTGGACGCCCAGATCGGCCACTGCGGCAGCGAAGCGAGGCCAGCGAGCTACTGCCTCGTGCGCCTGTGCGCGAACCATACGTCCGCTGCGGATGGCGTGCAGGCAGGGGCCTTGACCAGCGCGATACTGGTCGGAATCGATGTCGTGCACAGCGGGGTCGGTGGACGCCACGGTTCGCGGTCGGCCGGTGTCGTCGAGCATGGTGATGCCGACGAGACCCGCGTCGGGAACCACGGCTGCGACCTCGGAGCACACGGCTTGAAGAACGGCATCGACGTCGGCACCGGTCAGTATCTTCCCCTTGATTCGGCGCAACGCTTGGATGTATTGCCCGATCCGGGCGAACGCCGAACCCGAGGCGTCCGGTGCGTCGTGAAGACGGTCGTCTTCGATGGAAAAGTCACTCATCTGGTGGGCTCGTTTCGGTCGGGCCCCCGCATGGACAGAAGGCAGCCACTCGTCAACTCCCGGCCCCGACTCGACCGAACGGGGTCATAATATACAGAGCCTCGCGGGTGCATTCGCACCTGTCCCGAGCCCACGCCAACGGCCCCGCCGAACGCAGGGGTGGTCGCGTCCAGGCCCGAGTCGAGGTATCCTACACAGTGATTGGGTGGAGACCACGCCCGCAGAATCGACTGCGGTACGAACCACGATCTTCCCCTGCCACAGTCTTCGATCTGTGGAGGTCAATGCCCATGATTCCCGAATCCTCGTCGTTTTCGATGTCCGTCGACCGCGGAGACGACGGCCCCATCGTCGTCTCGGTGCAGGGCGCACTCGAGATCCCCGGCAATACCCGCCTGTTGGCAGACTGCCTGGCGGGGTCCGTGCTCGCCGACCGACCGGTGGTGGTCGACCTGGTCGGTGTCACCGAGATCGGTGATGCCGCAACCAAGTACATCGTCGACGCAGCCCATCGGCTGTTGTGCCGTGGGTATCGCCTCACCGTCGTCCTGGCCACCTCCGCTGCCGACCGTAATGTGCGACGGCTCAGCGAACGTGTGCACGTCGAGCGTGCCGGCTCGCTCGGTCGGGTCGTCGGCGCGTCGACGACGCCTTCGCGACCTCGAGTCGCCGCAGTGGACGCACTGCAGGGGACTTACCTGTAGGTCGATCGAACCGCGGCCCTCGTGCGGACGGTGCTGCGGAAAGCCCTGTGTACCGGGATGTTCCGCCGGTGTCCGTCGTCGAGGCGTGGAGAAGTCGCGGTCCCGACCTGTGTATCGAGTTCTAAACCCTTGCAGTGCAAAGTGTTTGCTGGGAATTTCGGCGGGTAGCCGGATCGAGTCACCTGCTCGAACTTCGACCCGAACTGGAGTCCCTATGTTCCGACACACCGACTACCTACAATTCGATGCCAAGCCCGAGAAGCCGGATCCTGTGTACGCACACAAGCTTCAGGAGCTCATCGGTGGTGCATTCGGCGAGATGACCGTGACCATGCAGTATCTGTTCCAAGGCTGGAACTGTCGCATGGAGGGCAAGTACAAGGACCTGATCATGGACATCGCGACCGAAGAAATGGGTCACGTGGAGATGCTGGCCACCATGGTCGCTCGTCTGCTCGAAGGTGCACCGGCCACCGAGTCGACCAAAGCCGCTGCTACCGATCCCGTGGTAGCGGCAGTGATGGGCGGCATGGACCCGCAGCAGGCGATCGTGTCCGGCGGCGGCGCGCTCCCGGCGGATTCCAACGGCTACCCGTGGAACGGTCGGTACATCATCGCCAGTGGCAACCTGCTCGCAGATTTTCGTGCGAACGTTGCCGCCGAGGCGCAGGGGCGGCTGCAGACCGCTCGTCTGTACAACATGACCGACGACCCGGGCGTCAAGGCCATGCTGCAGTTCAATCTCGCTCGCGATACGCACCATCAGAACCTGTGGCTCGCTGCCATCGAGGAGCTGCAAGCCGACGGACTCGAGGACGTCGTAGCACCGAGTGCACTTCTCGACGAGGAGGCATCCGAGCACGCAACCGATCTGTGGCACCTCTCGGACGGTGAGTTCTCCTCGACCGGTGGCTGGGCGAATCGGCTTGCGCCCGACGGCAAACGGCAGATGGGGTTCCTCGCCGATCCGCAGCCTCTGGGCGGGAAGGCATCCGCGCCTGCACCGGATCCGAAGTTGTACGCGACGTACGACGGGGCCAAGGGAGATCCCGCGTCGGCCGCACTGGGTACCGAGAAGGGCGTCATGGGAAAGATCAAGGACGCCCTGGATCCCGACGAGAAGTAGGCCCGAACTCCCTGTGCCGCACAGCAGTTGCGACGCGAATATCGCGTCGCAACTGCTGCGGTCAGCTGACTACGTCCCGCAGAACGTTCGGAACCCCGCGCTGAAGTCGACGGGCGCGGGTCCGGCGTACTGCGACAGCTCGTCCCGACCGTCGAACGGATTCGTCACGACCGACAACAAGCGGTCGAAGGGCGCGAGGTCACCCTCGGTCGCTGCTGCCAGCGCCGCGTCGACCATGTGGTTTCGAGGAATGTACGCGGGGTTCACTCGGTCCATGGCGTCCGAGACGGACCGGAGGTCGTGGCCCCGCTCGAGCACCGCTGCGCGCCATCGTTCGAGCCACGGTGCAGCTGCCTCGTGCGGTACGAGTGACGCAAAATCTGCGTCGTTGTCCCGCAGATTCTCCGCCAACGCGCGGAAGGTCAGGGTCCAGTCGGCACGATGATCCCGCAGAAGCACATGCAGTTCGTCGAGGAGACTGCCGTCCGGTTCGATCGCATCGAGGCCGAGCTTGGCGGCCATCAGGTTCTCGTATTGCTGTCGGTAGCGATCACCGTAGGAGTCCAACACCGTCGTCAGCGCGCTGATGGCGCGGTCCGGAACCGAATCGACCAGCGGCAGTAGTGTTTCGCCGAATCGTGCCAGGTTCCAACCCAGGACGGCGGGTTGGTTGCCGTACGCGTAGCGGCCGCCGTGATCGATCGAGCTGAAGACCGTTGCAGGATCGTAGGCGTCGATGAACGCGCACGGCCCGTAGTCGATCGTCTCACCGGAGATCGTCGTGTTGTCGGTGTTCATGACGCCGTGCACGAAGCCGACGGACATCCACTGCGCCACCAACTGTGCTTGCTTGTCGACGACGGCCTCGAAGAATGCGAGGTATCGACTCTCCGCGCCCTCTGTCGGGAGGTCGGCGAGCTCGGGATAATGACGTGCGATGGCATAGTCGGCGAGGTTCTGCGCGAGACCCTCGCGGCGGGCCGCGAACTCGAAGGTACCTACGCGCAGGTGGCTCGAGGCAACCCGAGCCAGCACTGCGCCGGGCTGCGGACCTGCTTCCCGAACCACCTGCTCACCCGTCGTGACGACGGCCAAAGAGCGGGTGGTCGGGATGTGCAGAGCGTGCATGGCCTCACTGATCAGGTACTCGCGCAGCATCGCACTCACCACCGCGCGCCCGTCTCCGCCGCGGGAGAACGGCGTGGCACCGGAGCCCTTGAGATGCAGATCGACTCGTCGGCCGTGTTCGTCGTGCAGCTCGCCCAAAAGTAGTGCTCGACCGTCGCCCAGCAAAGGCACGAATCCGCCGAACTGATGACCGGCGTACGCCATCGCCGAGGGGGTCGAATCGGCCGGTGCGAGAGCCCCGGACAACACGCCTGCGCCCTGCTCGGAGCGCAGCATCGACGGGTCGAGCCCCAGTGACCTGGCGAGGTTCTCGTTGAGGATCAGCACCCGCGGATTCGGTGCAGGTGCGCCCTGCCATGGCACCGTGAAGCCGGGAACGTCGTCCACCAACGTCGACTCCAGTCCCCATGACGGCGGGACCGATGAAGGCGGATTGTCGGACGCAGCTACCGGTCCCGTCGCGATTTCACTCATACTCCAGGGGTACCACGAGATCGGGTAATCACACCGACCGTGCTCCGCGCATTACGAGCGCGCCGATATGTCGGGCGGGGACAGTGCGCGTTCGATACTCAGGGCGGCGGCCCGCAGCAACGGGGCGAGCATGTACGGGGCTGCGGTATCGGCATCGACGACGACCGAGACGGCCGCGCGGATCGTACGACTGCGGTCGAAGATCGGTGCGGCAACCGATACGGCGTCCGAGGTGATCTGTCTGTCGCTGACGGCGACACCGGTTCTCCGAATATCGGCCAGCGTGCGCCGCAGGATGTCCGGATCGCAGATGGTGTGCTCGGTGAATCTGGTCAACGGTGCCGAGCACACCTCCTCCTGAACGTGGGCGGGCGCGTGGGCCAGCAGCGCCAGACCGACTCCGGTGGGCGGCAACGCGAAACGGCCGCCGACGCGTGTGCGCAGGGCCACCGAGTCGCGGCTGCGAATTCTCTCGACGAACACGACCTCGTGACCGTCGCGTACTCCCAGCTGCACGTTCTCCTGGGTGACGTGGGCGAGATCTTCCATGACCGGTAACGCGCTTTCCCTGAGGACCAGTCCCCGCGGTGCGAGTGACGCGATCTCCCACAGTCGCAGACCGATGTGGAATCTGCCCGTCCGGTCATCGCGCTCGATCGCTCCCCACCCGACGAGATCGAGCGCGAGCCGGTGCGTGGTGGAGAGCGGGAACCCCGATCGTCGAGCGAGCTCGCTCAACGTCAAGGTCGGATGCTCTGGCGTGAACGCCTCCAGCAGTGTCAGCGCGCGTACGGCCACCGGACCGGTGCGAGCGGGGCCCTCGGCCGTCATGGAGTGCTTTCTTCGATTCGTCGGGCTTCGATTCGTAAGGAATGTCGTACAACGAGCTCTACAGTTCGAGAACGAGCCGGGGGCCCGTCGACCGGGACACACAGATCATCATGGTGTCGTTGGCACCGCGTTCCTCCTCGGTCAACAGTGTGTCCCGATGGTCGACGGTGCCGGCGAGAACGGCTGTTTCGCAGGTTCCGCACGTTCCCTCTCTGCACGACGAGAGCACCTGCACTCCCGAGTTCGTCACGGCGTCGAGCACCGATTCGTCCGGATGCACGGTGACGGTTCGTCGGCTCAGCGAAAGTTCGACTTCGAACGACGCACCCGATGTCGGCCGATCGAGTGTGTCGGCACGGAACCGTTCGAGGTGCACGCTTCCTTCGGGCCAGTGCCCCGCCCGTTCGGTCACGGCGTCCAGCAGGGGCCCCGGTCCGCAGCAGTAGACGGCCGTGCCGACGCGCGCAGTCCCGAGCAGATCGTCGAGATCGAGCAGTCCTTTTTCGTCTTGCGGGACCACGGTCGTGTTGCCGGGGTAGCGGGAAACGAGCTCGTCGACGAACGCCATACTGTCGCGGGACCGGCCGCCGTACGCCAGCGACCACCCGGCCCCACGCCGCTCGGCCTCGGCCACCATCGTGATGATGGGTGTGATTCCGATACCGCCGGCGATGAACAGATAGTTCTCGGATTCGGTCAACTCGAAGTGATTGCGCGGTCCACGGACACGGACGGTGTCGCCGACGGCAAGGGTGTCGTGGACATGGAGCGAACCACCGCGGGATGCCGGTTCTCGTAGGACTCCGATGCGCCAGGTGTCGCGGTCGGCCGGGCTTCCGCACAGCGAGTACTGGCGGGTGATGTCGGAAGTCAACTCCAGATCGATATGAGCTCCCGGCGTCCAGCTCGGCAGGTCTGTGCCGTCCGGCTTGCGCAACTGCAGCAGGGCAACGCCATCCGCGCCGCTGCACTTGTCCGAGACGATCAGATTCAGGTCGCACTCGGGGAGGTTTCGCGTCACTCGGCTCTCCCCACGTGACTGACGAGTTCGCCTCGCACCGAGGGCAACTCGGGATGGCCGGGGTCGACGGTCGAGAAGTGCCCGATGGGGTGCGCGAGCAACCACTCCCACAGCAGTGCCGGATCCTCCTCGAGCCGGGACGAGCCACAATGGCAGACGCCGCGCAGCCGGTCGGTACCCGGAACCCACACCACGCGCAGCACGTTGGGACCCTGCAGCATTCGATTCGGTTCCGGTGTCACGACACCACCTCGGCACCTGCTCGCGAGCCCTCGAGGAGCTTGCTCAGAAGCCGACGCGCACCGAGGCCGCCCGCATCGATGTTGATCGACAGTTCCTGGTAGCCGGCCTTTTCGGTGTCCAATGCTTGCTGAAGAATGTTCAGCGCCACCACGTCCTGCATGACCACTGTGCGATTGTTCTCGGCCAGAAACTGGGACACTTCGTTGTCGTCGATCGCGAAATCGCGAGCAACAGCCCAGAAGTCGTGTGTCGAGGTCTCGGTTTCCGGAGTGATCGCGTACACGATCTCGCTGTGGAACGCGTGGGCGTCGGAGCCGTCGTCCGCGGGTAGCGGTGATCCGAGCGGAGCGATGCGGCTGTGCAGTAGGTACAGGCACGGGGGCGTGTATTCGATGTCCTGCCAACGCGAGATGCGCGTGTCGATGCCGGTGGACTTCGAGTAGAACGGTGGGCATTCGGCGTCGTCCATGTGCCGCGAAACGTAGATGACGTTGCGGTCGTCGTCGATCTCGGTGGTGATCGGTGTGTCGGCGACTTCCGGAGTGCCGATGTAACCGCCGTGCAGGTAGGTCTCGTGCGAAAGGTCCATGAGGTTGTCGACGAGCAACCGATAGTTGCACGAGATCGGCTCCATTCCGCTCACCACGGCGTAATCCGGAGAGTCCATCCACGGGGCGCGAGGGATACGAGCGGTGTCACCGTCGATCGGATCGTCCGGGTCGGCAATCCACACCCAGACGAACGAATCCTGCTCGTACACCTGATAGGTGGTGAGCCTGGCCGTCCTCGGCACCCGCTTCTGCCCGGGAACGGAGACGCAGCCACCGTCGCTGCCGTACGTGAACCCGTGGTACCCGCAGACCACGGTGTCGCCATCGAGGTGGCTGGGGGCCGCGGAGAGTGGGTACCGCCGGTGCACACAACGATCGCTCATTGCGGTCACAGCCCCGGACTCGGTGCGCCACAACAGAATGGCCTCGCCGCAAATGGTGCGCGAGAACAGCTCTCGGCCCACTTCTCTGCTGTACGCCGCGACATACCACTGGTTACGGACGATTGTCGTCATCGATTCTCCTGAACACGTAGAAGTCGTTCGGTCGCTTGACGTCTCGTCAGCGCTCGTGACATCGAGTGTGTGGCACGCCACCCCGCCGGTGCGAGCGGACTTCCGGATGCCGGAAGCCCGGTCGGAATCCCGGTCAGAAGAGGAGGACCGGTTTGATCGACGCACCGCTGATCATGTCCGCCACCGCGGAGTTGATGTCGTCGAATCGGTAGTGAGTGATCAAGCGCTGCAGGGGTAATCGACCCGACACGACAAGATCCACCAGCACCGGAATCAGGGTCTGCGTTTCGCTGTCGCCGAGGGTCAGCCCCACGATGCGTCGGCCCGGCAGCATGGCGTTGACGTCGACCGGGACCTCGGTGCCGAAGGGCGGAGCGCCGACGACGACGGCGGTTCCACGAGGGGCCAGGGCATCGATCGCGGTACGCAGCACCCCTACGTTCCCGGTGGTTTCGATGGCTCCGTCGACGCCGGAGCCCTCGGTCAGTTCTGCCAACGCTGCCGCGGTGTCCTCGCGAGTGGCGTCGACGACGTGGGTCGCTCCCAACTCGGTGGCCAGTTCCAGGCGTTCGGCAACCCGATCGACCGCGATGATCTTGGCCGCGGGAGTGAGAGCGGCAGCCATGATGGCCGAAAGACCCACTGCGCCTGCGCCGGTCACCACGACGGTATCTCCCGGGCGTGGTCGCAGCACATTCCACACGGCACCGACTCCGGTCTGCACCCCGCAGCCCAGCGGTGCAAGGATCTCCAGCGGTGCGGAGGAATCGACCCGAACCAGGCTCCGCTCGTCCACGATCGCGTGATTCGCGAACGACGACTGGCCGAAGAAATGGCCTCCGAGCGCAGTGCCGTTGCGCGTGATCGGGCTGGAGCCGTCGGCGCGAGCCCCGCCGATGAGGTTGAGCGGCAACCACGTTGCGCAATAGGCGGGATGACCGGCTCGGCAGTTTCCGCAGGTACCGCACGAGGTGAACGACAGCAGAACGTGGTCACCTTCCTGCACGCCGGTGACTCCGGGACCGATGGCTTCGACGACCCCCGCACCCTCGTGGCCGAGGACGCCGGGAAGCGGAAACGGCAGCCCGCCCGCGGCGACGCCCAGATCGGTGTGGCACAAGCCGGCTGCGACGATGCGCACGCGCACTTCTCCGCTGCGGGGTTCGCCCAGTTCGACCGGGGACAATGTGAACGCGGCTCCGCCCGATTCGACTACTGCCGCTGTGGTTGTGGTCATGGCACTGCCCTTCGATTCGGTCGAGCCTTCGATTCAGTCGAGCGAGATGACGACGGATTTGACCTTGGTGTACGAGTCGAGGCCCTCGGGGCCGTACTCACGGCCGAAGCCGGAGTTCTTGACTCCGCCGAAGGGAACGGCCGGGTCGAGCATCGCCCAGTCGTTGACCCACACGATGCCGGCGTGCAGTCGTGCTGCAACACGATGTGCGCGAGCCACATTCGTCGTCTGCAGACCGGCAGCGAGGCCGTACTCGGTGCCGTTGGCCAGGCGGACCGCGTCGTCCTCGGTGTCGAACGGTTGTACCGTCAGAACGGGTCCGAAGATCTCTTCTCGAACGACCCGCGACGTGGCAGGCAAGTCTGCGATAACGGTGGGGGAGTAGAACGAGCCACCGGCGAGGGGCGTACCGGACAGGTCTGGACGGTGCCCGCCGACGACGATACGGCCGCCGTCGCGGCGGGCGATGTCCACGTACTCCTCGACCTTGTGCACGTGCCGCTCTCCGGCCATGGGTCCGACCACCGTGGCCGGATCGAACGGGTCGCCGACGGGAACACCGGGAACCGCCTGGGCCAGAATTTCCAACACCGTTTCGTATCGAGAGCGCTGGACGAGCAGGCGCGGGCCGCCCATGCAGAACTGCCCGGAGTTGAAGACGAACCCTTTGATGATCGCTCCGATCGCCTTGTCGATGTCGGCGTCCTCGAACACGATGTGCGCGGCGTTGCCACCCAGTTCCATCGTCACCGGTACCAGATTGCGGCCTGCGACCCCGGCAGCGTGCCTGCCCACGGCCGTTGACCCGGTGAATGCGATCTTGTCGACTCCCGGATGCTGCAGAAGTGCCTCTCCCGCAACGGAACCTGTTCCGGTGACAACGTTGATCACGCCTGGCGGTACGCCCGCCTCGGTCAATATTTCAGCCATCAGCAATGCGCTGAGCGGGGTGTCCTCGCTGGGTTTGTGGACCACGGTGTTACCCGCGGCGAGTGCAGGCGCGATCTTCGAACTCGACAAAATCAGCGGAAAGTTGAAGGGGGTGATCGCGGCGACCACACCGAGCGGTTCTCTGCGCGTGTACGCGTGCGCAGACAGCGGAGTGTCGCGATGCGATCCACCGAGCGTCTGAGCCAGTGCGGAGCAGTACTCGTACTGCTCCGCGGAGGTCAGTACGTCCACCGGGCGGCACAACGACACCGGCTTACCCACATCGGCGCTTTCGACGGCAACGATCTCGTCGGCGCGTTCGCGGATGAGCTGACCGGCTCGGTGCAGAATGCGTGCCCGTTCGCGTCCGGGCAGTGACGACCAGCGGCCGTCGTCGAAGGCGGTGCGAGCTGCGGACACTGCTGCGTCGACGTCTACAGCGGACGCCTCGGACACGGAGGTGAGCACCGCTCCCGTCGACGGATCGAGCACGTCGGATCGGCCACCTGCGGCAGCGTCACGCCAGTGACCGTCGACGAAGAGCCGTCCGGGAGTGACGTCGGGTCGGGTGAGAGTGACGCTGTCGTCGGTGATCGTCATGAACGCCTCGCTTCGATGGCCGGCTGTGACCTGATTAACAGGGTTCCTTATATACAACCTCGCGCATGCGCGGAAAGCAATAGGCGATCCAGGTGCCGGTCGGCGGCATTCGGTAATTAGGCTGCAGCCACACGCGAGTTCGGAAAGCGAGGTGGTGAACGTGGCATCGAGGCCGTCGTCGGCAGGCGAGCAGCCGACGCTGCTCTACGCCATCAAGCAGGTCGAGCTGGCGGTGCGGGCCCAGATGGATGCGCTGTTGCGGCCGATGAACATCACTGCCGTGCAGTACACGGCGCTGACGGTGCTACGTCGACGCGACGGGCTGTCGTCCGCGGAGTTGGCACGCAATTCCTTCGTGACGGCTCAGACGATGGGCGAGATGATCGCCGCACTCGAGAAGCGTGGATTGGTCACTCGCCGAACGGATCCGGCCAACAAACGGCGGATGCTCACGAGCTTGACCGAGGAAGCACGACGCTTGCTCGCAGAGTACGACGCGCAGATCGGTGACCTGGAGGACCGCATGGTCGCCGATCTGTCGCCGCGTCAACGAGACGAATTCCGCGGCTTCCTCCGTAGTTGTCGCCTGGCTCTCGGACACACCGGGGCGCACTGAGCCCCGAGGAGCGGAGGGTGCGTCAGCGATTGCCCAGGCGGTGTTGCAGGCCCGTCAGCAGTGCCGACAGTCCCAGCTCGAAGGCGACGTCGGTGGGGTTCGGCTGTTCCTCGGGATCGCCCACCGCAGCAGTCAGGGCCGGGTGCATCTGCGGGTCGGGTGTGTAGAGGTTACCGCCGCTGCCCATGTCGAGGGCCGAGCCGAGAATGAAGTTGTCGAACGCGATGATGATCGGAAGTACCTCGGGCCAAGCGAAGCCCGCATCGTGCAGACCGTCGGCGATTCGCTCGTACTCGGACAGCGATTCGCGGTCGCGGATGCGTGAGGTCGCGAACAAGCGAATGGACCCGGGGTGACGGGCGAACGCCGCTCGATACGACCACGCCAACCTCTTCAATGCCTCGTCCCACGGGCCCGTTCCGAAGCCCGTGTTGTCGATCTTGCGACCGATTCGAGCCCGCATTCGATCGATCACTTCGTCTTTTCCGGACACGTGGTGGTACAGCGAGGATGGATGCACGGCGAGTTTGGAGGCAAGCTGTGCAACTGTGAAATCGCCTGTGGCGTCGGTGATCTGAAGTGCGGCATCGACGATGCGATCGACATCGAGTAGTGCTGTCTTCGGCCTTGCCACGTGTACTCCATTTCGCCGGGGTCTTTCCAAACTGTCTTCTGTGGTCTACGTTACGTCAAAACCAAACATCGTTGGATTAATCACACGGAGCCGGCCATGACCATCCCCCAACATTCCGGGCAGCCGAATGCCCTCGATAGTTCCAGCCTCAACTCACGCGACATCGTCTTCTTCGTCGTCGCGGCAGCGGCACCGCTCACCGTCATGGTGGCCGTTGCTCCGATCGCGTTGCTGATCGGTGGGATCGGCGCTCCCGCCGGATACCTGTGCGCCGGCCTGATCAGCACGGTTTTCGCCATCGGCTTCACCAAGATGGCGCGGCACGTGCACAACAACGGCGCGTTCTACTCGTACATCCGGATGGGTCTGGGCAAAGTTGCCGGTCTCGGTAGCGCTCTGGTGGCCGTGGCGGGGTACACCCTCCTGCAGATCAGCACCTACGGGTTGTTCGGAGCGGTGACCAAGGCGACGATGAACGACTTCGTCGGAGTCGACCTACCCTGGTGGCTGTGGGCGTTGGTCGCTGCGGCGATCGTGTCCGTGCTGGGCTACCGATCGATTCGGGTGGGGGCCAAGGTCCTCGGCGTGCTGCTCGTTCTCGAAGTGCTGGTGCTGCTCGTATTGGCGATCGCAGTGATCGCCAAGGGCGGTGCGAGTGGTCTGAACCTGCAGCCGTTCTATCCCGAGAACGTCTTCACCGGATCGATGGGGGCGGTACTGGCCGTGTCGTTCGCCGCGTTCGTGGGCTTCGAGGCAACCGCCCTGTTCCGCAACGAGGCGGTACGACCGGACCGGACGGTCCCCCGCGCAACCTATGCCGCGGTCATTTTCCTCGCGGTCTTCTACTGCTTCATCGTCTGGGTTGCGGTCATGGCGTTCGGCGCCGAGAACGCGGTCGCCGCGGCTGCATCGGATCCTGCCGGTTTCTTCTTCACCGCCATGCAGACCTACGTCGGTAGTGCGGCAACGGATGTGATGCGCGTGCTGATCGTCTCGAGTGGACTCGCGGCTCTGCTGGCCTTCCACAACGCGATCACCCGGTACGGCTATGCGCTCGGTCGTGAAGGAATCTTCCCGGTGCGGCTCAGCCACGTGCACAGCAAGCACTTGTCTCCGCACATCGCCAGCATCGCGCAGACGGCGACGGCCGTAGTGGCCATCGCGTGTTTCGCCGCGGCCGACGTCGATCCGGTCCTGCAGTTGGCTGCGTGGACGGCGAGTACGGGAACCGTGGGAATCCTTGCGCTGCAATGGCTCACCTCTCTCTCGGTTGCCGTGTTCTTCCTGCGCGGTAGAGAAGTGGCACGGGATCGGGGCGCGGCACTCGCTGGAATCGCCGCGTTCGTCCTGATCGGAATCGCTCTGTACCTCGTCGTCGACAAGATCGAAATCGCCACCCTGACGACCGACCCGGTGGTGAACACCGTCGCCTCCATCGGATCCGTCGTGGTGTTCGCGTTGGGTTCGGCAATGGCCCTGTGGATCCGGGCACGCCGCCCCCAGGTGTACGCACGGCTGGGGACGACCGACATCGATTCCGAGATACTGCCCGATACCCAGGCCGGACCGTCGACCGCACTACCTACCGATGATGCACGAGGAGTGCGACATGACTGATGCGACACTGATTCTGATGAACGCCACGGTGCTCACCCAGGTCGATGGTGCCGAGCCGCAGCAGGCCGTCGCCGTTCGAGACGACCGAGTGATCGCACTCGGGAGCACCGACAACGTCCTGGGTTGCAGTGGTCCCGGAACGAAGATCATCGACCTGGCCGGGAGCACGCTGACGCCCGGATGGGTCGACGCCCACACGCACGTGGTGCAAGGCGCGTTGATGTCACTCGGCGTGGATTTCAGTCGGTGCGAGAATCTGGACGACGTCCGTCGGGTACTGCACGACGCGCACCCGACGGACGGTTGGATTCGCGGCTGGGGCTTGAACCACAACGTATTCGGCGGCCGAGCTCCGAGCTTCGATGCCATCTCCGACTCGGTCACGACCCCTGTTCTCATTCGGTTCTACGACGCGCATTCGTCTCTGGCCAATCGGGCTGCACTCGATATTGCCGGCGTGACCGGCCGAGAGACCTTCGACCACGGCGGTGCCCGAGTGGCGGTGGACAGTGGCGGGAAGACCACCGGTCACCTGATCGAGGAGCCGGCCATCCATCTGGTGGAGGCGGTCATGCCTGCCCAGAACGTCGTCGCGGCGAAGTCTTTGTTACGCACCGTGACCGAGGAGATGGCGTCGGTCGGGCTGACCGGGGTGCACGTCATGGACGACCTCCCCGGGACCGTCGAGATGATCCGGGCGCTCGACGAGGACGACGCCGGACTGCGGTTCTGGGTGTACGGCTGGGTCCAGCCGGATCATCCTGCCGATCGGGTCGCAGAACTGGCTGCGCTGGTGCACGGTACCGCCGGGGCGCGGTGGCGATACGCGGGCGCAAAACTGTTCATGGACGGAACCGTCGAAGGTGGGACGGCGTGGTTGTGTCACCCGGACCTGTACGGCGACGGTACCCGGCCGTCGTGGACCGACCCGGAACGGTATGCGGCCGTGGTGCGCGAGCTCGACCGCCGTGCAGTGTCGACCACTACTCATGCGATCGGTGATGCCGCTGTGCACCACTGCGTACGGACGCTGGCGGCCCTCGGGACGGGGGTTCGGCATCGTCTGGAACATCTCGAAACCGTCCGCCCCGAGGATCTGACCGCGATCGCTGCCGCCGGAATCTCCGCCTCGATGCAGCCGACCCACTGCACCAGGTACACCCGAGCCGACGAGGCCGACGACTGGTCCAGGCGCATGGGCCGCGATCGGATCGACCGCGGCTGGCCGGTTGCGGAGCTTCTCGATCTCGGTGTCACCGTTGCGCTCGGATCCGACTGGCCGGTAGCACATTTCGACCCACGCGTCGTCATGGCCGATGCCCGGCTGCGCCGTCCGGCAGACCGGCCGGAAGATTCTCCTCGTCAACCCCGGCAAGCGATCTCGGCGCGCCAGGCGCTCGACGGGTTCACCAGTCACGCCGCTGCAGCGGCCGGTCTCACCGACGGCACCGGAACCATCGTCGTCGGTGGGCCCGCAGATTTCACCGCAGTGGGCGGCGACCTGATGGGCCCGGCGGATCGAATTCCCGAACTACCGATCATCGCGACGGTCGTCGGTGGCAGGGTTGTCTACGAACGATGATCGGCCTACGTGTGCACGATCTACTGTGCACGGTCTACTGTGCACGGTCTACTGTGCACGGTCTACTGTGCGCGGACGATGGACTGCAGTGACTGCCGCAGCTCTCGGACACCGCGGTCGCCGAGGGCTGAGAGCGTGGCGGATTGGGTCGCCGCGAGCGCGCGCTGTGCGTCCACGCACAGCGCGCGGCCGGCGTCGGTCGCGTAGATGCGCTTGTTTCGTCGATCGCCGGGGTCGACCCGTCGGGTGATCAGCTCGCGGACCTCCAGATCGTCCACCAACGCCACGATCTGACTGGGGTCCAAGCCCAGTTCCTCCGCGAGCTGCCGCTGGCCGAGTCCGTCCGAATGTTCGCAGGCCAGGGCCAGCACGGAGTACGAACGTACGCGCAGCTCGAAGGGTGCCAGTGCCGTTTTGGCGGCGGCCGTCAGCGACGTTCCCGCGCGCGTCAGCAGGAATCCGATGTCGTCGGACAGGGGTGCGATGTCGGTCATGAGGCTCCTCGTATCGGCGGTAATTCTAGCAAACGTAAATCATTGACTTTCTCAATTATTGATGGTTTTGTCAGTCTGGTAACCACGAAGAGGAGAGAGCTATGAATCTCGACAACAAGGTCGCTGTCGTCACCGGAAGCGGCCAGGGGCTCGGACTTGCGTATGCCCAGGACCTCGCGCGCCACGGTGCAGCAGTCTTGATCAACGACGTGAACCAGGCGACAGCCGACGCGGCTGTCTCCTCGATCGTCGACGCGGGTGGACGGGCAGTGGCCGTCGTGGCTCCGGTGGGCAGCACCGAGACCGCACAGAAGTTGGTGGCAGGCGCGGTCGAGGCGTTCGGTCGCCTCGACGTCATGGTCACCAACGCGGGGATCCTGCGCGACAAGGTGTTGTGGAAGATGACCGACGACGACTTCGATGCCGTCGTGAACGTTCATCTCCGCGGCACGTTCACCTGCGCACGCGAAGCAGCCGTTCACTTCCGCGCTCAGGGTGAGGGCGGCCGGATCGTGTGCATCGGCTCTCCTGCCGGTCAGCGCGGAAATTTCGGACAGACCAACTACTCCGGTTCCAAGGCCGGGATCGTCGGGATGGTGCGGACCTGGGCGATGGAACTCCAGCGTGCAGGTGTCACCGTGAACGCGGTGTGCCCGGTGGCGGCCACGGCGATGACCGAGACCATTCCGTTCCTGCAGCCGTACATCGAGGCCATGCACAACGGGGATCCGTTGCCGCCGTTCGCCCGTCGTGAACTCGGGTTCGGGACCCCAGCGGACGCCGCAGGAATCGTCTCTTTCCTGGCAAGCGACGCGAGTGCAGACGTGACCGGTCAGGCATTCGCCGTCGGCGGTGACCGCCTGGCACTGTGGACGCACCCGGACATGATCGCCACGAGCTATCACGACGGCGGCTGGTCGGCCGAGGACATCGCCGCTGTCTGGCCGTCGACGTTCGCGGACAGCCTCGAATCGGTCGGAGAGAACCTCCCCGTCGAGCCGGCGCGATGAGCTCGAAATACCAGTGCGCCATCGACTTCGACTCGATACTGGCACTCGATGTGCACACTCATGTGGAGATCGACGGGTGCGGACACCGCGCACTGGACGACGAATTGATGACCGCGTCGGAGAAGTACTTCAAGTCGGGCGAGGACCGTACTCCAGGGATCGACACCATCGCCGAGTACTACCGGGCCCGCAACATGGCCGCAGTGGTGTTCACCGTCGATGCCGGTGCGGCGTCCGGACATTCACCGAACTCGGTGGAGGAGATCGCCGAGGGGGCGGCACGCCACAACGACGTGTTGATCCCTTTCGGCTCGGTCGACCCGTGGCAGGGTAAGGCCGCCGTGCGGCGGGTGCACCGGCTCGTCGAGGAGTTCGGGGTGCGCGGTTTCAAGTTCCATCCGAGCATGCAGGGCTTCGAGCCGAACGATCGCCGCTTCTATCCGATCTACGAGGCCATCACCGAAGCCGGAGTACCCGCGCTCTTCCACACCGGACAAACCGGTATCGGTGCCGGACTTCCCGGCGGGCACGGCATCAAGTTGCGCTATTCCGATCCGATGCTGCTCGACGACGTCGCCGCGGACTTCCCCCAACTGACGATGATCATGGCGCACCCCGCGGTGCCGTGGGCGGACGCGCAGATCTCGATCGCCACGCACAAATCGAACGTGTACATCGACCTGTCGGGTTGGGCACCGAAATACTTTCCGCCTCAACTGGTGCGGGCGGCGAATTCCATGCTGAAGCGAAAGGTGTTGTTCGGCTCGGACTTTCCGGTTCTGACGCCGGATCGTTGGATGAAGGACTTCGCCGAGCTCGACATCAAGGACGAGATTCGTCCACTCGTGTTCAAGACCAATGCACTGGCCGCACTCGGCCTGTCCGCCAAGGAGACATCATGACCACCCGCGTCGCCACTCTCGCCGAGTTGAAGAACCTCGAAGGCACCGAACTGGGAACCAGCTCGTGGATCGAGGTGCCGCAACAGCGCATCGACACCTTCGCCGACGCCACCGACGACCATCAGTGGATTCACGTCGATCCCGAACGGGCCAAGGCCGAAAGCCCCTTCGGCGGTCCGATAGCGCACGGCTATCTGACTCTGTCGCTGATCATTCCGATGTGGGACGAGCTACTGGTCGTCGACAGCGTCACCACGAAGATCAACTACGGACTGAACAAGGTTCGCTTCACCAACCCGGTCCCCGCCGGCGGCCGAGTGCGCCTGGCCGCCACGCTGAAGGGGTACGAGGAGCTGCCCAAGGGCGGAGCTCAGCTGACCGTCGCCGCGACGATCGAACTCGAAGGCAGCGAGCGCCCCGCGGTCGTCGTCGAGGCCGTCTACCGCATGTTCGACTGAGATCACGGACCCGAGAGGAACAGATTTCAGATGCGTAATCAAGGCGTCGGTTCGTGGATCCGTCGACGTACCAGGCAGTGCCCGCGAGCAACGGCACTCGAGTTTCGCGGCCAGGTCTCGACCTACGAGCAACTGGACGAGCGCACCACCCGGCTCGCGCACGGTCTACGTGAGCTGGGGGTGGGCCCCGGGGACCGGGTCGGGCTGTTGTCCACCAATCATCCCGCCTACCTCGAAGTACTGTTCGCCTGTGGCGTGCTCGGAGCGATCTTCGTGCCACTCAACGCACGGTTGACCGCACCGGAAGTTGCTTTCGCAGTGCAGGACTCGGGGCTGTCGTTGTTGGTGCATTCCGAGGCCTTGCACGACGTCGCGACCTCGGCGGTCGGTGACGGCCCCACGCGTCGCCTCACGCTCGGCGAGGAGTACGAATCGCTGATCGCGGCGGCCCCCTCGACGCGCATCGACGAATCGGTGGAGGGTGCGGATCTGTGTTTTGTCATGTACACCTCCGGTACGACCGGTAAACCCAAAGGCGTCGTGATGACTCACGACAACGTGCTGTTCGCCGTTCTCAACGCAGTCCTCGATCTGGACCTGTGCAGCGACGAGGTAGCCCTGGTCTGCGCTCCGCTGTTTCACACCGCCGCGCTCGACATGGTGGCGTTACCCGTCCTGTTCAAGGGCGGCTCGGTCGTCATCGAGGAAGGGTTCGATGCCGGACGCGTGCTCCATCTGGTCGAATCGCGCTCGGTCACATACACGTTCGGAGTGCCGACGATCCTGGACTCGCTCGTGTCGCATCCCGCGTGGGACGACACGGATCTGACGTCGCTACGCCGGGTGGTGGTGGCCGCGGCGCCGGTGCCGCCGCGCACGCTCCGTACGTATTCCGAACGCGGGATCAAGATGTGTCAGGGCTACGGGCTCACCGAAAGTGGTCCTGGCGCAACGATGCTCGCTGCCGTCGATGCCGAACGAAAAATGGGTACCGCGGGGGTTCCCCATACCTTCTCCGACGTCAGGATCGTCAACGCGATGTCACAGCCGGTGAAACCGGGGGAGCGCGGTGAAATTCAGATCCAGGGCCCCAACGTGATGAAGGAATACTGGGGTCGTCCCGCCGCGACCGCCGACGTGTTCGACGACGGCTGGCTCCGTACCGGCGACATCGGAATTGCCGACGCGGAGGGATTCGTCACGATCGTCGATCGGCTCAAGGACATGATCATCTCGGGCGGAGAGAACATCTATCCGGCCGAGGTCGAAGCGGCACTTCTCGAACTGCCCGGCATCGACAGTTGCGCAGTGTTCGGTGTACCGGACGAAAAATGGGGCGAATCTGCCGTTGCCGCAATCACTGTCGTCGAGGGAGCAGACGTCGACCTCGATGCCATCGCGGACGCGCTCGGCGGTCGGCTCGCGCGGTACAAGATCCCCAAGCGTTACATCCTCGTCGACGAGATCCCGCGCAATCCGACGGGCAAGATCCGCAAGAACGAGTTGCGGGAGCAGTATTCGATACCTGCTCCCGCGTCCACTCAGTCCGTCTGAGCCTGTGGCTGGTTCTGTGTGATGCAGTGAATTCCGCCCCCGCGGGCGAAGAGTGGCCGAGCGTCGACGGTGACGACGGTGCGGCCCGGGTATGCCGCCGACAGAATGGCAGCAGCCTCTTCGTCCGCGGGATCGCCGTAGCTGCAGGCGATCACACCGTCGTTGACGACGTAGTGGTTGATGTAGCTGTAATCGACGAAGCCCTCCTCGTCGCGGAGAATCTCCGGTGCCGGAACTTTCACGATGGTCCACTTCTCACCGCGTGCGTCTGTGCTGTTCTCGAAGATCTCGAACACGGCCTTGCTGATGTCGTGATCGGGGTGTTCGGGATTGCGTTGGTCGTGCACCAGAACGACGCCGGGCGAGGGGATGGCAGCGACGATGTCGACGTGGCCTCGGGTTCCGAACTCGTCCGCGTCACGGGTGAGTCCACGAGGAAGCCAGATCACCGTGGTGGCGCCGATCGTGCGGGCGAGTTCGGCCTCGACATCGGCCTTCGACAGCGTGGGATTGCGACCGGGATCGAGTTGTACCGTCTCGGTGACGAGAACCGTTCCCAGCCCGTCCACCTGAATACCGCCGCCCTCGTTGACGATCGGTGAATCGATCATCTCGGCACCGGACTTCTCGACGACGAGCGCGCCGATCTTCGAGTCCTTGTCCCAGCGCGCCCAATCCTGCGCGCCCCAGCCGTTGAACACCCAGTCGACGCCGCCGACACGGCCGTCCTCGGACAGCACGAACGTGGGCCCGATGTCGCGCATCCAGGCGTCGTTCAACGGTGCCTCGAGGATGTCGATGGGGAAAGCGCTCTCGGAGGTCAGATACGTGCGTGCGACGGCGCTTTCGGCGGGATCGACGACGACGGTGACCGGCTCGAATCGAGCGACCGCCTGCGCGACCTCGGCCCACGTGGTGCGAGCCTCGTGGTGCTCCTCGGGCGTGTCACCGAGCGAATACCCCTCGCACGGGTAGGCCATCCAGGTCCGTTCGTGCCGAACACCTTCGGCCGGCATCGTCCACGTCATCACTGCCTCCCGAGGTTCGAGGCCGCAGCAGCGGGCGAGTTATGTTTTGTGACAGTGCGCATGTGTGTCCTCGGTGCTAGGTGTGGGTCTGCGGTGTGCGATCGAAGATCGGGTGTCAGGAAACGATTCTCGAGACGATGTCCGCGGCGGTGCGGTGACCCATGCGGATTGCGCCGTCGACGTGTTGGTAGCCCTCCGCGGCGATGTCGGAGCAGGAGAAGTGAATCGGGCCGACGGGAGTGCGGCTGTCCTTGCCGTAGCGGTGCAGACCCCCCAGATCGAAGCTGGCCGCGTACGCACCACGGGTCCATTCTTCCGAACCCCAGTCCGACTCGTAGTAGACGACCGGCTCGGTTGCCTTGGGCCCCAGGTAATGTGCGATCGATTCGAGGATCTTCGCGCGGCGCTCCTGCTCGTCGAGCTCGAACATCGCGTCTGCCTTGGCGTCGGACACGAAGCCGACCAGTGTTCCGCGGCTGTCCTGATGGTTGGTGTTGTCGTACACCTCCTGCACGATCTCTGAGGCACCGAAGCCGGTTCCCGACAGCCCGTCCTCGCGCCAGAACGGGGTGTCGTAGACGGCATGGACCTTGATCACCAGTCCGAGGGACTGATGCTGGTGCATCTGGTGCTGGCGACGCGGGAGCGGCGGGTCGTAGGAGATGCGCGAATACAGGTTCGGTGGAACGGCGAGAACGACCCGCTTGGCGTGTACCTCGATGTCACCGTCGGCGAATACTGTTGCGCCGTCGGAGTTCCACCGCACCGTTCGCACCGGCGCGTCGAGGATGACGTCGTCGCCGAGGGCGGCCGCCATACGGATCGACACCTGCTGCATGCCACCGACGACGCGCTTGTCGAGGATGAAGTTCTCGTCCACCAAGTGCGAGAACGATCCCGCCGATGCGGCCATCAAGACTGCTTGCAGTGCCGAGAACGCGTGCGCAGGTTTGGTGAGCATGCCACCGGCGATGAACATGCCGATGTTTCCTCGTGCCTCGGCATCGTCGGACTCACGAATCAGCCACTGCTCGAACGAGATCGTGTCCAGTTCACGCGCCAGCGGGTGCGCCCACGGTTCCTCGGGGCCGACCTGGGCGGCCAAGTCGTCGAGCAGTGTTACGAGTCGGTCCATCTCTTTCTCGGTGGTCTCGTCGACGGGGAACGAGTCACCCGAGTAGCGGGTCCGCTCGCCCGCGGCGGAGATGTAGACGGACTCGCCCTCGCGGTATCGGTCGAACGTCTCGAGGCCGAGCTCACCGATCAGCGCGATGAGAGATTCCTGATCGGGTGAGACCCACTGACCGCCGATTTCGAGGCTCGCACCGTCGATGGTATTCGTCCAGGTACGTCCTCCGACGCGGTCGCGCGCTTCCAGTACGGCGACGGACAATCCTGCTTTGCGGAGCTCGGTTGCTGCGGCCAGGCCGGAAGGGCCGGCCCCGACGATAGCGACGTCACGGTCGAGGGTGGGCACTGTCGAGCTCCTTTGTTCGCGGTCGATCGGCCCGGGGCCGATAGCACCTCGATTCTGTCCGGAATCCACCCGATCCGCACACGACGAAGTGGCCAATCGAGCGCATTCTCGCGCACCGTTTCGGATAACAGGCTGGTGCGCTCGGCGCTGGAAGTCAGTGCGCGAGCGGTGTGATCGCCTCGAGCACGTCGGCAAGGTGATCGTGCATCGCCTTCCGGGCGCGAACCGGATCACGTTCTGCAATAGCGTGATAGATGCTGCGGTGGGCATCGACGGAGCGTTGCATCCGCTGCTCGGTCTGAAAACTCGCCTGCCTCGACGGTGCCATCCACTCGTTGGTCTCGGTCACGAGCCTGGTGAGCATGGAGTTGTGGGCAAGGCCGGCGATCGCGAGATGGAACTGCACGTCGCAGAGTTGCATCACCTGCAGAGACGGCGGCCGATTTACGAGCTCTCGCTCGGACGTTTCGAGTGGAGTGCGTAAGGCATGTAACTCGGACGTGCGGTGGCGGACGGCGGCACGCTCGGCAATGGGTGGTTCGACGACCGTGCGTAGATCCATCACCTCGCGAACGGTGCGTTGGTCACTGCTCATGCTTCCGAAGATGCTTCCTTCGGCCAGAGCGCGCATCTCCAGTGGTGCGACGATGCGGCCGGCGCGGGGCCTGCGCGTCAGATAACCCCGCAATTCGAGATCCTGAAGTGCATGGCGGATCGAGATTCGCGACGCTCCGAGCATCGTCACCAGGGCGCGTTCGCTGGGCAGCTTCGATCCCGCTTCGACGCGACCGCTGTCGATCAGCTGCGCGATCCTGGCGCTGAGCAGCTCGGGGACCGACGCCGCTTCGACGTCTATCTCGGACCACGCTGTCATGGAAAGCCCCGTCCCCGCAGGTTACGAACTGGTCCTACCAAAATACCAGATTCACTCTGTTTCCCCAGTAAAGATCCGTTGACGTGTAAATATCCCACTCTTCACCTTGACGGTCTGGTCCTACCAGTTTTAGATCAAGACATCGTGACAACGGTCACTCATTCTCCTGAACCACTGATTCCCATGGACCCCAGAGGTGGACCAGCATGACAACGGACGGAACACTCCACAAGCCGAACGCGAGCGGAGATCACGGCTCGATCGGCTCGACGTTCCGTGATCAGCCGCGTGGGCTCGTGACGCTGGCCGGCACGGAGTTGTGGGAGCGATTCAGCTTCTACGGCCTACAGGTGATCCTCGCGTATTACCTGTACTACTCGCTCGTCGACGGCGGGCTCGGACTCGACGTCGGAGTGGCAGTCGGTATCGCCGGATCCTACGGCGGCGCAGTCTATATCGCGCAGATGGTCGGAGCGTGGGTCGCGGACCGGCTCGTCGCGCCGCGAACAGTTGTTCTCTACTCCGCCATCTCCATCATCCTCGGCCACGTGGTGCTCGCTCTGGTCACGACGACTGTGGGTATGGGCGCAGGACTGTTGTTGATCGTCATCGGCACCGGCGGACTCAAGGTCAACGTCACCGCGATGGTCGGGATGCTCTATGCGAACGATGATCCCAAACGCGACTCGGGATACTCGCTGTACTACATGGGTATATCGCTCGGTGCATTCCTCGGCCCGCTGCTCACCGGTGCCCTGCAGAGCTCGGCCGGTTTCCACATCGCCTTCGGCGCGGCGGCAGTGGGCATGCTGATCGGCCTGGCCCAGTACGTGGTCGGGTACAAGCATCTGCCCGAGGCCACCCGAACGGTACCCAATCCGCTTCCGCGCTCGCGTCGGGCCGCGGCCGCAGCTCTCGCCGGATCGGTCACCCTGGTCATCGTTGCCGCGGCCGTCAGCGGCCTCCTGAATCTCGACAATCTGGGAACCGTGCTGACCGCGATCATCGTGATCGCCAGCATCGCCTACTTCGCAATGCTGTTGTCCTCGAAGAAAGTCGACGCCACCGAGCATCGACGAGTGCTCGCCTACATTCCGGTGTTCCTCAGTAGCTTGCTGTTCTGGACGTTGCTGTTCCAGTTGTTCACCACCCTGGCGGTGTACATGGACACCCGCGTCGATCTGACGGTCGGCTCGTTGACGATCCCTGCGGCAACCGTGATCACGTTGGAAGGTCTCTTCGCCACTGTCATCGCTCCGATCTATGCCGTCGTCTGGACGCGGATGGGCAGCCGGCAGCCCAGTCCCGGAACGAAAATCGTCGTGGGAATCGGCCTGCTGGCGGTGGCGATGGCCATGTTCGCGGCAATGGCGGGCACATCAGGGGCGACGAATTCCGTTGTGCTGGTTCTCGTTGCGATGTTGCTGTTCGGTGCCGGCGAGATAGCCGTCGTACCGTCCGTCCTGTCGGCCACGGCGCAGCTCGCACCCGCATCGCACAAGGCCGGGATGACGTCGCTGTACTTCCTCACGATGGCAGGAGGATCGACGCTGGCCGGCTTGCTCGCTCAGAAATACTCTGCAACAACCGAACTGACGTTCTTCGGTGCGACGGCGGCGGCGTCGATCGTCGCCGCGGCGGTGCTGTACGGTGCCTATCGCACGCTCATCGCACGAGCGCTCTGACGTGACACTTCCATGACGTGACACTGCTCCAACGCAACACTTTCGGACGAACCCAGAACATGCCCCGACCGATCCTGCTCTCGGATCGGCCGCACTCGAGGAGATATTCATGCCCGAACAGTCGCAACCGGCACCCGGCGTGGCAATCGCCGCGCCGCACACCGCGGCCGTCGACGCTGCCCGCACGATCGTCGAAGCCGGTGGCAACGCCGTCGATGCAGCGGTCGCTGCAGCTGCGGCCCTCACCGTGGTCTACCCGCACATGTGCAGTGTGGGCGGTGACGTCATCGCGTTGCTGCGAACGAGCGACGGCAGCACCACCTGTGTCAACGCATCGGGAGCATACGGTTCGGCCGCATCCGTGGACCAACTGTTCGAGACGATCGAGACCATGCCGATCAACGGTCCGCTGACGGTGTCCGTTCCGGGTGCAGTGTCCGGGTGGGCGGCTCTGCTCGACGCCGGTGGCTCGCTGCCGTTACGCAACGTACTGGCACCAGCAATTTCGCTTGCCACAGAGGGGTTTCCGGCCAGCCCCGGACTCGTCGAGATGATCGAGCTCGACCGTGACGCACTGATCACCGATCCAGGCTTGCGCGCGAAATTCTTCGTCGATGGTCAGCCGATCCCCGTCGGGCACCTCGTCGTGCAGCCCGAGTTGGCCCGGACCCTGACGGACCTGGCGACCGACGGCCTCGGTTCGTTCTATCGCGGTCACACGGCCGACCGATTCGCCGCCGGACTGAAGAAACTCGACGTGCCGGTATCGAGAGAGGATCTCGAACGTCATCGTCCGATCGTCGAAGAACCTCTGGTGCGCGAATTCGACGGATTCTCGGTGGCCACGGCACCACCGAACTCGCAGGGCTACACGCTGATTCGATCTCTCGGTGCCGCCTTGTCCGGGAGTGCGTCTGCGGGGGATGTCGACGCCGGGGTATTGGCCGAGATCTTCTACGATTCCGACGAGCATCGTGATACCTACCTCGCCGACCCACGCTGTGCCACTGTGGATATCCACGATCAGCTGACCCCGGCCGGCTTCGCGGCAATTCACGAGGCGGCGGCAGCCCGGGTGGCAGGAGCCGAACGTCAGACATCGACCGCGTCTCCGCGTCCGGGCGGTGACACCGTCGGAATCGCCGTCGTAGCGAAGGACGGCACAGCAGTGTCGTTGATACAGTCCGTCTTTCACTCGTTCGGAGCGCAGATTCTCGAGCCCGACACCGGACTCGTGCTGCACAACCGAGCTGCGTTCTTCACTCTCGATGCCGCGTCGCCCAATCGCGTCGAGTCCGGAAAGCGGCCCGCGCACACGCTCGTTCCGGTAATCGTGGACTGGGCGGACGGAGCGGTGTCCGCCCACTCGACCATGGGAGGCAAAGCGCAGTCGCAGATTCACACCCAGTTGATCCTGCGGGCGCTGCGTGGATTCGATCCGCAGCAGACCGTCTCCGCGCCCCGATTCATCGTCGGCGGATTGGAAGCCGGCACACCCAACGGTTCGGTACTGGTCGAGCCGACATTGGAGGACTCCGCCGTCGAACAGATCTCGCAGACGGTGTTCACCGTCAAGCATGGCACCGAATTGGACAGTAACGCAGGTCATTCCATGGTGGCCAGGGTTTCAGCCGACGGAACGCTCGGTGCCGGCGCGGACCCACGTAGTGACGGCGGCGTGTGGGTGACCGCATGAGTGTCGACGAGTCGGTATCGGCCGAAGAACATTCCGAAAGCCCCAGCGTGGGGCAACGCATCGACAAGGCCGTGAACGGTCATCTCCGATTGTGGTCGATGATGGTGCTGACGATGGTGACCGGCATGCTCGACGCCGTCGGCTACCTCGGGCTCGACCGCATCTTCACCGGAAACATGACCGGCAACATCGTCATCCTCGGTATGGGGGTGGCAGGTGAGGACGGACTCCCGATCGTCGGCCCGCTGGTAGCGCTGTTCGCCTTCGTGCTCGGTGCCGCGCTGGCTGGGGTGACGCTTCGCTCGGCTGCGCCGGGATGGAACATTCGGGTCATCGCGATCTTCGCAGTGGGAACGCTGGCACTTCTCGCAGCAGGCGTCACGCTGCTGGTGGTCGACGTGCAGGGCAACTCGCCGCTCGGTATCGCGATCGCCAGTGTCATCGCAGTCGACATGGGCGCTCAGGCGCTCGCTGCGCGCTTCCTCGCGGTCAAGGACATGACGACCGTCGTCGTCACGTCGACCATCACCTCGCTCGCCGGCGAGTCGTTCGTCGGCCAGGGCCCCGGTCGGCTGTTCAACCGGCGGCTCTGGGCGATCCTCGTGCTGTTCGTCGGTGCCGTCATCGGTGCGCTGCTACTTCGGGTGGATATCGCGATACCGGTGTTGCTCGGTGCCGCGCTGACCGCCGCCGTCGCGGCCCTGGGTCATTGGGCCTGGGACCGAGCCGCGGGCTGAGCCGCACCGGCGTCGTCGGTGCGGGACCGTTCTGCGCTGTGCTGGCGCCGGAGCATTTCTCGGTGGCCGTACGTAGCGTTGAGGATGTCGCTGCGATCGGACACCGACGAGCCCACTGCTCCGGCGACCGTGCCCAACGACGCCGCCAACCAGGCCAGTGACAGGTAGTCCGCCGTGTTTGCTTCTCGCCCGATCTGAGCGGTGAGAAACTCGGGCGAGATCACCACGGCAGCAGAGAGCAACACGACCGCGAAGAGAACGGCATACATACACAGCACGCCGGCCACGACGGTGCCGAGAGTGGCAGAGTTGTATATCCAGCGATCGGTGGTCGAGGAGCGGAACCGTCGGTGCTCCCAGAGGCCGTGCGGAAAGATCAGCCACACCGTGATGGCCACGATGGCGGCGACGCCGATCAGTGTGAGCCGGGCAGGTGTCATCGAGGCCGCCATCTGCCAGATGCTCGCGTAGAACACACCGAACGCCGATGCGGCGCTCGCGGCCGCGAGCACGCTCGACAGTGCGGGGACGAGACGCCACGGCCGATTGCAGCGAATCATGCCCATGATCATGCGTGTTCGGCCGAACATGCCGGGAGTGAGCAGGATTCGCTCGCCGCCACCGTCGGGGTCGGGGCCCGGAGCCCACTTGGACATCGACCGTCGCAGGTGTGGCCGCGAGGCAGTATCGCTGCGGAGGAGATCGTGCACGATGGCGATGGCCACCGCCACAGCGCGACGCCGTACTCCTATGGTGCCGAACGAGGGTACGTACAACGCACCGGTCGAACCGTCACGCAATTCGGCGACGACGGGGCTGGCCCCGACGCGTCGCGGAACCTCGGAGATGCAGAGCACCAGGTCGAATGTGTTGGTGGCCTGAATGGCCTCCAGCCACTGACCCAACGGCGCAGAACCTGCCTCGGTGGGAGGCAGCGTGACTGCGGGCCGGGCCGTGTCCAGTCGGGCATCGGTTCCGTCGATCGTGATGGTGGGCGGAAGTTCCTGTTCGATGGCGGCCGCTATCGTCGACGCGAATCCCTCGTCGGCCACCAACCCGATCGTGATCGTTCGTTGTCCTTCGCTTTCGGCCCCCGAGCCGTTGTCTGTCTTGTCGAAAACCATCTTGTCGCGGTACCCCGGACCAGGCGCCCTCACACACCGAGCCGGACGTCAGCACACGGGTTCGGGTTCACCCTTCGAGATCTGGAAGCGGCTGTGCAGTGCGTCCAGTTGGCGGTGCAATTCGTACAGCGCCTGCTTCTGAGCGCGGGCCTCGTCGGTGTGCCACTTCGCGCTGCGGGGGTCGCCCACCCGGAAGGCCTTGTGGGCGTAGTTCTCGGAGACCTCGATTCGGCTCGATGTCGACGCAATTTCGGCCGCGAGCATGTGGGCGAACACACGGGCCTGAGCCACATCCGAACTGTCCGGCACGGCAATCCTCTCTGAACGTGGCGTGATACTCGCGATCACCATAACGGACCTGAAAAAGACCGCTGGATCGGTTTTCGCGCACAAACCATGCGACATAGGCGAGACGCCAGTGCCTCTGCCGAAACGGGTAGTAGTCTGCTGTTCGTGCCCGCGACCCCGGACGGATCCGCAGCCCTGCGCGGGTCTGCCGTCGGCGCTCTGACGGCAACGATCACCGCCACCGCGCACGCATTCGGCGGAGGTATGTTCCCCTCCGACGCCGCGATCGTCCTGTTGGCACTGGTGTGCGCGGGACTCGGTTACGCCGCAGGCGCAGTGCCGATCGTCATCGCGCCTCGCCTGCAGCTGATGGCGACGCTGGCCGCTGCGCAGCCAATCGGACACGTGCTGCTGACGATCGTCGACGGCGATCACCACGGTTCGGTGCTGACGCAGCAGATGCTTGCGGCCCACGCGATCGCGATCGTCGTCGGCGCGGTGATCGTGCACGGGGCCGAGCGTGGGATCTCGCACGCAGCCACCGTTGTTCGTCGAATACTCCCGATACTGGCAATTCTCGTCGTCGACGACTCGCAGAGTGCCGCCCCGCTTCCGCTGTATCGCACACCCGGCGTCCACCGGCTCCTCGATCTCTCGGGCTCCGGGAACCGCGGACCGCCTGCCGCGTCGTACTGACCGCAGCCTCCCACCTACCGCTCCTGCACCGCGGGGGCGAGCAGAGCTGCGGCAATTTCTTCACGCGCACAGCACGATTCGCTCGACATCGAGTCGACCCGTGCCCACGGCGCGCGCCCACCCCTGCCTTCACGAAACGAGCTCTCATGTCCACACCGGAAAAGGAACGCGTCGCCGATCCTCCCCCGCCCACCCGTCCGTCCGGCCCGCGCAGCTGGCGTCCGCTGATTCTTCGTCTGCACTTCTACGCGGGCATACTCATCGCACCGTTCATCCTGATCGCCACCGTCAGCGGCGGCCTCTACGCCGTCGCCCCGACCATCGAACAACTCGTCTACCGCGACTATCTGCACGTCGACTCCACCGGACCGGCTGTCCCGGTCGCCCAACAGATCCGAGCCGCTCAGGCCGAGAGGCCGGATCTGACCGTGTCGGCCGTGCGACCCGCCGCCGAAGTCGGCGACACCACCCGAGTGCTGTTCACCGACCCGACCCTCGGCGAATCGCGACGACTGGCCGTCTTCGTCGATCCCGCCACGGCGTCACCGGTGGGTGAACTTGCCGTCTACGGCTCCTCGAGCGCCTTGCCGGCCAGAACGTGGATCTCGGAACTGCACCGACACCTGCACCTCGGTGAACCGGGCCGGATCTACAGCGAACTGGCCGCATCCTGGTTGTGGGTGATCGCGCTCGGCGGCCTGTACCTGTGGATCGATCGCTACCGACGCAACCGAGACCGGGCGACACTGCTCACCTTCGATCGTGAATCGAAGGGCCGCAACCGATCCTTGAACTGGCATGGCGTAGCCGGTGTCTGGATCGCTGTAGGTCTGATCTTCCTCTCCGCCACCGGACTCACGTGGTCCACCTACGCGGGCGCGAACGTCACCGACCTCCGTGCGGCATTGAGCTGGACGACCCCTGCCGTCGCCACGACCATCGGTTCCTCCGACGCGGCGACCATGGGGGATCACTCGGGGGATCACTCGGGCCACGGTGGGCATTCGATGGACATGTCGGCCGATGCGTCGGCGACAGACAGCAATGTCGGCCGCATCGATTCGGTGCTCGATACTGCCGCAGCGAACGGCATCGACGGAGCGGCGGAGGCGTCGATCCCGGCGTCGGACGACGTGGCGTTCGTCGTCGCCGAAACCCGTCAGCCCTGGGTGATGTCGAACAACTCGATCTCGATCGACGGCAGCACCGGCGCGGTGATCGACACCCAATACTTCGCCGATTGGCCGGTGGCAGCCAAGCTGGCGGCCTGGGGAATTCAGTTGCACATGGGGACCCTGTTCGGCGTGGCCAATCAGATTGCCCTGGTTGGGCTTTCACTCGCCTTGGCATCGGTCATCGTGCGCGGCTACATGATGTGGTGGAAGCGTCGCCCCACGAAGAGCGCTGGACTCACCGCAGGCCGGCCGCCTCTGCGTGGGGGACTGCGCCGCATCTCGCCGATCTCCGCGGTGCTCCTCGCCACGGCTGCCGTGGCCGTCGGCTGGTTCCTGCCCTTGTTGGGGCTGAGCCTGGTCGCCTTCCTGGCGGTCGACTTCATGGTCGGATACGTCAGGCGGCCCGCGCACTGACGAAAAGTCCGACTCTCACCGGCGGCGCGTGAGCGCCGCCGGTGTCCAAGGCGGCCAGTGGGTATCGCCGACGACGTCGCCGTCGACGTATCGCGCGGCGATGCGGGTCCTGTCGGGGGCCGAGTTGTCGTACACGGTCGCGTGGTCGGCCAGTTCGATGGCCTTCGCGACCAGTGGCCACAGTCTCGCGTACCTCTCTCGGATCTTGACCTCGGGTACGTGGTGCCCACCCTCCTCGACCCGCACTGCGACGCGGGCAATCGACAGTTCGACCGGAACCATGATCGCGTGGACCACGATCACATAGCCTGCTTGTTTTGCGGCGGTAGCGAATTCGAGTTTCGAGGGATGTGAGAACACAGTCTCGGCGATGAACGATTCGCCGGCGTCCACGAGTGCAGTGCGAAGCTGAGCGGCCACCTTCGCTGCCTCGTAGGAGTGTGCCTCCGAGGATCGCGGCCAGTTCTGCTTGGCGATGACATCCGCGTTGACGAAGGCGCTGAGCGGGAGGAGTGCAAGCAGGCGCTGCTCGACGAACGTCGTTTTGCCGGATCCATTGGGGCCGATGACGAGATCGAGGCGTTTCACAGCACTGTCTGCGTACCGTCCGGAAGATGCTTGACGACCCGTCCGTGCTCGTCGAGGAATACCGACACGCGTCCCTGTGCGGTGCGTTCTTCGAGATGATGTCCGGTAGCCATCGACTCCTCGATGGCTGCGGCAACCTCGGCATTGAACACGACACCCTCCTCGGGTGTGAGTTCGGCAAGGGGCGTGCGACCGAGGAGTGCGGACTCGACGCGGCGGCGTGCGACCGCCCGCTGGCTCGACACCTCACGGCCTACTCTTGCCCAGTGCTCCAATTGTTGCCTGGCAGAGCGATTCTCGCGCTCGCCCTCTGCGGCGGCGTCATCGACGAGGTCCGACGAGAAACGTGTGACGCGATCGGCGACGTTCGTCATGGGCGCTCCTGCTCTCGGTGTGGCCTGATCGAGTGTAGCAATCTGCTACGAGTTCGGGGACGTCCGGAGGTTCAGCCCCGTCGGAGCATCAGCTCGCCCGATTGGTTGTGCCGTCCTCGGGATACTCGGAGTCCATGCCCGAAGGTGACACCGTCCACGCGCTCGCCGCACGATTGCGGCAAGCCTTGGACGGCGTCACGCTACGGGCAGGGCGACTGAACGTGCCCGCACACGCCGTCGAGAATCTCGCCGGGCGAACCGTCGTCGCGCACCGGACGCACGGTAAGCATCTGTTCACCGATTTCGACGACGACACCACGCTGCACACCCACCTCCGCATGACGGGATCGTGGACGGTGGTGCGAGCCGGCCGCTCGATACCGCGGCGGGTGCAGCCCGACGTCCGCGTGCGGCTGGCCGCGGTGGACGGGCCGACCGCGTACGGAATCCTGTTGCCGGTCGTCGACTACGGGTACAAGGCCTCGATGAATGCGCTGGTCGCGCATCTGGGACCGGACCCATTACACGCCGAGTTCGACACCGATCGTGCGGCATCGAACATCCTCGCGCAGGGGTCTCGGCCGATCGTCTCTACCCTCCTGGACCAGCGGGTCATCGCGGGACCCGGGAATCTATGGGCGAACGAGCTGTGTTTTCTGCATGGACTGTGGCCCTGGGCTCCGTCGGCAGGCGTCGACGCGGAGAAATTGGTGACTCTGCTCGAGCGGGCGATGCGGCATTCGGCGAGCACCCCCGGGGCCATGCAGGTCACCACCGGCGACACTCGTCGCGGCCGGACCCACTGGGTTGCCGGTCGGGCCGGTAAACCGTGTCTGCGGTGCGCGACCGTCATTCGTGTCGAGGCCGACGTGCCGAACGACCCCGATCGACGTCGAACATGGTGGTGTCCGCACTGCCAGCCGGAGCCAGGGCTGTGACCGCGGAAGGGTCAGAACGTCGAGTTCGTGGGGTGGTCGGCGTCGACCAGGTTGCGGGCAACGGTGTGCAAGGGAAGGTTCTGTTGCTGCGACAGTTTCGCCAGTAGGTCGAACGCCTGTACCGCGTCGAGGTCGTAGCGTTCCATGATCATGCCTTTTGCCTGGCCGATGATGTCCCGGCTGGCCAAGCCGGTCCGGAATTGCTCGGTGTCGCGGGCACTGAGCATTGCGATGGCAGCATGCGCAGACAAGGCCTCCCCGATCGCTACCGCATCGGCGTCGAACGCTCCGGTGACGTCGCTGTACAACACCAGGGCCCCGAGGTCATCGGCGTTGCTGTAGAGCTGAAAGGCCGAGAGCGACTTGAAACCGGCCTCGATGGCCATCGCAGCGAACTGCGGCCATCGCGGTTCGGTTGCCAGATCGTAGGACACGACGACGTCGAGGTGTCGGACCTCGGTGGGAATCGGACCTTCGTCGAGTTCGTACTGCAACCGACACAGCTTCTCGGCGATCAGGTCCGTCGACGCGACGACTGTGCGCTCACCCTTGTTCACCGTGGTGATGCATCCGGTGGTTGCGCCCGGTATGAGCCGAATCGCCATTCGGAGAATCTCACTCAACGTCTGCGGCATCGACCGATGAGTGTCGCGCAGCGATCGAGCGAACTGCGCGAGCGACAGTGCTTCGGACGTTCGAGACGTGTCTTGCTCGGCCGGTGAATCAGTCATTCACACGATCCTCTCGCGCGGTGGACCGTCGACGTCGTCGCGTCGGCGAGATCCTCGATCGTGCGCCTGCTTCTGGACGCCCTGTCCCGACCTCGAGGCCGGATCAATGGATTTTATACGGTTCGCGATGCGGTGGTCCGGTGAGTATCTCCGCGCATCGTCGCGGGATGCACGAAGGGCCGCCGATCATTCGATCGACGACCCTTCCGGGGCACCGCGTCCTACTTGAAGGTGTCCTTGATGTTCTCGCCGACCTTCTTGACGCCGGCCGAACCCTGATCCTTCTTGCCCTCGGCCTCGAGGTCCTTGTTGTTGGTTGCGTCGCCGACAACTTCCTTCGCCTTGCCGATGGCGTCCTCTGCTGCGTTCTTGGCCTTGTCGATGAAGCTCATGGCGAGTTCCTTTCTCGGTTCGGGTTGTTCTCGAAGGGTTGGTCGGAACTCGACCGACGAAGCGCACGTCCAGATCGTGAGAGCTGGGTCACACCGAAAGCCGGAGCGTCGACGTTTCCGCAGGCTCGTCGCTGGCTACATTCGACCGATGATGGTCGCGAAGGTGGACAACTTCCAGCGTAGGCACCCCTCGGCAGGTTTCCCGCTGGCGGTGCTCTACAAATTCATGGACGACCGGGGCGGTTACCTCGCGGCATTGATCGCCTACTACTCGTTCCTGTCGCTGTTTCCCCTTCTGCTGCTGTTCACCACGCTGCTGGGAATCGTGCTGGCCGGAGACCCGGAGCTGCAGACCCGCATCATCGACTCGGCGATGAGTCAGATCCCGGTCATCGGTGACCAGCTCGGTCAACCGGACCGCCTCAGTGGCGGAACCACGGCCATCGTCATCGGCGTCGTCGGGTCGCTGTACGGCGGACTCGGAGTGTCGCTGGCCGTGCAGTACGCGATGAACACCGCGTGGTCGGTGCCGCGCAACGAGCAACCGGACCCCATCAAGGGTCGGCTGCGCGGATTGTTGCTGCTCAGCACTGTCGGCACGGCGATCATCGGACTGACGGTGCTGAACGGCGTCGCGTCCTCGGGCGTGTTCGGGTTCGCCGGTGGTGCGCTCGCACTCGTCGGAGCGGTGGTGGTCAACGCCGCCGTCTTCACCGCGGCCTTCCGAATCGGCACCGCGCGGGACCTGAGCGTGCGCGACGTACTCCCCGGTGCGGCGATCGCGGCCGTCGTCTGGCAGGCGCTGCAGTCGTTCGGCGGCATCTACATCCGCTACGTCGTGGGCAACGCGAGTGCAAGCAACGGCATCTTCGCCATCGTCCTCGGTCTGCTCGGTTTCCTGTACGTCGCGTCGGTGCTGATCGTGCTGTGCATCGAGATCAACGCCGTGCGCGTAGACCACCTGCATCCCCGGGCTCTGCTGACGCCGTTCACCGACAACGTCGAACTCACCGAGGGTGACAAGAACTCCTACACCGGCCAAGCAGAAGCGCAGCGTAACAAGGGATTCCAAGACATCACCGTCACGTACGACGAGCCGAATTCCGTGGTGGACGAGGACTCGTCGAGCACGCGAGGAGACCGATTCGGCGTGGGCAAACGCGCGCGCATTCGTTGGATGCGCGCGGAATAGCGGGGCGATCGGGCACTATTCAGCGCGCGGATGGCAAACGCGCGCGCGTTTGCGGGAACTGGGGCTGAGCGGCGTGGTGACGAGCTGACGCCGGCCGGTCGGAAAAGTTTTCGGAATTATTTCGCGAAAGCGCATGCGCAAGCGCTTGTATTGGTCGTACGCTCCTGCAATCGAGCGACGCGACCTGCGGAGCGAGGACAAGGGAGTCCAGATGTTCAATCACCGTCGGAAGACCACGCTGACGATCGGAACCGCGTTGATGGCCGGTTCCCTCGTACTCGGACTGACTGCATGCAGCGGTTCGGATTCGGACAGCGTCAAGGTCGGACTCATCACCAAGACGGATTCCAATCCGTACTTCGTGAAGCTTCGTGAGGCAGCTCAGGCCAAGGCGGACTCCAGTGGAGCCGAATTGGTCGCTCTCGCAGGTGCATTCGACGGTGACAACGAGGGTCAGGTCGCGGCGATCGAGAACTTGGTCGGCCAGGGTGTCAAAGGCATTCTGATCACCCCGAACTCCTCCACCGGAGTCCTCGACGCGATCAAGAAGGCACGCGACGCAGGCGTCGTCGTCATCGCCCTCGACACGGCCACCGACCCCGAGGACGCAGTGGACGCGACGTTCGCCACCGACAACAAGGCGGCAGGCGTCAGCCAGGGCGAATGGGTCAAGGGCACGTTGGGAACCACTGCACCCCAGGTCATCATGCTCGACGGCACCGCGGGCGGCACCGTCGACACGTTCCGTCACGACGGCTTCCTCGAAGGAATGGGCTTGACCGACAGCTCTCCCGAGATCGTCGGCCAGGAGAACACCAACGGCGACCAGACCAAGGCGCAGACGGCCATGGAGAACCTGCTGCAGCGCGCTCCGGGTGTCAATGCGCTCTACACGATCAACGAGCCCGCCGCGGCGGGTGCCTACCAGGCGATTCAGTCCGCAGGCCGCGCCGATCAGATCACCATCGGCTCGATCGACGGTAGCTGCACCGGTATCGCGAACGTCAAGTCCGGCATCATCGGTGCGACGGTGCTGCAGTTCCCGGCGAAGATGGCCGAGCAGGGCGTCGACGCTGTGGTCAAGTTCGCCCAGGACGGCACCAAGCCCAGTGGCTTCAACGACACCGGTTCTCAGCTGGTCACCGACAAGCCTGTTGCCGGAATCGAATCCCAGGACACCGCATGGGGCGAAGCGAATTGCTGGGGCTGATCGCAGAAATCCGTCGAGGACCAGGAACTGATTCGTGAGCACCGATACCGCCGCGCCTCCCAAGGCTCCGAGCCGGTTCAACGTGGGAACCATCCTGCGTGAACCGCTGCTCGGGCCCATGGCCGCGCTCGTCATCGCCATCATCGTGTTCAGCTCGATTTCGAGCTCGTTTCTCAACCCGCAGAACGTTTCTCTGATTCTGCAGCAGTCCGTGGTGGTCGGCATTCTGGCCGTCGGCCAGACGCTCATCATCCTCACCTCCGGTATCGATCTGTCGATCGGCGCGGTGGCCGTGATGGGCACCATCGTCATGGCGCAGACCGCTGGTGCCAACGGCCCGGTGGTGGCGCTCGGCTCGACGCTTGCCGTCTGTGTCGCATTCGGCGCGATCAACGGCGGGTTGGTGACGATGCTGCGACTGCCGCCGTTCATCGTCACACTCGGCACGTTCACCGCGATCCAGGCAGCCACCAGGTTGCTGGCCGGCTCCGAGACCTACCAGGTGCCGAGCGGGCCGCTGACACTGCTGGGGACGTCGTTCAAAATCGGCAGTTTTTCCACCACCTACGGCGTGGTGGTGATGCTGCTCGTGTACGCCGTGATGTGGTACGCACTGTCCCAAACATCCTGGGGCAGACACATATACGCGGTGGGTGGTAGCCCGCAGGCCTCGGACCGCTCCGGCATCAAGTCCGGTCGCGTGCTGTTCTCGGTCTACATTGTCACCGGTGTCATCGCCGCGATCGCGGCATGGGCAGCGCTCGGACGAATCCCCAATGCCGACCCGAACGCCTATCAGAACGCCAACCTCGAAACGATCACCGCGGTCGTCATCGGTGGAACCAGCCTGTTCGGTGGCCGCGGCACCGTCATCGGGACTCTCATCGGAACTCTGATCGTCGGGGTGCTGCGCAACGGGCTCACCCAGGCCGGCGTCGACAGCCTGTACCAGAACGTCGCGACCGGCATTCTCGTCATCGTCGCGGTGGCCGTCGATCAATTCGCACGCAGGAGGTCACAGTGACTGCCCCCCTCGCTCTGGAAGCACGTGGTCTGGTCAAGACCTACGGCAGCGTGACGGCCATCAACGGCGCGGATTTCGAGCTGCGGGCCGGTGAGGTACTGGCAGTGATCGGCGACAACGGTGCCGGAAAGTCAAGTCTCATCAAGGCTTTGGCCGGAGCTGTCATTCCGGATTCGGGAGAGATCCTGATGAACGGCTCGCCGGTGTCGTTCAAGAACACCCGCGATGCCCGGGCGGCCGGGATCGAGACGGTCTATCAGGACCTGGCCGTCATTCCTGCGCTCGATATCGCCTCGAATGTCTACCTCGGACGCGAGATCAAGCGCAAAGGCATCAGCGGCAGCATCTTTCGGCGATTGGACATGCCGAGAATGCGCGACGAGTCGTCGAAGCATCTGCAGGACCTCAAGATCGGGATCAAGTCGGTCAACCAGGCCGTCGAGACGTTGTCCGGTGGGCAGCGTCAGGGCGTCGCAGTGGCTCGAGCAGCGGCATTCGGCCGCGGGGTGATCATCATGGACGAGCCGACCGCAGCTCTGGGCGTGCGGGAATCGGGCATGGTGATCGACCTGATCCGAACGATTCGCGACCGTGGGATACCCGTGGTGCTCATCAGTCACGACATGCCGCACGTGTTCGAGGTCGCCGACCGCATCCACATCCACCGCCTCGGCAAACGCGCAGGCGTCGTGGATCCGAAGAAGCGCACCATGTCCGAGGTCGTCGCGCTCATGACCGGCGCGGAGGAGCCGACCGATGAGGAACGCGCCGGCCTCTGATGTGTCTCGCCCGGTCGGCGTTTTCGTCGGGCTGGCGACACTCGATGTGATTCATCGAGTGTCGTCGCCGCCGGCGTCGAACCAGAAGATCACGTCGAACGCGCAGTTCGTTGCGGCCGGCGGTCCTGCCGCCAACGCCGCCGTCACGTTCGCCGCACTGGGTGGTACGGCCGTTCTCGTCACTGCGCTCGGGGACGATCCGGTGGCTGCCTTGGTCAAGGCAGAGCTTGCGGAATGCGGTGTGCGCGTGGTCGACTCGATCGCGGGCACCGTGAGAGCAGTACCCGTCTCGGCCGTGACGGTGATCGAGTCGACGGGAGACCGGTCGGTCGTCTCGGCCGACGCCGTGCACTCCGACGCCGCGCCGCCGAACGATCTCGATGCCGTGCTCGCCGGTGCCGACGTCGTACTCGTCGACGGCCACCACCCCCTGATCGCCCGCGCCGCCGTGGAACATGCGGCGGCGCGGGATACCACGTCGGTCGTCGACGCCGGACGCTGGAAACCCGTGATGAGCGAGCTGATTCCGTTCGTCACGGACATGGTGTGCTCGGCGGACTTTCGCACGCCCGGAGCGTCGGACACAGCTGCCACCGCAGCGACGTTGGTGCGCTCGGGCGTACGCACGGTCGTCACCACCCACGGCGGAGAGCCCGTCGAATTCTGGTCCGAGGGCAACTCCGGCTCCGTGGCCGTCGAGGCGGTCACCGTGGTCGATACACTGGGAGCCGGCGACGTCTTCCACGGCGCGTACGCGTACTACTCGACGCAGTTCGGCTCCGTGCAGGAACGTATCCGACGGTCGGCTCGCGTTGCGGCGCTGCGCTGTTCGGTCATCGGCCCCAGAGCGTGGCTACGCGAACTTCCCACCCACGTACTCGAAAGCGACAACAGTGAGCAATGACCGACAGGTGCAGGAAGCATCCCTCGACGAACTCGTGGAGCTGGCCGGGCGGCTCGCCGTGCCGGGAGAGCGGCACATACTCGGCCTGACCGGTGCACCGGGTGCCGGAAAGTCCACCGTGGCACAGCAGTTGGTGGATGCACTGGGCCCCGAGCTTTCGGTGCTGGTTCCGATGGACGGATTCCACCTGGCCAACGAGGTGTTGATCGAACTGGGCCGGCTCGATCGCAAGGGCGCACACGATACCTTCGACGACGGCGGCTATGCGCGTCTCGTCGCCGCGATTCACGATCAACGCCCCGGCGATCCGCTGGTGTACGCACCGAAGTTCAGGCGAGAGATCGAGGAATCGATCGGGTCCGCCGTACCGGTCCCGTCGGACGTTCCGCTGGTGATCACCGAGGGCAACTACCTGCTGATGCAATCCGACGCATGGCCTGCTGCACGGGAGATGATCGACGAGGTGTGGTTCCTGGCTCCGCACACGGCCGTTCGGCACGAGCGTCTCGTCGCGCGGCACGAGGCGTACGGGAAATCACCCGAGGAAGCGCAGTTCTGGGCATTGGGTTCGGACGAACGCAACGCCGAGCTCATCGGGTCGACCGCCCAGCGCGCCGATCGAATCCTGCGATTGACATGAGACCGCCGGCGTCCGATACCCACGGAGACGACTGACATGCCCACCATGGACGACGTCGCTCGGATCGCCGGAGTGTCGGTGTCGACGGTCTCGCACGTGCTCAACGGAACTCGTAAGGTCAACCCGGCGACCCGGCAACGCGTCGACGCTGCCATCGTCGAGATCGGATACCGGCGTAACGTCGTGGCGCGTTCTCTCGCGGCCGGTCGAACCCACACGGTGGGACTGTCGATCGCGGCGCTGACCAATCCGTACTTCGGCAGCCTCGTCTATGCCGTCGAGCAGCGGTTGTCGGAGGCCGGCTACGTGTTGATTCTCGGTGACTCGCACGACGAGCCGACGTCGGAGCGGCGCGTCACCGATTCTCTGCTGGACCGTCAGGTCGACGGCATGATCCTTGCGCCTGCGGCCGGCTCGGAGGAGTCGACGATTCCCGAGATCATGCGCAGCGGAACACCTCTCGTGCTGATCGACCGTATGCTGGATATCCCGTGCGATCAGGTGGGCCCGGAGAACGAGCAATCCGCGTACGAGCTGACGGTCCATCTGCTCGACGCCGGTCACGAGCGAATTGCGATCGTCCGCGGCATCGACGGAATCTCGTCGACCACAGAGCGTTTCGCAGGTTATGCCAGGGCGCTCGCCGACCGGGGAATCGATGTCGACCCTCGGTTGATTCTCGAGGGAAGGTCCAACGTCGAGGTGGCCGAGACGGAGGTACGTCGACTGCTGACGGGTTCGGACCGGCCTTCGGCTCTGGTGTCGATGAACAACTCGATGACCATCGGTTCCCTCAAAGCAGTTCGCGGCCTTGGTTTGTCGATTCCCGACGACCTGGCGTTCGTGTGCTACGACGATTTCGAGTGGTCCGATCTGTTCGAGCCGCGCCTGACGGCCGCCGCGCAGGACGTGCAGACCATCGGCAGAACCGCTGCCGACCTGTTGATCGGTCGAATCGAAGGCCGTGACGACGCGCCGCGGTCCATTTCGGTACCGACTACGTTCACCCACCGCAATTCGTGCGGCTGCGCTGCAGCAACACGCTGAAGACCAGCCGCACCCGAAAGAGAGAACAGCCCATGCCGATTGCCAGTCCGGAACAGTACGTCGCCATGTTGGACCGCGCGAAGGAGGGCGGGTTCGCGTACCCGTCGATCAACGTCACCAGCTCACAGACGCTCAACGCGGCGCTGCAGGGATTCGCCGAAGCCGAGAGCGACGGCATCATCCAGGTGTCGGTCGGTACCGCGCTGTACCTGTCCGGCAATGCCGTGCAGAACCGCTTCGCCGGCTCCAAGGCGCTCGCGCAGTACGCCCACGAAGTGGCGCAACACTATTCGATCTCGGTGGCCCTGCACACCGATCACTGCCCCGCAGAGAACCTCGACGATTGGGTGCGCCCACTGCTGTCCGACGCGATCGAACGACGCTCGCGCGGCCTGGCACCGCTGTACCAATCACACATGTGGGACGGCTCCGCCGTGCCGCTCGACGAGAACCTGCGTATCGCAAGGGAACTGCTCGATCTGTCGGTCCAGGCCGACACCATTCTCGAGATCGAGGTGGGAGTGATCGGCGGGGAAGAAGACGGGGTGTCTCACGAGATCAACGAGCAGTTGTACTCCACCGTCGACGACGCCCGCGCCACGATCGCTGCGCTCGGTGCAGGCGAGCGTGGTCGCTACATGACGGCGCTGACCTTCGGCAATGTCCACGGTGTCTACAACCCGGACTCGGTACATCTACGTCCCGAGATTCTCGACGAGATCCAGTCGGTCGTCGGTGCCGAAACCGGAAAGGACAAGCCGTTCGATCTCGTCTTCCACGGTGGATCGGGCTCGAGTGCCGCCGATATCGCGTCGGCAGTGGCGAGCGGGGTGATCAAGATGAACATCGACACCGACACCCAGTACGCGTTCACACGGTCCATCGCCGGTCACATGATCGGCAAGTACGACCAGGTTCTCAAGATCGACGGCGAGTACGGCAACAAGAAGGCCTACGACCCCCGATCGTGGGGCAAGCCGGCCGAGTCGGCCATGGCAGCACGCGTGGTCGAGGCAACCCAGATGCTCGGCTCGGTCGGACGCACGATGCGGTGAAGTTTCTCGGTCGAGTGTGTAGAAATCGGCCGACCGGCTCCGTCCCAGGGGCGAATGCAGAAAGAATGACTGCATCCGACGCTAGGAGACATCATGGCCAAGTACCTCATGCTCAAGCATTACCGCGGGGCCCCCGAGCCTGCCGGCTGGATTCCGATGGACCGGTGGACTCCGGCCGAAGTGCACGACCATATCCAGTTCATGCAAGACTTCGCCGCCGAGCTCGAGAAGACGGGCGAGTTCGTCGACGCGCAGGCCCTGGCCCCCGAGGGAACATGGGTGCGGTCGGACGGGGCCGGAAAGCCCCCGGTCACCGACGGTCCGTTCGCGGAGACCAAGGACTTGATCGCAGGTTGGATGGTCATCGACGTCGAGTCCTACGACCGCGCACTCGAACTCGCGGGGCAGCTCTCGGCAGCACCCGGCGCCGGTGGTGAGCCGATCAACGAGTGGCTGGAGCTGCGTCCGTTCATGGAGGCCCCTGCCACGATCGAAGACTGAATAGGTCGCCGTGGACCCCCACCTGCTGCGGGAGCTGACTCCGTCCGTGATCGGCGTTCTCGTCCACCGCGGAGCAGATTTCGCCGCGGCCGAGGACGCCGTCCAGGAGGCGTTGGTGCAGGCGGCCTCGGTGTGGGGAGCGTCGGCAGAGGCGGGTGACGCGCCGTCTGACCCGAAGGGATGGCTCGTCACCGTGGCGTGGCGCAAGTTTCTCGACTCCCAGCGGTCGGAGAAGGCTCGACGGGATCGAGAGAACCGGGTTGCGGCCGAGCCGGAACCGGGCAGTGTCCACGGCGTCGACGACACACTGCAGTTGTTCTTCCTCTGCGCGCACCCGGTGCTGACACGCGCAGCAGCGGTAGCGCTGACGTTGCGTGCCGTCGGGGGTCTGACGACGCGGCAGATCGCGCAGGCGTATCTGCTGCCGGAGAAAACCATGGCCCAGCGCATCAGCCGAGCCAAACGGGCGGTGCGCGACGTCCGTTTCGACGCTCCGGGCGACCTCACGACGGTTCGGCGGGTGCTGTACCTGGTGTTCAACGAGGGGTATACCGGGGACGTGGATCTCGCGGCCGAGGCGATCAGGTTGACCAGGCAGCTCGCGACCCTGTCCGACGACGCGGAGACCGCTGGACTGTTGGCGTTGATGGTGTTGCACCACGCCCGGCGCGCTGCGAGAACCGGATCCGACGGCCGGCTGATTCCCTTGGCCGAGCAGGATCGGTCGAGCTGGGACACCGTCTCGATAGCCGAGGGAGTTCGGATTCTGCAGGCGGCGCTCACTCGGGATCGGCTGGGCGAGTTCCAGATACAAGCCGCCATTGCCGCCCTGCATGCCGATGCACAACGGGTCGAGGACACGGACTGGGTACAGATCGTCGAGTGGTACGACGAGTTGCTCGCGATCACCGACAGTCCGGTAGTACGGCTCAACAGAGCTGTCGCGGTGGGGGAAGCGGACGGCCCGGCCGCCGGTCTCGCGGCGCTCGCCGCCGTCGATTCCGCAGTACCGCGGTACCACGCGGTTGCTGCGCATCTGCACGAGAAGGCCGGCGATCTCCGGTTGGCGGCCGAGCTGTTCGTGCGGGCGGCCGAGTCGGCGTCCTCGGTGGCCGAGCGGCATCATCTGACGCTGCGCGCCACTCGAATTCGTACCGCAGGTTCGTAGAGTTACCGGGAAACAGCGAACGGACCGGGCGGTTTTGTAATCGGATCGTTAGCGGTCGAAAGCGGAATTCGTGCAACCCTCGTATGGTGCTGATGTTGCGTGTGGGACAGATAAGAAAGAAGCTGACTCGATCCACCGCGGTGGTGACGGCGGCCGTACTGGCGTCGATAGTGTTGGCCGGAAACCCGGCGCAGGCGCTGCCGGGCACGACCGGATCGGCCGATGCAGCAGTCGGGGCCGTCGGAATCCACCAGGTGTCGGCAACGCGCGCGGTGCTGAACGTGTTCTCTCCGTCCATGAATCGGGTCATCTCCAACGAGGTGCTGCACTCGCCCGGAGGTGGGCCCGCTCCCACGCTGGTTCTGCTCAACGGTGCCCTCGGCAACGAGGACGGGGTCGGCTGGCTCAACAACTCCGGCGTCGAACAGTTCTTTCTCGACAAGAACGTCACCGTCGTCGCACCGATCGGCGGTCGGTTCAGCTTCTACACCGATTGGCAGACAACCGATCCGGTGCTGGGGACCAACCTCTGGCAGACCTATCTGAGCCGTGAACTACCCGCGGCCGTGGACGCCGCTTACGGCTCGACGGGCAAGCGCGGCGTCGCGGGGCTGTCGATGAGCGGTGGCCCGGCGCTGGATCTGGCGATCCAGGCCCCGGATGTGTTCGACGCCGCCGCGTCGTTCAGTGGATGCCCGGCACCGTCCAATCTGCTTGCCACCGCAGGCATCTCGGCCATGATCGCCGGCGGACTCAACAACCCGTTCAACATGTGGGGGTTGCCGGGAAGTCAGGGATGGCGAGACCACGACCCGTCGCTCAATGTCGAACGACTTCGTGGAACGGCGGTGTACGTGAGCTCGTCACGCGGTGCGCCCGGCGCCGTGGATCGCATTCCCGACGGTGCCGTTCCACCGTTCGGCGGCATGGCGGTCGAAGCGATGGTCAACTACTGCACGTCCATCTTCGTCGACGCCTTGCGTCGGGCCGACGTTCCGGCGACGGTATCCATGCGCGACGAAGGTGCGCATACCTGGCCGCTGTTCGAGGACCAGTTGCGAGAGGCCTGGTTCACCACACTGGCTCCGGCTCTGGGAACCAGCTGATTGCGCCGACGCGCTCGTGGGTAAGTGTCGATGGACAGACCACCGACGAAGGGATCACCGGAACATGTCGAAGGACGATTTGCACAAGGGCGACAAGGTCGAATGGCAGACCCACGGAACTACCACCGAGGGAACGGTGCAGGAGAAGATCACCTCCGAGACCGAAGCCGCCGGCCGCAAGGTCAAGGCCTCGAAAGACGATCCGCAGTACCGCGTCGAAAGTGACAAGTCCGGAAAGGACGCAGTGCACAAGCCCGAATCGCTCGACAAGAAGGACTGATCTCGCTCCGTAAGCTTCTCGACAGTTGCTCCTGCTGACGATCTGTACCCTCGGCTGGGACGGATCGTCACTTTGGAGGCAACGATGGGGACGACCCCGATGCGGATTGTTCGTGCACGTTCGCGTCTCGGTCGGTGGGGTAGTGGTTGCCGCACGGGGAGGACTCTCCCCGCTTCGGGGACGCTGGCGATCGTGTCCGTACTCGTCGTGGGCTGCGGCGTGTTCTCCGGGGACTCGACCACGGACACGGACACACCGTCTGCAGTGACCTTCACCGGGCAGATCGAGTCTCCCGACAAGCTCTGCCTCGATGGAAGTGACACCGACACCATCCGTCTCGCAACGTGCAACGGAACGCCGGCGCAGCAAGTAGTCGCCGAGGCCGACGGCACGGTTCGGTCGCAATCGCAGTGCCTGGTGCCGAAGAACAGCGAGACCGCAGCCGGTGTACCTGTTGTCCTCGGTAGTTGCGACGACAGTGCGGTCGCCGGTTGGACCGCGGGCGAATCCGGTGCGATCGCCCTGACGGGCACCGGCCTCTGTCTCGCGGACGACGCACGGCAGACCTCTCGGCGTGTGGCCGTGCTGGCCGAATGCGACGGCTCGTCGGTGCAGACGTGGACACCGGTAGCGGCCGCAGAACCGACCGCCGACAACCCCGGCGGAATTGCTGCACCCACCGGGGATCTGCCCGGCTGGAAGCAGATATTCGTCGACGAGTTCACCGCCCCGTCCGCCACCGGCAGTTGGTCCAATCAGTGCGACCCCTCGAAGGTCGTCTACACCGGAGCCGAGGGCCAGCGGTGGCGCACGTATCCGTCGTGCTATCCCGACACCTACGACAAACGGCCGTATCGGCCCGATGCAGTGCTGTCCACTGCCGACGGCGCTCTGCAGTACCACCTCGGTCAGGTCGACGGCGTTCCGGCCGGAGCGAGTATCTCCCCACTGATCGGTGCCGACCAGTATCAGACGTACGGACGATATTCGGCGCGTCTGAAAGTCGATTCACCGGATCTGTCCGAGTACTACGCGGCATGGTTGCTCTGGCCGCAATCCGAGAATTGGCCGTACGACGGCGAGTTCGATTTTCCGGAAGGTGCGCTGTCGGGCAACGTCGGTGGGTTCCACCATTTCTCGGGCGAGGGCTCGTGCGCCGACGGGTGCAAAACGCCCGCCCTCGACATCGGCGCGCAGTTCACCGACTGGCACACCTACACCATGGAATGGTCACCGGGAAGGATCCGGTACCTCCTCGACGACACGGTCGTGTTGGACTCGACCGACTTCGTGCCGTCCACGCCGATGCGATGGGAGCTGCAGACCGAAACCAAGGGAGACGGAAACAGCGAGGGCAATCTGATCCTGGACTGGGTCTCGGTCTACTCCTGGAACGGCTGATACGCAGCCCGCGCCGAACGCTCGGCACCCCAACTGCGTTCGATGTAACCGACGATCGTGTCGATGTCCGCGTTCGGAATCTTCTCCGGCTCACCCTTTTCCAACGGATCCGTGTGGAAGATGTACAGGCGAGACGCGAATTGCTCGAACGGTAGCGAGCCTTCGCCCGCGCGTTCGCCGTTCCCTGCCGTTCCGACGACGACTCCGTCACCCCAATCCTGCCCACTGTCGTTGTTGGGATTGAAGAAGTAGACCCGCATGACGCCGTCGGGATCGGGGGCAACCCGCAGAATGGCGATGGCGTGCCACCCCACATACCGTGCAGCGCTGTCGGTTACGGCCACCCCGGCGGGTTGCGGGTGGATCAGCGGCTGATGGCCATTGTACTCGGGGTGATAAGCGGCATGGAACTGCCGCAGGAAACCATCGAGATCGACCAGATTTCCGGTCGCGACGTCCACGTCGATATGGAACTCGCGGGCCGACCACCACCCGTGGAATTCGGGATTGACCCAGCGATGCGGATCGCCCGGTCTGTCGGCGCAGCGTCGGACCATCTCGGCGTAGATCCGGTCCAGGTGCGGAACCAGAATCAGCGATGCCGGGTCCAGATCGACCGGATCCGAGGTCGCGACACCACTTTCGCTGTCGACGGACGAGATCGACTGGCCCTCGAAGTGCATGACGATCTCTTCGTCTCGTGCCGCCCACACCACCATCTGCAGCAGGTAGTCGGGATCGTTGTACGCCCACATCGACAGCGCGCGCGCCGACTGGCACGTGGGATTGTCGCCCTGGCCGACACCGAGCGGTTGTCCGAGCATGGAGAGCAACCCACCGAGCAATCGCGACTCCGGTGCCGGAACCGGACCGAAAGTGGTGATCAAGCGTTCTCGCACTGCGGGCGCGAGGGTGAGCGATAGTTGACGCCACAGGGACGGCACGATCGGCGGCTGATGCAGGATTCCGCGGTCGAGGAGCAGTGCCAATCCGTAGAGACTTTGCGCCGTCTCGGGATACACGGTTTCTTCGATCAGACGGTGGACCAATTCCGGGTAGCGAGTGAGGCACGTACGCCCGGTGTCGGACAGCCCCAAGGCCTCGGGTAGGACATACGAGTAGTGGTCGACGAGATATTGCGTGAGTGTGGCGTGGTACGGCGAAACGAGACCGGTGTCGTGCATCGCCCGTGCGAAACCGCGGGCCTCGAACTGCAGTGCCTCGACGTCCATGGCCTCGAGGCGGTTCCGGTAGACCTCCACGCCCGGGTCCTCGCGGCACGCGTCGGTGGTGCCGAACAACGCCGTGGTCAACCGATCGAGTCCTTGACCGGACGTGCCGAGATCGACGGTCGGGTCGTCGCGATAGATCGCAATGCGCGTGACCATGGACTTGATGGTGTCGACCTGGATCGGACGCTGACGCAGAATCCGCCAGATCTCCTCGAGCAACTCGTCCAGCACACTGTCGTAGCCGATTTCCCCGGCAACGTAGCCGAAGAGATCGCGGATCAGGTGTGCTGTCCGCCCCGAACGGACTCGCTCCGATTCCGAGGGCGGGGTGAACAACACCTCGAGGTTCAACGCGAGTACCTGGGAGAGGAAGCGTCGCGCATCGTCGGCGGTGACTGCGGGATGCTCGTACTCACCGGCGACGATCGCGACCATCCGCAACTCGCTGGCTGCTTCGAGAACCACGGTGTCGTCGTTGCCACTGCGCAGGCTCGGACTCACGAACGCGGGAACGAGAATGTCCGGCTGCGCCCAGTCCGTACCGGCGAACAGCCCGGCGTTCTCCAGCGCCGCGGCGCGTTCGCGTACCGCGCCACAACCGCCGGGCTGCAACAACACTCGGTGCACAGAATCCAGAACCCGTCGCACCTTGGTGCTCTTGCTGAACTCCGGTGCGGCGGCCAGCGCGTCGACGGCGTGATCGAGTTGCGCCAGCCGCGACATCAGAGCCTTGTCGATCGGTGCAGCGTCGTTCATCGTCTGCGTTGTGGGTTCGTGGTCGTTGCCGAGTTGCTGCTTCACACGTAGAAGTCCAGTTCTTCCTGTTGCTTGAGCAGGTCGCGCATCCGGTACGGATCATCGCCGAAGAAGTACAGCAAGCCCCAGTGGGTACCGAAAGCCGTTCTCTTGGTGACGGTTTCCTCGACCGGTGCCGACAGGTCGTTGGTCTCGTAGTAGTCGTCGTCGGCGGTCGCGTCGGGGATGACGAGATCGCTCACGACGCGTCGCCGTGGGTACACCCCGAAGCATCCCGCGTGACCGGTGGCATCGACTACCTCGCGCGGAAAGAAGGCGTCGATCTCTTCCTCGGTGGTCTTCGGGTCGAAGGCGAGAGCCAGGCCCTGGTACGCGTTGAAGCCGTACGCCCGCTCGAGGAGCTCGAACACCTTGAAACCTGGTGGACGATAGGCGACTTCGCCGAAATACATTTCTCCGTCGCTGGTGACGAAGTACTCCGGATGGATGAACCCGAACTCGATGTCGAACGCCTTGATGAGCTTCTCGATCTGCACCGTGATCTGCTCGCGGTACTTCTCGAGCTCCGGCGTCGCGGGAACGAAGACGGAGTATCCGAGCGTGACGTACTCGGAGATGTTGAGGAACTTGATCTTTCCGTTGTGGATCCACGCCTCGACAGCGAACTCCCAGCCGTCGAGATGCGACTCCATCAGTACCGGGAACTCCTCGTCCGGGATGGAGTCGACTTCGTCGGGAGTCCGAATGACGCGGTGGCCCAGGCATCCTGCCTTGTCGAAGGCCTTGAGGTGGATGGGGTCGTTCGGGTCACCGTCGAGTTTGAGCAGCGTCTGGTTCACCCGACGCAGAAAGCGGATGACGTCCTCACGATCGTGTGCTTCCTCGAAGATGCCGACACGAATGCCACCGAGCTGTGCGCGGCGCTTCATCAGTGCCTTGTCTCGGAGCAGCATCGCCTGGCCGAACAACCTCGGATTGCCCAGCAGCACGGAATTGATGGCACCGGCCCACTCGACTGTCTCCTCGTACAGCGGTATCGCTACATCGACGCCTTTGTCTCGGAGAGTCTCCGCGATCTCGAGCGACCTGTCGTTGAGTCGCTCGAAGTTCCACGGTAGGTACGGAATGTCATGCTCGGTGCAGTACGCCTCGGCCCACTCGGGCGCGACGACGACGTAGCGTCGATCGAACGCGTCCAGGGCTTCCACTGCGGCCAAACTCCAGCCCAGCAGCGCTACGAAGCCTTTGTTCGGGTCTTTCTCCAGCCTCTGTGGCCGATCCATGAAGTTCCTTTCCCTTGTGATGCGCGGTCGAGGTCCTTCTCTCCACCGTACAGAGGGTGTTCGGTGCCGCTTTCCGGACCCGGTGCTCGGGAAGCCGCGATGCTGTGCGCACCGTCCCTCGAATTGTCGCGCCGGATCCTGCACGGTGCTGGCGATTCGCTCGTTTGCCAGCGAAATGATCGATATGACGTCGTAAAAAGTCCAGATGCACGATTTGCTCGACAATTCGATTCGCGTGAATAGATTTTCGATCCGGAGCAACTAGTTTAATATTTAATCTCTAATTCGTACCGGTCGTATTTCTTTCAATTACGCCTCTGAGCAGGCGTTTTAGGGTGAATGCGAATTCACTGCGCAATGTCTGAATCATCCCTATGATTCGAGATGCCGGCAATCAATTGTATTTATCCGCCGTGTATCCAATGCGATGTTCGGTCTCTCGAAGGATGAAACCATGACTGTTTCGGGCCGTGCTGTTCTGAAGCGTTCCTTGGTGACGCTCGGAACCACCGTATTACTTTCGGCTTTCGTAGTTCACGCGCCACAGGCCGCGGCCGCCACCTCGGGACAGATCAAGACGCCCGCAGGGTTCTGCCTGGACAACAAGGGCGGCCTCACCGGACAGAACAATCCCGTCCAGATCTGGGATTGCAACGGTACCGGCGCGCAGACGTGGACCGGTACCGAGGACGCCACGATTCGAGTGCAGGGCCGATGCTTGTCGCCGGCATCGGGCTACGCGGCGGCCGGCGTCTCGTTGACGACGTGGGCGTGCAACGGCAAGCCTGCGCAGCAATGGTCGATCCGTGGGGACGGTTCGATCTCGTTGCTGCAGAAGACCGGCCTGTGCATTCAGAATTCGCGTGAGGTCAACGGAAACCGACCGGTGTTGGCGAAATGCAACGGGTCTGCTGCTCAGAAGTGGATCACCGCGACCACGCCGTTTCCGACGACGCCCCCGACGACGCCACCCCCCACGACGCCACCGACCACTCCGTCCACCACGCCCAGTGGGGTAGCCGCGCCGGTGGGCGACCTACCCGGTTGGAAGCAGATCTTCGTCGACGACTTCGCGAAGCCTTCCGCCGTCGGCAGTTGGGCCAACGACTGCGATCCCACCAAGATCGTCTACGTCGGTGCGCAGAATCAGAAGTGGCGCACGTACCCCAAGTGCTACAAGGACACCTATCAGAAGCGCCCGTACCGAGCGGACGCCGTGCTGTCCACGCACGACGGCCTGCTCGATTACGGATTGCACAATGTCGACGGTGTCCCGGCCGGTGCCAGCGTCTCGCCGGTGATCAACGCGGCAGGGCAGAACCAGACATACGGAAGATACACAGCGCGATTCAAGGTCGATTCGGCAACTCTGGCCGAGTACTACGTCGCGTGGCTGCTGTGGCCGCAGTCCGAAAGATGGCCTGCGGACGGTGAAATGGACTTCCCCGAAGGAAGTCTCGCGGGGCAGGTCGGCGGCTTCCATCACTACTCGGGTGCCGGTTCGTGCGTCGGCGGCTGCCAGGACGTCGCCCAGAACATCGGTGCGAACTTCACCGATTGGCACACGTACACCATCGAGTGGTCCCCGGGCCGCGTGCGCTACATCCTCGACAACACCGTGGTTCTGGACAGCACCAAGTGGGTTCCCTCGGGTCCGATGCGCTGGGAACTGCAGACCGAGACCAACGGCACCGGAAACAGCAACGGGCATCTGTTGCTGGACTGGGTTTCGGTGTACAGCTGGGTAGGCTGACCCGACCGCGTACCCAACCGACTGGGGCGTGCCATCGAGAGAAGGGGAGCGTCGATGACGGTCGACAAAACCGGTGCCGAAGTCGAGATCGCCCAGCAGGCAGACAGGTTCACGATTTCGGTCGAGGGCACACAGGTCGGCTTCACCGAGTTCGCCGACGACGAGCAGGGCAGGCGCGTCTTCTTCCACACCGAAGTGGATGCGGCCTACGGCGGACGTGGTCTGGCCACGATCGTCGTTCGGCACGCGCTCGACGCGACGCGTTCCGAGAACAAGCACGCCGTTCCGATCTGTCCGTTGGTGGCCGCGTTCGTCGGCGAACATCACGAGTACGACGACATGGTCGAGCCCGTCACGGACGATATTCGGCAGTGGCTGGCCGACCAGCAGGGATGATTCGTCGACCGATCGCCGGCCACGTGGGACGATCTGCAGCATGACCGATCCCGGACACCGCCCCGGCGGCACCCATCTCTACCGTCGGTTGGTCACCCGGTCCGACGGCCCCTTGTCGCCCGTTCGGGCGGCCAGGAGGCTCTCGGCGTACATCTACGGCAACATCCTGGTCCTCGCCGCGGTTGCCGCCTCCACTCCGAGTTCCATCGGGCACGGGACGGCGGCCGTTCTCGTAGCGGCCACTGCGGCAACGACTTTTCTCGCGCATGTGTTCGCAGATTTCGTCGCCGGGAGCCAGATACCGGAGGCGCACGGTGATGCAACGGACGAACAGCGCACTTTCGAGGCCATCGAGGAATTCCGGGATGCAGTCCCCATTCTGAGCTCCGGGACGTTTCCGGCGGCGATGCTGGCGCTCGGGTGGCTGTCGGTGCTTCCGGCACAATGGGCCGAACTGCTGGCCGGTGCGGTGATCGTCGTACGAATCGCCACCATACCGATTGTCACGGAACGAGTTCGCGGGAACCGTCCGACGTTTCGGGCCCTGGTGATCGGGCTTGCCACTGCCGTCGTCGCGGCGCTCATCGTGCTGGCGAAAGTCTTCTTGGGTCACTAGCTGCCCCTCGTGGACGGATCAACCGCCGAACTCTGCGTGCAGCTCCGGCAGAAACCCTGCGAGGTGGTTCATCTCCTGTCCGCAGTGCAGCAGCAGATCTCGGGCGAGGTCGAGTCCGAGAACGAGGTCGCTCGGATCCACGGACGTACCCCGGCGAACTGCGCACACGGCCTGCTTCGGATCGGGAACGTGCAATCCTCGTAGGTTCAGATAGAAGCGGCTGCGCATCTCGGCACCGCCCTGTACCGGCCGAACCTGATGGGCGAGCCAGCCCAGATCCACCGGTGCGATGGAACTTCCCACTCGGCCGAAGACGACCGTCTGGTCTGCGGGAACGTCGAAACCGTGTGCAACAGGGTCACGGAAGCCGATACCCAGCTGCTGAAGCTTCGGGCCGACGTACTCGTCCACGAACGATGTGTTGCCGATGTACTTCGCCCTGTCCGGAATCGCGTGGGCCGTCCGGTCCTCGGCGAGCGCGGCGTGGAGGTGGGCATCGGGGTGCCACAGTTTGTAGCGGGCCGCCTCGGCGGAATGCCAACCGAACCACCAATCCCACATCGCTGCCGTGACCCGGGGCATCGCGGTGCGCACCGCCACGAACGTCATGCCGTCGGCGCGTCGTCCGTAGCCGGTTTCGATCGCCGAATATCCCGTGGGCGCGAGATCGGTTGTGATGGAATCGAAGTGCGGGACCCACTCCGGCGCTATCGGCGGCCCGCCGACTGCGTCGGTCACGACGGCCGGTGCCGGTGTCGTCAGTGCGGCGAAGAAATGGGCATAGGGCCGTCCTCGGTCGATGTCGCGGTAGCCCTGGTACCGCTCGCCGCAGTCTTCACTCGAACCGGTGCCGGGAGTTGCGACCGCTCGTGCCGCGGGACCGAACACAGCCGTGGCTGCAGCCGCGGCGGCACCCACCATTATTTGTCGTCGCGACGGGCCGCGGCTCATCGGGCGGGGTTCCTCAACATCGGTTGAGACTATGACGTGACTTCGGCAACTGTCAATGGTGGGGCACTAGACTCCGTGGTATGAGTCCTGCCCGTCCCAAGGACGACGAGTCGAGAGTGCGTCGGCGCGACGAAATCGCCGCGGCAGCAATCGAAGTGTTGGCAACGCAAGGTTTTCGCGGCTTGACGCACCGGGCGGTCGACGCTGCAGCAGGATTGAGCCCCGGGTCGGTCAACTACCACGCGCCCACTCGCGGACGACTGTTGCACCTGGCGCTCGAGCTGTTGTTCGCCCGCGACTACGACACTGCCGGCGCGACCTTCGGTGGTCTGGTCGACGTCAAACCACTCACCGTGGACATGGTCGTGAACCGCATCATCGACTTCATCGAGGCGATGACCACCGGAGAAGCAACGAAAAGAGTGATCGCGCGCAGCATCCTGCTCGGTGAAGCGCAACATGATCGGGAAATCCGCGATCTGTTCGACTCCCAGCGGGCCGCGTTCGTCGCGTACACCCAGTGGATAGTCGCGTCGTTGGAATCCGAAGACCCCCAGGGGGATGCGGAGATGCTCGTCGTCATGATCGAGGGTCTTGTGGGGAGGCAGGTGCTGATCGGATCGCGGCTGCCACGTCCCGTCGTCGACCGAATGCTGCGCACGATCGTCGGCGCATCCCCGATGGTCACCGATTAGCCGATCAGCCACCGATCAGCCGAGCAACGAGTTCCGTTCGGTGTGGGTGAACGTGAAGATCGTTGCACCGAAGCTGATGAGCGCAGTGAGCAGTAGCACCTGCGGCCCGGTGATCACGACGCCGATGAACGCACCGACAGCACCTCCCGCCGCGAAGGAGCCCAGAAGCGTTGCGTAGCAGAGCCAGTCGTAGTGTGTTCCGCCGCCGAAGAGGTGACGCTCGATTCCCTGGCCGAGCTTGACCACCGTTCCGGTGACGTAACTGAGCGGGATGTACGTCTCCTCCTTCTTCGTGAACGCGGTGTTCAACGCGCCCAGCGCGAAGGCGACGAGGAGGATCGGGTAGAAGTTCACATTTGCCGACGACCACCCAGAGACGGCGATGTCGATAAGACCCGCCGCTCCCAGCGCAACGGTGGTCAACACCGTCGCTCCATGGGGGTGGTTGGACCAGTAGCGGCGCCGACAGATCGACGAGACGATCACGCCGCCGAGAAACGCGGCCATGAGGGCCAATGCGGCCCAGGGTGACGCCCCAGGCGCCACCTCCTTGCCCTCCGGATGGCCGAAGTGTCCGACGACGGCTCGTTCGGTGTTGCCGGTCATGAAGGTCACGAAGTAGCCGGCGGAATGCAGGAACGCGACCGCACCCACCATGCCTGCCAGTCCGGACAGGATCCAGGACAGACGAGCTTCGGCGCCGACGGCTGTTTCGCGGCTGATCGCCAAGGGGGAAGTCATGACTCGATTCTCCGGGCGTGAGCCGCGGCGGCAAATCTTTGAGTCATCGATCACACAGAGGCAGTCGGGTGGGTGCTCGCCACCATCCCGCGGTGCATCACCCGGTTGCCGACCACCCCGCTGTGATCGGCGCGGTGCATCACACACCTGTTGTCCCACATCACCATGTCGTCGGGGGACCAGTTGTGCCGCAGCAGGTTGTCCTCCCTCGTCGAATGCTCCACGAGGTAGCGAACGGTGTCTCGTGCTTCGTCTTCGGTCAGTCCGCTGATCGCGACACAGCGAGCGGGCGCGGACAGCGACAGCGCGGTGCGTCCCGATATCGGGTGAACGGCGAAGAGGGGATGGTCGGCGGAAGAATCGGAATCCGACGCCACGCCGGTCACTCGGTGCGTCACCGTGCGCCCGGCCAAATGCTCCTTCACTTCCGCTGGAAGCGTCTCGTATGCGGCGTATTGGTCGCTGAACAACGTACTGCCTCCGGCCGCGGGAACTTCGACCGCGCGTAACGCGGTGTAGGCGGGTGGATTCGGAATGTAGGTGGTGTCGACGTGGAACGTGGACTTCGGCGGCGTGGAGCGGCCGACGTTGCTGATGACGTTCAGATCCGGACAGTCGGGAACAGGCGTCTCGCCTTCGGTGAACATCAACTCTCCGAACCGGCGCAGGAACGCCAGGAAGCGATGATCGTCGACGGGCTGGTTCGGCAGAATCAACACCCCGTGTTCGGCGAGGAGCTCTCGAAGTTGCTCTACCGAAACCGATTCCAAGTTCAGATCGGCCATCTCGATTCCCAACGTCATGACGACGACTCCTTCACCGGCAGTTCTTCGAGCGCGAATGCGAACAAATCTTCGACGGTGATGCCCGCGGCCGCGGCCATCACCGCCAACACGCTGGACGGCGAATAGGAGCAGTAGAGACTGGCTTCGAGAAACCACGGCTCCCCGTCCGGGTCGATGCGAAAGTCGAACAGGCCGTAGTGCCGACATCCCAGTGCGATGTGACTCGATCGTGCTGCTGCCCAGACTTTTTCGGTGATCGGATCCGAGACGTCGACCGTCCAGGCTCTGGTCTGCTCTTTCGCAACCAGGTAGAGATCGCCGTCGGATGTGCGATTCAACTTGTCCGCACTACTGCGGACGGAGTCGACGGCGTACTCCTCGAGGGGCAAGCACACGAGTTCGCCGTCTCGGACGATGATCCCGCACCGAACTTCACGACCCAGTGGAACGTACGTCTCCACCAGTGCAGCAGGCGAATACGTCAGAGCCTCTCGAATCGCGGGTGCCAGCCCGTCGGACCCGTGGACCAGCGAGACACCCATCGAGTTGTCCGAATCCACGGGCTTGACCACGACCGGCAGGGCGAGGTCCATCACGTCGTCGGCGGATCGGACGACCACGCCGTCGGGAACACGGACGCCGGCCGCCGCGACGACGGCGCGGGCGCGGGCCTTGTTCGCCGTCAACGCCATCAGGTCCGGACCGTTGCCGGGGTAGGGCACGCCCAGTAGATCGAACAGGCTGCGGTACGTCGTCATACCCGGCATGCAGAACATCTGCGGAACCATGACGTCGAAGTCTCGCACCGCAATGTGCTTCACCGCCTGTGCCAACGGCATCTGCTGCGCCGCAGCAATACTCGAATCCTCGAGATCGGTGGGGAAACTCCAGAGGCCGCCGGGAGAGACGAACGCGATCTCGAAACCGTACGCGGGGTCGTTACCGAGGGCGCCCAGGAAGCCTCCGGCGTAGACCCGAGAGAGATCACTGTGAAAGCGGTCCACCGAGGACCCGACGAGCACCACGACCGACAACGTCATCAGTCGCCTCCGTTTTCCACGAGTTTGCCGATGTTGAAATCGATTCGGGACCAGCCACGCCGCTCGCGGAGGTTCCGGATCAGCAACGACGGAATCTGAAGATGATGTACCAACAGATACGGCAGGGGATCCCAACCGGTGAGGATGGCGTCCTTGCCTCGAAAGATGGTGCGGAGCCGCGATACTCGATCACCCTCGGTGATCAGACGCCACAGCTCGTGGTAGATCCAGTACGTCGGCCGGGCCGTCGCACGCGGCACGATCTCGGCATGCCCGTCGTCGAGGTACGCGGCAGCCAGGTCGGGGTGGTCGTAGAACATCGTGATGGCCGAGTGGGTGCGCGGGTTGCATTCGATGGCGTAGACCCGGCCGTCGGCGGCGGACTCGATGAAGTCGAACGACAGCTGCCCGGTGGTGTCGAGCGAGGAGACGAATGTCTCTACCCAGCGCAGGATTTCGGGCTTGTCCACCATCTCGTAGTTCACCTGGAAGGCGGACGACACGCAGCAGCCGTACACCTGCAGGCGACCCTCGCGCGCCGTGCCGTGCGTGCAGTACTCCTGTCCGGCGATGAATTCCTGCAGGATCCACGGGTCGTTCTCGGTGATGTGCAGGCTCCGGGCGAACGAGGAGTTGCGTTCCGGCGTGTGCGCCGTCAACCGCGTCAGATCCATCCGGCCGACCGGGTTGTACGAGATCCGTTTGAGGATGTACTCACGGCCCGGCGCGAAGTCGAATTCGTCGATCTGGGCGGGGTCGGTGATGCGCCTGAAGTCGGGAACACGGAGTCCCAATGACGCTGCGTGCTCGGAGAATCGGGACTTGTCGTCGACCATCCGTACGGTATCCGCGTCGCCGTGGATCACCTCGCAGTGCGCATCGAGGAGTGCACGCGCGTCGGCGTCGTGAATACTCGCAGCCGGGCTTGCCACGGGCACGAAGACGTCGACGCCCTCGCGGCGCACGATGTCCAGCAGAGCCCGCGCATATCCCGAATCACCCGGGTCGGGAATGCAATGGAAGCGGTCGACAGCGCGGGAGAAACGATGTCCGGTCCAGCGGTACTTCGCCGATTCCACGAGGATCACCCGATGGCCGGCGAGATGGAAGGACCGTGCGAGTTGCAAGGCTTTGGTCATCTTGCCGCCACTGATCAGAATCGTTCTGGGCGAATCGGTTCGATGGGCAACGGGCCGGATACCGCGCAGCGCGGCCACCCCCACCGCCGCGAGGTCGACGGGGAGGGTGACCGTGAGGCCGATCAGCGCCGCAACGGTGCGGATCATGTGCGCCGGATCAGTGTCACACCGTCGCGCAACGGAATCAGAACTTGCTCCACGCGAGGGTCGTTCGCGACATAGTCGTTGAACTCGGCGATGGCCCGGCCGTTCTCGTTCGGCTGCGGAGCGTAGGGCTGACCCTGCAACAGGGTGTTGTCGACGGCGATCACGGCACCGTCCGAGAGCAGATCGCTCTCGAGCAGGTACTCCACGTACCCGCGGTATCCGCTCTTGTCGGCGTCGACGAACACCAGGTCGAACTTCCCGTCGAGCCCGTGAAGAGTGTCGAGCGCAGGCCCTACCTGCACCGAGATGGCAGATCCTGCAGTCGATTCCGCGAAGCAGGACTGCGCGAACTCGGCCACGTACGGATCCACCTCGCAGGCGACGACCTCGCCGCCCGCGGGCAGCGCCTCGGCCATCGCCAACGCCGAGTAACCGGTGAACATACCGATCTCGAGCACCCGAGTCGCCCGCGTCATGTGCACGAGAAACGCCAGGAAGCGTCCCTCCACATGGCCGGAGAGCATTTCCATCTCCAGGGGCCCGGAACCGGAGACCACGTCGCGTGATCCCCAATCCGCAGAGCGGGTCCGCGACGCCAACGTGGCCAGTGCCGCAGATTCGGAGGTGGTGCAGGTGTCGAGATACGGGTCGAGTCCCGCGGCGAGATCGCGGGCCCGATGAACACGGGTGGTCAGCTCGTCGGTCACCCCGGCGTCGGCGTCGAGTAGCGCGGCTATCTCGCTGAGCTCGCGCGCCAGGATCGTCGTCGGGGTGACCGGACGCGGCGTCATGGCTGCATCGGTCACGGCGTGGGTGCGGTGAACATGTCGAGACCCTCGCCCGCCCGTGGGAAGTCCAGACAGATCTTCTTGTGCAACGACAGGACGTCGGCCAGTTCGCGAGGTTCCAGGTCGTTGAGGAAGCGGCAGGTGCCGATCGGGTCGGGCACCGCGGCGCGCAGAATCCCGTCCCGAGTCTTGAGGATGGATGCTGTTGCCTCGGTCAGCAACTCGGGTGTCAGGTACGGGCTGTCCAATGCCAATCCGATGCTGCTCATGACTCCGAGCACGCGGTCTCTATCGGCCGTCGACAGGTGGCCGCGTTGTTCGGCGACCGTCGTCGACAGGGCCATGTCGATGTTGATCGCGTGGCCGTGGAAGAACGGCGCGGGCGGCGTCAGCTCGAGCGTGGGACTCCACGTGTGCCCGAATGCAATGACTCGGTCGAGGTCGATCTCGTGCAGGTTGGGTGCCTCGAGCTCGAGCATCGTCGCGATTGCCGAGTACGTCAAACGGTCTGCGACCGAACGCAACTCAGGAGTTCCGTCGAGGTGGCCGAACCGGGTGCGTAGCAGTTCCGGGCCGTACTGCTCGAGCAACTCGAAGATCTCGAGGTTGCCGACCACGGAGATCTTGATGAGCTCCGCCATCCCGTTGCGGACCTGATCCTCGGGCAGTGTGCCGAGGAAGGAGAAGTCCAACAGCACCTTCTGCGAGGCGTGGTAGGCCCCCAAACGATTCTTGTGCTTGCCGTAGTTGACGGCCACCTTGATCGAGACGCTCGCATCGATCAGGCCGATCAACGTGGTGGGAATGCGGATGTAGGGAGTGTTTCGGCGGTAACTCGCGCACGCGAAACCGGCTACGTCCGTGGTCAATCCACCACCCACCACGAGGACCGGCTCGGTTCGCACGAGACCGAACGCGTCGAACTCGCCGACGATGCGCTCGAACGTCTCGAGTGATTTCGCGGTCTCCGCAATGTGCACCGGCACCACTGTCAGGGCGATGCCGTGGTGATCGAAGTATGCACTGATCCGGTCGCCGTAGATGGCGTGCACCGATTCGTCGACAACCATCAGGGCGCGCCCGTACGGACGGTAGCTGTCGGCCAATTCGGTGTTCTCGATCGCGAACACTCCGTCGACGTAGATCAAGTCGTATTCGATCCGCTCGTATCCCTCGACACGAAACGATCTGTCGCCGGCGACCACCTGGGCCTGAAGATTACTCACTTGTTGCTCCTGAGATGGATGAAGGATCGGGCAAAATGCTCACTCCGCAGGCTCCGCTCAGGCTGAAATCAGGGCGCGGACGCGCTCGGGATCGAGTGCATCGACGGTGTCGGTGGCCGAGCCGAAATCGGTACCGGCAGTGTTCTCGTTCGGGAACGCGACACAGGTGACGCCCGCTGCCGCTGCCGCCTTGACTCCGCCGGCGTTGTCCTCGATGGCCACACTGTCGGACGCGTTCTCGCCCAACGTCTTCAAGGCGAATTCGTACGACGCGGGGTCGGGCTTGCCTGCGTCGACCGAGGAGGCGTCGACGATGATGTCGAACGAATCGGCAGTGAGCTCGGGAGACAGGGCAGCGAGCAGTGCGTCGATGTTCTCTCGCGAGGTCGTGGTCACGAAGCCGACCTTCAACCCGTTCGCTTTCGCGGAGTCGATCGTGTCGGCCACGCCCGGTCGCGTCTTGACGTCGGATTCGCCGATCAATCGCTGGAAGATCTCGGACTTGGTGGCGTGCACTGCGGCCGCGTCCACCTCGGTTCCGGTGCTCGACGCGTATTCGCTGATGCGGTCGGCACCGCCGTTCGATCCGAGCATGGACCGGTAGTCGTCCTGCGACCAGTTCCAGTTCAGATCGTGGGCGGCGAAGGCCTCGTTGAACGAGCGTCGCTGTAGCTCGGAGGTGTCGACGAGAGTGCTGATGGAGCCGAACAGAATTGCGGGCATGGGTGCCTTTCGGAGCGAGAGACGTTGTACCAGCAAATGTCTCGCGCCAGCGCGATGGGTGGGTTGGTTCGGGGGGTATGCCCCATCGGCACCGAAAGGGAAACCTTCGAATTTTCTACCGCGTGCTCGCCTGTTCGCCGCGCAGTATCGGAGCCGCCAGAACCGTCGGTGCGGATCGCCCGCGAAGGGTCACGGACCGACCCGATTCCCACAGTTGCCGCTCGTCCGAGGTTGCGTGTTCGAGCACCGTCGACGATGTGAGCACGTCGGTGTCGGGGTCGTCTTTTGCGAGATCGGTGAGCCGCGCAGCCTGATTCACCGTGTCGCCGATGACGGTGTACTCGAAACGGGACTCGGCCCCGATGTTGCCGGCGATCACCGGCCCGTACGTGACGCCGATACCGATCTCGAATCCGCCGTCGGCTCGAAGCGCGGCGGCGAGCGTGCGTGCAGTGCGTAGTGCCGCGGTGGCCGGGTCGGGATGATCGACCGGAGCGCCGAAGATCAGCAGGGCGGCATCGCCCTCGAACTTGTTGACGAAGCCGCCGTTGCGCTCGCCGTGTTCGACGACCACTGCGAAGAATCGATTGAGCAGGTCCACTACCGTCGCGGCGGATTCGCGCTCGGCCAGTGCGGTGGAGCCGACCAGGTCGATGAACAGGACGGCGACGGTTCGGTTTTCACCGCCGAGACGGGGCGCGCTGGCCAACGCGCGCTGGGCGACGTCGTGGCCCACGTGCCGGCCGAACAGCGAGCGGAGTCGCTCCCGCTCGTCGAGACCGACGACCATCTTGTTGAACCCGTTCTGCAGTCTTCCGATCTCGGACGCGTCGTAGACGTCGACGCGGGTATCGGTGGCACCGGCCTCCACTCGCTGCATGGCAGAGCTCACCTGCTGCAGCGGATCGGACACCGAGCGGCCGACGAGGAACATGCCGCCGAAGCCGACGACGAGGGCGATGGCAGACAGCGAGACCATCGCGGGGGACAGGTCGACGTCCGGGGGTATGACGGTATCGATCAGTCGGCCGAGTCCGATCAGCCCCAGCCCCAGGATGGGAATGGCCGTGCTCAGTACCCAGATCAGGACGACGCGCAGTTTCACGCCGAGTGCCGCGGCGTCGGTGACCTCGCTGACCTCCATCACGGCCGCGGTGATCGGCCGCAGGGTGCGTTCGGCCACCAGGTAGCCCAGTGAGCACGTCGCCAGTCCGCCGAAACTGACGGCGATGGCCACGATGATCGACAGTGCAGCCCCGGCCGAGGCGTTGACGCCGACGAACACCGCAACACCGAGCGCCCACAACAGAACGTGCACGCCGAGTTGCCGGAGGGGTAGCCGGATCACGGCGATCGTGGTCTCGTCCGACGGCGTGCCGCCGGTGTGCAGCCACTCGACGAGCGGTCTCGCGACGCGAAGTCCGAGCGCGATCCCGATGCCGATCGCGACCGGTAGGTAGACGAAGAACGCCAGGTAATTGCGGTCAGGAGCGCAGCCTGCGGAGTGACCTCCAGAGCAGAACAGGATCTCCTCCGATCCGACCGGCAGCGGCAGGATGAACCGCGCCAACACGAAGACGATGACCGCCCCGATGGCGTTGGCCGACACCATTCCCGCCGCGTAGAGGCGCATCGGGGTGCGGGCGAGGGCGGACCTCAGTGCTGCGATCACTGGCGCTTCTTCGTTCTCTGCACGCTCGAACTCTAGGTGCCCCGACGAAAATAATTTGGGCGATTCTGCCCGAGTGACTATCTGTGTCGACAAGTACCTGGTAATCTCCGTAACAGCTAACCACTCCTGTTCGACGATGAAAGGAACGACGGCGATGACCAGCACACTCTCCAGGAACGATGTCCTCGAGCCCGAGGATGTTTCCGCACGTTTGCTCGATTCCGCCGCCCAGCTGTCGTACGACCCGGCCGAAGAGGTCGACTGGGAGGCCGATCTCGATCCGTCCCTCTACGGTCTCAATCCGGAGTGGAGCACGCTCTACGGCACGAAGTTGTGGGACGAGATGAGCGAAGAACAGCGCATCACGCTCACTCGCCACGAGGTCTGCTCGATCATGAGCACCGGCATCTGGTTCGAGATGATCCTGCAGCAGATGGTGTTGCGCGATCAGTACTGCAAGGACTCGTCCAACTCGGATTTCCAGTTCGCGCTCACCGAGATCGCCGACGAGTGCCGTCACTCGATCATGTTCGCTCGGGCCTGCCAGAAGATGGGCATCAAGGCGTACCTGCCGCGCCGGTCGAGCATCGAACTCGGCCGCGGATTCAAGGCCCTGGCCTCCGCCGAGGTCGCCTACGGCGGCATCCTCGTCGCCGAAGAAGTTCTCGACGTCATGCAGCGCGACTGGATGCGCGGCGAGAACGTACTGCCCCTCGTGCGCACCACCAGCAAGATCCACGTCGTCGAGGAATCGCGACACATGACCTTCGCGCGCGCGCAGATGCGTGAAGACATCGAAGGCAAGAGTCCGGCTCGCCGCAAGGCCAGTGCGCTCGTCGTCGCGATCGCCGCTCGACTGATCGTGTCCAACATGGTCAACAAGGAGGTCTACGCAGCAGCGGGCCTCGACGTCGACCGTGCGGTGAAGGAAGCGAAGAACAACGCCCACCACCACACGATGATGCGCACCTCGAGCGAGCATCTGATGGCATTTCTTCTCGACTGCGGTTTGATCACCAAGCCGGCGGAGATGATCTACCGTCGTCTGCACATGCTCTGACCACTCTTTTCGAGGCCGTGAAGGACATCCGATAACCCATGCCGTTCGCGATCACGCAGAACTGTTGCAACGACGCATCCTGTCTGTCGGTGTGCCCGGTCAACTGCATTCATCCGACCCCCGACGAGCCGGATTTCGGTAAGACCGAGCTGCTCTACATCGATCCACGATCGTGCATCGACTGCGGTGCGTGTGCGGATGCGTGCCCGGTCGACGCGATCACCCGGGTGTCCCGGTTGACTCCGGACCAGCAGATCTATGCCGAGATCAACGCGGATTACTACCGCGACAAGCCGGCGGTTGCGGAGTGGGGTGAGCCGCGCTTTCCGGTGGCGACGGTCAACGAGCTGCCTCCGGTCAGCATCGCCATCGTGGGCACCGGTCCGGCGGCCTGCTACACCGCGCAAGCCCTGCTGCGCGTGCCGGGAACCACGATCACGTTCTACGACCGGCTGCCGACCGCAGGCGGTTTGGCGCGCTACGGCGTGGCACCGGACCACCTCGGCACTCGACGCATCAGCGAGCACTTTCGTGGAATCTTCGCGCACCCACGCGTGACGATGAAGCTCGGCATCGAGGTGGGCAAGGACGTCGATCACGTCGAGTTGGCTCGAAAGTTCGACTCCGTTGTCTATGCCGTCGGTGCCGACAAGGACCGAGCGCTCGAGATTCCCGGTGTCGATCTCGACAATTCGGTCAGCGCGCGCACCCTGGTCGGCTGGTACACCGGGCATCCCGACGTCCCCGCCGACGCCATCGATCTCACGGGCGTCGACCGCGTCACCATCATCGGCAACGGCAACGTCGCCCTCGACGCCGCGCGCATTCTCACGGCCGATCCCGATTCTCTGAACGGAACCGAGATCGCCCCACACGCGTTGGCAGAGCTCCGTCGCAATCGCGTGCGAGAGGTGGTCGTCCTGGCTCGACGAGGACCGGAGTTCGCGGCATTCACACGATCGGAGTGCAAGGCGCTCGTCGATCGCGCCGGAGTCGACGTCGTCGTGGCGGGACCGGACGGAATTTTCGACGCGATCGACCGGCTGCCGTTGTCCGCTCCCGCATCGGCGCTGGCCGGCGCGGCCCGGGTCGATCTCGGATCCGGCGCGCACGGGCGTCGCATCGTGTTCGCCTTCGGGCGGGCACCTTCTGCTGTGCATGGGCAGGGCTCGGTGGAGTCCATCGAGGTGGGAGTGGGTGAACACGCGGTCGCGCCAGGAGTGGAGCCTGCGGAACGACCCATTGTGATGTCGACGGAGCTGGTGCTGCTCGCGATCGGTTATCGCGGAACACCGTCGCCGGGCGTCCCGTTCGACGACATCACCGGCACCATCCGTAACGAGGGCGGCCGCGTCACCGCGGCCGACGGCACTCCGGTGCCCGGGTGTTACGTGGTGGGGTGGGCCAAGCGCGGGGCGACCGGTGGCATCGGCGACAACAAGATCGATGCCGAGGAAACAGCCGAGGCGTTGTTGGCGGATGTACCCACTCGAGGTACCCGGCCGCTGGGCTGGTATGGCAAGGTCAGTGCCGCCTTGGGAGACCGAGTGTCGCGAGCACGCTGACCGGTCGGTATTTCCCGGTTCTGTTCGTGTTGTGTAGCAGTCTCATTCGAGTCTGAGCAATTCCGGCGCGCGGCAGGCCGCCCGGGGTTACCGTTGAGTATGGCTGAACGGGGGGCCAAGCCCCAGGTTTCTTTTGTGAGACGGACGATGCTGCGCGCAGTCCGGTCGTTGTTCAATCCGCTCCGGCCCGACGACTATCTGTCGATGATCAATCCGCTGTGGACCACTCGTGAGCTCCGCGGCAAGGTCGAACGTGTGGTTGCCGAGGGATCCGAGGCCGTGTCGGTGTACATCCGTCCCGGTTTCGAGTGGCAGGGTCACACGCCGGGCCAGTACGTACGGCTCGGGGTGTTGATCGACGGCCGCTATCACTGGCGGGCGTACTCGTTGACGTCCGATCCGGACCCGGAGGACGGGTTGGTCAGCGTCAGTCCCAAGCTCGTGCCGTCCGGCACGGTGTCGCCGTATCTGGTGGGTACCATCAGAACCGGCGATATCGTCCGGCTCAGCGAGGTCGAGGGTGAGTTCACGATTCCGAGTCCGGTTCCGGACAAGATGGTGTTCATCAGCGCCGGTAGTGGCATCACTCCGATCATCAGCATGTTGCGATCCCTGGATCATCACGACCAGGTCCGCGACGTGGTCGTGGTGCACTCGGTGCACAACCGTGAACAGTTGATGTTCGCGGATACGCTCGAGCAACTGGAAGCCAAGCACGACGGGCTGACGGTGAAGCTACGCATCACCAGTGACGAAGGTCGAATGAAGGCGTCGGAACTGGACGAACTGGTCCCGGATTGGCGTGAGCGAGAAGCATTCTGCTCTGGTCCGGGCGAGCATCTCGACGATCTGCGCTCGTACTGGAAAGACCAGGGCGAGTCGGAACGCTTCCATTACGAGAGTTTCCAGCCCGTCATCGGCGGTGGAGACGATGCTGGTGAGGGCGGAACCGTGCGCTTCGTCAACAGCGAGAAGGACGTCGAGTGCGACGGCGGCACAACGATTCTCGCCGCGGGCGAGGAAGCCGGCCTGGATCTGACGTACGGCTGCCGAATCGGCATCTGCCATACGTGCGTAGGTACCCTGAGGAAGGGGCGTTTACGTGACCTACGTAACGGGGATATCTCCGAACCTACGGGGCAAGCGGTTCGGATCTGTGTCAACACCGCTGAGGGCGACATCGAAATCGAACTCTGATCTTCCATTCGAACAGGGGAATGTATGTCTATCGACGAAACCACCAGGCGCGTCACCGACACCGATGAGCCGGTGAACCCGCTGGCGCACCTGAGTGACGAGACGATCGCCGAACTCGCCAAGGAGTTCGACGCCATTCACGACGAGGTGTACTCCAGCCTCGGTGACAAGGACCGCAAGTACATCACCTCGGTGATCGCAGCCCAGCGTCAGCTGCTGGTTGCCGGCCGCGTGCTGTTGCTCGGCTCCACCAGCAAGCCGGCGTGGCTGGCCGGCACCGCATGCCTCGGCATTGCGAAGATCCTCGAGAACATGGAGATCGGCCACAACGTCATGCACGGCCAGTGGGACTGGATGAACGATCCGGAAATCCACTCCTCGGTGTGGGACTGGGACACCGCGTCCACCGCCAACTCGTGGAAGCACTCCCACAACTACGTGCACCACACGTATACGAACATTCGCGGCAAGGACAAGGATCTCGGCTACGAGATCATGCGTATCGATCCACGTCAGAAGTGGAGCCCCGTCTATCTGGCCCAGCCGTTCTACAACGTGCTGCTGATGGCGTTCTTCGAGTGGGGCGTCGCCCTGCACGATCTCGACATCGAGGCTATCCGTCGCGGAGAGAAGCCCGTCAAGGAGCTCGTCGAGGACCTCAAGGGCATCGGCGTCAAGGCACGGAAGCAGTTCGTCAAGGACTACGTGGGCTGGCCGCTGATCAGTGCCGGGGCATTCGCGCTGGCGCAGCTCGCCTCGGGTGGTCGTCTACCCGAGAGCAAGAGGTCTCGCCTCGCGTCCAAGCTGCGGGGATCCGCGCGTTTCGGCAAGAACCGCCGGACGGCCGCCCTGTTGGACAGTCGGGTCAGTGGTGTCGAGAGCACGTTCCTCTCGACGGTGGCCGCCAACTTCACCGCCAACATCATTCGCAATGTCTGGTCGAACGCGATCATCTTCTGCGGTCACTTCCCGGACCAGGCATACACGTTCAGCCAGGAAGAGGTCGAGAACGAGACCCGCGGCGGATGGTACGTTCGCCAGCTCGTCGGCGCCGCCAACATCGACGGCGGACCGCTGTTCCACCTGATGAGCGGCAACCTGAGCTACCAGGTGGAACACCACCTGTACCCGGACATGCCCAGCACTCGGTACTCGGACGTCGCGCCGAAGATCAAGGACATCTGCGAGCGCTACGAATTGCCCTACAACACCGGGCCGTTCTTTCAGCAGTGGGGCATGGTCCAGCGGACCATCGCGCGATTGGCCTTCCCGGGTGGCAAGGTTCGGCCGAAGCCGGGCCCCTACCGTCCCGAGGAGAGCTGGCGTCGCAAGTTCGCCGAGGGTGCCACCAAGGACAGTGAGGCCGCCAAGACTCGCGGTCGCGTACCGGCCGAGCACCCCGCGGCGGGACCGGAGCACAACTCCGGTGGCGTCGACGTTCAGCCGCCGCCCCGTGGCGACGACTGAGTCTCGTTCCAGGACAGCTGGTAAGAACCGCGGCCACCCGACTTCCGGGTGGCCGCGGTTCTTTTGTGTGTCGGTTGTGGGCCCCTACGCCATGTCGACATCCTTGGTCTCGATCAGTCTCTTGGTGCAGACCAGACTCAGCACCGACAGCAGAGCCAGCATCACGCCGATCGAGATACTGCCGAACGCGGCCGTGAGCGGTGCGGCAAGCATCGGCGGAATCGCGCCACCGAGAACGCCGGCGAGGTTGTAGCCCAAACCTGCTCCGGTGTAACGGAATCGGGTCTGGAAGAGCTCCGGAAGCAGAGCTCCGGTCGGGCCGTACGCAACACCGAAGATCGCGAGCGTCACGCACATGCCGATCACGAACGCGACCGGTGAGCCCGAGTCCAGCAATGGGAACAGTGCTATCGACCACGGCACCGCGACGATGCACGCCGCCATGATGACCCGGCGTCGGCCGACGCGATCGGAATAGGTTGCCGAGGTGGCGATGGCGATACCGAAGATCACCGCAGCGCCTATCCCGGTGACCAACACGAACGGGCGGTCGAACCCGAGGGTTTTGGTGCCGTAGCTCGTCAGGTATGCGGTCCCCATGTAGAAGAAGGCGAAGAGGGATGCCAATGCGCCTGCCGCAGTGATGATTTCGCGCTTCTGGATGCGCCAAGCGTCGAAGATCGGCAGTTTGGTCGGTGCCGAGTTCGCCGGAGCGTGCTCCTCGGCGAGCTTGTTGGCTCGAAAGACCGGGGTCTCTTCGATGGCCAATCGCATGTAGAGGCCGATGAGGACCAGAACAGCGCTGAGCAGGAACGGAATTCGCCACCCGTAGTTGAGGAAGGTCTCGTTCGTATCGCCGAACAGCAGGCCGGTGGCGAGGAAGGTCGCACTGGAGAAGATGAACGCGGCCGAGGGTCCCAGCTGTGGGAACATCGCATAGAACCCACGCTTGCCGGCCGGTGCGTACTCGGCCGTGAGCAGCGTGGCACCCGCCCACTCTCCGCCGACGGCAAATCCCTGCCCGAATCTGAGCAGTACCAGAATGATCGGGGCTGCGACTCCGATGGTCGCTGCGCCGGGCAGTAGACCGATCGCGAAGGTGGACACCCCCATCAACAGCAGGGTCGAGATCAGGGTCTTCTTACGGCCGATGCGGTCGCCGAAGTGGCCGAACAGCACCGCACCGACGGGCCTGGCGATGAACGCGACGGCGAACGTCGCGAACGACGCCACGGTGCCCGCGGTCGATCCGAGCGCCGGGAAGAAAATCGTGGGGAAGACGAGCGCGGCGGCAGTGCCGTAGATGAAGAAGTCGTAGAACTCGATCGTGGTGCCGATACCACTGGCAACCGCAACTCGGCGGACGCTCGTCTTCGTCTGCACCGCCGGTGGGGTCGGAGTGGCGACGCCCGGATCCTCGGGCGAGACAGCGGTCATGGTTCCTCCGTTTTTGTCGGGTATCGGGTATATGTGCGATACCGAATGCGACGAACGGTAGTGATCCGGGTCACCCGTGGGATACCCCCGAATGGGGGGAACGATGACCGCCCCACCCGAGCTAGTCCCAGTGGGCGGTCTCGACGGCAGCGCGGTAGGTGTTCTCGAGAAAGGCGAGCAGAAGTGCGTCGGGGTCCTCGGCGGTGCGGACGGACTCGTACGGAAGTACGTACTCGCCGAGATCACGATCGAAGTACGCGGGGGCGGTGACGGCCGGATGACTGTCGTACCCGTCCGGGTTCGGGTAGGCGTACGCGTAGAACGCGCCCTCCGCGGCCCCGCCCGGCCAGAACCCGGCGCTCGACACCTCGTCGCTGTATGCCTCGTGCATCACCCAGTCGGGACAGTTGGGAACACCACCGGGATGTTGTGGTGCAGGCCTTCCGGAGAATCGTGTGACCGCGAGATCGAAAGCGCCCCAGAAGAAGTGGACCGGGCTGGATTTGCCGCGGAAGCCGGCTCGAAACTCCGAGAACACCCGATCAGCGCTGACGAGCGCTCGCCAGAACTTCTGGACGGCATCGGCGTCGTACGACGCGTGCTCGACGTCCTCGGCGAACGGTGTCGCGTGTGGCAGTTCGACCGGCACTGCCACGATCGGAGCCTCCACGCCGAGCCCGGAGAGCAGATCGGTGTACTCGGCGTAGAAGTCCGCAACGGTTCGAGGCTCGAGCTTCATGGTTCGGCGCTCGCCATCGGTGGTGGCGAGGATCAACTGGTGTGCGAGAAAGTCGAAGCGAATCTCGAGGCCTCGATCCCCGAGTGGCATCAGCGACGTCGTCAGGCCCGACGCGTCGACGTACAGCGCAACTCCCCACCAGTGGTTGAGCGGGGGAGACAACGCCATTCGGGTCTTGCCGACTATCTGGGTCCACAGTTGCACCGTGTCGCGCGTGTCCGCCCAGCTGTCGACTCGAAGTTCGGGCCACGCGTCGTACGAATTCGTCATATGTCGATGATGCACGGACGAGGGGAACCAGACCATACCTGTGCCGAGATGCCGGGGCAGCACCTCAGGCGCGCCTCAGGGTTCGTCGGTACGGTCGTCGGCAGTTGCGGTACGTCCGCAGCTCGTCAACGTGGAGGTGTCCGAGTTGTCCACCGACTCCAACCGGGGTGTTTTCGACGATGCTCGGGTCGCCGCCACGTACGTGGAATTCATGGGACCCACCGACGGATTTCTCGATCGCGGTGAGGCCGCAGCCTTGGTCGCCGCCGCAGACCTGGCCCGCGGGGTACCGGTGTTGGACGTGGGTGTGGGGAGCGGCCGCACCACGCCGCTGCTGCGATTGCTGTCCGACCGCTACGTGGCAATCGACTACGCCCCCAACATGATCGACGTTTTCCGGAAGAATTTTCCCGATCTGCCTGCGCACGTCGCCGACGCTCGTGACCTGGCGGCGTTCGAGGACGGTGAGTTCGGCTTGGTCGTCTTCAGCAACAACGGACTCGATAGCGTGACCCACGAGCAACGCCGCCGCGTACTGGCCGAATTCGCGCGGGTGACCGACGAGACAGGCGTCGTGGTCTTCTCGACGCTCAATCGAGGTGGCCGGTCGTATCTGGAGAGCCCGTTTCAGTTACGGCGACCGACGACTCGGCCACAGTTCTCGCTGCGAGCACTTCTCGTCGCCGTCGGACGTCGTCTGCTCGATCCGTCTGCGCAGGTGCGCGGTGTGCGGAACTGGCTCGTCAATCGGTCGAAAGCCGAGGATCATCGATCGTGGGCTCTGGCCCCGTTGCAAGCCCACGAATTCGCACTCGTCATGCACTTCTCGACCCTCGACGACGTCCGCACTCTGGTGGCCGGCGCGGGCCTCGAACTGATCGCCGTCTACGGCGACGACGGCGAACGCATCGCGCCGGACCGACACGAGTCCGCGGCCGACAACTTCACCGTCCTCGCGAAAAAGCCCGCGCTGGAACGAAAGTGACTTCGAGGTCCTGAGCTCGGAAGCGTCGAGGTCACAGTCTTTCCAGCGCGGCGGTCATCTTCTCCACGGTCTCCGGAGCGACCTTTGCCTCGAAGCCCGCCTTCAGGAACGGGCCCGCAACCTTTGCCGCACCGTTGAATTCGACGTGCGCGTGGTAGTCGATCCGGGTCGACCCGGGGCCCTCGGCTGTCAGCGTGATGTCGTCGACGCTGGTTGCCGTCTTGTTCTTCCCCTCGAGCACGACGTGATCGGGCTCGTTGGTGACCAACGTATACGTCAGTTCGGTAGTGACTCCGAACAACTTCGAGACGTTGTGCCACTGCGTTCCGACGGCCACCGGGCCGTCGGAGACCTGGGTGCAGCTCTCGGTTCCCGGATCCCACGCCGACGCATTGGAGAAGTCGCGCAGGAATGCCGCGGCCTTGTCGAGCGCGACAGCGGCGGTGAAGGTTCGGGTGACGTCGACCATGAGGTTCTCTCTTTCGATGGATCAGTTCTGGACGGTGACGCCGAGGTGTTCTGCGAGACGGCGCATCGTGCCGACGATCTGTTCTTCGGTCACCCTCGGAAAGCCGGCCATCTTTCGGAACTCCGGATCGGTGACGCGGGACCAGTCGTAGACCTGCGTCAGTGCTGTCCTGTCGTGGGCGACCTCCTCGAGTTCCCAGGACCACCGCGTGCCACGGGGTTCCATGCCCTGGCGATTGGGAATCCAACCGATGCGTCGGTCCTGCTCGAACACGAACACGGTGTTCTCCATGACGTACTCGCCCAGTTCCGGTTGATACATGTCCATCGCGAAGGTGTCGCCCACCGCGTTCAGCGGCGTCGGATCGATCGCGCCGCGCAGCATGTCCGAGCCGTCGACCGCGGCCTGAACCTCGGGATTGGCGAGCGCGGTGAAGACGGAGGCGGGAGGAGCGTCGATCACGCGGCGGACGGTCAGTTCGTATGTCATGGGGCCACGCTTTCCGGTTGATTACGCTGGCTACGCAGTTACCCTCGTCTGCGTGGAAGGAAACTCCTGCCTTCCGACGGTTTTGCATTGCAGTGGACACAGCGACGAAACACCACCGCCACGAGGCATTCGTACAGTCGCCGAGTCGGACTCCGCACACACCAGGTGCGGAGCGCACCTTGCCAAGGGGTAGCCATGAGTGGAAATACCGTCCGCCTGCAGGCGATCAAAGACGTCGAGGCGTACGTGCCGCCTGCGGTCAGCTTCGTCGGAGACGAGAAGCCGGGCGAGATATTCGGTGAGAACGTCTTCAGCAAGGTCGTCATGCAGAAGCGACTACCCAAGTCGGTCTTCAAGTCGGTGATGGCCACGATCGACAAGGGCAAGAAGCTCGACCCCATGGTGGCCGACGCGGTGGCGTCGGCAATGAAGGACTGGGCTCTGGAGAAGGGCGCAACGCACTACGCGCACGTCTTCTACCCGCTCACGGGGTTGACGGCCGAGAAGCACGACAGCTTCTTCGATCCCGTCGGTGACGGCAGTGCGCTCGCCGAATTCGCAGGCAAGACGCTGATTCAGGGCGAGCCCGACGCGTCGAGCTTCCCCAACGGCGGCCTACGCAACACGTTCGAGGCACGCGGATACACCGGCTGGGACGTCACCAGCCCGGCGTACGTCCTCGAGAACCCGAACGGCAACACCCTGTGCATCCCGACGGTGTTCGTCTCGATGACCGGTGAAGCCCTCGACCACAAGACTCCGCTGTTGCGTTCGCAGCAGGCGATGGGCGGACATGCCGAGCGCATCCTGAAGCTGTTCGGGCACGAGAACATCGAGAACATCGTCTCGTTCTGTGGCCCGGAGCAGGAGTACTTCCTCGTCGACCGGCACTTCTTCCTGGCCCGTCCCGACCTGCTCAATGCAGGTCGCACCCTGTTCGGCTCGAAGCCGCCCAAGGGCCAGGAATTCGACGACCACTACTTCGGTGCCATCCCCGAGCGCGTGCTCGGCTTCATGATGGACACCGAGCGTGAGCTGTTCAAGCTCGGCATTCCTGCCAAGACCAGGCACAACGAGGTAGCACCCGGACAGTTCGAGATCGCGCCGATGTTCGAGCGCGGCAACATCGCGGCCGATCACCAGCAACTGTTGATGACGACGTTCAAGACCATTGCCAAGAAGCACGGCATGGAGTGCCTGTTCCACGAGAAGCCCTTCGAGGGTGTCAACGGCTCGGGCAAGCACGTCAACTTCTCGCTCGGCAACTCCGACCTGGGATCGCTGTTGGTGCCCGGCGACAATCCGCACGACAACGCGCAGTTCCTCGTCTTCTGTGCCGCCGTCATCCGCGCGGTACACAAGTACGGCGGTCTGCTGCGCGCATCCGTGGCGTCGGCGACCAACGATCACCGCCTCGGTGCCAACGAGGCACCGCCGGCAATCATCTCGATCTTCCTCGGCGACCAGCTCGCCGACGTGTTCGACCAGATCGCCAAGGGCGCAGCCACATCCTCGAAAGGCAAGGGCACCATGATGATCGGTGCCGACACCCTGCCCGTACTGCCGACCGATCCCGGCGACCGCAACCGAACCAGCCCGTTCGCCTTCACCGGCAACAGGTTCGAGTTCCGCGCCCCCGGTTCGATGCAGACCGTCAACGGCCCGATGGTCACGATCAACACGATCATGGCCGAGGCGCTCGACTACATGGCGACCAACCTCGAAGCGGCCGTCGCCGACGGCACCGATTTCGACACCGCCGTGCAGAATCTGCTGACCGAGATCATCACCGAACACGGCGCGGTGGTGTTCAACGGCGACGGCTACTCCGACAACTGGCAGATCGAGGCCGAGGCACGCGGCCTACCGAACCTGCGTACGACGCTCGACGCGTTGCCTGAGTTGATTTCCGAGTCGGCGATGGAACTGTTCGAGAAGTACAAGGTGTTCAACCACCGAGAGATGCACTCGCGCTACGAAATCGGGCTCGAGCAGTACGCGTTGACGGTGTTCGTCGAGGCGCGGTTGACGCTGGAGATGGGTCAGACATCGATCCTGCCCGCTGCCGTGCGCTACCAGACGGAATTGGCGCAGAACGTCAGTGCGCTCAAGGGCGCGGGCGTCGACGACGTGGACATGACTGCGCTGCACGCAGTCTCGGCTCCACTGTCGGAGCTGCGCGCAGCGTTGGCGACATTGAAGGCCGCCCTCGAAGCGGATCCGGGCGGCGACGCTCTGGCCGAGGCCACCCACGCCAAGGACGAACTGTTGCCTGCGATGGCGGCTGTCCGTTCTGCAGCCGACACCCTCGAGACAATGGTGGCCGACGATCTCTGGCCGCTGCCGACGTACCAGGAGATGCTGTACATCCTGTGAGCGCTGGCGTGAGCAATGTCTCGAGGTGGAATAGCTTCGTGGACCTCTTCGGTTCGGGTGAAGGACGCATGTAATGCACGCCCCTATGAGGAGTAGAGATCCATGAAGCTGTTTTCCCCCTTGACGCTCGGTGATCTGACATTGGAGAACCGTCTGGTGATGGCCCCGTTGACGCGGACGCGCTCCGGCCGGGACGGTGTGCCGGGACCCCTGGTGGTCGAGCACTACAAGCAGCGTGCGTCGCTGGGCCTCATCGTCAGCGAGGGCACCTACCCGAGCCACGCTGGTCAAGGCTTTCCCGGTCAGCCCGGGCTGGTGACCGACGAACAGGTCGAGGGATGGCGCAATGTGGCCGACGCAGTGCACGCCGACGACGGGCTGATCTTCGCTCAGGTGATGCATGCCGGGCGCGTGACCCACGAGGCGACGACGGGTGGCCGTGAGGTCGTCGGGCCCAGTGCCATCGCCATCGACGGTGAGACTCACACCTACGAGGGCAAGAAGGCGTACCCCACCCCGCGCGCTCTGCGCGAGGACGAGCTGCCCTCGGTGATCGCCGATTTCGTGCAGGCGTCGAAGAACGCGATTGCCGCAGGCATGGACGGGGTCGAGATTCACGGTGCCAACGGGTACCTGCTGCACGAATTCCTCTCGCCGGCATCGAACCAGCGGGACGACAAGTACGGCGGCTCGCCCGAGAACCGTGCGCGCTTCGTGGCCGAGGTGGTCGAGGCCGTGGCCGCGGCGCTCGGAGCCGGCAAGGTCGGCATCCGCATCTCGCCCGAGCACAACATTCAGGATGCGCTCGAGACGGACTCCGACGACGTGCGTGCCACCTACCGCGCGCTGGTCGAGCGGCTCGCGCCGCTCGGTCTGGCGTACCTCAGTGTGCTGCACAAGGATCCGTCGGGCGAGCTGGTACAGGATCTGCGGCAGGCGTTCGGTGGTGCCGTGCTCGTCAACAGCGGCTTCGGTGAGATCACCACTCGCGACGAAGCGCTGTCGCTGCTCGACGACAACGTCGGCGACGCCGTCGTGGTCGGACGCCCGGCAATCGCGAACCCCGATCTCGCGTACCGCTGGCGTGAGGATCTGCCGCTGAACGAGCCGGACCAGAGCACGTTCTACACCGACGGTGCCAAGGGCTACACGGATTACCCGGCTCTGCAGCACTGAGTGCTTCGCAGTGGTGTGGTTATGCGCCTGCGGGCGCGCAGGAGTGGAGCCTGCGGAACGACCCGGGAACAGAGCCACACCACTGCGCGGGGCGTACTCAGAAGTCGGCGGTCTTGCGGGCGCGGATCTTGCTGACGATCGAGAACACCACGGCGATGATCATCAATGCGTAGAGCACGATGGTGATGCCGCTACTGACCAGAATCGACGGGTCGCCCTCGCTGACGGCCAGTGCGCGGCGAAGTGATTCCTCGGCGAGTGGGCCGAGGATCACGGCGATCAACACCGGTGCGAGCGGAATGTCGTAGCGCCGCATCATGAATCCGACGATGCCGAGCCCGAGCATGAAGATCAGATCCACGATCGACGCACTGGACGCATAGACGCCGAGGGCGGCGAACACCGAGATACCCGCGTACAGGTAGTTCTTCGGGATCTTCAGCAGCTGCGCCCACAACGGTGCGAACGGCAGGTTGAGGATCAGCAGCACGATCATGGCCACGAACAGGCTCGCCAGTAGGGCCCAGACGATGTCGCCGCTGCGCTCGAACAACAGCGGTCCGGGCTGCATGCCGTACTGCTGGAATGCAGCCAACATGATGGCCGCAGTCGCCGACGTCGGCAGCCCCAGCGCCAGTAGCGCTCCCATTGCCGTTCCGGCTGTGGAGTTTCCAGCGGCCTCCGGTCCGGCGACACCGCGAATGGCACCCTTGCCGAACATCGGCTTCTCGCGCTTGCGGTCGAGCCTGCGCTCGGTGCCGTACGCGAGGAAACTCGGCACCTCCGCACCTCCGGCAGGAATGACACCGAACGGCACACCGAATGCCGTGCCTCGCAGCCAGGCCGGCAGTGCGTCGCGGAACTCGGCCCTGCTCAGCCAGGGGCGGCCCTGCGATTTGATCAACGACCGGTCCTCGGGACGACCGATCTTCGAAGCGATGTGGATGACCTCGCCGAGCGCGAGCATCGCGACGGTGATGACGACGATGTGAATGCCGTCGAACAAGGCAGGTACTTCGAAGGTGAATCGTGAAGCGCCCGACGGACCGTCGATGCCGATCACGGCCAGGGTGAGACCGATCAGCAGTGCGGTCAATCCCTTGAGAGCGGAGTCGGAGACCACCGCGGAGGTAGCGATGAAGGCGAACACTGCCAGCGCGAGGTACTCGGCCGGACCGAAGTTGGTCGCCAACGATGCGAGCGTCGGGGCGAAGAACACCACCAGGGTCGTCGCGACGATTCCGCCGATGAACGCGCCGATGGCCGAGGTGGCCAAAGCTTGTGGGGCTCTGCCGTTCTTGGCCATCCGGTGGCCCTCGAACGTTCCGGCGATGGCGGTGCTGTTGCCGGGGGTGTTCATCAGGATGCCGGAGATGGAATCGCCGAACAGGCCGCCGAAGTAGACACCCGCGAACATGATCAGCGCCGCGGTGGGGTCGAGAGTGAACGTGACCGGCAGCAGAAGCGCCACCGCCATGGCAGAACCGAGTCCGGGTAGCACGCCCACGGCGGTGCCGAGCAGTGCGCCTACGAACACCCACACCAGGTTCATCGGAGTCAGCGCAGTGCCGAACCCGTCGAGAAGATTGCTCAATGAATCCATCGAAAATTCAGCTCCGTCAGAAGATCTGGGCGAGAACGCCGCCGGGCAAGGTCAGGCCGAGGCCTGCGGAGAATGCGATCTGGACGGCGCTCGAGACCAGCAGCGCGACGGCCGCGTCGAACACGTAACGGCGACCACCCAATCCGACCGAGACACCCCAGAAGAGGATGGCACCGGCGAGAACCCAGCCGAGCGGGTCGAGGAGAGCGATGAACACTGCCACCGATCCGACGGTGATCGACAGGGTTCGCCAGTTGCTCACGGTGCCGGTGTGCGGCACGCCGTCGGCGTCGACGCCGCGATCGATGACGTCGGGCTTGACCATGAGTTGGATGGTGACCAACACGGCGACCACGAAGCAACCGCCGGCGACGATGGCCGGAAAGACCTGCGGGCCAGGGGAGGTGGCGGTGGGAGGCACATCCATCGTGATGGTCCCGTAGACCAGGAATGCGCCCAGTGCGGCGAGCAGTGCCGGAACGATCAGGCCGCTACGGCCCGTCCAGAAGGAGCGGGAGGTTGTGGTGTCGGGAGTCGTCGTTGTCATACCAGCCCCAGCTCTTCCAGAATTCCGGTGATGCGTGCCTGCTCGACCTCGAGGAATTCCCCGAATTCGTCTCCTGTGACGACCGATTCCTTCCAGCGGTTTCGTTCGACGGCCGTCGCCCACTGCTCGGTCTCGACCATCTCGGTGACGATGTCGACGAGCGTCTGCCGGTCCTCGTCCGAAATCCCGGGCGGCGCAACGATTCCGCGCCAGTTCACGAGGTCGACGTTGTAGCCCTGTTCGATGAACGTGTCCACGTCGAATCCTTCGAGCGGCTCGGGCGCGGCCACGGCTAGGGCACGCACGTTGCCGGCTTCGATCTGGTCCCGGAAGTCGTTGAATCCACTGACCGCGACGCCGACGGTGTTGGACAGCAGCGACGTGAGTACCTCACCGCCGCCGGAGTAGGCGATGTAATTGATTGCGGCCGGATCGATGTCGGCTTCCTGTGCCAATTGGCCCGCGACGATGTGGTCGATTCCGCCGAGGGAGCCGCCGCCGATCGGAAGCCCGCCGGGATTGGCCCGCCACGCCTCGATCATGTCGTCGAGGTTCTGGATCGGCGAGTCCTTGGGAACGACGAAGACCTCGAAGTCCTCGGCGAGCTTGGCGATCGGCACAGTGTCGGCCAAGGTGGTGTCGGAGTTGTTGATCGCGATGCCGCCGAGCATGACGGTGCCGGTGATCATCACCGTGGTGGGCTGACCGCTGAGGTTCTCGAGTTGGCTCAGGCCGATGGTGCCGCCGGCCCCTGGAACGTTGACCACCTGCGCGTTGTTGACGATGCCGTCGCTGCGCAGCGCCTGCTGCGACTCGCGCGCGACCAAGTCCCAGCCGCCGCCGGCGGCAGCAGGTGCTATCAGTGTCAATTTGGCTCGGGCGTCGGAGCCGCTGGCACTGCGAGCGGCGTCGATCCCGGCGACGGTGACTGCTCCCACCACCACCAGGGCTCCGGCCGTTCGTAGCAGGGTGGGCGATATCGCCATCAGAGACCTTTCGTGTGGTGTGTCACAGCGTCAGGTTAGATACAGTTTGTCTGATTAGTCCAGTTCACAACATCGAGGTCGATCTTCGGTGGATTCGAGCAACGGGAGAGATCGTGTCGGTAGGCAGCGCAGTGGCAGTAGCGATGAGCAACACCCCCGAGGGCCAGGAAGCGTTGCGACGTGGTGCCGCGGAGGCAGAGCTGCGTCGGACCGAGCTGATCGTATTGTCCGTGGTGGACCGCGATTCCGTATCGGCGGAAGACCGTAGCGCGGCGCAGGCCGAGGTGGAGCGGACTCTCCCCGGAACTGCGACGACTGTGCGCGTCGAACCGGACGGCGGAGACCCGGCCGGCGCACTGGTCGATCTCGTCGCCGACGTCGGTGCGGGGATGCTCGTCATCGGGTCCAAGCGCAGATCGGCGGTCGGCAAATTCCTGATGGGCAGCACGGTGCAGCGCGTTCTGTTGGACAGCCCGGTCCCCGTCCTCGTCGTGAAAGCGCCGTGACCCGGTAGTATCGGACAAATCTCCCACCACTCGACCTCGAGGAATCATGGACAGCGATAAACCCGGGCCGGACACGGCTCCCCGCACTACAGCTACTACGTGCGAGGCGGTGTCCGGCGAATGAGCGTTCTGCTCACTCTTCTGCTCGGCCTGCTCGTCGTTTTTCTCATCACCGTCGCAACCGGTTACTTCGTTGCGCAGGAATTCGCGTACATGACCGTCGACCGGTCCCGGCTCAAGGCGCGTGCCGAGGCCGGCGACGCCGTCGCAGCTCGCACGCTGACCGTCACCAAGCGGACCTCGTTCATGCTCTCGGGTGCACAGCTGGGTATCACGGTCACCGGCCTGCTGGTCGGCTACGTCGCCGAACCGCTGATCGGGCAGTCGTTCGGAGCGATACTGGGCGGCGTCGGTGTTCCGACAGCAGTCGGTGTCGGCCTCGGTGCCGTTCTGGCGATCACGTTCGCGACGTTCGTACAGATGCTCTTCGGTGAACTGTTTCCGAAGAACTTCGCCATCGCCCGCCCCGAGCCGGTGGCCCGCTGGCTGTCGTTGTCGACGACCGTCTACCTCAAGCTCTTCGGTTGGCTGATCACCATTTTCGACCAGTCGTCGAACCTGTTGCTCAAAGCGCTGAAGATCGAGCCCGTGCACGATGTGGAACATTCGGCCAGCCCACGCGACCTCGAGCACATCGTGTCGGACTCGCGGGAGACCGGGGATCTGCCCGACGAGCTGTCGACGCTGCTCGATCGCATTCTCGACTTCCCCACGCGCAACGTCGAACACGCCATGATCCCGCGTTCACGTGCGGCGACGGTCCGCGACACCGACACCCTCGGTGAGGTGAAAACACTGATGGGCCAAGAACATTCTCGATACCCCGTGCTCGACGAGGACGACGGAATCGTGGGTGTGGTGCATCTGCACGACGTGTTGGCCTCCACCGCTCCGGATTCGACCCCCATCGCAGACCTCACCCGCGATGCGCTGATCCTTCCCGAGATGCAGAGCCTGCCCGACGCGATGCGCGAGCTGCGGGCGACACGGAACCAATTGGCCTGTGTCATCGACGAATACGGTGGTCTCACCGGAGTGATCACCATCGAGGACCTGGCCGAAGAGCTCGTCGGCGAGATCACCGACGAGCACGACGACGGCGTACTCGACCCGAGCCCGGTCAGCGCCGACGACGGCAGCTGGACGATGGCAGGGGAGGTGCACGTCGACGAGGTCGAGCGCCCCATCGGCGTCGACCTACCCGACGGTGACTACGAGACCATCGCGGGATTCGCCATCGCCCATCATGGTTCGCTACCCGATATCGGGACCCGAATCGAGGTCGATCTTCCGCCGGACAACGCGGACCTCGCCAACGACGACGAAACGCCGATTCGATTCGTCACGATCGAGGTGCAGGAGATCGACAGTCACGTGCCGTCACTACTGACCCTCACCATCGACGAGCGGACAACCGAGCACGACGAGAATTCGGCCGAGTCCGATACTGCAGGAGCGCACCGATGAGCAACCTCTGGGTCTTTCTGGCCGTCACCATCGGTCTGATCGCTGCGAGCGCCTTCTTCGTTGCCGTGGAGTTCGCACTTCTTGCGGCCAAACGGCATCGCCTCGAGGACGCTGCCCCCAACTCGCGGGCGGCGCGGGCTGCTCTGCGCAGCTCCTCGGAACTGACGGTGCTACTCGCCGGATCGCAGCTCGGTATCACCGTCTGCACCCTCGCGCTCGGCGCGACCACCAAGCCGGCCGTGCACTACTGGCTCACGCCGCTGTTCGAGAGCATCGGCCTGCCCTACTGGTTCGCGGACGTCCTCGGCTTCGTCCTGGCCCTGATCATCGTCACGTTCCTGCACTTGGTCGTCGGCGAGATGGCTCCTAAGTCCTGGGCCATCGCGCATCCCGAGAAGTCGGCAACGATGCTCGCAATCCCCATGCGCGCGTTCATGTTTCTCACGCGTCCGGTGCTGACGGCCTTGAACAACATGGCGAACTGGTGCCTACGCAAGGTGGGCGTCGAGCCGGCCGACACCGTCGGCACCGGGCAGAACGCAGACGACCTGCGTCAGCTCGTCGAGCACTCGGTCAACGTGGGAGCCCTGGACGCGAGTTACCAGGCGCAGATATCCGGGGCATTGGAATTGCAGGATCTCACCGTCGGTGACCTGGTGGCCGGAAGTGGCGCGCCGACGTCGGTACCGTCGTCGGCGTCGATCGACGACGTGCGGGAGGCGTCTCGGGTCAGCGGCCATCTGCGCATACTCGTCAGTGACGACGAGGTAGTGAAAGGTGTTGTACACGTGAGGGATACGTTGACCGAGCCGGAGTATCTCGCCGAGATCACCCGCCCGGCCTACACGCTGGATCGGACGACACCGGTCTACGTCGCCCTGCAGTCGATGCGCGAGACCCGACATCATCTGGCGCTGGTCGTCGAACCGTCGGCCGAGGCGGGTGACAGTGCGCGCACGATCGGCGTTGTCACCCTGTCGGATGTGTTGACGCGGCTGCTGCCCGAGCCCGTCTGATCTTCGGTCACCCCATACGAATCATCCCCGCCCGGCCAACGCGGCCGAGCGGGGATTTTTCGTACGCACCGGGTCCGAATGTCAGATCGGGGCGATGACCAGAAGGTGTGCCCAATACGACGCGACATCGTGGCCGAGTTGGGGGAGCAGAACGTCGTAGAGCAGGTAGGACATCATTGCCGTCGAACTCCTTGTTCAGCGGGCCGTCACCGGCTCGCGTACCGAGACTGTAGTCAGTGAGACTGTAGATCAACCTGGGCCCGGCGGCACTGATATGGCCTGCGCAAGTCGTGTTTCACCCCGACGACGACGGGCATCAGCCGATGCAGCCCTGCAGGGTGGTGAAGCTTCCGGCGAAGCCGGCACCGTTGCAGACGGCACCCTCGGGGGTGAGGGTGATCGTCGAGCCCGGCGCAGCCACGGCGATCGACAGTCCGAGGCCGGCCGCAGTGTTCTGTGCGATGGCACCGGGACCGAAGGCGATCGCAGCAGGCGCGCCGCCGAAACCGGCGTTGCTGACGGCAGTTCCGCCGTTGAGACCGAGGGCCAGTGCCGCCGCGTTGTTCATCGCCTCCGCCGAGCCCCATCCCTCGAGGCCGACTCCTGCTGCGGCACTTGCGCCGTCTGCGGAGCTGTCGCACTGTGAACCTCCGACGAGCGCGGCGACGTCGGCCTCTCCGGGTGCCGTGGTGCAGGCAACCGGTGCGGCCGAGGCCGTGCCGGGCACCAGGGCCGCGAAGGTACAGGCGAATCCGAATGCTGCCGCTCCGCCGAGAATTCTCTTGGTATGGAACATGGTCGATGCCTCCAAGATTTGGCGCAGGCACCGGGCGTGCCGCGCTCCTGCGGTTGCCGGATCGACATGCTCGTGCGCCCCGACGACCTTCCTCGAGTGTTACCCCGTAGCGACGCGCTCAGAGATCCGCATGGTCACGAGTGCATCTCGGTATGATCACAGCTCGGTAAACAGCGTTCCCCCACCCTCGGTGCTTACGATGGCTCCATGATCGGACGTATCGACGAGGTCGTATTCGACTGCACGGAACCGGCTGTGCTGGCCCGATTCTGGGCGGGTGTGCTCGGTGGTCAGCCCGTCGTGCGCGACGACTCGTGGCATTTCGTCGATGTTCCCGGGTTCACCCGGATGGCGTTCCAGCGAGTGCCCGAGGGTAAGTCCGGCAAGAATCGACTACATCTCGACGTGGACGTTCCCAGCATCGACGTTGCCGTCGAGCAGGCAGTAGGTCTGGGTGCGACGGCGGTGGGGGACCGGCACACCACTGCGGCCGGGTCGTTCCAGGTGCTACTCGACCCCGAGGGCAACGAATGGTGTCTGGTGACGCCCCTCAGCTGATTAGCGGGCGTCGTGCTCGGCGCGTGCTTCGAGCACGGCAGGCATCGAGCCCTCGATCAGTTCGATGAGGTCGGTCAACCGTGATCCGACCTCACGTCCGAGCGGGGTGAGGCTGTATTCGACCTTGGGTGGGATGGTCTCGTGCACGGTGCGCACGATGAGGCCGTCGCGTTCGAGGGTCTGCAGCGTCTGTGCCAACATTCGCTCGCTGACGCCGTCGACGCGTCGGCGCAGGGCATTGAATCGGTAGTCGCTCTCGGTGAGGGCCGCCAGGACGAGCACTCCCCACCTGCTCGTCGCGTTCTGCAGCGTCTGCCGTGACCCGCATTCCCGTGCGAAGACGGATGCTTCGAGAGATTCGACGGCCTCGGACATTTCTCCATGTTAGCGCAGGCCGTACCGGCAGCGCTAAATTTCGATGTTGCACTGCACGAAAAGTAAGTGCATGATGAAACGGAACTTGATACTTCAACCTCGGGAGCGTTTTCCATGACCACAGCCATCACCGGAGCGACAGGCAATCTCGGCGGGCTCGTCGTCGCCGCACTCATCGATCGCGGCGTCGCGCCTGCCGACATCGTCGCCGTCGTACGCAACGCCGACAAGGCGGCCGCACTCGCCGAGCGCGGTGTGGTGGTGCGGGTGGCCGACTACAGCGACACCGACGCGCTGACGTCTGCGTTCGCAGGTGTCGAGAAGGTGCTGTTGATCTCGGGATCGGAGGTCGGCCAGCGAATTGCCCAGCACAACAACGTCATCGACGCCGCCGAGGCGGCCGGGGTGAGCCTCGTTGCGTACACGAGCGTGCTCGCTGCCGACACCTCCGGCATCAGCCTTGCGCCGGAGCACAAGGCCACCGAAGAGCGATTGACGGCCTCTTCGATTCCCGCTGTGTTTCTGCGTAACGGCTGGTACTGGGAGAACTACCTGGGCTCGCTCGGCCAGGCCATCGGCAGTGGAGTGTGGCTGGGTGCAGGCGGGAACGGCAGGATCGCCGCTGCCTCTCGCGCCGATTACGCCGCCGCTGCCGCGGCTGTGCTGACTCTCGAGAACCAGGGCGGGAAGATCTACGAGCTCGGCGGGGACGAGCGCCTGACCTATGCCGAACTCGCGGACGTTCTCGCCGGCATCTCCGGGAAGCCGGTCGTCTACAAGGATGTCACCGAGTCGGAGTACGCCTCGATTCTGCAGGGCGCAGGACTGCCCGATTTCGTGGCGACCATGCTGGCGAGCGCGGATGCCGGTATCTCCCGCGGGGAACTCGACACCGATTCCGGTGACCTGCAGGCATTGATCGGCCGCGCGTCCACCCCGGTCGCCGAGGTGTTCCGCTCCGCGATCTGATGGGATACACGGGGCCCCGTGTGCCACTTGTAGCGTGGGCCCCGTGAAACTCACCTCGACTCGCACCCTGTTCCTGGCCGCCACCACCTCACTCGTCCTGTTGACGGGTGCATGCAGTTCCGACTCGGATTCTGGGACGTCGCAGACGACGTCCTCGGCGACGTCCTCCACCGATGCGACGGCTTCGAGTAGCTGCCCCACGGGCACACCCGACCCGTCGGCCACCCCGGAGTGGACACTGGCAGGCGACACCGGCAGCACCGCCGTCACCGGATCGACGGATACAGCGGCCCCGGCCGTCGACGTCGAAGCCCCGTTCAGCGTCGCCGAGACGCAGGTGAAAACGCTGAAGGCCGGGGACGGCCCGATCGTCGCCGACGACGCGAACGTGTCCGTCTGCTACCTGGGCGTCAACGGACGCGACGGATCGACGTTCGACAGCAGTTTCGAGCGCGGCGCACCGGTCGAGTTCCCACTGACCGGCGTGGTGGCGGGCTTCCAGAAAGCCATCGCCGGACAGACCGTCGGCTCGACCGTCGCCGTAGCGGTGACGTCGGCCGACGGTTACGCGACCGGCAATCCGGCAGCCGGAATCGAGCAGGGCGACAGCCTGATCTTCGCTATCTCGATCCTGTCCGCGAGCTGAGTGCCTCCGGCAGTGGCGTGGTTATAAGCCCTCTCTCTGCGGCACATAACCACGCCACTGCGGCTCCGCCGCACTACACGGTCGAGAGCTGCTGAATCGTCGTCGCGCCGCCTGGGGTGGGCGTCGTGGTGATGAAGTTGGAGTCGTAACCCAGCGATTCGACGACGCTGCGGATCTCGCGGAACTGCTCGACGCTGACGTCGGGCGTGCGCTTGAGCACGAATCCGGACGTGCGGCTGGGGCTTCCGACGAACGCCCACGAGTAGTCGTCTGCGATGTAGGCCACGATGTAGTTGGTCGGCCCCTCCTGGCTCTCCTGCGTGGGGACGCCCGGGAAGCTCACGTGCAGTTGGGCTTTGGTGACCGTGTCGTTGACCCGAGCATTGCCGACGATGCGGTTCTCACCACCGGTCCAGGTGGTGCAGGTGTTCTCGACGCGAATGTTGGATTCGTCGATCATCTGGTAGTTCGCCTGCGTGTCACGGGCGCAGATCAAGTTGAACGGCTGCGGCACCGCGGCAACCTGGTTCCAGGTGCCCAGGTACCGCTCGACATCGAGTGACGGGATCGGTGCCAGCGGCTCGAGACCGACCGACCCGAAAGGGCCGACCGGTTGTGCTTGCGCCGGGGCCGCGGCGAGCAGGGCACCTGCTGCGACTGCTCCTGCAATTGCGGTGCGGCTCAACATCGTACGTACCTTCATGAATTTCGCTCCTTGGTTGCGGTCGTCTCGTTGTCGATCGTGCTCGGCCACCAAATCCCCGGGCCGATGAGGGTGAACAGGGCGGGAATCACGACGGTGCGTACCACGAAGGTGTCGAGCAGAATGCCGAGGCCGACGATGATTCCCAACTGGGTGAGGGTGATCAGCGGGAGGACGCCGAGGACGCAGAACACTGCTGCCAGAACGATTCCCGCGCTGGTGATGACGCCGCCGGTGGCCGAGACCGCCCGCACGATCGCAGATCTGGTGCCGTGCCGAACCGTCTCCTCCCGGGTCCGGGTGACCAGAAAGATGGTGTAGTCGACACCGAGGGCGACGAGAAACAGGAACGCGAACAGGGGAGTGTTGTCGTCGAGCGCGGGAAAGCCGAAGACGTGCAGGCTCACCCAGCTACCGATACCGATGGCGGCCACGGCACTCAGGACCGTGGTGGCGACGAGAATCAACGGTGCGACGACGGCGCGAAGCAGTATCAACAGCACGAGTAGGACGACCGCCAGGATCGCCGGGATCACCACGAGCCGATCGCGGGCGGCAGCGTCGGTGGTGTCGAGTGCTTTGGCGTCGCTGCCGCCGACTCGTGCGTCGTCGACACCCGCAAGGGCGGACCGAAGGTTCTCGACGACGGTGAACGATTCGTCGGAGGCGGGGGCAGCGTCGGTGACCACCGACAGCCGGGTCAGTCCGGTATCGGAATCAGCGACCCGATCCACCGAGACGACGCCGTCGACGTCCCGGACGGTGGCGACGACGCCGTCGATATCCGAGGTGGGTGCGAGAACCGTGATCGGGTCGGCGGATCCGGCCGGAAAGTGTTGCGAGAGAGTGTCGAATCCTTCGACGGATTCGGCGGTCACCCGGAATTGCTCGGTCTGCGACAGCCCGATCTGTGTGCCGACCAAGGCCGCGCAGCAGGCGAGCAATACGGCGATGGTGATGGACGCGGTCGCCACCGGACGACGAGCGACACCGGCGGCAACCGAATGCCAGACGCCCTCGGTGGTGGTATCGCGATCGGACGGCTTGGGGACGAAGGGCCAGAACAACTTCGGGCCGCACAGTGCCAACAACGGAGGCAGTACGAACAGCACGAACACCGATGCGACGACGAGGCCGGCCGCGGCCAGCGCTCCCAAGCTGCGAGTGCTGGGGAGGATGGCCAGCAACAGAGTCAGCAGTGCGAGGACAACGGTGGCATTGCTGGCGAGGATGGCCGGTCCCGCGTTCCGGACGGCATGGCGCAACGCGAGCCGGTGATCGGACTCGCGGCGGAGCTCCTCGCGGTAACGAGAGATCAGCAGCAGGGCGTAATTGGTGCCTGCGCCGAAGACGAGCACGCTGGTGATCCCCGAGGTCGAGCCGTCGAACGACAGCCCGGTCGCCTCGGCGAGGGCCGTGCCGACGGTGGAGGCGAACCGATCTGCGAAACCGATGACGGCAAGCGGAACCAACCACAGAATGGGCGATCGATAAGTGGCGATGAGGAGCACTGCCACCACGAGTGCGGTGACGGCCAGCAACGTGAAATTGGCCCCGGAGAACGAGTTGGCGATGTCCGCTCCGAATGCCGGCCCGCCGGTGACCTGGGCGTTGAGATCGGACGGTAGGCCGACCGTCGCCGCGGATCGGAGGCTTGTGATCAGGTCGTTCAGGGTGAAGCCGGACAGTTCCGAGTTCACCTGAACGAACGCGATTGCGGCCTTCCCGTCCGGTGCGACGATCGGAGGGGGTCCAGGTTCGTCGGTCACCGACCGATCGACGGTGAGCAGCCTGGCCTGCGCGGCACCGGCTGCCTCGATATCGGCCGGGGTCAGGTCACCGCCATCGACGCGGCTCAGAACGAGGATCACCGGTGCGGTGTCGGAGTCCGGGAACTGAGAGAGCAGCTCGTCCACCTGGTAGGACTCGGCGGAGGTCGGCAGAGAGTTCGGCGACTGACCAGCAGAATCGTTGCTACCGACGAGCCCGATCACGGCAATCGAGAGAATCAGAATGGCGAGGGCGAGCGCCCACGATCGACGATGCGTCACGGCCGCGGCGATGCGGTCCCAAGCTGCGGTGGTCTCGGTACGGGTGCTGTCCACGAAGAAACAATCTCATTTACTTAGATATTAAGCAACTGAATCTCTTGCGGGCAGTAGTCTGACCATGACCGCAGCGAAGGAGTTACCACCGCCATGACCGACCGAAACCACCTCGAATCCGCGATATCGGCGGACCTTCGGGCGCTGTCATCGGTGTCGGAACAGATCGGTCAGGTATTCGGTGCGTTACACAGCTTGCGGCCCAACGACTTTCGCGCTCTGCTGCATGTGATGGTCGCCGACGTCGAGGGCGCGCCCCTCACCGCGGGTGAGCTCGGCACGATGCTCGGACTGTCGTCCGCGGCGATGACGTATCTGGTGGAGCGAATGATCGCGTCCGGTCATATTCGACGCGAATCCGACGCGTCGGACCGACGCAAAGTCATACTTCGCTACGACGAGCACGGTATGGAGGTTGCTCGCGGGTTCTTCGGACCACTGGGAGCGCGCACCAGCGCGGCGCTCGCGGACCTACCGGATTCGGATCTCGACGCTGCCCACCGAGTGTTCGAAGCACTCATCGGAGCCATGCGCGAGCATCACGCCGACCTGGGAAACAGCACCCGCACGTAGCCCGCGTTGGCATCGGGATGTTCGAACCGCTGGTGGGGGCCCGCATTGTGTCAATGCTGGACTCCGAGCGTGCCGGTGCCGTAGGGTTGGCCGTGGTTGAGCTAACAGCCGGTCACGGGGAAACGCAGCGAAGTGTGCGCCCGGGTCAGGCGAAGAATTCTGCTCCCGTTGCGTAGATCGGTTTCCCCTTCAGTTCGACCGATCGATGGGATCTGCCATGAGTGTTGAATCACGAGGCAACAAAGTTCGAACCACTTCGGTGAGCGTCGCGGAGAAGTCCGTGTCCGTTGCAGCAACCGGAGCCATCTTCACCGCGCACGACGGCACCGACGGTTCACTCGTCGTCGCCGTCCACGGCGACATCGACATGCTCAGCGCGCCGATGTTCTCCGATTTCGTCTGCAGTCGCGTGTCCAGCAAACGGCATCTGACTCTCGACCTGTCCAATGTCGAGTTCTTCGGCATCGCCGGACTCTCCGTCTTCGATGCAGTTCGTGAATACACGGCTGGTATCGGTGCTTCGTGGTCGATCGTGGCAAGCCGATCGGTGACCCGCCTCCTGCAGGTTGCCGACCTCGAGTCGACGATTCCGACCTCCCGACCGACGACCGACCAATAGAACTGGCGGCGACATCGCCGCGACAAGAGGTGGGCAGCTCCTGCACAGGGGCTGCCCACTGTCGTTTGCCGTCCCCCGCACAACGATCGGGCGGTCCCGCGAATCACTGGGACCGCCCGATCGTCGTGTGAATGCACAAGGTCTAGTCCTTGGTGCCTTCCGAGTCACTGAAGAATGCCCAGTCGCCGTCGTGCTCGACTTCGAGGCGCCAGCCCAGCTCCTCGTTGTCGGCGCGGCTGTCCTTGAACCAGGCGTGCGCGTCCTCGGAACTGGTGATGTCCTTGGTGGCGACGACGGTTCCGTGCGGGTCGATAACTCTGTAATTTGCCATGCGGTGAGGGTGCCCCGATGTTGCGCAACCTAACCCAGCCGCATCACCGGCACCGGCCGCTAAGAGAAGCGGAAGCCAATGCCGCGCACTCCGGATAGAGCTGGGCAGAAGCCGGGGCTGGGTAGTAAGGCCGGGTTGTGTTGGAGGGCCGGGCTGTGTGGGAGGCGAGGCTGTGTTGAAGGCAGAGCTGTGCCGTGGTGGTGGTGTGGGTCGTCATGCGGGTTGTCGTGGTTCTTCGTCGCCGGTGTCGCCTGTGTCGCCTGTGTCGCGGGTGTTGTCGTTGTGGTGGTCGGGTGGGTAGAGGACTTCTTCGGGGTGGTGGGCGTGGTTGATCAGCCCACGGCGTGTGGGGTCCATTCCGGTCGGTGGGTGCCACAGGGTTCTGCCCGGATAGCGATGTCCTGCTGTGGTTTTGGTGGTGGCCCACTTTCCGGGACCGGTGCCGACGAGTGCGTGGTGCATGTCGCAGGCGAAGGTCAGGGAGTCGATGTCGGTGGGTCCGCCCTCGACCCAGTCGTCGACGTGATGGGACTGGCACCAGGTTGCAGGTCGGGTGCAGGAGGGGAAGCTGCAGCCGCGGTTTCGGGCGATGAGCAGGATGCGTTGGTCGGCGGAGGCGATGCGTTTGGATCGGCCCAAGTACAGGGCTCTGCCGTTGTCGTCGAAGATGGTCAGGTAGTGGTGGGCGTGCGAAGCCATGCGGATGGCGTCGCGGATCGAGACGCGGGATCCGGTGGCGGTCATGGCGTAGCCGCAGCCTGATTCGAGGTCTTTGAGGCTCATGGTGACGATGGCGGTGACGGGCAGCCCGCGGTGGGTGCCGAGCGTCCCGGAGGCGAGGGTGTGCCGGAGCGCCATCTTCAGGGCGTCGTGACGGCGTTCGTTCTGGGTGCGTCGATCACGTGCGGCGGCAGCGTCGCGAGCAGCGGTGTCCGGTGGCACGTCGTTGTCGTCGTTGTCGTCGGTAGTTGATTCGAAGTGGCCACCGGGTTCAGCAGCGTCCTCGCAACCAGAATCGTCCTGCTTTGTGCCGCAACCACAATCGGCATCATCGCCGCAGTCGGTCTCACCGCAGTCGGTCTCACCGCAGTTGGTCTCACCGCAGTTGGTCTCGCCGCAGTTGCGCTCACAGCCCGCGACGCAGGCGTGAGCGTCCGGGCATTCGTCGTTCCCGTTGCAGTCCGTTCCATCCCACAGGCCTGCATCGCTCGACCCGGCATCGTTCGATCCGGCGTTGCGGGCAGTGGGGTCCGGTGTCGGCGCAGCGGCAGTCGCGCTCCCGTCATCACTGGTCTCATCCTCGTGGACGATCGATGTCGGGTCTGCAGGATTGTTCACCCCCGGCTTCGCGGCTTTCGAGAACAGGGCTTCGAGGTAGGCCCGAAGCTCCGAGTCGACGCAGAACTTCCCCTCGGACATACCGTCGGAACCCTGCTCACCGAGATAGAAGAACGCATCCCGTCGTTTGCGTGGCTTGGCCTTACCGTCTTCGTTCTCGTCGTGATCGCCGTCGGGGTCGAGGATCGAGTCCAGGTGCGCGACCAACGGCGCGAAGTCGTCGGGCCGCCTCGTCGAGGCGAGACCCACCAACTGCTGTTCGGCCCGCTCCCGCGTCTGCGGATCGACACTGGCCGGCAGATGCTTGAAGAATTCGCGGATCATCTGCACATGCTGGGCATCGAGCAGTCCCGCCCGCAACGCTTCCGCGGTGTGCGGCAACAACGCAGGCAGGGCTTCGCCGGACAATGCGGTGCGATCACCCAACTCCGCCGCCAGACGCACCCGCGCACCGGCCGCACGTGGGGTGATCCGCAGCATCCACGCCACCGAGCACGGCACCGAACCCGGATACACATCGAGGCCATGTTGAGCGATCAACTCGTTGAGCCAGGTGTGCGAATACGCCGTCACAGACCGCGACACAGTTTCCATGCGTTGGATCACCGCACGCCGGTCGGCATTCGACCACGCCGCCGACGCCTGCCCCACCAACTCCGCGACCGCCGACTCCACCGCCTCGACCAACCCAGCCAAGACAGGGTCGGACACGACGGGGGCAGGCGGCACCGTCTCGATGCCGTCCACCCCTGATCCGCCGTCCCCCGAAAGCATGAACAGAATCTACCGCGACCCACCGACACACTTTCGAACACACGTTCGCCGATGAGAGTGAAGTCAGTTGCGTGAAGCCAGTGACCGCGCGAAGAACATCAGGTTGGCCGGCCGCTCTGCGAGTCTGCGCATGAAGTAGCCGTACCACTGCTCTCCGTAGGGCACATAGACACGCACGTGCTTTCCGGCGTCGACCAGTCGCCGTTGTTCCTGGTCGCGAATTCCGAACAGCATCTGGAACTCGAAGTCGGCTGCGGACCGTCCGGCGTTCGCGGCGAGTCGCTCCGCCGCCTCGATCATCTCGGGATCGTGGGAGGCGACCATGGGGTAGCCGCTGCCGTTCATCAGCACTTCCAGGCACCGTAGGTAGGAGTCCGACACATCCCGTGCACCCTGGAACGCCACCGACGCCGGCTCGTTGTACGCGCCCTTGCACAGGCGGATGCGAGATCTCGGTCCGGACAGCTCCCTGCAGTCGGCCTCGGTTCGTTTCAGGTACGCCTGCAGCACCGTGCCGAGATCGGGAAAGTCGTGCCGCAGTTCGCGCACGATGGACAGGGTCGAGTCGGTGGTGGTGTGGTCCTCGGCGTCGACGGTCACCCACACTCCCGCCGCTGCTGCGGCGGTACAGATCTCGCGCGCGTTCTCGAGCGCGAGCGTCCGGTCGATTCCCTGACCGAGGGCCGAGAGTTTGAGCGATACCTCGAGCGCGGTGCTGGCGGTACTACGCGTCGAAAAGCGTTGTATCAGTGACAGATACGACTGCACGGTGGCCGTCGCCTGCGCGCGGTCGGTGGTGTCCTCGCCCAGATAGTCCACCGAGACGAATCGTCCCGACGCCAGCAGGGCATCGACGGCGGTGACCACGGCGGGCTCCGATTCACCGGCGACGAAGCGGTCGACGAGCGATCGGGTGGCACGCAGCCGCGTCACGGTGGCCTGCAATTTCGGTGAGCGTGCGGCCGCCAGCAGAGCCGGCCGCAGTGGGTTGCTCAGCACTGTGGTCATCGTGTGCCCTCGCCTTCCTGATGGGGGTAGCCGTGTGCGGTCGGCGGGACGAACGTTTCCTTGACCGTGCGTGCCGATGCCCAGCGCAACAGGTTCTGCGGTGAGCCGGCCTTGTCGTTGGTACCCGACGCACGCGCTCCGCCGAACGGTTGCTGACCGACGACCGCGCCGGTGGGCTTGTCGTTGACGTAGAAGTTTCCGGCGGCGAATCGCAGTGCCGAATGGGCCTGCTCGACGGCCGTGCGATCGGTGGCGATGACGGCACCGGTCAGTGCGTACTTCGATCCGGTGTCGACGGTGCGCAGTACGTCGGCATAGGCGTCGGGCCGGTTGTCGTCGTAGACGTGCACGGCCAGAATGGGGCCGAAGTACTCGGTGGTGAAGGCTTCGTCGGTGGGGTCGTCGCCGAGAAGAACTGTGGGAGAGACGAAGTATCCTTCCGTGTCGTCGCACGTTCCACCGGCGGCAATGGTCAGGCCCGTCACGGATTTCGCGCGGTCGAGCGCTGCTGCGTTGCGGTCGAACGCTTTTCGGTCGATGACGGCACCGCCGTAGTTCGACAGGTCGGTGACGTCGCCGTACTTCAGGGCCGACACCTGCTCGATGAACGTCTCACCCATGCGAGCCCACAGCGACTTCGGTACGAATGCCCGCGAAGCGGCCGAACACTTCTGCCCCTGGAAGTCGAAGGCACCGCGAATCATGGCTGTGGTCAACACGTCCGGATCGGCCGAGCTGTGCGCGACGACGAAATCCTTGCCGCCGGTCTCGCCGACGAGCCGCGGGTAGGAGTGGTAGTTCGAGATGTTGTTGCCGACCTCGCGCCACAGCGTCTGGAAGGTCGCAGTGGATCCGGTGAAGTGGATGCCCGCCAGGCGTGGATCGGCCAGAGCTACCTCGGAGACCATCGGACCGTCGCCGAGGACGAGGTTGATCACTCCCGGCGGCAGACCTGCCGCCTCGAGCAACTGCAGCGTCAGGTACGCGGCGACTGCCTGGGTGGGCGACGGCTTCCACAGCACCGTGTTGCCCATCAGTGCAGGCGCCGTGGGGAGGTTGCCGGCAATGGCGGTGAAGTTGAACGGTGTGATCGCGTAGACGAAACCCTCGAGCGGGCGGTACTCGACGCGATTCCACACGCCCGGGGCCGACACCGGCTGATCGGCGAGGATCTGTCGTGCGAACGCGACGTTGAACCGCCAGAAGTCGATCAGCTCGCACGGTGCGTCGATCTCGGCCTGGTAGGCCGACTTGGACTGCCCGAGCATGGTTGCAGCAGCAATCCTTTCGCGCCACGGACCCGACAGCAGATCGGCCGCGCGCAGGAACACTGCAGCTCGCTCGTCGAACGGAAGATCGCGCCAGGCCGGTGCGGCCGCGGTCGCCGCGGAGATCGCGTCCTGCACGTCCCGGTGCGTTGCCTCGGCGAAGCTACCGATGACCGACGCGTGCTTGTGGGGTTCGACCACATCGGTATCGGTGCCGGCGGCGTCGCGGTGGACACCGCCGATCACCTGATGGATGCGGACCGGATTCGCGCGCAGTTCGTCCAAGCGGATGCGCAGCCTGGCGCGCTCGGCGCTTCCGGGGGCATAGGTGTTGACCGGCTCGTTGACCGGGGTGGGAACTGATGTGACCGCGTCCATGGTGACTCCTCGCACTCGGGTGTGTGCAGCTCATTGAAGTCGCCTCGACGTCCCGTTCAATCAGCTCATCGGCCAAAGAATTCGTGATGTACTTGTCCGCATGGCCAATACTGTGACGCTGCGTTCTCTGCTGACGTCGCTGCACAGCGCGGTGGTCGAGCTCGTGGTCGCGCCGGCGGGAACCGAGATCACCGTCGAGTCCGTGGCCCTGCTCGACGGCGACGACCTTCGTCGACCACCGGGAACGGCAGCCGATCTGACCCTGCTGGTCGGCGTCACCGAGACCGATGCGCTGCGGTGGTTCGACGATCTGGCGTTGCGTCCGGTGGTCGACAGGCCCCTCGCGGTGCTGACCAAGGTGGCCGACTCGACCGCGTTGGCCCACGCCGCCCGAGAGACCGGAATCGCCTTGGTCGCGGTACACCACCAGACCCGCTGGGAACTGCTGCTGTCGACGATGCGCGGAGTCCTGGACCAGTCCCGCGCACCGGCCTCGGAGGACGGGCTGTTCGGAGCGGACACCGATCTGTACGAGCTGGCGCAGACGGTTGCGTCCTTGACCAAGGGCATGGTGAGCATCGAGGACGAGCGCTCGCACGTATTGGCGTACTCGGCATCGGACGACTCGGCCGACGAGTTGCGGACCCTGTCGATCCTGGGGCGAGAGGGACCGGCCGACTACCTTCGCCGTCTGCACGAGCGTGGGGTGTTCGATCGACTCCGCCGTACCGACGACGTCATCGACGTACCGGCCGACGCCGAACTCGGTATTCGTCGACGCCTTGCCGTCGGGATACGTCGAATAAGCGGCGCAGCAACGACTCTGGGAACGATCTGGGTTCAGGAAGGCGCGCGTCCGCTGTCGGTGGACGCCGATGCGGTGTTGCGCGGAGCATCGGCGGTCGCCGCCCGGCTGATCACCCGCATCGCGAACGCCCCGACCAACGAGGCGCTGCAGATTCAGCGACTGCTGGGCGCGCGGGGTGGCGGCGTGGACATTCCGTCGCTGGCCGCGGCGCTGTCGATTCCGACCACGGGGACGGCCGCGGTCGTCGGATTCGCCGCCTGTGGTGAATTCGACATCACTGGTCTGGCTCCGTCGATCCGGTTGCACGCCAGCGCATTCAGGCGAGACTCGCTGGTGACCGTCATCGGCGAGAGGATCTACGTACTGTTCTCCGGAGCTGCGTCGGGGACGGCGATTCCGGTGTGGACCGCAGATGCCGTGTCGCGCATCGAGACTCGAACCGGACTGTGCTTGCGCGCTGCGGTGGCCGCGCCGATCGCCGATCTCGACGGGGTGGCCGCAGCCCGGTTCGAGGTCGACCGAGTATTGGACGCGACCACGGGCGACGTTCGGGTCACCACGCTCGCAGAGTCGAGAACGTCTGTGCTGCTGGGCGAGATCGTCGACATCATCTCGAATCACGAGCAGTTACGGGACCCGCGGATCGCGGCGCTGGATCGGTACGACGCCACCCACGACGGCGCGATGCGAGAGAGTCTCGAGACGTACCTGGCCTGCTTCGGTGACGTCCGTGCCGCAGCGGAGAGGCTGCACATCCACCCGAACACGGTGCGTTACCGCATCCGACGCGTCGAGCAGATTCTGGAGTTGGATGTGTCGGATCCGGACGCGCGGTTGTTGGTGGAGATTCAGCTACGGATGTGAGCGTCACGGGCCTCGGCAGTGCTGGACCGGATCACCAGGCTCGGCTCGATGCGCGAGCGCCGGGTGCTGCGGTTGCCGGAATCGATTTGGGCCAACAGTATTTCGACACTGCGGATGCCGACCTCGCTGAATTCCTGACGGATCGTCGTCAGGGGAGGGGAGAAGAACTCCGCGTCGGGAACGTCGTCGAAACCGACCACGCTGACGTCCGTCGGAACTTTTCGGCCGTGCACTTCGAGGGCGCGCAACACCCCGAGAGCCATCGCATCGTTTCCGGCGAACACCGCTGTGACATCCGGGTTCTCGGCCAATCGGCAGCCGGCCTCGAAGCCGGACTTCGCGGTCCAGTCGCCGGCGAGAACGAGTGGCGGTTCGACACCGGCCTGCTCGTGGGCCGAGCGCCACCCGATGACTCGATCGGCCGCCTCGTACCACCCCGAGGGGCCTGCGACGTGCCAGACGGCGCGGTGACCGAGTGAGAGCAGATGTGTGGTGGCGGATTGCGCGCCGGCGACCTGATCGACCGAGACAACCGCCAGATCGCCTTCCGGCGATCCTTCGACGGCCACCAGTGGCAGTTCGGCGGCCAACTCGGCGATGTCGCCGCCGTCGGTGCTCAACGGCGCGATGACGACGACGCCGTCGACGCCCTGTTTTTGCAACCTGCGCACGCAGGTGCTGATCGCCACCTCGTCGAACGAGGTGGGGACGCCGACGACGACGGAGTATCCGGCCTGTCGTGCGGCCTGTTCGACGCTGTAGAGCGTCGACACCGGCCCGTACAGAGCGTTGCCGGTGCCGACGATCCCGATGGTGCTGCTGCGGCCGGTGACCAGAGCGCGAGCTGCGGTGTTCGGCCGGTAGCCGAGCTCCGCGATGGCCTGCTCGACCCTCGTTCTGGTCGCCTCGGTGACGTTGGGATGGCCGTTGATGACCCGTGAGACGGTCTGGTGGGACACACCCGCGAGCCGAGCGACGTCGGTCATGGCCGGTCCGCGGGTCGGCGTCATCGCACGCATCCTCCTTCGCTGGTCGAACACCATCTCAGCATGCCCGGACCGGATCGGCGCGTCACCGCCCGGATCACGTCGTTTTCGTCATCGATGCAGAGGTCGGCGGTGCGGGCTTTCCGGGCTCGCCGGGGGAGAACATCTCGGCGGGTACCGGTACGCCCAGGTAACTGGTGGGGGACGCGGCTTTGTCTCCCTTGCCGCCCTTACCGCTCGCCGCACGACGCTTGGTCCAGATGTCGAACGCCACGGCTGCGAGCAGCACCAGGCCCTTGACCAATTGCACTCTTTCGCTGGGTGATCCGATCAGCGACATACCGCTGTTGATCACGGCGATGATGAGTCCACCGGTCAGCGCGCCGACGATGCGGCCGACGCCGCCCTGTACGGCTGCGCCACCGATGAACGCCGCCGCGATGGCGTCGAGCTCGAAGCCGTTGCCCGCAGTAGGACCGGCCTGGTTGAGGCGTCCGGCGAAGATGATTCCGGCCAGAGCCGAGAGAACACCCATGTTGACGAAGATCCAGAACGTGACCGGCTTGACCTTGATACCGGACAGGGACGCGGCGTGAATGTTGCCGCCGATGGCGTACACGTGCCGACCGAATACGGTCTTGCCGGCCAACGTCGAGTAACCCATGACCAACACGGCGAGCAGGATCAGCACGTACGGCAGGTTCTTGAAGCGAGCCAACTGGACGGCAATCGCAAGCACGAGAGCGGCAGCGAATGCCATCTTGATCAGGAACAGCGGCATCGCGTCCACGGTCTGGCCGTACTTCTGCCGGCCCGTTCGAGAACGCCACTGGCTGAACACGATTCCGGCGACCGCGAGAATCGCGACGAGCAACGTGAAGATATCCGCCCCACCCAATGGCCCGAGTCCCACATTGCCCATGAAGCCGGGCAGGAAGCCGTTGGACAGTGTGCGTACCGGTCCGGGGAACGGCCCGATGCCCTGGTTGCCGAGGACGATGAGAGTCACCGCGCGGAAGACGAGCATTCCTGCGAGGGTGACGATGAAAGCGGGAATGCCGAAGTACGCGACCCAATAACCCTGCCAGGCACCGATCAGGCCGCCGACGATCAACGTTATCAGCACCGCCAGTGGCCACGGCACGTTCTGTTGGACCATGAGGACACCGGCGATGGCTCCGGTGGCCGCCACCACCGATCCGACGGACAGGTCGATATGGCCGGCGATGATGATCACGACCATGCCGATGGCCAGAATGAGAATGTACGAGTTCTGCACCACCATGTTGCTGATGTTCTGCGGCACCAACAGCTGACCTCCGGTCAGCACGGTGAAGAGCACGATGATCAGCGCGAACGCGATGAAGATTCCGCTCTGTCGGAGGTTTCGCGTGAGCAGCCCCCGAACGGTCGACAGCTGGTTCATCGAAGTACTCCTGTTCCACGGGTCATGAGATGCATGAGAGATTCCTGGGTTGCGTCCTCGCGGTCGACCTCACCGGTGATCCGGCCGGCGGACAGCGCGTAGATCCGGTCGCACAGACCGAGAAGTTCCGGAAGTTCGGACGAGATCACCAGCACTGCTTTTCCGGCGTCGGCGAGTTGGTTGATGATCGAATAGATTTCGAATTTCGCGCCGACGTCGATTCCTCGCGTCGGTTCGTCGAGGATGAGCACGTCGGGATCGCTGAAGATCCATTTGCTCAGCACGACTTTCTGCTGATTGCCGCCGGAGAGTTTGCCGACCACGGCGGAGACGTTCGGTGCCTTGATGTTCATGCTCTTGCGGAAGCCCTCGGCGACTTTGTATTCCTGGTTGGCGTCGACGAAGCCTCCCGTCACCAACTTGTCCAGCGCCGCGGTGGAAATGTTGCGCTTGATGTCGTCGATCAGGTTCAGCCCGTACCGTTTCCGATCCTCGGTGGCGTACGCGATGCCGTGATGGATGGCATCGTTGACGGACTTGACGTGAATTTCCTTGCCGTACTTGTAGAGCCGTCCCGAGATGTCGATCCCGTAGCTTCGGCCGAAGACGCTCATGGCCAACTCGGTACGGCCGGCACCCATCAATCCGGCGAGGCCGACGATCTCACCGCGCCGCAGCGTGAGGTTCGCCTTGTCGACGACGGTTCGGCCCTGCTGGGTCGGACTGTGCACGGTCCAGTCCTCGATGCGCAGAACTTCTTCTCCCACAGTCGATTCGTGGGGCGGAAACCGGTGCTCGAGATCGCGGCCGACCATCAGCGAGATGATGCGATCCTCGGTGACGTCCGGGTCTCGCATGTCCAGCGTCTTGATGGTCTTGCCGTCCCGGATGATCGTGGTCCGGTCGGCAATGGCCGCGATCTCGTTGAGCTTGTGCGAGATGATCACGCACGTGATGCCCTCGTCCCGTAGACCGCGCAACAGATCCAGCAGATGTGCGGAGTCGGAATCGTTGAGTGCCGCAGTGGGTTCGTCGAGAATCAGCAGGGTCACGTCCTTGGACAGTGCCTTGGCGATCTCGACGAGTTGCTGCTTGCCGACGCCGAGGTCGCTCACGACGTTGACGGGATTCTCCCGCAGCCCTACCCGGTTCAGAAGGGCTGCGGCCTCGGAATTGGTTCGGTTCCAGTCGATGAACCCGCGCTTGGACCGCTCGTTGCCGAGAAAGATGTTCTCGGCAATGGAGAGATGCGGACTCAGTGCGAGTTCCTGATGGATGATGACGATGCCCTCGGCCTCGCTACTTCGGATGTCGGAGAACGAGCACTCTCGACCGTCGAACACGATGTCGCCGTCGAATGTGTCGTGTGCGTACACACCCGACAACACCTTCATGAGCGTCGACTTGCCTGCTCCGTTCTCGCCGCAGATCGCGTGGATCTCGCCGCGATTCACCGAGAGAGTGACATCCTGTAGCGCCTTGACGCCGGGAAATGTTTTGGTGATGCCGCGCATCTCCAGAATCGGGCTCGTCATCGCCGAACTCACTTCAACTGATCCTCGGTGTAGTAGCCACCCTCGACGAGCAGCTTCTCGTAGTTGTCCTTGTAGACGATCTCGGGCTGCAGCAGGTACGCCGGAACGACCTTCTCGCCGTTGTCGTAATCGGTGGTGTTGTTGGTCTCGGGAGTCTGACCGTTGAGCATGGCCTGAGCCATCTGGATCGTGACCTCGGCGAGCTGGCGCGTGTCCTTGTAGATCGTGGAGTACTGCTCACCGGCGATGATCGACTTGACCGACGGGACCTCGGCGTCCTGTCCGGTGACGACCGGGTAGGGCTGACCGGCGGTTCCGTAGCCGTTGCTCTTGAGCGCGGACAGAATTCCGATCGACAGACCGTCGTACGGGGAGAGCACGCCCTGAACCTTCTGGCCCGAGGAGTACGTCTTGGTCAGCAGGTCTTCCATGCGCTTCTGTGCCGTCGCCGGATCCCAGCGCAGGGTGGCAGCGGTTCCGAAGTCGGACTCGCCACTACCGATCTTCAGAGTTCCCTTGTCCAGGTACGGCTTCAGGGTCTCCATGGCACCGTCGAAGAAGAAGGTGGCGTTGTTGTCGTCGGGCGAACCGGCGAAAACCTCGATGTTGAGCGGGCCGGCGGGCGCGTCGGCCTTGTCGGTGCCGTCCTCGTTCTTCAGCCCGAGGCCGACCAACAGTGAGGTGGCCTGGTCGACGCCGACCTTGTAGTTGTCGAACGTCGCGTAGTAGTCGACGTCCGGGGAGTTGCGGATGAGCCGGTCGTAGGCGATGACACCGATGCCGTTGTCCTTGGCTTCCTGCAGCTGGGTGGTGATGGCGGTGCCGTCCACCGAGGCCACGATCAGCAGCTTCGCGCCCTGGGTGATCTGATTCTCGATCTGGTTGACCTGGGTGGGAATGTCGTTCTCCGCGTACTGCAGGTCGACCTTGTATCCCTGGCCCTCCAACGCGCTCTTGAGGTTGTCGCCGTCGGCGATCCAACGGGCGGAGGACTTCGTCGGCATGGTGACGCCGATCAACGCACCTGCGGTGCTGCCGCCCTCGGCCGGAGCCTCGTCTGCGGTCTTGGTACTCGATCCGCACGCACCGAGCGTGAGGGTGAGGGCCACCGCGGCCGTAGCCATGGATAGCTTTCGAAACTTCATCGTTTCTCCCTGTGTTGTGAGGTAGACCGTGAAGCGGAGGCCGTCGGGTGGTCCCGTGTGGTTCGCATCACATCAAAACGAAAGTGTGAGCGATAACATCGGCATTGTCAAAGATTTCTTTTTGCACCGCGCGTGAGCAGTGTGAGCGCTAACATCTGCCGCCGACGACTCTCGGCGAAGCGCCGAAGTTGCGGCCCGTCAGTGCAGCTCGTGCACCGACTGCTTACCGCTCTTGAGCCAGCGGCTCGGCAGCCGTCCGACCAGCTCGCCGAGTGGATGCACCGCCGCCGAGAGGATCTCCACGGAATCCTGCAGGATGTCGATCGAGATACTCATACGCTCGATGTTCGGAGCCACGGACGTCAGCGTCTCGGAGAGTTTGACCAACTGGTCCAGCGGCCCGCCCTTGGCCGTCAGACGCTCGACGGCACCGTCCTCGGCCAGCATCGTCTCGAGAATGCCGTTCTCCGCGATGGCCCGTTCGATCAGACCGTCCTGACGCGTCAGCACCTCGAGCGGACCGTCCTTCGCCGTCAGGCGTTCGAGGGGGCCGTTGGTGGCGGTGATCCTGTCCAGAAGACCGCCTTCGGCGAGCAACCGCTCGAGCGGTCCGTCCTCGGCGAGCAGTCGGTCCAGCGGTCCGCCGGGAGCGAGAATGCGTTCGACCGGCCCACCCGGAGACAGCAGACGCTCGAGCGTGCCGTCCTCGGACGTGAGTCGATCGACGACGCCGCCCTGGGCAAGTAGGCGGTCGAGTGGCCCGCCCTCTTTCAGGGCGTTGCCCAACGCGCGATCGTCGGAGGTGAGCTGGCCGAGCTGGGTGAGCAGCTGCATAGTGCCGCCGCGCGGATTGGCGAGCGACGCCACACCGGCCGTGCCGGACGCGCCGGTGGCCAACGCCATCCTGGTGGTCGCCAACGCGACCTCTGCGACGCCGATCGCCTGCTCGGCGATGGCCAAGCCGGCCCGTGCGGGCAGTGTGATCGCTGACACCCAGTTCATCGTTTTACTGTAACTGCTTGTAGCCGGGAAAATCAGTGAAGAACCTTCAGTCCCACAACGCAGCCGACGATGCCGACCAGAAGTACGACTTTGAGGAACGACGCTGCTTCGGCACCGGTGATCATCGCGTACGCCACGGTCAAGGTGGCACCGATTCCCACCCACACCGCATACGCGGTTCCGGTGGGCAACGACCGCATCGCCACCGCGAGACCGATCATGCTGAGCACCACCGCGACACCGAAAACTACCGATGGTCCGAGCTTGGAGAAGCCCTCGGACTTACCGAGCGCAGTCGCCCAGATCGCTTCGAGAACGCCGGAAACGACGAGAATCAGCCATGCCATGAGAAATCACCTCTCGGCACCGTCTTGTCGCTGTTCGGGTACGGCGCGCCTCGTCCGATTGTCGGAAGTGACCTGTACGACGGTACCAATTCTTCCTCGGCGGGGACGCGAATTTTCCGGTGTCAGTACGCGTACGTGTTCGTCGGCGGGTCGATGCGCCGGGCCGTCGAGACCGTCATCGTGGGGGTGAAGGCGGTGGCTTCGGTCGCGGTCGATGCGTCGACGGTGCCGGTGAGCTGCAGCCAGGTTCCGTCCGGAACATTTTCGAGCACAGTCGAATTGGAGTCCAGGTGAATTCGGATGGATCGTGCGTCGGCCGCGCAGCAGATGATCAGGACGCGGGCGAGGTCGACACCGCCGGTCGTGCCGTCGACGCGCGGCGACCCGCCGTTCGCCGTCGCCACGGCGAATCCGGTGACACTGATCTCCCGGCCGTCGAGGCTGCCCTCGGAATCTCGGACCGCCCGCTGTACGACGTCGAGCAACGGGACGTCCGGTGCCTGCCCGTCGGGTAACGGCGGGAAGGGTGTCTTCTCGTGGGTCGAGACGGCGTCCACGGATCGGTCGCCGACCGCCGAGACACCGAGCGCGGGCGGGGCGACGAGGAGGATCACCGCAATCGGCACGAGCAGCAGCCAATACGGGCGTGCGTCGTGATCGTGGCCGTCCGTCGGCCCACCGCGCAGGATGTCGGCGACGATCGAGGCTGCCGCGAGGACGACGATCAGCACGCCCGCGATCAGCAGATACGGATGCAGCGACGGTTTGACGTATCGAACGAAGCTGCCGTCGAGCGAGATCTTCACGATCGCTCCGCCGAAGAGGAACAGCAGGACGTTCTGCACCTCGCGTTTCATCGCGCGCCGATCAGGAATCCGCCGACGACCGAGGCGCACACGATCGCCACGACGAAGGTCAGTGGTGCGAAGCGGACGACGAAACCGCGCCCGAAGCTGCCTGCCTGCATCGCCATCAACTTCAGATCGACGGCCGGGCCGACCACCAGGAAGACCAGGCGCGGGAGCAGCGGCAGCATCGACATACTGGCCGCGACGAACGCGTCGGCCTCCGAACACAGCGCCAACAGAACCGCCAGTACGGCCATCACCACGATGGCCAGCAGAAGCTGACCGGCCAGGTGCTCGTACACCCGATCGGGAATCACCAGGTGCAGGGCCGCGGCCGCCGCGGCACCGAACACCAGAAACGCCCCGGCCTGCAGCAGGTCTGCACGAGCCGACTCGCGGAACGTCTCCCACTTCGAGCCTTCGTGATCGTGACCACGATCCGCCAGCCGCGCGGTGATCCACTCGGCCTTACCGAATCGCGTCCACAGCCAGCCCATCACTACGGCGGTGGCGAGCGAGGCGAGGAACCGGGCGAGAACCATTGCCGGCTCACCAGGAAAGGCCACCGCAGTCGACACGAGAACGACGGGGTTGATCGCCGGTGCCGACAGCAGAAATGCCAGAGCGGCCGACGTCGGCATTCCCTGGTCCATCAACCGCCGGGAGACGGGAACAGCACCGCACTCGCACCCGGGCAATGCCATCCCGGCGAGTCCGCTCACACCGACGGCCGCGGGCTCGTTCTTCGGGACCACACGTCGAAGCACGGCCGGGGAGACGAACGCGGCGATGCCGCCGCTGACGAGCACACCCAGCACCAGGAACGGCGTCGCCTGCACGAAGATCCCGGTGAAGACGGTGGCTCCGGTTCGCAGGGCAGGGGAGGCGGCGACCCACTCGGCGAGGTACGGACCTGTCACGATGCCCAACACGAGCAGAGTTGCGAATACGTGCATGGAAGTGACCGTCGGCCTGCGCCTCGTGCGGCGATCGGTGTTCGCAGGGAGCATCGCGCTCCATCATGCCCTCTCTTGGGGCCCCTCTCTGTCGGGGCTCACAGCAACCTCACAGCGAGAGTCCAGCGGACGAGCAGCAACGCGCGCGATGATGACACCGTGAGCGAAACCCCCGAAGCGCGTGTACTGATCGTCGACGACGAACCGACAATCGTCGAGCTGTTGGCGGTCAGTCTCAAGTTCCAGGGATTCGAGGTCGCGACGGCGTCCTCCGGCCCCGAGGCCCTGGACAAGTCGCGTACCTTTCGGCCCGAGGCACTGATCCTCGACGTCATGATGCCGGGCATGGACGGCTTCGGTCTGCTGCGCAGGCTGCGTGCAGACGGAGTGGATGCTCCGGCGTTGTTCCTGACGGCGCGAGATTCCGTGGAAGACAAGGTGACCGGTCTGACGCTCGGCGCGGACGACTACGTCACCAAGCCGTTCAGTCTCGAGGAGGTGGTGGCTCGGCTCCGAGTGATTCTGCGCCGGTCCGGTCGGACCGAGGAGACGGAATCGTCGCGAGTTGCGTTCGCGGACATCGAACTCGACGACGACACCCACGAGGTGTGGAAGGCAGGCAAGCCGGTCTCGCTCTCGCCGACCGAGTTCACGCTGCTGCGGTACTTCATGGTCAATGCCGGAACAGTGCTGAGCAAGCCCCGCATTCTGGATCACGTGTGGCACTACGACTTCGGCGGTGAGGTGGGAGTGGTGGAGTCGTACGTGTCGTATCTGCGTCGTAAGGTCGACACGGGCGATACCCGATTGATCCACACGTTGCGGGGCGTCGGCTACGTCATGCGGCAGCCGCGGTGACCGGCCTCCGCTCACGGCTGGGGGACATCCCGCTGCGCTTCACTCTGGTTGCGGCCCTGCTGCTGTTGGTCGGGCTCGGACTGCTGGCATCGGGTGTCGCGGTGACGTCCTCGTTGGAGACGTCGTTGATGCGTCGCCTCGATCAGCAGTTGGTCGAGGCATCTCGGGGTTGGGCGCAACCGGACTCCCGCCCACTTCCACCCATCGGCGAGCCCAATCCTGGTCGCCCGCCGTCGAATTTCTACGTCCGGTCCGTGGCGAACGACGGCACCGTACGGGGTCCCATCAACGATGTGGCAGAAAGTGTTCCGGATCTCTCCGGTGTCACCGCCGATCGCCCGACGACGGTCGGCTCCGAGAGCGACCCAGGGAAACAGTGGCGAGTGTTGACGGTGACCAACAGTGACGGATCCACCACGGTGGGTATACCGCTCGGTCCCAATCAGCAGACCGTCAGCCGACTGATGGTGCTCCAGTTGTACATCGGGGCAGCGGTATTGGTGGTGTTGGGTGTGGTGGCGTACTTCGTGGTGCGGCGCAGTCTGCGGCCGTTGCGTGAGGTGGAGACGACGGCAGCTGCGATTGCCGCAGGCGATCTGCACCGGCGGGTGCCCCACCGCAGCGAGAGAACGGAAGTCGGTCGACTGTCGGCGGCATTGAACGGAATGCTCTCGCAGATACAGCGGGCGTTCGCAGCGACCGCCGCCTCGGAAGAAGCGGCGCGGGCGTCCGAGGATCGGATGCGCCGGTTCGTCGCCGACGCCAGCCACGAACTGCGGACTCCGCTGACGACCATCCGGGGATTCGCCGAGCTGTACCGGCAGGGGGCGATGAGCGACATCGCATTGTTGATGACGCGGATCGAGGGCGAATCGGCGCGCATGGGACTGCTCGTCGAGGATCTGCTCATGCTCGCGCGACTCGATGCCCAGCGTCCCCTCGAGGTACGTCGAGTCGACGTGCTCACCATCGCCGCCGATGCCGTGCACGATGCGAAAGCAGTCTCGCCCGCACGCGACATCTCGTTGAAGGTATCGGCAGGACCGGGTATTCCGGAGGTCGCCGGCGACGATGCCCGGCTGCGTCAGGTGTTGGCCAACCTCGTGGGGAACGCAGTGCGGCACACGCCCGAGTCCGCGTCGATCACGGTGTGCGTGGGCACCACCGAGGAGTCGGTGGTGCTCGAGGTGCAAGACACCGGCCCTGGGCTGGGTGAGGAGGAAGCAGCTCACGTCTTCGAGCGCTTCTATCGCACCGACTCGTCCCGGACCCGTGAGAGCGGGGGCAGTGGGCTCGGCCTGTCCATAGTCGCAGCCCTGGTCGCCGCCCACAACGGGACCGTGGACGTGCGAAGTAGCCCGGGACAGGGCGCAACTTTTCGGGTCGAACTACCCCGAACCGACGGTTGATTCACTGGCTGCGCGTGCATTCTTGCGTTCGGCGATCCTGGTGTACGCGGCAGCAGCGAGGGGCGCGGCCACGAGCATCGACACCAGCCGGATCACCTGAACGCAGGCGACGAACGTGACGTCAGATCCCGTCGTCGCGGACACGGCGAGCACTGCGGCCAGTCCGCCGGGCGTCGTCGCGAGATAACCGGTCAACATGCTGACTCCGGTGACGGCGGACAGCGCCCAGCCCAGGAGTGCGCAGATCAGACCGATCGTGAGTACGAGCAGCGCGGCCCACGGGAAGATGCGACCGATGGCCCGCAGGCTGGCGACGGTGAAGGCAAGTCCCGCCTGCCATCCGATGACGATGAACGCCAACGGCAGCAGTACTTCCGGGACGGAGATGTCGACGGGCCAGCCGAAAAGCTCGCAGGCTCCGGCGACGATCAGCGGTCCGAGCGTGGCGGGGGCGGGGAGTCGGATCGTCTTCGCGAGCAGGATTCCGACGACGACGGCACCGACCAGAAAGGCCGTGCCGATGTACCACGGTGTCGTCGACGCCTCGTCGGAACCGGACGTTCCACCGGTGTCGGTGTGAAAGGCGAAGGTGACGATCAACGGCATCGTGACGACCACCAACGCCACGCGGAGATACTGGACCACGGCGACGATGCGCTCGTCACCACCGAGCTCGCGGGCGACCGAGACAAGACCTGTTGCGCCACCGGCAATCAGCGACAGTGCTCCGGTCACCGGATCGACGTCGCGGTGCAGTGCCAGCAGAGCGCCGCAGCCGGCGCTGACGATCAGGGTCGCCAATCCGACGGTGACCGCGGGAATCCAGTTCTCACCCAGCGCAGCGAGGGTGTCGGTGTCGAGCATGAGTCCGATCGTCACCGCCAGCGTGCCCTGCGCAGCCATGGACGCAGGCCGGGGCACGGCGGCCGGCCCCAACCCCGTCAGTGCGAACACCACGGCGACGACGAGTGCGGCGAACAGCGACGGCGCGGTGAGGCCCAGACTCGCGAAAAGGGCCCAGCCCCCGACGGATACGGCCGCGAGGCCGATCCATCGGAGGCTGTGCCGCACTACGGTCGTCACCTTGTCGGCAACATTCACGCTCCGGACTTGACCAGTAGAACCGGAACCGGAATTTCGAGCAGCAGGCGCTGAATCGTCTGTCCCATCAGGAACTTGCCGACTGCCGAGCGGTGCCGGGAGCCGACCACGAGGATCTCGGACTTCTGCTCCTCCACCAGAGTCAGCAGAGTGTTCACCGCGTCGGGATCGGGGCGACCTACCGCCACGGTCCAGGCCACGGCCTCTGCGTTGTCGATGTCGGCGAGGGCGGTCTCCACTGAGGTGGAGACCGCAGCGGTTTCGCCTGCCTCGGCGGACGGCTCGGCCGATCCCGACAGTGCGTGCAGGACGACCAGATCGGTCTCTCTGATCCGAGCTTCTCGAACGGCGGCCGCGAGTGCTGCGCGGCCCTCGGGTGAATTGTTGTGCAGTACGCCAACAGTCATGACGGTGTCTCCTTCAGGAAGGTGGGGGTGAGGGATCAGCCGAACGGAATCTGACCGAGGACGATGCCGACCGCCAGCATTGCAAGGGAGACGACCACCGCTCGCCACAACACCTTCTTGTGGTGATCGGCCAGCGAGACTCCGGCCAGGGTCACCAGGAGCAGGATGGCCGGAACCAGCGGGCTCTGCAGGTGGACGGGCTGACCGGTGATCGAGGCACGGGCCATCTCGACCGGGTCGATGCCGTACTTCTCGGCGGTCTCGGTGAGCACCGGCAGGATGCCGAAGTAGAACGCGTCGTTGGTCATGAAGAACGTCAGCGGGATGCTCAGGATGCCGGTGATGACGGCCAGGTACGGGCCCATTCCCGGCGGGATGACGTTGAGCAGCCACTCGGCCATGGCCTCGACCATGCCGGTGCCCTGGAAGACGCCCGTCAGGATTGCTGCGGCGAGCACCATGGCGACGACGGAGACGATGGAGGACGAGTGCCGAGCGATCGCGTCGCCCTGCTCCTTGACCTTCGGGAAGTTGACCGTCAGCGCGATCGAGGCAGCGATCATGAACAGCACCGGGATGGGAAGAATGTCCATGACCAGGATGACGAGGAGAACGACCGTCAGAGCAGCGTTGAACCAGAGCAACTTCGGGCGCAGCGTGTCGCGATTGGGGTCGAGACCGTCGAAGAACTGACCCGATTCGCCGGAGCCGTCCGATCCGCCGGTTCCCGCTCCGCCGGTTCCCTTGCCGCCCTTACGGATGCTTCCGCCGCCGCCCGAGGAAACAAGTTCGGGTTCGTAGATCAGCTTGCCGATGCGTCGACGCTCCATGATGCCGAGGTGAACGGCGAAGAGCAGCACGATGATCAGGCCGACGATCATCGACGGAACCATCGGAACGAACACGTCGGACGGGGAGATTCCCAGAGCGGATGCAGCGCGAACCGTCGGGCCGCCCCACGGGATGATGTTCATCGTGCCGTTGGCGAGTCCGGCGACGACCGTCAGAATGACCGGGCTGACACCGAGTTTCAGGTAGAGCGGCAGCAGTGCGGACGTGACGATGATGAAGGTGGTCGAGCCGTCGCCGTCGAGCGAGACGACCATGGCCAGAATGGCCGTTCCGACAACAAGTTTCATCGGGTCGTTGCGTACGAGACGCAGGATGCCGCGCACCAGTGGGTCGAACAGTCCGACGTCGATCATGATTCCGAAGAAGATGATGGCGAAGAACAGCAGGGCCGCGGTGGGAGCGAGGGACTTGATGCCGTCGGTGATCATGTCACCGATGCCGAGTCCCGCGCCGGCCAGCAGACCGAAGATGACGGGGACGAGGGTGAGTGCGACGACGGGCGTGGCTCTCTTGGTCAAGATCAAGAACATGAAGGCGGCTACCATGAGGAAGCCGAGTATCACCAACATCGTGCACTCCTTCTCGAAATGTGTGAGGTGGGTCCGGTTGGACTACGTGTTGTGACTGAAGTTACGTAACCGGCATCACATGTTCGCCGTTGTGCGCACTACCCGCGCAAGCAACGTAAAGAGCCTTTTGCGCATTGTGCTCGAGAAGCTCTCGCTCTAGCCTTGGCTGGTGCGATTGAGGACTCAAGTGCTGCTGCTGCAGGCCGCGTTGGTTGCGGTGGCGCTGGCAGTGGCGTTCGGAGTGTTCGCGATCAGCAGTGGCGAACAGGCCAACGAGGAGTACGGCGAGCGCGCCCTCGCGGTGGCGCGGACGGTGGCCTCCGACCCCGAGGTTCGTTCGCTCGTGGGGCAGTTCTCGGCCGCGGACACCGCGGGCACCGATGCTGCGCCGGCGGGAGTGCTGGCAGGCGGCGCGCTGCAGCGGACGGGCGAAAGTGCCCGGGAGCGCACCGATGCTCTGTTCGTCGTCATCACCGACGACCGGGGACTGCGCCTGGCGCATCCGGATCCGACCGTCCTGGGGCAACGGGTGAGCACCGATCCGTCCGGTGCGTTGGCAGGCAACGAGGTCGTCGAATCCCAACGCGGCACGCTGGGCGACTCCGTCCGTGCCAAAGTGCCCATCCTGGCTCTCGGCTCGGCAGACGTCGTGATCGGCGAAGTGAGCGTCGGTATCTCCACGACGGCAGTGCGAACCGAGCTGGTGAAGGATCTGATCAACGGCGCACTGGTCACCGGAGCAGTCCTGCTGTTGGGTGTGCTGGGCTCGATTCTGCTGGCGCGCAGGTGGAAGCGGCTGACCCTGGGCCTCGAACCCGAGGAACTCGCCGAGCTCGTGCGCGAGCAGGAGGCGGTGCTGCACGGCATCGGCGAAGGCGTGGTGGCCATCGACCCGGACGGCATCGTCACCGTCGTCAACGACGAGGCGCGCACCTTGCTCTCGATCGAGGGGAAGCCGGGAATGCGCGTGGAGGACATCGGTCTGACGCCCAGATTGCTCGAGGTCATCGAGATCCCTACGGGCGAGCCGGTACTCGCCGCCGTCGACGAGGTCGTCGTCATCGCGGCTGCACGAAAGGTGTTGCGTGACAATCGAGATCTGGGAACGGTACTCACCGTGCGCGATCGAACGGACGTGGAGGCGCTGACGCGTCAACTCGACGCGGTGCAGTCGATGTCCGCGGTGCTGCGCGCTCAGCGACACGAGTTCGCGAACCGGATGCATCTGGTCAGCGGACTGCTACACGAAGGCCACCCCGATCGTGCGTCGGAGTACATCGACGAGATTCTCGGTGTCGGACCGAGGTCGGAGGCGGTCGAGGGGATCGACGCTGTGTCCGACGCCTACCTACGTTCCTTCCTGACCGCCAAGGCTGCACACGCGCGCGAGAGTGGTGTACGGCTGGTGCTGGGGGAGAACACCTGGGTCGGTGGGGAACTGGTCGGACCGGTGGACGTCACCACCGTGCTGGGGAATCTGGTCGACAACGCGATCGACGCGGCCCGGCTCGGTGCACGTCGACCTGCCGAGGTGGAAGTGGAACTGGTGCAGGAAGATTCGACCCTGCATATCGTCGTCGTCGATTCGGGTGACGGCGTCGCGTTGGCGCCCGAGCAGGTTTTCGTCGAGGGAGTCTCGACCAAATCGACGGCGGACACGCCGGGTGGCCGAGGTGTGGGACTGGCACTGAGCCGACAGATCGCGCGAACCCGTGGCGGAGAGGTGACGTTGGCCGATGCCGGCGGGCAGATCACCGCCGACAACGACCGCGGGGGCGCAGTGTTCATCGCCTCGATTCCCGACGCACTACTGATCGAAGAGGTGACGCAATGAAAGTTCTCGTCGTCGACGACGACTTCCGGGTCGCAGATCTGCATGCCGCACTGGTGAATTCGCTCGACCAGTACGAGGTGGCCGCAGTGGCGACGAGTATCGCCCAGGCGCGCGAGCTGCTGACGACACAGTCGTTCGACCTGGCACTGGTGGACGTCTATCTGCCGGACGGATCCGGTATCGACCTGGTGCGAGAGCTGCCGTGTGACGCGGTGGTGCTCTCCGCTGCTGCGGATCAGCACACGGTGCGATCGGCGATGACCGCGGGCGCATGGACGTATCTGATCAAGCCGTTTCCACGCTCGGCGCTGGTCGATCGCCTCACCGGGTATCTCGCATACCGCGGCGCGCTCGATCGTACGGACGAACTGACTCAGGCGGACATCGACGGTGGGCTCGACGCCCTCCGCCCGCGCGCTGCGGCTCCGTTACCGGCCTCGCAGTCGGTCACCCGAGACCTGGTGCTCGACGCGGTGCGCGGAACGGCGGAGCCGATGTCGGCCGGAGAAGTCGCTGCAGCCATCGGCATTTCGCGAGCGACGGCCCAGCGGTATCTGGCCACCCTGGTGTCCAAGGGGCGGTTGCGAATGCAACTGCGGTACGGATCGACCGGGCGTCCCGAGCAGGAGTACTCGCTACCGCCGGGTGCGTGACATCGCCACGACCGCAGCTCCGACGAGTGAAATGGCCGCGGTGAGCAGAGCCGCGGTGTTCCACCCCGTGACCAGAGCGGCCGCGGCATGATCGCCGGCCGGCACGGCAACCACAGCAACGACGGTGACGCCGACAGCGGATCCGACGTAGCGCGCGGTGTTGTTGGCCCCGCTGCCCATACCGCCGCGTCCGGGCGGGACGCTGGCCACGGCCTCGCGTCCCAGCGCGGCGTTGAGGACGCCAGTGGCGACGCCCGCCACGAGCAGTCCCGGCAGCAGCCGAGGCCAGCCGGCGTCCGCGGCGAGGCCCGTCAACATCACCATGCCCAATGCCACTCCGATCAGTCCGGCGGCGAGCTGGGTGCGGCCGCTGACGGCGGCCGGGATTCGCCGAGCCAGCAGGGCGGTGACGACCGAGGTCGCAGACCACGCGAACAGCAGAATCGCTGCCCCGAGCGCATCGATGCCCAGAGCGGTGCCCACGAACCCGGCCATGTACGACATCAGTGCGATGATCCCGCCGCCCGTGGCCAGGGCGGCGACCGTGGCGGCGAGAAACGGTGGATGCCGAAACAACATGAGATCGAGCATCGGGCTCGCACTGCGTAATTCGAGCGCGACGAAGGCCAGCAGCAGGAGGGCGGCGAGAACGAACAACACGATGGGAGTCACGGCGGTCCACCCCTGCCGTCCCTCGACCAGCGCGGCCAGCAGTGCGCCGATGCCCGTGGCCAACAGCACCGCACCGAGGGGATCGAGCCCACGCGGGGCGTCGGACATGGATTCTTCGACGCGCAGCTGCGCGACGACGGCGAGCACGAGAGTGGCGATCGCGAGGACCACGTACGCCTCACGCCAGCTGGCCCACCGGTCGAGGAGCGCGGCGAGCAGCGGGCCGAGCGCGATACCGGCCCCCACGCTGGCACCCCAAACTCCGCTGGCCTTGGCGCGCACCGGCCCGGCGGGGTGCGTGTGCGCGATGATGCCGAGGCTCGATGCGACGACCGCCGCGCCGCCGAGGCCCTGCAGGATGCGGGCCAGTACGAAGATGAGGGTGTTGGGAGAGACGGCACAAACGATGGCGCCGACGGCCAGAACGACTGCTCCGAGTACGAACGTGCGGCGACGACCGAAGTCGTCTGCGACGGTCCCGGTGGTGAGCAACGCGGCGGCGAGACCGATGCTCATCGAGCTCAGAATCCAGGTCCGTCCCGCTGCGTCCGACATCAGGTCCAGCGCGGTGCTGTTGATCGTCGCGAGCGGAGCGGTGAACGCCATCAGCGTCAACAAGGTGCCGGATGCGGCGACGGCCAGTGCGCGGGTGCCGTTCGTGGTGCCGGCGGGCGTGGGTGCAGTGTCGGTCATCGTCGTCTCTCTGGTCTGGTGATCGAACTGTAAACGGCCAACTTGGTTCGGTCAACAGACTGTACGATCGGCGCATGGCACTCGGAACCGACTACGCCCGCCAGGACTGCCCCTTGGCCCGCGCGCTCGAACTCGTCGGCGAGCGCTGGACCATGCTCATCGTGCGCGACAGCTTCTTCGGGGTCCGACGCTTCGGCGACTTCCAGGTCCACCTCGACATTTCCAAGGCAGTCCTGGCTCAACGGCTCGGCACCCTGGTCGATGCCGGATTGCTCGACCGGCAAGCCCGAGCCCACGGCGGCGGCCACGACGACTACGTCCCGACGCACGCCCTCGAAGGACTGTGGCCGGCCGTCTACGCCCTGAGCTACTGGGGCGAGGAACAGAACCCGAAGCCCACGGGCACACGTCGCCGATTCCTGCATGCGACCTGCGGGACAGATCTGGGACCGCTCGGACTGTGCCCCGAGTGTGGCGTCGCACCCGGCCCACGCGACATCGATACCGACATCGGACCGGGTTACGACCCGGACAACCGATCCGACGCGGTATCGACGCAGCTACGAACGCGCCGACGGCTGCTGACGCCCCTGCGCTGAGCGAGGCGCATCAGTTAGGGACGTGAGCCTCGTGCCCGAGGTGGCGTAGCGCTGCTCGAAGCTTGTCGGCAGCCTCGTCCTGTGACTCCGCGGACGGGTTCGGATCCGCACCGGAGATATCGAAATTGCCCATGTCGTACGCCGGAAACACGTGCAGATGCAGGTGCGGCACCTCGAGACCGGCGATCAACAGCCCGGCCCTGGGCGCGTCGAACGCCGTCCTGACAGCCTGACCGATGATCTGCGCGACGGCAGTGATCTTGGCGAACACGGCACCGTCGACGTCCTGCCACTGATCGATCTCCTCACGCGGAACCACCAACGTGTGTCCCTGAGTGACGGGGGCAATCGTCAGAAACGCGACGACGTCGTCGTCCTGCCAGACGAACCGTCCGGGAATCTCACCTGCGATGATCTTGCTGAAAATAGAAGCCATGGGAACAGAATGCCCTACGAGCTCGTCTCCCAGGTGATTGCCAGGTTCGTCGCAGCGTGGGTCCAGCTGCGCGCACGAGGGTTGCCTCATGACAACGAACTACCTCGCCCGAGCAGCAGGCCACCGGCCCGGCTCGAACGCAACGGCCACGCTCGAGGTGGTCATCCCGGTGTACAACGAAGAGGCGGATCTCGAGCAGTGCATTCGTCGACTGCACGAGCATCTCGAGGAAAGGATCCCGTTTCGGTCGCGGATCACCATCGCCGACAACGCAAGTACCGACGGCACCCTCACGGTGGCGCATCGGCTCGCCGACGAGATCGACGGAGTTCGGGTTCATCATCTCGACGAGAAGGGACGCGGGCGGGCGCTCAAAGCGGTGTGGCTCGTGTCCGACGCCGACGTCGTTGCCTACATGGATGTCGATCTGTCCACCGACCTCAACGCCCTCATGCCGCTCGTCGCTCCACCGCTGTCGGGTCACTCAGACCTCGCTATCGGCTCTCGGCTGAACCGGTCGTCACGGGTCGTTCGGGGGGTGAAGCGCGAATTCATCTCGCGCAGTTACAATCTCATCCTGCGTACCTCGTTGCGCACCCGCTTCTCCGACGCCCAGTGCGGGTTCAAGGCGATGCGCACCGACGTCGCTCGACAACTGCTCCCTCTCGTCGAAGACACCGGATGGTTCTTCGACACCGAACTGCTCGTCATCGCCGAGAAGGTCGGCCTACGGATTCACGAGGTGCCGGTCGATTGGGTCGACGACCCCGACAGCAGCGTCCACCTCCTCGATACTGCCGTCAAGGATCTGCGGGGATGCTGGCGCGTCGGTCGTGCCCTCGCGACCGGAATGCTCCCCGTCGCCGAACTGCGTCGAAGCCTGGGACGGGAGCCGCTCGTGGCCGGTGTACCGCACGGAATGATCGGCCAGCTGGTGCGATTCGGCATCATCGGTGTCGCGAGCACCGTGGCCTACGCACTGCTGTATCTGGTGCTGCATCCCATGATCGGGGCACAGGCCGCGAACTTCGCCGGACTGCTCATCACCGCGGTACTGAACACAGCGGCCAACCGTGCCTTCACTTTCGGCGTCCGAGGGCCCGCGAGCGCGGGTAAGCACCAGCTGCAGGGTCTGGCGATCTTCGGTGTCGCGCTGCTGATGACCAGCGGCTCGCTCGCGGTACTGCACGCCTGGTCCCCGGACGTGTCGCGGCACATCGAACTCGCCGTTCTCGTCGTCGCCAATCTCGTTGCCACCGTGTGCCGATTCGTCGCACTGCGGTGGGTCTTCCGTAATCCGGAGTCCGATCTTTCGGAGTCCGATCTTTCGGTGTCCGATCCTTTGGGGGAGAACCGATGACCACGACGATCGAACGGCCGTCCGCGGCCGCGCCGACCGAGCCGGCGACCTCCCGGCGGTGGGAACTCCTCGGGTTGACCGCTCTGCTGATCGGCACCGGCGTGGCATACATCTGGGGACTCGGTGCCTCGGGTTGGGCCAACTCCTTCTATTCCGCAGCGATACAAGCAGGTTCGGTGTCGTGGAAGGCCTTCTTCTTCGGATCCTCCGACGCGGCCAACTCCATCACCGTCGACAAGCCGCCGATGTCACTGTGGCTGATGTCGTTGTCGGTGCGGGTGTTCGGGCTCAACACCTGGGCGATGCAGGTGCCGCAGGCGCTCCTCGGAGTCGCGTCCGTTGCGCTGCTGCGAGCCGTCGTCGTCCGCCGATTCGGTGCGTCCGCCGGGCTGCTCGCCGGACTGGTGCTGGCGCTGACTCCCGTTGCCGCACTGATGTTTCGGTTCAACAATCCCGACGCGTTGCTGGTGCTACTGATGATCGCCGCCGTCTGGGCCATGTTGCGAGGCGTCGAATCGGGACAGACCAAGTGGCTGTTGATCACCGGTATGTTCGTCGGATTCGGCTTTCTCACCAAGCAGCTTCAGGTGATGCTCGTCGTACCGCCGCTGGCGTTGACGTACCTGATCGCCGGGCCGCCCAAACTCGGCACTCGAGTGCTGCAACTGTTCGCCGCACTCGGAGCCATGATCGTCTCGGCCGGCTGGTGGTTGCTGATCGTCGAATTCTGGCCGGCATCCTCGCGGCCGTGGGTCGGTGGCTCGCAGAACAACTCGATTCTGGAACTGACTCTCGGCTACAACGGGTTGGGCCGACTCAGCGGCAACGAGACAGGAAGCGTCACCCCGGGCGGTGGTGGTGGCGGGTCGATGTGGGGCGAGACCGGCATCCTCCGCATGTTCGACGCCTCCCAGGGCGGTCAGATCGCCTGGCTCGTACCTGCCGCATTGTTTTTGCTGGTGACGGGGCTGGTGTTGCGAGGCAAAGCCCCTCGCACCGATGCGCAACGCGCGTCGTTGATCGTATGGGGCGCATGGCTGCTCGTCACCGGTCTGACGTTCAGTTTCATGGCCGGCATCTTCCACTCGTATTACACGGTCGCACTCTCGCCTGCCGTCGCTGCGCTCGTGGGTATCGGCAGTGTGATGCTGTGGCGCGAACGACAGCGGTTGTGGGTCCGGATCGCGATGGCGCTCGCGGTGGCGTCGACCGTCGCACTGGCGTGGGTGCTGCTCGGCCGTAGCGCGAGCTTCGTGCCGCGGCTGAAGTGGGCGATCCTGGTCGTCGGTGTGGTGGCGGTGGTGGCTCTGCTGATTCCGGCGCTCACTCGCGGCAGGCTCGCCGTGGTCGCGATTCTCGCGGTGATGTTCGCCGGATTGGCCGGGCCGACGGCGTACGCGGTGGACACGATCGGCACCCCGCACACCGGATCGATCGTGTCCGCCGGGCCGAACACCGGTATGCGCGGATTCGGCGGCATGGGTGAGGGCCGACGCGGGCAGGGTGGTCTGCCGGGTGGAATGCAGCTGCCTCCCGGTGCGCAGATGCCGGCCGGAATGCAGCCACCGGCGGGACTCACGAGTCAGGCCGGCCAGCTGCCGGGCGGCGCCGAGATGGGCGGCATGGGTGGCGGTATGGGTGGCCTGCTCGAGGGCAGTACCCCGACCGCTGCGGTGACCGCGATGCTCGAACAGGACGCCGGTTCGTACACCTGGGTCGCGGCGGCCATCGGTGCCAACACCGCGGCGGGTTATCAACTGGCCACCGAGGATCCCGTCATGCCCGTCGGCGGCTTCAACGGAACCGACCCGTCGCCGACCCTCGCCGAGTTTCAGCAGTACGTGGCCGACGGCCGAATCCACTACTTCATCGGAGGCGGCGGTATGGGTGGCAGGGAGTCGGGTTCCTCGGCCGAAATCTCGGCGTGGGTGACCGAGAACTTCACCGCGACCACCGTCGACAACGTCACGCTGTACGACCTGACACAGTAATCTCGCCATCCCCGACGGGCCCCGCATCACGACAGGTGCGGGGCCCGACGGCGTCGAGCAGATAGTCTGATGCACTGTGCGCGTACTCGTCATAGGTTCCGGTGCTCGTGAGCACGCCCTTCTACTTTCGTTGAAGGCCGACCCGTCGGTCGACAAACTGTTCGTGGCTCCCGGCAATGCGGGCACGGCCACGCTCGCCGAACAGCACGCCGTCGACGTGGCATCCGGTGAGGCGGTGACAGCACTGGCCACGAAGCTCGAGGTGGATCTCGTCGTCATCGGGCCGGAGGTGCCCCTGGTTCTCGGAGTGGCCGATTCTCTGCGCGAGGCCGGCATCGCCACGTTCGGCCCGTCGGCCGACGCCGCACGCATCGAAGGATCCAAGGCGTTCGCCAAAGACGTCATGGCAAAGGCAGGCGTGCGGACCGCACACAGCGAAATAGTCGACTCGCCCGCACTGCTCGATGCCGCCCTCGACCGATTCGGCCCCAACTGGGTCGTCAAGGACGACGGACTCGCAGCAGGCAAAGGCGTCGTCGTCACCACCGACCGCCTCGTCGCCCGCGACCACGCCGCCGAACTCCTCGAAAACGGTCACCCGGTACTGCTCGAGTCGTTCCTCGACGGCCCCGAGGTGTCCCTGTTCTGCCTCGTCGACGGCGAGACCGTGGTTCCGCTGCTGCCCGCGCAGGACCACAAACGCGTCGGCGACGGAGATACCGGCCCCAACACCGGTGGCATGGGCGCGTACACCCCACTCCCGTGGTTGCCCGAAGGTGCCGTCGACGAGATCGTCCGTGACGTGGTGAAACCCGTTGCGGCCGAGATGGTGAAGCGTGGAGTGCCGTTCTCGGGTCTGCTGTACGCCGGCCTCGCGATGGGTGCCGACGGGCCGGCCGTCGTCGAATTCAACTGTCGCTTCGGCGATCCCGAGACACAGGCGGTGCTGGCCTTGCTGGAGTCACCGCTCGGCGAGGCGCTGAACGCGACGGCAACCGGCACGCTGGCGTCACTGGCACCCTTGAGCTGGAAGGACGGCGCGGCCGTCACCGTCGTCATCGCCGCCGAGAACTACCCCGGTCGCCCCCGCACCGGTGACGAGATCCTCGGCTCCGAGGGCGAAGGCGTCCTGCATGCCGGTACTGCTGTGAAGGACGGCGCGGTCGTCTCCGCGGGTGGACGCGTGCTGAGCGTCGTCGGTACAGGATTCGACCTCACCGCCGCCCGAGATGACGCCTATTCGCGTATCGCGGGAATCCGATTGCCGGGCAGTCACTTCCGCACCGACATCGGCCTCGCTGCCGTGGAGGGTCGCATCTCGCTGTAGGTCGATGCACGCGAAGCAGGTGTGCTGAGTGTCCACTGTTTGCCGTCGTGCACGGGATCCCGATCGTCGGGGCTGAAAGTGGACGCTGAGCCCAGTTGCCAGCGGTAGGTGTGTTGAGTGTCCGCTATGTGGCATAGCACACGGGATCCCGATCGCCGGGGCGGAAAGTGGACACTGAGCCCGGTTGTCCACAGGCATTCGCGTTGTCCACATTTCTCGGATCGGGCTCCCGCGAACAGTTCTCGAGCACAAAGCTGTTCGACCATGGGGGTATTCACGAGGCAGCAACTACTCGACAGTGGCGTCAGCGCAGGGGCAATCGACTATCGGGCAAGGGTCGGCACACTGACCCGGCTGTTGCCGGGCGTCTACTGCACTGGAGAGCCGTCGTTCCGCGACCGATGCGTCGCCGCGACGTTATGGCAACCGGATGCAGTGCTCAGCCACCTGACTGCGGCGTGGTGGTGGAACCTGATCGATGACGAACCCGAACAGGTGCACATCACCGTGCCCCGCAGCACGCGAGCGCGGTGCCCTTCGTGGCTGCGCGCGTATCGTCGAACCATTCGGGAGACGAGTTTCGTCGACACCCTCCCTGTCGTGACGATCGAGCAGTGCATCGTCGACGTGTCGGCGTCACTCGGTGGGGCAGCCCTGGAACCGTTCGTCGACGCAGCGCTCAGCGGGTCCGTCAGCAAACGCGGATTGGCGGCGCAATGCGCGAAGTCGGCCGGAATGGCAGGAGTCACCGAAGCGAAGAAGCAGCTGCGACAGTGCTGCCCACGCACGCTCTCCGAACCGGAACGACTGGTGGCCCGCGCACTCACCGCGGCAGGCTACTTTCTCGAGATCAACGCGGCGGTGGGGCAGTACTTCGCCGATCTGTTGGACCGTCGAGCCCGGGTGATCATCGAGATCGACGGCCGTGAATTCCACAGCGCGCCGGGGGTGTTCACCAACGACCGAGTGCGCCAGAACGCACTGCAGCTCAAGGGGTGGCTCGTGCTGCGATACTCGGCCGCGCTGGTGATGACCGACCTCGACGCCGTGGTGCGCCAGATCATCGAGACCGTGCGACGTCGCCGGAAGGCACTGAGCTGAGTGTCCACTATGTGTGGCCGGAGGCGGGATGCCGTGCCTGGCGTGGAATTGTGGACACCCAGCTCACCTGTTCGGCCCGCACGATCCCATGCCTGCCGCGGAATTGTGGACACTCTAGTCAGTAGTGTCGATGGAATGCACAGTGAATCGCAGCGATCGAAGGTCGAGCCGTTCCACGTGATGGATGTGTTCGCCGCGGCGGCCGAGCGGGCGCGTACTCACGGTGATGTGCTGTCGCTTGCCGCAGGTCAGCCGTCGACCAGGGCACCCGAGCCGGTGTTGCGCGCCACCCGAGACGCTTTGGATGCGCATCTGCTCGGGTACACCGAAACGCTGGGCATTCTGCCGCTACGGCAAGCGATCGCGAAGTATCACAGCACGCGGTACGGCATCACCGTCGAGGCCGGCGACGTGGTGATCACCACCGGGTCGTCGGGCGCATTCACGTTGCTGTTCCTCGCGGCGTTCGACGCGGGGGATACCGTCGTCATGGCCAGGCCCGGGTACCCGGCGTATCGAAACACGTTGGCGGCGTTGGGCTGTCGAGTCGTCGAACTGGATTGTGTGGAGGAGACACGGTTCCAGCCCACCGTCGCGATGCTCGAGGAACTACCGAAGCCGCCTGCCGGGCTCATCGTCGCCAGTCCGGCCAATCCCACCGGCACGATCATCGACCCCGACGAGCTGGCCGCCATCGCACGCTGGTGCGACGAGCACGGAACCCTGTTGATTTCCGACGAGATCTATCACGGCATCTCCTACGGCGACGCGCGCACGTCCAGCGCCTGGGAGACGTCGAAGGAATCCGTGGCCATCGGGTCGGTGTCCAAGTACTTCTCGATGACGGGGTGGCGCATGGGCTGGATGCTGCTACCGGCCCGATTGCGCAGGGCCGTCGAAAGATTGGCGTCGAACATGACGGTCTGCCCGCCGGCGATCTCGCAGGTGGCAGCCATTGCGGCGTTCACCGAAGAGTCGCGCCGCGAGCTGGATTCGCATGTCGAGCGGTACGCCGTCAACCGCAGGATCCTGCTCGACGGTTTGCCTGCGTTGGGTATCACCGATCTGGCTCCGGCCGACGGTGCCTTCTACGTCTACGCCGACATCGCGCATCTCACCGACGACTCTCGTAGTTGGTGCGCCCGCGTGCTGGCCGAGACCGGTGTCGCGTTGGCACCCGGCGTCGACTTCGACACCGTCCGCGGGAACCACACGGTGCGATTCTCGTTCGCGGGCACCACCGCGGACGTCGAAGAAGCGTTGGAGCGACTACGTCGCATGTGAATGGAAACTCGTAGCAGGCTACGAGGCATGAGTGGAGCCTGCGGAACGACAGGAAAGCGCTGCGCTCACATGCGGCGCAACCGCTCCAACACCTCGTCGATGTCGGCGGCGGACACGTCGCGATGCGTCACGAAGCGCACCTTGCCGGCGACGGTGACGGCCGCGATTCCCAGATCGGCCAGCTCGGTCACCGTCCGAACAGGATCGGCGACGGCGGCGAGCACGATGTTCGTCTGGGGTTCTGCGACCTCCCAGCCCCGTTCACGAAGGCCGCGTGCCAGCGTCGAGGCATTTGCGTGATCCTTGGCGAGATCGCCGATTCGATCCAGGGCGACGAGCCCCGCCGCAGCGAGCACGCCACCCTGACGCACGCCGCCGCCCAACATCTTTCGCACACGCCGGGCCTCATGGATTCGCGCCGCATCGGAGACGAGCATCGAGCCGACGGGTGCGCCGAGCCCCTTGCTCAGGCATACCTGCACCGTGTCTGCGCCGGTGGTCAACGACGCGATCGGAACATCGAGTGCCACAGCGGCATTCCACAGCCGAGCCCCGTCGAGGTGAATTCTCAATCCCGAGTCACGTCCGGCCGCAACGAGTTCCGCCCACTCGTCCGGTCTCAACACGGCACCGCCGGCGAAATTGTGTGTGTTCTCGAGCGAGAGCAATGTGGTCCGCAGGGCGAAGTACGGCCCGACGCCGCCGGCTGCCGCACGCACCGTCGACGCAAGGGGGCGTCCGGGGCCACCGTCGTGGGGAAGTGCCTCGGGCATTCCGCCCGCCAACCAGGCTGCGGTGCCGAGCTCGGAGCCCAGGACGTGCGCGTGCTCCGGGGCCAGGAATCGATCGCCGCGCTGCAGATGGAGCATCAGCGCGATGATGTTGCCCATCGAACCGGACGGCACCCACAGCGCCGCCTCGAAGCCGAGCAGATCCGCCACTCTTTCCTCGAGCGCCGCCATCGTCGGATCGTGGTCGAGGACGTCGTCACCCACTTCGGCGTCGGCCATTGCTTGTCGCATGATCGAATCTGGTCGGGTGATGGTGTCGGAGCGAAGGTCGATAGGTCGATGAGCCACGAACACTGACAATTCCATAGCGCGAAAGCAGTCCGACGAACGGCTGCGAGCTGGCACGATGACTGGAATGTCCGCAGGTCCGACCGAGTCGCAGCACAAGGTGTCGGGTGCGACTCCGAAGGGAGTGCGCCGCCGCCACGCTCTGGCGTCGGCGGCTGCAGACCTGCTGGTCGAGGGTGGATTCGACGCGGTTCGGCACCGGTCGGTTGCCGCTCGCGCCGGACTGCCGTTGGCGTCGACCACCTACTATTTCGAGTCGCTCGGCGACTTGGTGGCCGCCGCGGTCGACGTCGTCGGGACCCGCGAGATCGACGTCATGCGCGGACGTATCGACGACGAGGGCAAGTGCTCGCAGAAGATGGAGTCGACCGTCGACCTCATCGTCGATCTGCTGATCGGCCCGCAGGGCGGTCACGAGCAACTGGTCGCGAGATACGAGCGGTTCATCGCGTCGGCTCGGCATCCCGAACTGCGCGAGGTGCAGTTGAGGCTGCGCGCCCAGATCGACGACCTGCTCACCGACGTGCTCCGCAGATCCGGCCGAACGGTGCAGGAAGAGCAGTTACGACGACTCGTGGCAGTGGTCGACGGTGCAGTGGTGGGCGCGCTCAGCGAGGTGGATCCCGATCCGCGCGAAATGGCGCGCAGCATGCTGTTGGCCGTCATCGACATCGTGGCACCGGCGGAACAGGTGTCGGCCGATTGACTCAGGCCCCCTCAGGCCGGCGTGTTCAGCCCGAAGTCGTTCTCGCCCGAGTCTGCGTCTCGGATCGGCGGCACCTCGCACACACCGTCCTCGCAGACGGGGCCGCGGTCGTCGCCGACCATTTCCAAAGGGCCGCTCATGCGCCGGCCGCGGCCTTCTGCAGGACGTCGGCGAACACCGACGGTTCCTGCGCGCCCGACACACCGAGGCGACCGTCGATCACGAAGAACGGCACACCACTGATTCCGTAGGCGATGGCCTGCTCCTTATCCGCGCGCACGGCGGGCAGGAACTCCTCGGACTTCAGCGCCTCGACCACCTCGTCACGATCGAGACCGATCTCCGCGGCCAGGTCGGCGAGGTCGTCGACGCGTCCGACGTGGCGGCCCTCCTCGAAGTAGGCCGCCAGCAGCCGTTCCTTCATCTCGACCTGCTTGCCCTTCGACTTGGCGAAGTGCAGGAGTTCGTGCGCCTTGACGGTGTTGGTGTGCTGCACGGCGTCGAAGTCGTACGCGAGCCCCTCGCCTGCGGCCAGCTCGGTCATCTGCCCCAACATCTGCGTGACCTGGGCGGCCGGCATGCCTTTGTGGGAGACGAGGAAGTCGACTTCGGTGCCGTCGAAGTCGACCGGTGTGTCGGGTGCCAGCTCGAACGAGTGGAACTCCACCTCGAGCGCCCCGCCATCGGCGATGAACTCCGCAGCACCTGCCTCGAAACGGCGCTTACCGACGAAGCACCACGGGCACGCGATGTCGGACCAGATGTCGACCTTCACTGTTCGGCTCACGGCGGCTGCAACATCGGAATGCGGTGCGGTTATTCCACGCTGCGGCGATGCTCGGTCCGACGGCCGAATTCGAGTCCGACCTCATCCGAGACCGACAACTGCGCCACGTAAGCTGGATGCTCGTGAGCATCCCGAATGTCCTGGCCACCCGTTACGCAAGCCCCGAACTGGTGGAGCTGTGGTCTCCGGAATACAAGATCACGCTCGAACGGCAACTGTGGATTGCCGTGCTGCGCGCACAGTCCTCGCTCGGAGTGGACGTGCCCAACGCGGCGATCGCCGATTACGAAGCTGTCGCCGACCAGGTCGACCTGGCATCGATCGCCGAGCGGGAACGCGTCACCAGGCACGACGTGAAGGCCCGCATCGAGGAGTTCAACGCCCTCGCCGGTCACGAGCACATCCACAAGGGACTCACCAGCCGCGACCTGACCGAGAACGTCGAGCAGCTGCAGATTCTGCGTTCGCTCGAACACGTCCACACGCACGGTGTCGCCGTGGCGAAGCGGTTGGCCGAACGCGCCGCCGAATACTCCTCCCTCGTCATGGCCGGCCGTAGCCACAACGTCGCCGCCCAGGCCACCACGCTGGGCAAGCGCTTCGCGTCGGCCGCCGACGAGCTGCTGCTCGCACTGTCCCGGCTGCAGGAACTGATCGCGCGTTACCCACTGCGCGGTATCAAGGGCCCGATGGGCACCTCGCAGGACATGCTCGACCTGTTCGGCGGAGACTCGGCGAAGCTCGTCGCACTCGAACGCATCGTCGCCGATCATCTCGGCTTCCGGCACACGCTCACCAGCGTCGGCCAGGTGTATCCACGCTCCCTCGATCACGAGGTCGTGTCCGCGCTGGTCCAGGTGGGTGCCGGGCCGTCGTCGTTCGCACACACCGTCCGCCTGATGGCGGGCCACGAGCTGGTCACCGAGGGCTTCCAGCCCGGCCAGGTCGGGTCGTCGGCGATGCCGCACAAGATGAACACGCGCTCGTGCGAACGCGTCAACGGCCTGCAGGTGGTGCTTCGCGGCTACGGATCTATGGCCGCCGAGCTCGCCGGAGCTCAGTGGAACGAGGGCGACGTCTTCTGTTCCGTCGTGCGTCGCGTCGCGCTGCCCGACGCGTTCTTCGCCATCGACGGTCTCATCGAGACCTTCCTGACCGTGCTCGACGAGTTCGGGGCGTACCCCGCCGTCATCGCCAAGGAACTGGATCGCTACCTGCCGTTCCTCGCGACGACCAAGGTGCTCATGGCCGCCGTACGTGCAGGCGTCGGCCGAGAGACCGCGCACGAGGCGATCAAGGAACACGCCGTCGCCGTCGCGCTGGCCATGCGTGAGCAGGGACTCGAGCCCGACCTGCTGGATCGCCTGGCTGCCGACGACCGCCTACCGCTCGACCGCGCTGCACTCGATGCGGCGCTGGCCGACAAGACGGCCTTCGTCGGTGCAGCGGACGCACAGGTCAGTGCGGTCGTCTCGGCCGTGGAGCGGCTGATCGCGAAGTTCCCAGCCGGTGCGGCCTACAGCCCGTCGCCGATTCTCTGAGTTCTCTGTTGTGAGTGGAAACTCGTAGTGGGCTACGAGTTTCCACTCACATCAGGACGTCGGGCAGGTCTGCGACGGAATCGATCACGTGATCGGGTTCCATCGCGAATTCGTCGGTGATGCGTCGATCGAGCACGTCCTGACGGAACTTTCCGGTGCGCACCAGAACACCGGTCATGCCGACGACCTGGGCGGCGAGGACGTCGTTGTCGAGGTCGTCGCCGACCATGACGACGTCGTCCGGGTCGACGCCCATCCGCTCGGACGCCGTGCGGAAGCCCAGGGGAGCGGGCTTGCCGATGGCTTTCGCGGCGTGTCCGGACGCTTGCTCCATCCCGGCGAGGTACATGCCTGTGTCGATGCGCAACCCGCCACCGGTACTCCACATCAACGATCGATGCATCGCGACGACGGGAATGCCGCGACACAGCCAGTCGTAGACGCGACTGAGCCGCTCGTGCGTGAATTCCGGGCCGGCACCGCCGACGACCACGACATCCGGATCCCCGGACGACTCGTCGACGAATTCGATGCCCGGCATATCGGCCGCGATCTCGCCGTTGTTGATCATGACCACCCGGGCATCCGGGTAGTTCTCGCGTAGATGATCCGCGGTGAGCGACGCGGCGGTGACGATCTCGTCGGAATGGACGTCGAGTCCGACGTCGCGCAATGCCGCCGCTATCTGCTCGCGCGTCTTCGAGGTGGTGTTGGTCAGGAACGCGCGTGCAATGTCGTTGTTGTCCAGGTACTTCAGCGTCGCGGCTGCTCCGGGTACCGCCTGCCACGACGTGACGAGTACGCCGTCGATGTCGAAGAGAACCCCGCCGATGCTCATCGGCAAACAGTAGTCGGGTCGAGTGAGTCGTGCATTTTCAGCGGTCGCGGTGTCGTTCGTGCAGTCTGCGCTCACGCCTAGGCTCGATGCCGTGAACCCCTACACGATTTTCTCCGAGATCATTGCTGGGACCGCCGAGGCGTCGCGCGTCCACGAGGACGACACCGCGATCGCGTTCATGGACATCAGGCCTCTCACCACCGGGCATGTGCTCGTGGTGCCCAAGCAGCAGTATCGGACGCTGGCCGAGTTGCCGCCCGAGATCGGTGCGCATCTGTTCGTTATCGGGCAGAAGGTGGCTGCCGCTGTGCGAGCGAGCAATCCGCGCGTCGCCGGGGTGAACCTGTTCCTCGCCGACGGCACGGTGGCAGGTCAGGAGATCTTTCACGTGCATCTGCACGTCATCCCGCGCATGATCGGCGACGGATTCGGCCTGCGGGCTCGGCCGTCGTCGCCGCATCGATCCGAACTCGACCGACTGGCGGCGGAGATCGCGGCCGCGCTTACTCGGCAGTGACCTTCTGTGCCTTGGACAGTGCATCGGCGTAGACGTTGATGGTGTTGGTGTAGCGGCTGTAGCTCTTGTTGGCGCCGTAGTCCCACAGCACCATCTGCTGCTGCTCGACGGCGGAGATGGTGTCGAAGCCGGGGTAACGGCTCGGGATGTCGGCAAGCTTCACGTCGGATGCGTTGGCAACGTCGTGGTAGACGAACGCGACATCGGCATCGACACTCGAGACGTTCTCCCAGGAGACCTTCTTCCAGTAACCGTCGTCGGTGCCGTCGGGTGTGTACATCTTCAGGCCCCAGCTTTCGTAGTCGCTGAAGTCGGGATCCGCCGACGGGTCGAGTACGTAGGCGACGTCGAGGGGCCAGACTCCCACTCCGGTGAGGTCCTGACGTTCGGACGCAACCTTCTTGAAGTTGGTGACAGCAGCGTCGTAGTCGGACTTGATGTCTGCCAGTTGTGGGGTGTCGAGGTCGACGCCGAGCGACGACGCCAACCCGGCGTAGTTCTCGATGGTCTTCGCGGTCGACGTCGTGTCCAAGGTGACCCCCAGGGTGGGAGCGATCCGATCGATCGTGTCGGCCTTGGACGAATCGGCCGTCGTGGTCAACTTGCCGAACTGGCCGAATCTCGGGTTGAACTCACCGATGACGAGATCCGGGTCCAGGCTGGCGGCTTTCTCGAAATCGAAGGTGCCCCAGGTCTCGCCGACCGATTCGATGCCCGTCAGATCGGAGCAACTCAGAATCGGGCTGGTGCCCATCGGCGTCGTCGACCAGATGGCGATCGGCTTGATTCCGTACGACATCAGCGCAGCGGCGGATTCCTCGTCGGCGATGATTCTGGTCGGTTGTGCATCGAGGGACACGGTCCGTCCGCGGCCGTCGGTGTACGTGAACGGTCCGGACGCTCGGTCGACCGAGTCGACGCGGTCGTTCGCACTGCACGCGGCAGGGTTCGCGTTCAGGTCGACGGCCTGGGTGCCGGCGTCGTCGCTGTCGGTGGTGCCGCTGCTGCACGCGGCAGCAGCGAGAAGCACGAGAACCGCTATGCCTCCGGTGAGGGCGCGGGGTGCGGAGCCGAATCTGCTCGAAGTCGGTGTCACGTGTCTGCTTTCGTCGAGGCCGAGATGGCCGATGTCGAGTGGAGCGCCGTACTTCCTGGTGTCGAGGTAGGGGCCGAGGGCACCCTCCTCGCGGTGGCCCACAGATGCTAGCCTCCTCAGGGTCGACTAAGCGAGGGTAGCCTTTCCTTATGGACGGGCTCTGGATATCGCCTGGTCGCGCGCATACGCAACACAGTCGATCGAAGGGGACTCACCGGATGGATCAGCGGGGAATCGGACGGGACGAACTGCGGGCGGTGGTTGCAGAACTGATCGGTGCGGAACCCGGGGCTGTGGCGATGGACGCGGATCTGTTCGAGCTGGGTCTCGAATCGATCGTTCTGATGCGGTTGGTCGGGAGATTCCGCAAGCAGGGGTCGACGGTGACGTTTGCCGAGCTCGCTGCGCAGCCGAACATTTCTGCCTGGTCCGAACTGATCGGTGGTTCGGCCGAATCGAGTTCCCGAAACCCCGAGCGGCAATCGACTCTGGTCGAACCGGACACGTCGGAGTTCGATCTCGCACTGTTGCAGCACGCCTACTGGATCGGGCGCAGTGCCGAGCAGCGGTTCGGCGGGGTCGCACCGCATCTCTACACCGAATTCGACGGCGAGGCAGTGGATCCCGATCGACTACGTGCGGCGCTCGATGCCGTCGCACAACGGCACGAGATGTTGCGGGCCCGGATTTCGGACAACGGACAGCAGCGCATCGAACCGACCTCGGGGTGGCGCGGGTTGACGGTCCGCGACCTACGATCCGAGTCCGACCCGACCGACCGCCTCGAAGAAACGCGGCTCCGTCTGACCCACCAGATGCTCGATATCGAAGCGGGCGAGATGTTCTCGGCCGATCTGTCGCTCCTGCCGAACGGTCGCACGCGTCTGCACCTGGACATCGACATGATCGCCGGCGACGCAGCGAGTTTTCGTATTCTGGTTGCAGACCTGGCGCGGGCCTACGACGGCGATCCCCTCCGGGCAATCGAGTACAGCTATTCGCGGTACCTTGCCGATCGCCCGCTCGATCGACGCAGCGCCCGTGCTCAGGCCGAACGCTACTGGTCCGAGCGCCTCGACTCACTGCCCGGAGCGCCCACCCTTCCTCTGCTGGAACACGATTCGGGTGCCCCGGTAGCATTGCGTCGGGCATTTCATCTCGACTCCGCGGCATACGGTGATCTCCAGACGCACGCCAGAGCCCACGGAGTCACCCCGGCGGTGGCGGTGGCCACGGCGTTCGCCGAGGTGATCGGTGCCTGGTCCCGCGAACAACGGTTTCTGCTCAACGTGCCCATGTTCGATCGCGCTCCGACGCATCCCGACGTCGAGAATCTCATCGGTGACTTCTCGTCGTCGGTCATGCTGGAAGTCGATCTGAGCGAGCCGCTCTCGTTCGTCGAACGTTCCCGTCGGATCCGGTCCCGACTGCACGAAGACGCCTCGCACGCCGACTATTCCGGGGTCGAGGTGCTGCGCGACCTCGGCCGCCGTCGAGGAGAGCCGGTGCTGGCTCCCGTCGTCTTCACGAGCGCGCTCGGTTTGGGCGAGTTGTTCGACGCTCGCGCGCGGCAGGTCTTCGGTGATCCGGTGTGGATCATGTCGCAGGGGCCGCAGGTGGTTCTCGACGCGCAGATCACCGAACTCGACGGTGGCGTGTTGGTCAACTGGGACATACGCGAGAACGAGTTCCTCCCAGGAGTTCCCGACGCGATGTTCGACGCGTTCGAGACGCTGGTTCGCGCACTCGTGGTCGACGGTGACTCCGTGTGGGCGGAGCCTGTGGGTCAGCTGGTTCCACCGCATCAGCTGATGTCGCGAACTCCGGCAGCCGATGTACCCCGAACGGACGCGTCGCAGTCGGCCGGGAACGAGACTCTGCACCGCGCCTTCTTCGATCGCGCGTCGCAGCATCCCGACGCGCTGGCGCTCGAGTGGGGCGAGAACGAGTCGATGACGTACGGAGACTTACGAGATCGTGCTCTGAAAGTAGCTGCTGCGCTGACCGATCGCGGCGTGGGGGTGGGCGACACGGTGGGCGTGACCTTGCCCAAAGGGCCCGATCAGGTGATCGCGATCCTGGGTGTTCTGGCCGCGGGCGGGGTGTACGTACCGATCGGCGTCGACCAACCGTCGAGCCGTGCTGCGCTGATCGCCCGAAAAGCGGGGTTCACGGTGACGATCGGCGGATCGGGCGACGACGGTCTCGCGGTGTCCCACGCGATCCTGAGTGAGCCGCGGCCCGCCCCGCACCTCGGCCCCGACACCGCGCCCGCATACATGATCTTCACCTCCGGCTCCACGGGTGAACCGAAAGGTGTTGTGGTCTCGCATCGCGCCGCGATGAACACGATCATGGATCTGGTCGAACGTTTCGACCTGAACGAGGGCTACCGTCCATTGTGCCTGTCCGAGTTGGACTTCGACCTGTGCACGTTCGACCTGTTCTCGGTGTTCGCGGCCGGCGGTACGGCCGTGCTAATCCAGGAACACGAGCGCAAGGATCCGCAGCGCTGGGCCGCTCTGATTCGTGCGCACCGCGTCACGGTGATCAGCTGCGTGCCCCCGCTGCTGGACATGATCCTCTCCACCGGTGACGATGTGGGCGGTTCGCTCGAGGTCGTCATGCTCGGCGGCGACAAGGTGGGTATCGACCTTTACCGGCGGCTGACGGCGGCGGTTCCCGGATGTCGGTTCGCCGGACTCGGTGGCGCTACGGAAACCGCGATCCACAACAGCATCTGTGAGGTCGTGGACGTCGATCCGAACTGGCGCACGGTCCCGTTCGGGGTGCCGCTCGCGTCGATGGCGCTTCGGGTGGTCGATGCGCGTGGGAACCAGGTGCCGGACTGGGTGCCCGGTGAGTTGTGGGTCGCGGGCGTCGGTCTCGCCGACGGCTATCTGGGCGATCCCGAGCGTACGAACGAGCGCTTCGTCGAGGCCGACGGCTACCGCTGGTACCGCACCGGAGACCTGGTTCGGTACTGCCCCGGCTCGATGGCCGAGACCGGCTCCATGGTCGAATTCGTGGGCCGTGTGGACAACCAGATCAAGATCAACGGATTTCGGATCGAACTCGGAGAGATCGAAGCGGCTCTCACCGCGGATCACGAGGTGGCCACTGCCGCAGCCGTTGTCGACCGCACCGCAGCTCCGATCCTGCTGTCCGCCGTGGTGCCGACCGATCGAGACGCGGATCCCCGTGAGACGGTAGCGGCCGTGAGGGCCAGGGCCGCCGAGCGTCTCCCAGCGCACATGGTGCCGGAGCAGATCGTGACGGTCTCCGCGCTGCCGCTGACCGTCAACGGCAAGATCGACTCCGCTGCCGTCGTCCGGCTGTGTCGCGCAGCGGGAGAAAGCGAACGGGTCGATGCCCGGATTGCGCCCAGAACTCACCTCGAAAGCGCCCTCGCCCTGATCTGGCAGAAGGTACTCGGGGTCGACGGCATCGGTGTGACGGACACGCTCTTCGCGCTCGGCGGCGATTCCGTCCTGGCGACGACCATCGTCGCCCGCATTCGCGAGTCCTTCGACATCACGTCGGTCACCGTGCGCATGATGTTCGCGGCACCCACCGTGGCCGGGCTCGCGGACCGGATGATCGACGCAGAAGGTGACGCAGAATTCCTCGAAGCCACCGCCGAGATCTTCCTGTCGGTCGAAGCGATGTCGGAGGACGAACTGTCGGCCGCGCTCGAACACCATTCCTGACCCGCTTCGCATTCCCGGAGGACGAGAATCCATGGTGCAGAACATGACCGAACTTGCCGAGCCGGACGCCGACGTCGACGCTTTCGTACCGTTCGGCGACGAGCGTGCCCGCAGGTACCTCGACGCCGGGTTGTGGCGAGGTGAAGCCCTTCCAGAGGTGTTCGCAACGTGGGCGACGCAGTTCGGCCCTTCGAGGGCGGTCGTCGACGATCGCACGGAGCTGACGTACGACGAGCTGCTTCGACGAGTGCGGAGCGTCGCAGCCGGATTCGCCGATCGCGGCATCGAACCGGGCGACCGGGTGGTCGTGCAATTGCCGAACTCCGTGAACTTTGCGGTCGTGCTGTTCGCCTTGCTCGAATGCGGAGCAGTTCCGGTGCTGACGCTGCCTGCACATCGCCGACGTGAGATCACCCATCTCGCCGCCACCGCAGCGGCGGTGGCGTACGTGATCTCCGATCGGGACGGCGACTTCGACTATTGCGAACTCGCCGATGAGGTCCTCGCGTCGGTGACGAGTGTTCGGCACGTCTTCGTCGACAGTTCCGGACCCGAATCGAACGGCGGCGGGTCCCATACCTCTCTGTCCGCGGTGGCCGGGGTGCCCCGACAGTTTCCGCGCGCCCGGCCGACCGATCCTGCCTTACTGCTGGTCTCCGGTGGCACGACGGGATTGCCCAAGCTGATTGCCCGTACGCACAACGATTACGAATACAACGCCAGGGCCAGTGCGGAGGTCTGCGCTCTCGGTCCCGAGGACGTGTATCTCGCCGTTCTCCCTGCCGCACACAACTTTCCGCTCGCATGCCCCGGGCTGCTCGGTGCCCTCGGGGTAGGGGCAACGGTGGTGTTCTCCGGCAGTGCCAGCCCAGACCACGCCTTCGCTCTGATCGAGAGGTATCGCGTGACGATCACGGCGCTGGTTCCGACGTTGACTCATCTGTGGTGCGAGGCAACGGAATGGGAGGATGCAGACCTGTCCAGCTTGCGGTTGCTGCAGGTCGGGGGAGCGAAGCTGGCACCGGAGGTCGCCAAGCTGGTCGAGCCCGCGCTCGGATGCCGGCTGCAGCAGGTGTTCGGCATGGCCGAAGGACTACTGAACTACACCCGAGCCGAGGACGGCGCGGAACTGGTGATCGGAACGCAAGGCAGGCCGTTGTCCCATCTGGACGAGGTGCGCGTCGTCGATGCGGACGGAAACGATGTATCTCCCGGGGAAGTCGGTGAATTGCTGACGCGGGGCCCCTACACCATCAATGGCTATTATTCTGCGGCAGAACATAATACGACTGCCATCACCCCTGATGGGTTCTATCGCAGTGGGGATCAGGTGCGCGAGCTCGAGTCGGGCCATCTCGTCGTCACCGGTCGCATCAAGGACGTGATCACCCGAAACGGCGAGAACGTCGCGGCCGACGAGCTCGAAGACCTGCTGCTCACCCATCCTGCAGTAGCGCGGGTCGCGGTGATCGGGGTGCCCGATGCCGCTGTGGGCGAAAGCGTCTGCGCAGTCGTGGTGCCGAACGGAAGTGGTCCGACCGTCGCCGACGTGCGGGCCTTCCTGACGGCGGCCGGCTGCGCCGGATTCAAACTGCCCGATCGCGTGGTGACACGAACATCGCTGCCCGTCACCGCCATCGGCAAAGTGGACAAGTCCTTGCTCGTCACACAGTGCACGCAACAGCAGCCGACTCGATGAAGGAACCCATGGATCTCGACGACGTCAGACGTAGGTTGGTGCAGGAGCGGTTGCGGCGTGCCCGAGGCGACGAGGCCGCACCCGAGGCGAGCCGCGGCCCACTCGCAGACGTCGAGTCCGCCGAATTCGATTCGTTGAGGGAGCAATTCGGATCCATCGACGACGTCTGGCCACTGTCACCACTGCAGCTCGGGCTCGTCTTCCAGGTAGGTGTCGACGCCGATGCCACCGAGCTGTACACCGTCCGCACCGTCGTCGAGGTCGGCCGCGTCCTCGACGACGACAGGATCAGGCGAGCTCTGCAATCGGTCGTCGATACCACCGCGGCGATGCGGACGGCCTTCGTGACGCCGGACGACACCGCGCCGGCCCAGGTCGTACTCTCTGCGGTGCAGGCACCGTTGACGGTGGTGGATCTCCGTGCGTGCCCGGCGAGCGAGGTGGACGATCGATGGAGCCGGATTCTCGCGGACGACCGGGCGCTCTCGTTCGACATCGCTGCGCCGCCACTGTTTCGGGTCACCCTGGTGCACCTTCCCGGAGGGGTCGACCGACTGTTGACCACCTACTGGTTCGGGTGCTTCGACGGCGGATCCTCGGCACTGCTCGTGGCTCGGGTCCTGGAGCAGCACGACGAGAACGGCACGCCCGTTCCGCCGGACCACGGCTACCGTGAGTATCTGCGTTGGCTGGCTTCTCGCGACCGTGCCGCGTCCGAGCAGGCGTGGCAGCGGTACTTCGGCGATATCGACAGCCCGACCTCGGTGGCCACGGAGGCCACCCGCGGGGACGGTTCACCCCGCAGGATCGAACGCAGAGTGACGGCAGCGGTGTCCGACGCGCTGGATCTGCACGCACGTCGATCCGGTTCGACTCTGTTCACGGTTCTCGCAGCGGCCTGGGCGAGTGTGTTGATGCGTGTGGTGGGGCGGTCCGATGTGGTGTTCGGTACCGCCGTCGCCGGTCGGCCCATGGATGTGGCCGGTTCCGACACCGCGATCGGCGCGTTCATCAGCACGGTGCCGATCCGGGTGACGGCAGGTGGATTCGATTCGGTCACCGATGTGGCTGCGCGCGTGCAGGATCAGCGTCTCGACCTGATGCCGCACGACACCCTCGGTCTCGGTGGAATTCAGCAGGCCATCGGTGCGGGGGCTCTGTTCGACACCCTGCTCGTCCTGCGTAACGCTGCCGGGCCTGCGGGACGACAAGAATCGACGTCGGCGGGGAACGAGCGCCGCGTGCGACACATCTCGACCGTCGATGGGTCCGAGTTCCCGGTGTCCATCGCAGTGGATCCCGGCGATGAACTGAACCTGTCGGTGACGTATCTACCCGATTCTGTGGACGACGAGCGTGCCCGATCGCTGCTCGACTCGTTCGCATCGGCACTCGATACCGTTGCAGCGCAGCCCGATCTGCCGATCTCGCGCTGGCCGTCTGCCCCGGGCGACATGCCGAGTGTCGTCGAGAACGAGTTCGACGGCCGATCGGAACGACTGCAGGACAACACGATCGCCGAATTGCTCGCCGCACGCGCCGCGGCCGTTCCCGACGACATCGCGTTGGTGTTCGGAGACCGGCGGCTGACCTTCGGCGACCTCGACCGGCGGGTGAACGCCTGCACACTGGCGCTGCTTCGCCGGGGTGCCGCTCCCGAACGCATCGTGGCCCTCGCTCTGCCGAGATCGGTGGAGATGGTGGTGGCCCTGTTCGCGGTGCTGCGTACCGGTGCCGCGTACCTGCCCCTCGAACTCGACTATCCGACAGAGCGTCTCGACGTCATGTTGGCCGACGCGCAACCGGCCGTTCTGGTGTCGACGGTGGACACGGAGAGTCGGGGATTGGCCACCACCGCCACACGGATGGTCGTCGACTCCCCTGAGGTCGCAACAGAGTTGGCGTACGACATCGACGCGTCGGAAGTCGAGGCGGCCACAGCGTCGGTCGGTTTTGCGTCCGGCACCGTCGGCCGACTCGAGCACCCCGCCTACGTCATCTACACCTCCGGCTCGACCGGAACACCGAAGGGCGTCGTCACTCCGTATCGCGGTCTGACGAACATGCAGATCAATCACCGGAACGAGATCTTCGCTCCCACCGTCGCCGCGGCAGGAGACCGCACCCTGCGGATCGCACACACGGTGTCGTTCTCCTTCGACATGTCGTGGGAGGAGTTGCTGTGGCTCGTCGAAGGTCACGAGGTACACATCTGCGACGAGGAATTACGCCGCGACGGTGAGGCATTGGCTCACTACTGCGAGCAGAACAGAATCGACGTGGTCAACGTGACGCCCACGTATGCCGGACATCTGCTCGATCTCGGACTGTTGGACGAACGCGACGGACATCGAATTCCCCTGGTCTTGCTGGGTGGTGAGGCGGTACCGGATGCACTGTGGAGTCGGCTCGACGGCATCGGCTACAACCTGTACGGGCCTACCGAGTACACGATCAACGCGCTCGGTACCGGAACAAGGGACAGCGTCGGGCCGTCCATCGGATCACCGATTCTGGGCACACGTGCGTCCGTCCTGGACCAGTGGCTACGGCCGGTCCCGATCGGTTCGGTGGGGGAGTTGTACCTCTCCGGTGTCGGTCTTGCGCGCGGCTATGTGAACCGATTCGGCGACACGGCAACGAGATTCGTAGCCGACCCCTTGACTCCGGGCGGACGGATGTACCGCACCGGTGATCTGGTTCGCATTCGAGCCGACGGTCTGTTCGACTACCTCGGTCGCGCGGACGACCAGGTGAAGATTCGCGGCTATCGAGTGGAGACCGCAGAGGTCGAACGCGCCGTGGCCGCATGCGAGGGTGTGATGGGCGCGGTGGTGCGTACGGTGCAGATCGGGAGTGGTACTCGCGCTTTGGCCGCATACGTCGTTCCTCGCGACGGCGGTACGACCGACACGTCCGTGCTGTTCGGTTCCATTCGAGACCGGCTGGCAGCGACGTTGCCGGAGTACATGGTGCCGACGTTGTTCGCTGCCCTGGAACGCATTCCGATGACGATCAACGGCAAGCTCGATGTGCGGGCTCTTCCGACCGTCGACGCCGTGGGCGGAGGCACGTTCGTACCGGCCCGAACGCCGGTGGAAACGATGTTGTGCGAGATCGTCGCGGCGGTTCTGGGTGTCGGACGCGTGGGGATCGACGACGACTTCTTCGCGCTGGGCGGCGACAGCATCACCTGCCTGGCCGTGGCATCGCGGGCGCGAAAGGCCTCGATTCCGCTGGCACCGCGTGCGGTGATGCGCAAGCGGACGGTGCGAATGTTCGGGGCGGAGCTCACACCGGACGCCGACGCACGCCCCGCTGTCCACGCCGCCGCCACGGTGGAACTGTCCCAGGACGAGCTCGACGAATTCGAAAGCAGTATGTGAGCAGACATGACGACCGATACCGCGGCCACGTCGCAGTCCAAGATCGCCGCCGTACTCCCACTCACCGCACTGCAGGTCGGGATGTACCTGCAATCGACGCTCGCCGAGCGAGCGCAGGATCCGTACCTGTCACAGACGGTGCTCGACCTGTCCGCCGCGGTGGATCGCGGCCGGCTCGATCGTGCCCTCGAACTGCTGTTGGATCGCTACCCGAACATCAGAGCGCTGCTGCGGCAACGCCGTAACGGTGATCTGGTCTGGGTGGTACCGCGCGCGTCGACGCCGGTCGTCACGGCCGTCGACGACGAGTGGGATGATCATCTCCGACGAGACCGCTCGGCCGGGTTCGCGTTCTTCGAGCAGCCGCTGATTCGCTTCTCCTGCTCCACTTCTGCGCGCGCCCCGCGAGTTCTGATCACCTACCATCACGCGCTGATGGACGGGTGGTCCGAGGCCATCTTCGTCAGGGAGCTGATCGCTCTCTACGAATCGGGCGAGGGGGCGCAGTTGCCGCCTGCACCCGACTTCGGCGAATATCTCGCGTGGACAGCGTTGCAGGACAACGACACTGCGCGTCAGCGGTGGGCCGACTACCTCGACGGGTTCGAGTCCGCGACTCTCGTTGCCGGGGACCGAACGAATGGGTCCAGCGCGGGCACGCGCTCGCGCCTGGACGTCGATATCGACGATGCGTTGGCCCAGCGGGTGTCCGAATACGCGCGTCGTACCGGCGTGACCACGAACGTCGTCGTGCAGACAGCCTGGGCGGCGATGCTGTCGGCGAGAACCGGTTCCGACGATGTGGCCTTCGGGATGGCGACGTCGCTGAGGCCGTTCGATCTCGATGGTGCCGAGGCGATGGTGGGTTTGCTGCTCAACACCGTGCCTGTCCGCCTGCGGTGGAACTCGGCTGCAACGGCGACCGAGATGCTCGCACGCGTGCAGGCAGACCACCTCGACCTGGACGAGTATCGGTTCCTCGGGCTGTCCGACATCGCCGGAACAGTCGGCGGCGGAGAGCTGTTCGACACCATAGTCGTATACCAGAACTATCCCGCACCGATACCCGAGACGAGCGGGACCGTCGACGAGATCACGGTGCTGGGTGCGCACATGAGCTTCCCGATGGCGTTGATCGTGGGCCCCGATCCTGCTCTGTGGGCGTTCGTACTGCACGACGAGGCCACTGTCGGCCGGCGGCAGGCCGCCATGTACGCCGAGACGTTCGTCGAGATGCTCGATCGGATGACGACAGTGTCGGACATCGACGTCACTCGACTGGTGGCCGCCCCACATGGCCAGGGGCGCAGCGTCGGACCGGACCGAACCGTGGTGCCGATCGAGACCGCTCTGGCAGCGCGTTTCGAGCAGTCCCGCGATGACGTGGCACTGCTGATCGGCGGCGAGCACATCACGTTCGGGCAGTTGTCCACGCGGGTCGGACGGGTGTCCGCACTGCTGCGTGTGCACCACATCGGTGTCGAAAGCCGCGTCGCTGTTGCGGTGAGCAGAGGTCTCGACATGGTGGCGGCGCTGTTGGCGACCATCGACGTCGGCGCAGCGTTCGTACCCGTCGACATTCGCTACCCGCGTGAGCGGATCGAACTGATCCTGTCCGATTCCGGGCACGACCTGCTGTTGATCGACGATGCGACCCCCGCGGCACTGACGGATATGGAGACTGCGGTCCGTGTCGATACCGTTGTACGACAACAGGACTGGACGCCGCCGTTCGGTCGCAGCGTCCCGGGTGAGTGCGCGGCCTATCTCGTGTACACGTCGGGTTCGACCGGAACGCCCAAGGGTGTGGTCGGCACCAGGAACGCGTTGGCCAACCGGCTGCAGTGGGCGGTGACGCGGTGGGGCAGACCGGGCAGCCGAGTTGCCAAGAGTTCGCTGGCGTTCATCGACGGCGCGACGGAGTTGCTCACCGGCATTCTCGCGGGCCAACGTGTGGTACTCGCGCAGGATCACCAGTACGGCGATTCGGGTGCCGTGGCCTCGCTCATCGGACGGTCCGGTGCCGAACAGGTCACCGCCATCGGTTCTCTGGCTGCCGCGCTGGCCGCTGCGGCGCCGTCGGCCTGCGCTTCGGTGACCGGTTGGATACTCAGCGGAGAACCGTTGACCGACCACATGATCGACGTGATCCGAGCGGTGACGCCGGACGCCACGATCGACAATTCCTACGGATCCTCCGAAGTCGCAGGCGACGTCGCCGTCCAGCGGGTCGACGGCGACCCTGCGGTCATCGGAACCTCGGTGGACAACACCACACTGCGGCTGCTCGACTCTCGGCTACGCCCGGTTCGGAACGCCGTTCCTGCCGACCTGTACGTGTCGGGCGTGCAGCTCGCCCGCGGATACTCCGGGAAACCGGCCGAGACCGCGACTCGCTTCGTCGCAGATCCCGGCGGCGATGGCGCGCGAATGTACCGCACCGGGGACCGTGCCCGTCTCGTCGACGGCGTCCTGGTATTTCTGGGTCGAGACGATCGTCAGGTCAAGATCAGAGGCCATCGCGTCGAACTGGGTGAGGTCGAAAGTTGGACGGCCAGTGACCCTTCGGTCGACGAGTGCGCCGTGGTCGCTGTGTCCGACGGTGACGGCGTCGGTGTGCTGGTGGCCTACGTGACTCCCGACTCGGTCGACACCGCGTCGGTGCGGGAGGCGCTTCGTCGCCGGGTTCCCGACTATCTGGTGCCCGCATTCTGGGTGGCCGTCGACAGTATTCCCAGAACCCCCAACGGCAAGGCCGATCGAAAAGTTCTGCAGGAGCGCGGAATACCCGACGGTGGTCCCAGCCGATCGCGACCGGCTGCATCCGAGGACGAGCGAGCGCTCGCGGCGCTGTTCGCAGACACCACCCGTGCGGAGAGCGCCCAGTCCATCGGCGTCGACGACGACTTCTTCTCGCTCGGCGGCGACAGCATCACCGCCATCACCCTCGTCCATCACGCGCGCACCGCCGGACTTCCGATCACCACCGCAGACGTCTTCGAGTGTCGAACGGTCGCAGGGCTGGTGGAGCGGGGCCGAAGCGCCCGGGCCGTTGCGATCGTCGACCGGCCCGACAGTTCGGTAGCGCTGCTGACCGATGCCGATGTAGCCGAATTGCGCTCTCGTGGAATCGATCCAGAGGCAGCTCGCCCGGCCACTCCGCTGCAGCGGGGTTTGGCATTCCAGTCCGTAGCCTCGGGCGACGGAGTGGAGGAAATCTACGTCATCGCCACCGAATTCGAGGTGCAGGGGCTGCTGGATCCGCGACGTCTCGAGGGCGCACTCGATGCGCTCCTCGACCGTCATCCAGCGCTGCGCTCGCGCTTTCTGACGTTGAGCACCGGGGCGACCGTCGCGATCCGCGATACGGGTCGAGTCGTACTCCGTCGTCATGTCGTCGACGATCCGACATCGCCTACCGCCCGTGACCTGATCGACCAGGACAGGCGTGCGTTCGACATAGAGCAGGACTCGCTCGTCCGAATTCTGCTGCTGGACTGCGGGAACGATCGTCACCGGGTGGTGCTGACCGTCCACCATCTTCTCGTGGACGGGTGGTCCATGGGCACTGTGGGTACCGAGCTGTTCAAGCTCTACCGAGGCCTGGCACTGCCGGAACCTGCGCGGTTCGACGACTACCTGCGGTGGCTCGCGGGCCGCGACGACTCGTCCGTCGACGCGTGGCGTCGCGCGCTCGGCGCGGACGTGGCACCGACGATGGTGGCAGCGTCGGCATCGGCATCGTCGTCGGCATCGGCATCGTCGCTGGTACGTTCCGAGGCGCACGAGATCGACCTCGAGTGGAGTGCGCAGGACACCGCTCGGCTCATCGAGTCGGCGCGTCGTCGATCGTCGACGCTGAGCGAACTGGTCGATGCAGCATGGGCCGTGGTGCTCTCGGCATTCACGGATTCCCCGTCGGTCGTGTTCGGCTCGACGGTCTCGGGGCGTCCCACCGACCTCGATCGCGTCGCAGACATGGTCGGACTGTTCATCAACACCGTTCCCGTCCGTGTCGACGTCGGACCCGATGCACGTCTGTCGACCGTGCTCGCTGGTCTGCGGGACTTCTCGATCGCCGTGGCTCCGCATCATCACGTGGGCCTGGCAGACATTCAGAAGGCCGTCGGGCGGGGAACGCTGTTCGACACACTCGTGGTGTTCGAGAACTTCGCTGCTGCAGACACTTCGGGTGTCGATGCCGAGAACTTCTCGGTGTCGGTCGCCGAATTCCACACAGTGACGCACTACCCGCTCGTGTTGACGGTCCATCCGGGCGAACGGATGCGGCTGGTGGTCGAATACCGCAGCGACTCGGTGCCCGTGGCTCGCGCCCGCGCAGTGGCGTCCGCACTGACCTCGGTGTTGGGTGCGTTCGCCGACGAAGGCGACCCGCCGATCGCCGCACTGTCTCTCGTCGACGAGACGACGACTCGGATTCTCCGCACCGAGTACGCCGGCTCGCAGCGTCGGTATCCGGACGGGACGATGGTGGACCTGTTCGCCGACCGCGTCGCGTTGCAACCGGACACCGTTGCTGTTGCAGACGCCGCCACGGCTCTGACGTTCGCCGAGCTCGATCGCGTCTCCAATCGAATTGCGCGATGGCTCCTCGGTTTCGGTGTCGGCGCGGAAGATATCGTGGCCGTCCAGGCCCCACGAACCGTGACGACGATGGCGACGATCCTCGGGGTCATGAAGTCCGGGGCCGCCTACCTCCCGATCGACCCGAACTGGCCCACCGAACGCGCGCGGCAGATTCTCGACGATGCGCAGCCGGTGATCACGGTGACGGCATCGGCGGTCGAGGCCCTGACGCCGTCGTCGATGGACAGGATTGCCGTCACCGATTCCGAGCGTCGGTCCGCATTGCATCCCGACCACCCGGTGTACTTCATCTACACCTCCGGTACGACCGGTGTGCCCAAGGGAGTCTCGGTACCGCACCGAGGACTGGCGAATCTCTATCACTCCCATCGCGAGAGCGTGCATCTGCCGACGGCGGCGCGCGCGGGCACGGACACTCTGAACGTGGCGCATGCCTGGTCGATGGCCTTCGACGCATCCTGGCAACCGCAGTTGTGGATGTTCGGCGGGCACACAGTACATCTCATCGATCCCGAGGTCGTTCTCGATCCGAGAGAACTCACCGAGCGACTGCGAACGCTGTCGGTGGATTTCATCGAGGTCGTACCCTCGTTGCTCGAACAGATGATGCGGTCGGGATCGATCGACACACTCACGTCGGTCGGGGTCGGCGGCGAGGCGGTATCGGTCGACTTGTGGAGCAGGTTGCGCGCGAACGAATCTGTGGTCGCCTACAACTTCTACGGACCCACCGAGGCCACCGTCGATGCGGTGTTCACATCGACGGATCTGTCGCCCGAGCCCGTGATCGGTAGGCCGGTGACCAACCTGAAGGCATACGTGTTGGACGCCTGTCTTCGGCTCGCGCCTCCCGGGGCGCTCGGCGAGCTCTATCTGGCCGGGCCGGGCGTGGTGCGCGGGTATCGCAACGCGCCGGGGCGCACCGCGCACCGCTTCGTTGCCGATCCCTTCGCCGCGGACGGTACTCGGCTCTATCGGACCGGGGATCTCGTGTCGTGGACCGAATCCGGCACATTGAGGTATGCCGGTCGCGCGGACGACCAGGTCAAGATCCGCGGGCATCGCGTCGAAGTGGGGGAAGTCGAAAGTCGATTGCGAGAGATCGATGCCGTCGCAGACGCGCGGGTGCTGGTGCATACGTCGGGTATCGCTACCGGGCAGGCGACCCTCGCTGGATACGTCGTTGCTGCGCCGGGACGGACGATCGACGTGAGCGCCGTGCGCGCGGGTCTGGGCGAACTCCTTCCGTCGTACATGGTTCCATCGTCGGTGACCGTGCTCGATGCGTTCCCTGTGCTGCCGAACGGAAAGCTCGACGCGGCCGCGTTACCCGACCCCGTCCTGACTCTCGGTTCCGGGCGCGCGCCGCGCACCGACGTCGAGCGGGAGATATGCCGCGCAGTAGCCGCCGTGCTGCATGTGCCGGAGGTCTCCGCGGACGACGACTTCTTCGATCTCGGGGGCGACAGCATCATGGCCATGGAGTTGTCGGCGCGGCTGCGGACGGTGGGCATGGCGGTCTCGCCCCGTCACATCGTCGCTCGGCGCACGCCGGAAGCACTTGCTCAGCAAGCGGAGTCGGCGCAACCGATGGCCTCCGGCGTCGAGGAACTGTCGCCGTACGGAGAAGTCCCGTTGACACCGATCCTCCGCTGGATGGACAGCCTCGATGGGTCCGTCGACGAGATCTCGCAGGCGGTGTTGCTGGAGGCTCCCGCCGATCTGACCGAGAACTCGCTGATCGAGCTTCTCGATCTCGTGGTGGCCAGGCACCCCATCCTGCATTCGAGTTTCGAGCGTCGTCCCGGCTCCGAGTCCGTGTTCACCGTGTTGCCGGACGGTACTGCCGACGTGGCCGAGTGGGTCCGTACCGAGTATGTGGACGGGCTCACCGAATCGCTGCTCGCAGAACGTGTTGCCGCCCAGTCACGCGCGGCACGTGGTCGGCTCGATCCCCGGATCGGCCGGATGGTCGATGTGGTGTGGCTGCGCCACCACGGTGACACCGACTCCTCGGGTGAGCTCCTGATCACGCTGCATCACCTCGTGGTCGACGGGGTCAGCTGGCGAATACTGCTGCCGGACATCACGACTGCGTGGCAGCAGCGGTTGTCGGCGGATCGCGGCCCGATCGGGCCCTCCATGCGGCAGTGGGCGCACGAGATCCACCGCCTCGCCGGCTCTGCCGAGGTGCTCGCCGATCTGGAGTACTGGACACGCGTCGGCGACGGGGCTGGACGGGTTCCGTTGGTGCGTCCGGTCGATCCGTCGGTCGATACCGGTGCAGGCGTACGCACCACCACGTTCGCGCTCTCCCCTCAGGAAAGCGCGCGGATTCTCGCCGCAGCCCGCCCGCGGCTCGGGGTGTCCGTCGAACATCTGTTGTTGGGAACGTTCGCGGCCGCGACAGTCGAATGGATGGACAGCGGTGCGGCGGGTCCGCAGTCGTTCGTCGTCGACGTGGAGGGGCACGGGCGGTCCGGAATCGCGTCCGATCGGGTGGACGGCTCTTCCGTGGTCGGATGGCTCACGGCTGTGTTCCCGCTCCGCCTGACCGCTGACGCGACCGACCGTCGAGCCCTGATGTCGCACCGGTCCGATCCTGTTGCCGCAGAATCGGTTCTGCGTACGATCGCGACGGACGCGGCTAGGTCGAGGGATTCGGTGCCGGGAGACGGGTCGACGTACGGCATGCTGCGGTGGTGCAGCGGCGAGGCGGGTGCGGTGCTGCGGCACATGCCCACGGCCGACATCGAATTCAATTATCTGGGCCGTTTCGACACCGCGGCAGGCGGTCCGTTCGGGGCCAGCCGACTGCGTAGCAGTCTCGACACCACGCCCGGCACCGAGACGCCCTGCGGCTATGCGTTGGTCGTCGACAGCTACGTGCACGAACAGGACGGGGCGTCGGTACTCGGTGTGACGTACACGTGGCCGGCAGGAGTGCTCGACGGTGTGGAGGAACTGGCCGGGCTCTGGCGGGAGGCCCTGTCGGCCGCGTGTCGAATCGTGGAGGACAGGGAGTCCGAGGACGGGCTAATGAGGCAAGGGTAACCTCATTAGTGCTACCTTGTCAGTCGCCTCGCCCGGTCGGGTGTGGACGCAGTCAGTGCGTGGTCGAGTCGAGAGGTTCCGAGGAACGATGAAGGTTCGTACGAAGTGGATGAGGAGCGCCGCGTCGATCGCGCTCGCCGGAGGGCTGACCATCGCCCTCGCCGCCGGATGCAGCAGCGACACCGAGGAGACGCCTGCCGCCGACTCCACGACGTCTGCGCAGGAGTCCGCATTTCCGGTCACGATCGACTCGGCACTCGGATCCGCGACGATCCCCGAGGCACCGAAGCGGATCGCGACCTGGGGATGGTCGAACCAGGACGCGATTCTCGCCCTCGGAGTCGTACCCGTTGCGATGCCTACATTCGACGGTGCCCAGTACGGTGCGGACGAACGCGGCGTTCTGCCGTGGGATGCGGAGGCTCTCGCCGACCTGGGCGGCGACGCGCCGACACTGCTCTCCGGTGACGGCACCGGAGCGGTTCCGGTCGAGCAGTTCGCTGCCGCCGCACCGGATCTGATCTTCGCGCCGTACTCGGGGTTGAGCCAGGAGGAGTTCGACAAGCTCTCCGACATCGCGCCCGTCGTCGCGTACCCGGACAAGCAGTGGACCACGTCGTGGGAGGACCAGCTGACCATCGCGGGCAAGGCGCTGGGCAAGGAGAAGGAGGCCGCCGACCTGGTTTCCGGAGTCGAGGGCTCGATTGCCGATGCGGCGACGAAGTACTCTGCGCTGCAAGGCAAGACGGTCACCGTCGCGCTGCCCAACGCACCCGGCACTTTCGCCGTCAGCAAGGACAACGACGTACGAGTCGAGTTCCTCGAGCAGCTCGGTCTCGTCAACGAGCCCACCATCCAACAGGCCGACCCGGCCAAGGACCCCGACGCCGTGTACTTCGAGCTCAGCCTCGAACAGGCGTCGTTGCTGAAGTCCGACGTGCTGTTCGTCGTGGCGTACGACAAGGAATCTCTCGCCGGGTTCCTGGCCGAACCCGCCGTGGCCTCGCAGCCCGTACTTTCGCAGGGGCGTACCGCCTCCACCGAGGCCCTCAGCGCCGACAAGAACTTCGCGTTCGGTGGCCTGACGGTGCTGACGATCCCGTACATCCTCGACGACGTGGCCTCGGCGCTGAACACTGCCGCCGAGAACGTTCAGGGCTGACAACACTCGGGCGGCCCACTCGACGCGAGCACAGGCGTATTCACTTTCGACGACAGGAGCGTGTTCCACCGTGGCAAGGTCCCATCGACTTCAGGTCGTCTTTCCCGAAGTCCTGCGCACGGCAACGGTGATCGAAACACGTCAGCTGGGTTCGGGTATGCGCCGAATCGTGTTGGGTGGGCCGCAGCTGCGCGAGTTCTCGCGCGGCGACTACCGGTTCCCGGCGTTGCGCAGCGAAGGATTCGACGACTTCGTTCGGTTGTTCTTCCCGGCGGAGACCGACGGCACGGTGGTGCTTCCGATCCAGCACGAGCGCACCGTCGAATGGCCGCGTGATCCGCGTCCGGTGACCCGCAACTACACCGTGCGCAGCGTCGATCCCGAGACCGCGCAGGTGACTCTCGACTTCGTCACCCACGACACCGGCATCGCGTCGACGTGGGGTCGGCGTTGCCGCGTCGGCGATTCCATCACCCTGCTCGGACCGGTGCGGTCGGGCCATGCTCCGGCCGATGTCGACTGGGTGTTGCTCGTCGGCGACGAGACCGCGTTACCTGCCATCGCTCGGTATCTCGAAGAGGCATTGCCGGGCCGGCGAATTCGGGTGTTCGTCGAGGTCGCCGACGTCGAGCGAGAGTTGCCGTTGCCGACGGCCGCCGACGCCGAGATCACGTGGGTCCACCGTGACGGCGTCACCGCCGGCACCGGCGACTTGCTCGACAGTGCGGTGCGGGCGGCACCCTGGTGGGACGGAACGGTGTTTGCCTGGGTGGCAGGGGAAGCGACCGCTCTCAAGGGAATCCGTCGGTATCTGCGCGAGGACCGCGGCCTGCCGCCGGAGATGGTCGACGTAACCGGGTACTGGCGTCGCGCCGAGGTTCTGACCCGCGCCGACGATCCCGAGGTGCCCGACCTCAGCGGCGGTGAGTCCGAGCCGTTCGACAGGCTCGCCGAACGTGCGGAAATACTGTCGCCCTTCGCTTTCAGGGCGGCCAACACGTTACGTATCCCGTTGCACGTGTCCCGAGGGGCGTGCTCCGTCGAATCGCTGGCGGAAGCCACCGAGACGGACGCGCGCGCCCTCGCGAAATTCGTGCGCTATCTGCGTGCCGTCGACGTCCTCGCCGAGAACTCCACCGGTGATCTGATTCTCGGCGATATCGGTGAGGCGATGCTCGGCGACGACTGGATCTCGCACTGGCTGGACCTGGACGGGATCGAGGCACGGGTGGAACTGTCGATCACAGGTCTGGTGGACAGCCTGCGGACCGGTACCGCCAGCGCGAGCCTGCTGACCGGCAACACGTTGACCGAAGACCTCGAGGCGTCCCCGCGGCTCGCCGAACTGCATCACAACCACATCGCCGACGAGGCCGCGTTCCTGGGTCCTGCTCTGGTGCAGGACTATTCGTTCGACGGGGTCTCGACCCTGTTGGTGGCGGGGGCAGGATCCGGAGTGGTGCTCGGTTCCGTTCTCTCCCGGTACGACGGAGTATCGGCGGGTGTGCTCGGGTTGCCCAGCGAACTCGACCTGATTCGACGCGACCTCGGGAAATGGCCCGAACTCGACGGGCGAGTGGTGAATCACCCGCAGAGCGTGATGTCCGAGCCGCATGTGGAGCACGGGAACGGATTCGACGCGTATCTGTTGCTCGAGGTCACCGGACACTATCGAGACGACGATCTCGCACTGCTGTTGCGCAACGCGGCAACAGGATTGGCCGACAACGGAAAATTGGTGGTCGTCGAGCGACTGTCCAACGACGGGTCGTTCAACGAGGACCAGTCGGAATTCGATCTGCTGATGCTCTGCATGCACGGCAGCGGTGTACGAACGAAAGCCGAATTTGCCTGCGTAGCAGCCGATGCCGGCCTCAAGGTCGCGGCGTCGACGCTGGTCGGCTGGGGTATCTCGGTGCTCGATCTACGCCGTGTTCGCTGACACCGAGGAAGCCGTTGTGCTGCCGAGTCGGTTAGGTTAGCGTTCCCTATCGAAGGCGCGCGCCGATGCCGACCGCAGACGTTGCGCGCAATGCGCGGTCACGGACCGATTCACCGTCAGGAGTGCACACACAATGACCGTTGTCGAAGAAACGACGATGGACACGGCCGAGGGGACCGAACTGCAGCGGGGACTGCGTACGGTCGTCGCGTTGGCGGAGTCCGGATTGTTCGACGAGTACGTCGTGTACGAGGACCGGGGACGCTGGGTGTTCGCGGGCGGCGTGGTCGCTCGCATCGTGCTTCGGCCCCACCTCGTGACCACCACCTGGGGGGCCGGAGAACCGACCGAGCGGAGCTGGTCCGGTAACCCGGCAGCGGCTCTGAGCGAGGCGTGCACGGGCCTGACCCGAGAACAGTGGAACGCTTACGGATTCGTCGGTTTCGGGTTCGCGGAGCACCTGCACGACGTCGATCGGTCCACTGCCGCCGGGCGCGACGCCGACGACATCCTCGCGCACCTGGTGGTGCCCCGCGTCGAGGTCCGCTTCGGCCGCGAACACGATGCCGTCGAGGTGACCGGCAGCGACGAGGACCGCGCCTCGGTACTGGCCGCGCTCGACGCGATCGGCGGCGACGAGCTGCCGACCGTGCACGCTCTCGACGTCGGCGGAGATCTCGACGACTACCGCGGCCGCGTCGAACAGGCCGTAACGGAAATCCGACGGGGCGACTACGCCAAGGTCATTCTGTCCCGGAGCGTGCGTATCCCATTCGATCTCGACATGCCGGGCACCTACCGCGCCGGGCGTACGGCGAACACTCCGGCCCGCTCTTTTCTGCTGCATCTCGGCGATCTGCGTGCCGCAGGCTTCAGCCCGGAATTGGTCGCCTCCGTCGACGCACACGGGATCGTCACCACCGAGCCGCTCGCGGGAACGAGAGCGTTCGGACTCGGTTCCGATGCCGACTCGGCAGCGAAGTCCGATCTCGAACAGGATCCGAAAGAGATCACCGAACACGCTGTGTCCGTGCGTACCTCGTTCGAGGAACTCGAATCGATCGCCAGCCCAGGGTCGACGGCCGTCTCGGACTTCATGAGCGTGCGCGAACGGGGAAGTGTCCAACATCTCGCGTCCACCGTGCGCGCACGCCTGCGCGAGGACCTGTCCTGTTGGGATGCCTTCGGTGCCCTGTTTCCGGCCGTCACGGCGTCGGGGATCCCGAAGAAGGAGGCCATCGACGCCATCGGTCGGCTCGACGACTCACCGCGCGGCCTGTACTCCGGTGCCGTCGTGAAGGCATCGTCCACGGGAGAATTCGAAGCAGCACTCGTGCTGCGCGCCGTCTACGAGCAGCAGGGTTCCGCATGGCTGCGTGCCGGAGCCGGCATCGTCGGCCAGTCCAAGCCCGAACGTGAATTCGACGAGACCTGCGAGAAGCTCGCCAGCGTTGCCCCATATCTCGTCCGCAAGAAGGAGAACGACGCCTGATGCACCGCACCATGCTGGGTGGAAAGATCCACCGTGCCACTGTCACTCACGCCGATCTGCACTACGTCGGGTCCATCACGATCGATTCGACTCTGATGCAGGCGGCCGATCTGATCGAGGGCGAACAGGTCCACGTCGTCGACATCACCAACGGCGCTCGCTTGGTCACCTACGTGATCGAAGGCCATCCGGGATCCGGCGTGATCGGAATCAACGGGGCCGCGGCCCATCTGGTGTCTCCGGGTGATCTGGTGATCATCATGTCGTTCCGTCAGGTCGAGAACGCCGAGCTGCCCACACACAGTCCCTCCGTGGTGCACGTCGACTCGGACAACAGCATCGTTGCCCTCGGAGTGGACCCTGCCGAACCGGTCCCCGGTGCGCTCGATCAGATGTCGGGGGCGAGCATCCGATGAGCCCGAGCGACGACTACAGCGGCGACCTCGACGGCGAATACGACATCGTCGGGGTCGGCTTCGGGCCCTCCAACCTCGGCTTGGCCATCGCGATCGAGGAACACAATCGACAGTGTGCTCCGGCCGAGCGCCTGACCTCGTGCTTCGTCGAGTCGAAGGACGAGTTCGCCTGGCACCCCGGAATGTTGCTGCCGGGAACCACGATGCAGATCTCCTTCCTCAAAGACCTTGCCACCCAGCGCAATGCGAGCAGCGAGTACACGTTTCTGTCGTATCTCGCCGAACGGGGCCGGCTCAACCACTTCATCAATCTGCAGACGTTCTTCCCCAGCCGGCTCGAGTTTCACGACTACCTGTCCTGGGCTGCAGGCAAAGTCGACGCCGCGGTGCACTACGGCACGCGGGCGTCCGCGGTCGTCGACACCGGTGACGGTTACGGCGTCCGCACCGAGGGGCGACGCACCGGGACCGTCCGCGGCCGCAACATCGTGCTCGCCGGCGGCCTGACCGCGGCCCTACCGGACGGGGTCACGGCGTCGGCGCGGCAATTCCACAATCACGACCTGCTCGGCCACCTCGACCGGCTGCCGTCGCGGAACCACCGCACGTTCGTCGTCGTCGGTGCCGGGCAGAGCGCAGCCGAAGTGGTCGACTACCTGCATTCGACCTATCCGGACGCGTCCGTGCATGCGGTACTGCGCAAGTACGGGTACAGCCCGGCCGACGACAGCCCCTACGCCAACCGCATCTTCGATCCGACCGCCGTCGACGACTTCTACTCGTCCTCGCATTCTCTGCGCGATCAGCTGCTGCACTATCACCGCGGAACCAATTACTCCGCCGTCGACCTGCCCCTGATCGAGGAGTTGTACGCGCGCGAGTACGCGGAGCGGGTCAGTGGACAGCGCCGGCTGTTCGTGCACGGAGCCTCCCGACTGGCCGATGTCACGGAGGAGGCGTCGGGCGTGCGGGCATCGGTAGAACACGGGCCGACAGGACTGGCCGAGGACGTGCTGTGCGACGCTGTCGTCTATGCCACCGGCTTCACGTCCCTCGATCTGCCCGACATCCTCGGGCCGTTGTTCGACGCCGTCGAATTCGATGCGCACGGTCCGCGCGTGACGCGGGACTACCGGCTCGTCACGCGTGGATCGACAGCGGGTTCGATCTACCTGCAGGGCGGCACCGAGCACACCCACGGTCTGACGTCCTCTCTGCTGTCCAACATCGCTGTGCGCAGCGGTGAGATCGTCAAATCCGCGGTGGGTGCGAGGGTGCGTTCGGTGGTGTGAAACGGCGGGGTATCACTGCGGGCGACGAGCCGGAACAGAGCGATGTTCCGGCTCTCGTCGGTGGTCTGGCCCGAACCGATGCCGGCAGGACCGCCGGTCTGATTCTCGTCGTCGTCGTCCTCGCGATTCTGTGCCTGGTGAGTATCGCTGTGGGAGCCGAGAACATCGCTGTCGGTGACGTGTGGCACGCACTGTGGTCTTCGAACGGTTCCACCGACGCGGTGATCGTCCGCGAGCTCCGAGTTCCACGAACCGTGCTCGGTGTGCTCGTCGGTACCGCGCTCGGCGTCGCGGGCGCGCTGATCCAGGCGATGACGCGCAACCCGTTGGCCGACCCGGGCATTCTGGGCGTCAATGCCGGAGCGGCACTCTTCGTCGCCTTCGCAGTCGGGGTGTTGGGCGTGACCGACGTTCGGTTCTATGTGTGGTTCGCGTTCGTCGGTGCCGTTCTCGCCACCGTCGCGGTGTACGCGCTGGGTTCGGTGGGACGAGCGGGTGCCACTCCGATTCGCTTGACGCTCTCCGGTATTGCCCTCGGTGCGGTGCTCGGCGGCGTCACCTCCGGGATGCTGCTGCTGGACCCGGACGCCTTCGCCAGGATGCGGTTCTGGGGCGCAGGCTCGTTGGCGGGTCGAGGCCTCGACATCGCGGCGGCGACCGGCCCGTTCGTCGTACTCGGACTGTGTCTTGCGGCGCTCGTCGCGCGTCCGCTCAATGCGATCGCACTGGGCGACGAGCTGGCCCGGTCGTTGGGAGCCAATGCGCTTCGGACGCGGACCGTCGGGGTCGTTGCGGTGACCCTGTTGGCCGGAGCAGCGACTGCGGCGGCGGGACCGGTCGGGTTCGTGGGGCTGATGGTGCCGCACATGGTGCGCTGGTTCGTCGGGCCGGACCAGCGTTGGATTCTGATCCACACCGTGTTCGCGGCACCGGCACTGCTGTTGTTCGCCGACGTCGTCGGCCGAATCGTCATCGAGCCGGGGGAGTTGCAGGTCGGTATCGTCACCGCTTTCGTCGGGGCCCCCGTCCTGATCCTGTTGGTCCGCCGAAAGAAGGCGAGCGGGCTGTGATCCGGGCACCGCGCGCCGGGAACATCGACTTCGGCAGAAAGGTGTGGATCGTTCGCACAGTCCTGGGCGCACGAATCGACGTTCGTACGGTCCTCGTCTGCGCGGCCCTGCTGTTGCTGACAGCGGTTGTCGCCGTCCTCGCGATCGGCACCGGCGATTACCACGTTCCACCGGGCCAGGTGCTCGCAGCGGTGTTCGGCGACGCCCCGCGCATCACCGAGATCGTCGTCATGCAGTCGCGGTTCCCCCGGGTTGCGCTGGCATTCCTGTTCGGAGCTGCCCTGGGGGTGTCGGGTGCGATCTTTCAGTCGTTGACGCGAAATCCGTTGGGCAGCCCGGACATCATCGGCTTCTCGACCGGCGCGTACACCGGCGCTCTCGTCGTCATCCTGACGCTCGGCGGCGGTTACTATCGGACCGGAGCGGGCGCGCTCGTCGGCGGACTGGTGGCCGCCGCCGTGGTGTACGTGCTCGCCTACAAGCGCGGCGTGCAGGGCTTTCGATTGATCATCGTCGGTATCGCGGTCAGTGCCGTCCTGGCGTCCGTCAATACCTGGCTCGTGGTGAAAGCCGATGTCTCCGAGGCAATCGCAGCCGCCGTCTGGGGCGCGGGCACACTCAACGGGTTGGGGTGGCCGCAGGTGGTTCCCGTTCTCGTGGCCCTGGCTGTCGTCACCCCCGTGGCGGCGGCGCTGTCGACACGGCTACCGGTACTCGAGATGGGTGACGACGCGGCGAGAGCGCTCGGAATCCGCGTCGAGCCGACGCGTCTGATGCTGGTGATTCTCGGGGTCGCCCTCACGGCACTGGTCACGGCCGCAGCGGGGCCCATTTCGTTCGTTGCGCTCGCCGCGCCGCAGTTGGCTCGGCGGCTCACCGGTACCTCGTCGGTGGCGATGGTGCCGGCAGCATGCATGGGTGCTCTGCTCCTGATCGTCAGTGACGTTGCAGCGCAACGAGTGTTCGCGCCCACTCAACTTCCGGTCGGCGTGGTGACGGTCTGTGTGGGCGGCGCGTACTTCGTCTGGTTGTTGGCACGAGAAGGGCGGAAGCAATGACGACGAGGCCACGCCTGTACGCGGACGGCATCACCGTCGGATACGACAAACGAATCATCAGCGAGAAGTTGACCGTCGACATTCCCGACGGCAAGTTCACCGTGATCGTCGGGCCGAACGCCTGCGGTAAATCGACACTGTTGCGCGCGTTGTCGCGGCTGCTGAAGCCGACCGGCGGCACGGTATTGCTCGACGGCAAGTCCATCTCGTCGTACCCGGCGAAGGAGGTCGCCCGCCGACTCGGGCTCCTGCCGCAAACCTCCATCGCGCCGGACGGCATCTCGGTGGCCGATCTGGTTGCGCGAGGCCGCTATCCGCATCAGAAGTTGATTCGGCAATGGTCCGTCGCGGACGAGGCCGCGGTGGTGGAGGCCATGACTGCGACCGGAGTGACGTCGCTGTCGGCCCGTCCGGTCGACGAGCTGTCCGGTGGACAGCGGCAAAGAGTGTGGGTGGCAATGGTTCTCGCGCAACAGACACCGCTGTTGCTCTTGGACGAGCCGACGACCTTTCTCGACATCGCGCACCAGATCGAACTTCTCGACCTGCTGGCCACGTTGAATCGGGACAACGGCAACACCCTCGTCGCGGTGTTGCACGATCTCAACCACGCATGTCGATACGCCGACCACATCATCGCGATGAAGGACGGCGCGGTGGTCACCGAGGGCCCACCGGCGGAGATCGTCACCGCCGACTTGGTGGAGGCGGTGTTCGGACTGCAGTGCCGCATCATCGACGATCCCGAATCGCACACTCCGTTGGTGATACCCAAGGTGGCCGCTGGCAGGCTAGGCAAGGCTTAGTTTAGAATCGAACAGAATTGCCGCCGAGTTAGCCTGAGGGTTCTCGCACAGTCGGACGAGAGATGTATCGAGGACGAAGATGACCGATCAGCAGCGTGGTTTCCACTACGCCGACGTCGTTGCGGTGGAGCAGCTCACCGTGCACATGGTGCGCGTCACCTTCGGCGGCGAGCACGTCGCCGGTTACCGCACGCTCGGGGCACCCGACGAGTGCGTCGGGGTCTACTTTCCGCGTGAAGGCGAGTCGGCACCGCCGCCGATGACCGAGGTCGACGGCCTGTGGTGGTTCCACGGCCTCGAGAACGCGCCGGAGGGCCGGAACTACACGATCCGACGCGTCGATCCCGACCGCGGCCAGTTGACCATCGACTTCTTCGCACACGAGGGTGGCGTCGCGGCCACCTGGGCCCAGCAGGCCGCCCCCGGTCAGACGGTGCTCTTCACCCGTCCGCGGTCGTGGTACTCACCGCCCGCCGATGTCGATTGGCTGCTGCTGGTGGCCGATATGACCGGAGTTCCAGCACTGGGTCGACTGGTCGAACAGTTGCCCGCAGGCACCCGCGCACACGCGATTGTGGAGGTACTCGAACGCGGTGACATCCAGACGTTCGAGACAGCCGCCGACGTGACATTCGATTGGCGTATCGGATCCGGAAACGGTGACAGCGCAAGCGTTCTCGACGACGCGGTGCTCGCATACCCGCTACCCGAGGGACGCGGCTACGTGTGGTTCGCCGGTGAGGCGTCGTCCTCGCGTCGAGTACGCAAGTACTTCCGTAAGGACTTGGGCTACGAGAACAAGTATTTCGACATCATCGGGTACTGGCGCGCAGACTCGGAGAAGTGGCTCGAAAAGTACAAGCAGTACCAGGAGGAGGCGCTCGCTGTGTACAACGGCGTCATCGAATCCGGCCGCACCGAGCAGGAAGCCAGCGAGGCGTTCGACGCGCTGCTCGAGCGGGTCGGGCTCTAACGCCGAAATTCGTAGTCGGGCAATTCCAGCGTCGCCGCGTCGGGACCCAGGAATCTGCTCGTGACCGCCTGGACCGGCTTCGATCCGGCCAGACGCAGCACGGTGCGAAAAACAGCTACTCCCACAGTCGTTTTCGGATGCGCGACGCGAGGAACCCCCGGCGGCAGCTTCTGGGCCTGCTCGACGAACGGCCGCATCCGCGTCTCGAAGGCCTCGAACCCGGTGCGATGATCGCGCGCTCGGGCGAGTTCCCCGGCGAGCACGTAGGCCCCGGTGACCGACAACGTGGTGCCCATCCCGCTCAATGGTGTTGCGCACCAAGCAGCGTCGCCCAGTATGCCGATTCTGCCGTTCGACCAGCGTGGGGCCTGCACCTGGGCCAGATAGTCGACGTAGAGCTCCGAACCCGGTCCGAGCGAATTCAAGATTCTGGGCACTTCCCAGCCGACGTCGGCGAACGTCGCTCGCAGGGCGGCAACGACTTCTTCGGTAGACGCGGTTTCGTACCCGCCATCGTCGGACACCCAGGACAGGCTGAAACGCGTCGTGCCGAGGTTGTCCGGGCGCAGATTGGCGACCCTGGATCCGGCGGCGTTGTACCACCGCCACCAGCCGTCGTCACTCGGTCCCTTCGGCACAACCCCGTAGGCGGTGTACAGGCCGACCGGCGTGGTCTCCGCCTCGGCAGGAAACGCCAGTTCTCTGCTACTGGAACGGATCCCGTCGGCGAACACGACGAGGTCGAACCTCTCCGCTGCGTTCGACGCGAACGTGACATCGACGCCGTCGGCATCCTGAGCCACGTCGACGACGCGATCGCCGTACCGGTACTCGGTTCGCGGACCGGCCGATTCGACGAGAATTCGCGCGAACTCGCCGCGCAGAATCTCCATCTCCGCCGTCGGTCCGTCGTGTGATCCGTCTCCGGCCGGAAAGGCCGCGATGGTGGCGTCGGAATCGTCGACGAATCTGGTGCCCTTCTCGGTGGTGCCGTTGGCCAGCAGGGTCTGCTCCAGGCCCATGCGCCGCAGCACCTCGCGTCCACCACCGCGGACGTCGATGTTCTGGCCGCCCAGACGCAGCTGCGGACTGCGCTCGACGACGACGACGTCGTATCCCGCTCTGTCGAGCCAGTAGGCGACGGTGGGGCCGGCGATGCTGGCACCGGTGACGAGCACGCGTTCGGTCATCGGGCGGGAATGCCCGGGCTGCCGGTCGTTCAATCCGGGGGGGAAAGTAGCTGAGCCTCACCTTGGTGGTGTACTTTCTCGAATTGTCCGTTTGACCCGTTTTCGTCAGGAGAACCGTGTTCACCGTTCGCCGTCTGGCGCTGCTCTCGTGCAGTGCAACCCTTGCCCTCGGTTTGGTCGCCTGCAGCTCTTCGGACTCCGGTGACACCACCTCCACCTCCGAGTCCGCCACCGCAGAGTCCGCCCTGGTGGTGTACTCCGGCCGCGGCGAAGAACTCGTCGACCCCCTGATCGAACGCATCGGCGGCGGCATCGAGGTCGACTACTCGGGCAACACCAACGCCCAGGCCGCGAAGATCCTCGAAGAGGGCGACGCGACGCCGGCAGACGTCTTCTACGGCCAGGATGCAGGTGCACTGGGGGCCCTCGACGAAGCAGGGGCGCTCGCACCGCTCCCCGAGGACATCCTCGCGCTCGTCCCCGAGCAGTACCGCGGCACCGACGGCACCTGGGTCGCCACGTCCGCACGGGCCCGCGTGCTGGCCTACAACTCCGATTCGGTGCAGGCAGCAGACCTGCCCACCGGTATCGACGGACTGCTCGACCCACGCTGGCGCGGACAGATCGGCTACGCACCCACCAACGCGTCGTTCCAGGCGTTCGTCACCGCATTGCGCTTGCAGCGCGGCGAGGAGGGTGCGCGCACCTGGCTCGAAGGATTCGTCGCCAACGAGCCGGTCGCGTTCGAGGGCAACGGTCCGCTGCTGACCGCCGTCAACGACGGGCAGGTCGCCACGGGACTGCTCAACCACTACTACTGGTACCCGTTCAAGGACGAGAACGGTGCCGACGCTCCCGTCGAGCTGCACTACTTCGAGCCCGGCGACCCCGGCGCATTGATCAACGTCGCCGGTGCCGGTGTGCTGGCGGCGTCGGACAACCAGGAAGCGGCATTCGATTTCGTGCGCGAGCTGCTCTCGACCGAATCGCAGACGTACTTCGCCAACGAGACCGCCGAATACCCCGTCATCGACGGCGTCACGTCCGACTACGACCTGCCGCCGCTGTCGGACCTGGGTTCGACCGACCTCGACCTGGGCCGACTCTCGTCCCTCGAGGAGACCCAGACCCTGCTCACCGACGTCGGAATCATCTAGTCGGTGTTCGTGTCCGCACTCCAGCCGCTTCTGCGGCGCCACTTCGGCGGTCGTCCCGTTCTCGGGACGACCGCGTTGTGCGTGGGAGCGCTGACGCTGACACCCTTGGTGTACCTGTTCGTTCGAGCGTTCGACGGCGGAACCGAGAAAGTACTGCGGCTGCTCCTGCGGCAACGCACCCTCGACCTCGTTGTCCGGACGGCCACGCTCGCGCTCACCGTGGTGGTCGCCTCCGTCGTGGTGGGCACGCTGCTCGCCTGGTTGACCGTCCGAACCGATCTACCGGGTCGACGCATCTTCTCGATGATCCTCGCGGCACCGCTGGCCATCCCGTCGTACGTGTCCGGTTATCTGTGGATCGCTGAATTTCCCTCCCTTGCAGGATTTTCCGGTGCTGCGCTGGTGCTCACGTTGTCGTGCTTCCCGCTGGTGATGTTGCCGGTGTCCGCGGCGTTCGCCACCGCGGACCCGTCGTTGGCCGAAGTGTCCCGCACCCTCGGCCGCGGGGCGGTACGCACCGCACTGACCGTCGAGTGCCGTCGCGTCGTTCCGGCTGCGGCAGCAGGCGCGTTGTTGGTGGCGCTGTACGCCATCAGTGACTTTGGGGCGGTTGCACTGATGCGGTACGACGCCTTCACTCTTGGCATCTACAGCGCCTACCGCGGCGGGCTCGATCGCACCGCGGCCGCTGTTCTCGGGTTGGTCCTCGTGGTGGGCGCGTTGGTGTTGACCCTCCTCGAACGGCGTGCTCGACGCGGGGCCACGGCGCGGGTGGGATCGGGAACCGACCGGATGGCCGAGCCTGTGGTTCTCGGCCGGTGGCGCGTGCCTGCTCTGGCCGTTATCGTTGCAGCCCTCGGTGTTTCGGTGCTGGTACCGATTCTGGCCCTGGCGCGATGGCTCACTCGATCGCTGCGCTTCACCGTCGACTGGTCGGACGTGCTGGCTGTCAGCGCAAAGACGGTCCAGTACTCGGCGACTGCTGCTCTGGTGGTCGCCGTGCTTGCGTTGCCGGTGGCGTTGTTCGCGGCCCGGTCCACGTCCCGCAGTGCGCGCACCGCCGAGTTGTCCACGTACATTGCGCACGGTCTCCCGGGTATCACCGTGGGACTGGCGACGGTGTTTCTCGGAATCAGATTTCTGCCGTCGTTCTATCAGACCGCGGTGCTGCTGGTGCTGGCGTACGTGGTGCTGTTCCTGCCGTTGGCCGTCGGCAGCACCCGATCGGTCGTCGACGCCACTCCGGTTGTGCTCGAGGATGTTTCACGGACCCTCGGTGCCGGGCGAGTGCGCACCGACCTGCGGGTGACGATTCCTGTCGCCGCGCCCGGCATCGCGGCCGGAGCCGCCCTGGTGTTCCTGACCGTCGCCAAGGAATTACCGGCGACGTTGATGCTGCGTCCCCGCGGTGTGGACACGCTCGCGACCACGCTGTGGTCCACCACCGAGGCATTCCGCTACGGCGAGGCAGCCCCTTACGCCCTCGCGTTGATCCTGATCTCTGTGGTCCCGACGATCGTCCTGACTCGGGCGCTGCGGCGTACGACGCGAAAGCGAGTGACACTGTCATGAGCATGGTGATGTCCGATCTCGTTGCCTCGTACGGCAGTACGACGGTGCTGCACGGAATCGATCTCGACCTCGGCGACGGTGAGATGCTCGCCGTTCTCGGACCCTCCGGCTGCGGCAAGACGACTCTGTTGCGATCGATCGCAGGCCTGCACCGTATCGACGCGGGCCGCATCACCGCCGACGGGCGCGACCTCTCCGTCGCCGGGCGTGTTCAGGTGCCACCGGAGAAGCGGGGGGTGGGCCTGATGCCGCAGGAAGGTGGACTGTTTCCACATCTGACGGTGCGCCGGAACATCGAATTCGGTTTGCGCACAGGGTTCGTGCGGCCGTACCTGTCCGGCCGAGCCGAACGGGCCCGACGCGTCGACGAGATGCTCGAGCTCGTCGGACTGCCCGACGCCGGTGCGGTTCGACCCAGCGAACTCTCGGGCGGGCAGCAGCAGCGGATCGCGTTGGCGCGCGCGTTGGCCCCGGCTCCCTCGGTGGTGTTGATGGACGAGCCGTTCGCTGCTCTCGATGCAGGTCTGCGGACCTCGATTCGGCAGGACGTGCGAGAGTTGTTGCTCACCAGCAAGACCGCGTCGATTCTCGTCACCCACGATCGGGCCGAGGCTCTGGGCACCGCGGATCGGGTTGCGGTCCTGCTGGGTGGGCGCTGCGCGCAGGTCGATACGCCGCGTGCACTGTACGAGCGGCCCACCACGCCGGCTGTGGCGAGCTTCGTCGGCGACGCCTATTACGTCGACGCTGCCGCGCGCGACGGTTGGGTCGACACCGTTCTCGGGCGTCTCGAATCCACCACCAGGGCAACGGGTATGGGGCAGGTCTTGCTCCGGCCCGAACAGTTGCTGGTCTCGGAGCGCGAGGACGGCGAATTTCTCGTCGAACACGAAGTGTTCACCGGCCCCGAATGCTCGGTCACTGTGCGACACCGCGATACCGGGCTCCGGCTGCGTGTCGTCGCTCGGGCCTGCGACCGATTCGCTCCCGGTACAGCCGTGAACGTCTCGGTGACCTCGCCGGTGCACTGGTTTCCGCGTTCGGTGCGTTGATGCCGTGACGCAGGGTTCCGGTCGCGGTACCCTGCGCAGTGGGCGAGTTATCGGGCCGTGCGCTTGGGCATGAACACCGCAGCGACAGTCATCAGGACGGCGGCGACCAGCACTCCGATGAAGACCAGATGGATGGCGTCGGACAGTTGTTCGGGTTCTGGATCTCCGGACACACGGGCGTTGACGATGGCACCGAACACCGCGACGCCGACGGCGCTACCGAGTGAACGGGCGAACATGTTGGTGGAGGTGACGACGCCGCGTTCGGCCCACTCGACGCTCGACTGTGCGGCGATCAATGTGGGGCTCGCGATCAACCCCATGCCGAGGCCGATGACGAAGCACATCGCCGCGACGTGCCAGATCTGCGAATCGGCGTCGAGCAGAGTCGTCAGTGCCGTACCCACGATCCCGATCGAACCGCCGACCACTGCCGTCGTGCGGAAGCCGAAGCGCAGGTACACCCGCCCGGACTGGGATGCCGCGATCGGCCAGCCGAGGGTCAGCGTGGACAGCGAGAAGCCGGCGATGATGGCTCCGGTGCCGAACACGCCCTGTACGAAGGTCGGGACGTAGGACGTCAGTCCCAGGATCAATGCGCCGACGAGCAACGAGATGAAGCTGCTGACGACCAGCACCCGCCGGGTGAACACCCACAGCGGCAGGATCGGCTCCTCGGCGCGGGACTCGACCCATGCGAACACCGCCAGCAGCAGGAAGCCCACGACGAAGATCGCGATGCTGATCGGCGAACCCCACGCCCAGGACTGGCCGCCTTCGAGCAGGCCGAGGAGCACCATCGTCGCGCCGACCGTGAGCAGAGCGGCACCGAGGTAATCGATCTTCGGCTTGGTGCGTTCGACAGCGCCTTCCTCGAACTTGCGCAGCAACATGAACGCCGCCACCGCGCACAGCGGAATGTTGATGAAAAAGATCCACCGCCACGACAGGTACTCGGAGAAGACGCCACCGAGGGCGGGGCCGAGAACCGAGGAAATCGCCCACACGCTGGCCAGATAGCCCTGCACCTTGGCGCGCTCGGGCAGCGTGTAGATGTCGCCTGCGATGGTGATGGACATCGGCTGGACGGCACCCGCGCCGAGTCCCTGAATCGCGCGGAAAGCAATCAGAGCAGGCATGCTCCACGCCAGGCCGCACAGAATCGAGCCCAGGCAGAACACCGCGATGCCGAACACCATGATCTTCTTGCGCCCGAACAGATCGGACAATTTGCCGTAGAGCGGCACCGAGACAGCCTGTGCCAGCAGGTAGATCGAGAACAACCACGGGAACTGCGCAAACCCGCCGAGGTCGCCGACGATGGTGAGCACCGCAGTGGCGATGATCGTCGCGTCCAGCGCAACCAGCGACGAGCTGAGCATCAGCGCGATCAGGATGGGACCGCGTTCGGAGCGGAATCCGACATCCGACGTCGTGTTTTTCGTTGCCACGGCTATCAGTCTGATGCCTGCCGGCACCCCCGCGGCCACCGGCCCAGATAGTGTTGAGCACCGTGCGACCATCATTGAGTAGCTACGAGCATCTGGCCGGCGGCAAGGTCCGCGATCTGTACACCATCGACGACGCGCATCTGCTGCTCGTCGCGAGCGACCGCATCTCGGCGTACGACCATATCCTCGACACCCCGATCCCGGACAAGGGACGGGTGTTGACGGCGATGAGCGTGTTCTTCTTCGAGGAGCTCGGCGGCGTCAACCACCTGGCCGGTGATCCGCTCGACGAACGCATCCCCGCCGAACTGCTCGGCCGCGCCCTGGTGGTGAAGAAGCTGAACATGGTGCCGATCGAGTGCGTTGCTCGTGGCTATCTCACCGGATCCGGGTTGGCGGACTACAACGCGACCGGAAAGGTGTGCGGCGTCGAACTGCCGTCCGGCCTGATCGAATCGAGCAAACTCGACGAGGTCATCTTCACTCCTGCCGCCAAGGCCGAACTGGGCGAGCACGACGAGAACATCACCTTCGACCAGGCCGTCGAACTGGTCGGTGCCGAGCTGGCCTTCAAGCTCCGCGAAGACACTATCGAGATCTATTCGCGTGCAGCCAACTTCGCTCTGGAACGCGGAATCATCCTCGCGGACACCAAGTTCGAGTTCGGGACCGATGCCGACGGCAACCTCGTCCTAGCCGACGAGGTGCTCACCCCCGATTCCTCACGATACTGGCCTGCTGACTCGTACGAAGAAGGTCGCGTTCAGCCCAGTTTCGACAAGCAGTTCGTTCGCGACTGGCTGACCGGCGAATCCGGCTGGGACCGAGCGTCCGACACCCCACCGCCACCGTTGCCCGACGACGTCGTCGCCGCAACGCGCAGCCGCTACATCGAGGCCTACGAGCGCATCTCGGGCCTGAACTTCGACGATTGGGTCACGCCATGACGATCACCCCTCCCATTGCCAAGAAGGTGCCGCAGGAGCGCACCCATCACGGCGACACGTTCATCGACAACTACGAGTGGTTGCGCGCCAAGGAAGACCCCGAGGTGATCGCCTACCTCGAAGCCGAGAACGCCTACACCGAGCAGCAGACGGCCGGTCTGGAAGCACTCCGCGGCAAGATCTTCGACGAGATCAAATCGCGCACCCAGGAGACCGACCTGTCCGTGCCGACGCGCATGGGCCAGTGGTGGTACTACTCGCGCACCGTCGAGGGAAAGTCGTACGGCCTCCAATGCCGTTGCCCCGTCGACTCTCCCGACGACTGGACACCGCCGACGCTGTCTTCCGATGTGGACGTGCCGGGGGAGCAGATCCTGCTCGACGCCAACGTCGAAGCCGAGGGTCACGACTTCTTCTCGCTCGGTGCATTCTCGATCAGCCTCGACGGCACGTTGCTGGCGTACTCCACCGACACCGAGGGCGACGAGCGGTACACGCTGCGTTTCAAGAACCTCGAGACCGGTGAACTGCTCGCCGACACCATCGAGAACGTCGCGCCGGGTGCCACCTGGACCGCCGACGCCACGCATGTCTTCTACCTGACGGTCGACGAGTCCTGGCGTCCCGACACCGTCTGGCGGCACACGCTCGGTAAGGCCGAGGACGTCAAGGTCTTCCACGAGCCCGACGAGAGCTACTGGGTCGGATTCGGTTCCACCCGTAGCGAGAAGTACCTGATGATCTGGGTCGGCTCGAAGATCACCTCCGAGTGCCTCGTCCTGGAATCCACCGATCCCGAGGGCGAATTCCGCGTCGTGCTGCCACGCACGGACGGCATCGAGTACAGCATCGAACACGCCGTCGTGGCCGGTGAGGATCGCTTCCTGATCACCCACAACGGCTCGGTCAACGGCTGGGGCACCGAGGGGGAGAAGGCCGAGAACTTCCTGCTCGCCGAGGCCCCGGTCAGCGATCCGCTCGATCAGCGCATTCTGGTTCCGCATCAGGGCGACGTCCGAGTCGAGGACATCGACGCCTTCGCGAGCCACCTGATCTTCACCTACCGCCGAGAAGCGTTGACCCGCATGGCGATCTGGCCGCTGACCGACGAGGGATACGGCGAGTACCGCGAGCTGGAGTTCGACGAGGAGCTCTACTCTGTCGGTGCGGGCTCGAACCCGGAATGGGATCAGCCCCTGCTGAGGATGGTCTACACCTCCTTCATCACGCCCGGTCAGGTGTACGACCTCGACATCGCCAGTGGCGAACTGCTGCTCCGCAAATCGCAGCCGGTTCTCGGTGAGTTCGATGCCGGCGACTATGTGCAGCACCGAGAGTGGGCGACCGCGCCGGACGGAACACAGATTCCGCTGTCGGTCATAGCTCGCAAGGACGTCCCCGAGGGTCCTGCTCCCACGCTGCTGTACGGCTACGGATCGTACGAGGCATCGATGGACCCGTCGTTCTCGGTGGCGCGTCTGTCTCTACTCGACCGCGGCATCGTCTTCGTCGTCGCACACGTGCGCGGCGGCGGTGAGATGGGTAGGCACTGGTACGACCAGGGCAAGACGCTGCAGAAGAAGAACACCTTCACCGACTTCATCGCTGCGGCACAGCATCTGATCGACACCGGCCGTACCTCACCGAAGCATCTGGTCGCCGACGGCGGCAGCGCAGGCGGACTGCTGATGGGTGCGGTGGCCAACCTCGCACCCGAGCTGTTCAATGGCATCCTGGCCAACGTTCCGTTCGTCGACCCACTCACCTCCATCCTCGACCCGTCGCTGCCGCTGACGGTGATCGAATGGGACGAGTGGGGGAACCCGTTGGCGGACAAGGAGGTGTACGAGTACATGAAGTCGTACAGCCCCTACGAGAACGTCGAGGCCAAGGACTACCCGTCGATCCTCGCGATCACGTCCATCAACGACACCCGCGTCCTGTACGTCGAACCGGCCAAATGGGTTGCGGCCCTGCGTGCTACGAAGACCGGTGACTCGGACCTGCTGCTCAAGACCGAAATGAGCGCCGGTCACGGCGGAGTCAGCGGGCGTTACGAGAAGTGGAAGGAAGCGGCTTTCGAGTACGCGTGGATCGTGAGTGCGGCTGGCGCCGCAGTGGAGTGATCAAGCGCCCCAGGGGGCACTCAACCACACCACTGGCGCGTCAGCGCCACACATAGCGGACCTGCGGTCGCCCGGCTTTGCCGTATTCGGTGTGCCGGGTGACCAGGCCGTCGTCGGCCAGTCGTTCGAGGTAGCGCCAGGCCGTCACCCGGGATACGCCGACAACCTTGGCCGCCTCGGAGGCGTTGAGGCCGTCGACGGATTGCTTGACGCTGGCGGTGATGCCGTCCATCGTCTGTGGGGCAATGCCTTTGGGGGTGGAGACGCGTTCGTCGGCCGTGCGTAGATGCGCCATCGCACGGTCGATGTCTCGCTGACTGGACGCGTTCTCGCCGGCGGGTAATGCATCGTGGAATTCGCGATAGCGCTCGAGCTTGTCGCGGAACGCAGCGAACGTGAACGGTTTGAGCAGATACAGCACGATGCCGTGCGCCACTGCCGAACGCACCACCGACAGATCACGTTCGGAGGTGATGGCAATGACGTCGGGGCTCGGACGTAGACCGCCGAGCGCCGCAGCGACGTCGATGCCACTGGCGTCGGGCAGGCCGATGTCCAGCAACACCAGATCGACGGGTTCGGTGCTGGCGAATCGCATGGCCGCAGCGCCGGTGTGTGCGACGCCGGCCACGTCGAAACCGGGCGTCCGCTCGACGTACGTCTTGTGTGCCTCGGCGATGAGCGGTTCGTCGTCGACGATCAGTACGCGGATCACGACGTCGCTCCCGGAATGGTCGCAACCAACACCGACCCGTACGTCACTTCCGAGGTCAACGTGCCACCGTGCCGCGTGATCACCTGCGTCACGAGCGCGAGGCCGAGTCCGCGAGATCCCGATTTGGTCGAGTATCCCCGCCGGAGAGCAGCTTTCAAGGTTTCCGGTGGCATGCCGGGACCACTGTCGGCCACCCGGACGACGAGTTCACCGTCGGCGTCGCGGACCGTCACTTCGACCCACGGCTGGTCGGATTCTTTCGAGGCATCGATCGCATTGTCTATCAGATTGCCTACCAGCGTCACCAATTCGCGAGCAGTCAGAACCCCTTCGTGTTCCATCGCCGTGTCGTCGGTGATCGTCAGCTCGACGCCCTGTTCGGCAGCCTGGCTGACCTTGCCGAGCAACAGCGCCGCGAGCGCAGGCTCGCCGACCGCGTTCATCAACCGGTCGATGAGCGTCTGCGAGAGTTCGAGGTCGGCCGTCGCGAATTCGACGGCTTCTTCGGGCCGACCGAGTTCGACCATCGTGATGACCGTGTGCAACCGATTCGCCGCCTCGTGCGCCTGCGAGCGCAGTGACTCCGCGAAACTGCGCACCGAATCCAATTCGCCCATCAACGAACGCAACTCGGTCTGATCGCGAATCGTCAGGACGTTACCCAGGCGTTTGCCCTCCCACATGACCGGATCCTGGTTGACGACGAGTACACGATCTTTCGTCAGATGCAGCTCACCGCGGACGATCCCGGTGTCCATCTGTTGCATCGACTCCGGCAACGACGTCAGCGATACCGGCCCGTCCGGTAGGTCGAGAAGGCGTCGGGCCTCGTCGTTGACCAACTCCGCCTCGTCGCTGCGTCCGAACACCAACAGGCCCTCGCCGATGGAATGCAGAACGGCGTCGTGATGCTCGTACATCGTCCGCAATTCGGCCGGAGCCATTCCCAATGTCTGACGCCGTAGCCGGCGGCTGAGCAGCGTCGAACCGGCCGCAGCGACGACGAAGGCCGCGAGCACGACGGCGAGGATCAACGGCAGGCCTTGCAGGAACTGATCGCTGATCTTCTGGCGGGTGACTCCAGCGGACACGAGACCGACGATCTCGCCGTCGGTATCGGTGACGGGTGTGACCGCCCTGATGGACGGGCCGAGAGAGCCCACGTACGTCTCGGTGAACGTCTCACCGAGCAGTGCGCGATCGATGTTGCCGCTGAACGGTTTACCGATCAGGTCGACGGTGGTGTGCGTGAAGCGGGTGCGATCGGGAGCCATGACGACGATGAAGTCGACCCCGGTGACCTGCCTGATCTTCTCCGTTTCCGGCTGCAGACGAGACGTCGGGTCTTCGGATTCGATGGCCAGCGGCGTCGACGGTTCGTTGGCGATACTCACCGCGATCGCCGTCACCTCACGTCGGGTGGCGTCGTCGCTGTTGGACCTCTCGTTGAGGATCGTCAGTATCCCGCCGGCGAGAACGACGACGGCCATGACGACCAGTTGCAGGACCAAAACCTGGCCCGCCACGCTCAGCGGCCGCTTCGAGGACAACACATTCCTTTCGGACAAGAAACATCGATGTGAACAGAATGAACGTATAGGTGACTCCAGTCACTGGGTGCAGCAACATCATCTCTCAGCAGGGGTGACCCACCTCACTCCACTCCGGCGATCACGAAGCCACCAGCCACATTCACGCACCACCGGAACACTAAGGAACGTCCATGACTATCAGCACCGACGCTGAGCGGAACGACAATCCGTCGTCCGAGCCGAAGAAGAAGCGCGACAGAACGCACTGGCTCTACATCGCGGTGATCATCGCCGTCATCGCCGGCATCATCGTCGGGTTGGTGGCCAAGGATTTCGCGTCCGACCTGTCGATCCTCGGCACGCTCTTCGTCAGCCTGATCAAGATGATGATCAGCCCGGTCATCTTCTGCACCATCGTCCTCGGCATCGGGTCGGTACGCGCCGCAGCCAGCGTCGGCCGAGTCGGCGGCCTGGCGCTCGCTTACTTCATCGGCATGTCGACCATCGCCCTCGGTATCGGCATGGTTGTCGGCAACCTCATCAAGCCCGGTGACGGACTGAACATCACGCCGAACGACGCCGGACTCAAGCTCGCCGACACCGCCCACGAGGCCGGCGGGACGATGGACTTCATCGCAGGCATCATTCCGACATCGCTGCTTTCGTCGCTGACGGCCGGTTCTGTTCTGCAGACGCTGTTCGTCGCCATCCTCGTCGGTTTCGCACTGCAGGCCATGGGCAAGCAGGGTGAAGGCATCCTCAAGGGCATCGGCGCAGTACAGAAGCTCGTCTTCCGCATCCTGACGATGATCCTGTGGCTCGCCCCGATCGGTGCCTTCGGTGCCATCGCCGGTGTCGTCGGCAAGACCGGCTTCGACGCAGTGATTCAGCTCGGCACTCTGATGCTGGCCTTCTACATCACCTGCTTCATCTTCGTCTTCTTCTTCCTCGGCCTGATTCTCAAGTTCGTCTCCGGCTTCTCGATCTTCAAGCTGGTCAAGTACCTGGCCCGGGAGTACCTGCTCATCGTTGCCACGTCGTCCTCCGAATCGGCCCTGCCGCGTCTGATCGCCAAGATGGAGCACGTCGGAGTCGAGCGCACCACCGTCGGCATCGTCGTCCCCACCGGTTACTCGTTCAACCTCGACGGCACCGCGATCTACCTGACCATGGCCTCGATCTTCATCGCCGACGCCATGAACATGCCGCTCTCCATCGGGGAGCAGTTCTCGCTGCTGCTGTTCATGATCATCGCCTCCAAGGGCGCAGCCGGAGTGTCCGGAGCAGGCCTGGCGACTCTCGCCGGCGGCCTGTCGAGCCACCGCCCGGAACTGCTCGACGGTGTTCAGCTCATCGTCGGAATCGACCGCTTCATGTCCGAAGCCCGCGCCGTCACCAACTTCTCGGGTAACGCCGTTGCCACCTTGCTGGTCGGCACCTGGACCAAGACGATCGATAAGGATCGGGTCAACACGGTGCTCGACGGCAACCTGCCGTTCGACGAGGAGACCATGGTCGACGACCACCTCCCCGAGGACGAGCGACCCGCCGACAAGCAGGTCATCATCGAAAAGAACGCCGCCAAGGCATAAGAACCTGCCGGGCGACGCGCATCCCCCCGTCGCCCGGTTCGGAAGAACGCAAGTACGGCCCTGCCACCAGCGGGGTCGTACTTGCTTTTGTGCGTCGGTTCCATTCTGTCGGTACTCACAGGTAAGTTCGGGTGATGACTGAAGTTCAGAACATCGGCATCAACACGCTGGGTGGTGCGCCCACCTCGCTCGACGAGTACGCCGGACGGGCCGTCCTCGTGGTCAATGTCGCATCCAAGTGCGGACTGACCCCGCAGTACGAAAAGCTGGAGAAGCTCGCCAACGAGTACTCCGCTAGCGGCCTGTCGGTCGTCGGGGTGCCGTGTAACCAGTTCGGTGGCCAAGAGCCCGGCACCGCCGAAGAAATCGAAACTTTCTGCTCCACCACGTACGGCGTCACGTTCGCGATGACCGAGAAGGTCGACGTCAACGGTGACAACCGGCACCCCCTCTACGCCGAACTGACCAAGACCGAGGACGCCGACGGCACCGCCGGAGACGTTCAGTGGAACTTCGAGAAGTTCCTGATCTCCCCGGATGGCGTCGTCACCAACCGGTTCCGCCCGCGCACCGAGCCGGACGCACCCGAGGTGCTCGCCGCGATCGACAAGATCCTGCCGAAGGAAACGATCGCCGTTTAGCTTCTGTCTGCATCGACGTCGAGCCTCGTTCACGCTGGTGTGCGAGGCTCGAGTCATGTCTGGACGCCTGATCGTGTCGGTGAGCGGAATCAAGAACGACACCTACGAGCACGCCGCCGAGTTCGCGCGAGAACTCGACGGACGGGGCGTCCCGCTGTCGCTGCTCGTCGCACCGCGGCTGAAAGACAAATACCGGCTCGCAGCCGACGTGCCCACCCAGGAATGGCTGCGGACGCGACGCGACGGAGGCGACGCCATCGTTCTGCACGGCTACGACCAGGCCGCGACGAAGCGTCGACGCTCCGAATTCTCTGCACTGCCGCGTCACGAAGCTCGACTGCGCTTGATGGCCGCCGACCGCGTCATGGAACAGACCGGCCTGCGTACCCGAGTGTTCGCCGCTCCGCGCTGGATCGCCTCACCCGGAGCCATCGAGGCGCTCCCGGATGCAGGATTCCGAATGATCGCCTCACTCAACGGTATTCACGACCTCGACCGCGACGGCACCATCCGCGCCCGGGTCTGGGGAATCGGCGAAGGCTTCAAGGCCGAACCCTGGTGGTTCAAAGCACTCGTACTCGGGGCCGGTCGCACCGCCCGACGCGGGGGAGTGGTGCGCCTGGCCATCAGCGCCAAGCAACTCGGACGCCCCGCGCCGCGACAGGCAATCCTCGATGCCATCGACCTCTCCCTGCACCACAACGCCGCAGCCGGAGTCTACGAATGGATCCCGCGCACCAAAACTCGCGTGGCCTGACTCCTCGCTGCCTCACCCCCGCCCCGCCCCAACCTCCGCC
>NZ_NOYR01000005.1:0-911 GCF_002258885.1 Rhodococcus sp. 06-1474-1B | reverse complement strand
CGGGCGGTGCGGGCGAGGTTCAACGGGTTGCCGTTCTCGTCCATGACGATCGCGGTGAGAACACAGTCGCAGGCCAGTTGGCGAGAGGTGTTGCGGGAGAGTGGTCCCATCCACGGTAGCCACCCGACCGACGTGCCGTCACCGAACAAGTCGCGATACGCGCCGCGATCCGGGCTCGGTCCGGCAGCGCTGTCGGTCTCGAGTTCATTCGCCGCGTCCGACTCGGTCGGGTCGGATCGTATTGGGTCGGAGTGGATCGGGTTGCCGGCGTCGATGTCCACCGGGTCGGCTGGATCGGCGTTGTCGGATTCTGCTGCAGCGCGGGTGGTTTCGTCGTCGGTGATGTCGTCGCTGTTCTGACCGCTCAGGCTGTGGAGGTCCTGCAACCGGATGTGCAGGTTGATGTGGGGTCTCTCTCCGCCTTCGGTGGGGCGATCCTTCGAGGCGAGGTAGTGGTCGAGGATCTGCCCGAATGCGTCGGCGCGTCGCCTCGCAGGACTGCGTTCGTCGGGGGTGCCGTTGGCTGCGGGCCGAGGTTCGGTCAACGGTGAGAGTGCGGTGAAGAGCTTTTCCGCGGTGACGGCATCGAAGTCGGCCTTGAGGCACAGGCGTTGGTTGAGCATCTTCGATGCGAACAGTTCGTTGCGGTCGGTGTCCTCAGGGGGCGGCTTGTCGCTGCCGTAGGTGTCTTCGAGTTTGGTGATCGCTTCACGGATCTTGTCGGTGCGTGCCCCAGGCCCGGTGGCGGCGGTGATCATCGCGGTGCGGGCGATATCGCGACCCTCTTGCGGGAGGTTCTTCGGGGGTGTTTCGGCGAAGGTGAGGATCAGGGCGGCGTGGTCGACGGACATGACGCCGGTGTTCACGGCGTCGGCGATGTCGGGGAAGTTCTTCAACCCGCGAGCGAGGGC
>NZ_NOYR01000032.1:0-558871 GCF_002258885.1 Rhodococcus sp. 06-1474-1B | reverse complement strand
CACAAGCGGATGGCTGATACATCGAATGCTTTCACCAAATAAAATTCGGCACTGACATTCATCGACACACTGTTGAGTTCTCAAAGAACACGCACACACCATTCACGTCCGAGATGATCTCGTCGGTGTCCGGGGCAACCGTTCCAGCTTAGATCGGATGGTCGGGCTCAGTCAAACTGGCCTTCGATCCGCGGTTAAGACACAACCGAAGTAGTATCCGAACCAGATTGTGTAGAGCGCGTCCGCTTCGCTCAGGCCTTGCGGTCTGGGCTGGCGTCCGTGTCGCTCTGACTTGGACAAAGTTACGCCCCGGATAACAACGCGTCAAATCCCCAGGTCGTTCGGACACAATCGGTGTGAACAGCCTGGTCGCGCTCTATGGATTGCCCCTCGAGCGGATGTCCAAACCAAATTACATCAATGTGACTCCGGCCACTGGCCGATCCTGGATTCAGCGAGCCACGCGTGCTCCCGCAAAGTTCCGCTTCCCGCGCCGGACCACCAACCATTGTCCGTGCAAGAGGTCGTCGCTCGACGGTGTCCAGTTCTCGTCGGCGATCTTGACGTTGTTCACCGCTGCCCCGCCCTCTTTGACCGCCCGTCGCGCAGCACCCTTGCTCTCGCTCAACCCTGTCGCGACAAGGAGGTCGACGATCGTGTTCGGAGCACCCACCTCGATGTCGGCCACAGATGCCTCGTGCAACGCCGCTGCCAGAGTGCTCTCGTCGAGGTCGGTGAGCTCGGCCCGCCCGAACAGTGCTTGGCTGGCGAGTTCGACCGAGCGAGTCGCCTCTTCGCCGTGAACCAGAGTCGTCATCTCTGCTGCCAGTCGCTTCTGAGCTTCTCGCGCGTGCGGTCGCTCCTCGGTTGCTGTCTCCAATTCGGCCAGTTCGTCCTGGGACAGGAACGTGAACCAGCGCAGGTACTTGACCACATCGGCGTCACCGGTGTTCACGAAGTACTGGTACCAGGCGTACGGGCTGGTCATCTCGGGGTCCAACCAGAGACTGCCACCACCGGTGGACTTACCGAACTTCTTGCCGTCCGACGACGTGACCAGGGGAACGGTCAGCGCGTGAACCTGTTCGGCGTCCTGCCGACGGTTCAGTTCCACGCCGGCGATGATGTTGCCCCACTGATCCGAGCCACCGATCTGCAGACTGCAGCCGTACTCCCGGCGCAGCTGGACGTAGTCGTTGGCCTGCAACAGCATGTAGCTGAACTCGGTGTACGACATGCCGTCGCCCTCGAGCCGAGTCTTGACCGTCTCCCGCGCGAGCATGACGTTGATCGAGAAGTGTTTGCCGACGTCTCGGAGGAAGTCGATGGTGGACAGCTCCCCTGTCCAGGACAGGTTGTTGACCACCACGCCACCGGTAGGGCCGTCGTCCAGGTCTACGAACCGTTCGAGCTGCCCCCGGATACGCGACGCCCATTCGGTGACCACCTCACGGGAGTTCATGGTCCGCTCCCCCACATCGCGAGGATCACCGATCAGTCCGGTTGCGCCGCCCGCCAGAATGATCGGCCGATGACCGGCCCGCTGGAACCGCTTCAAGGCGAGCAGCGGAACGAGGTGGCCGGCGTGGAGCGAGGGTCCGGTCGGGTCGAAACCGGAGTACAACGTGATCGGCCCGTCCGAGGTGGCCTTCTTCAGTGCTTCCACGTCGGTGGACTGCGCGATCAGTCCGCGCCAGGTCAATTCGTCGATGATGTTCTCGCTCACGACGTCGATCTTCCCGCATGCACTTGCCGCCGCCTCGTTCAGCCCTCACGCAAGCCGGGCTGGGGAGCCCGGGGACTGCGCCGGTAGTTCGACACTGCAGGCGAGGCCGGTAGCCAGAAACGCCACGGTCTGTCTGCTGCCACGCTCACACCCACGCGTGGACCGGCTTTCAACGCCTCGTCGCCCAGCGGATGTTCGAGCAGCTCGAGGGTGATCGGTGACGACGCGTCGAACAGATCGGTCCCGTTGTCGGCAAGTCCCACTCCGAGTGCTCGTCCGAGATTGCCGGGCCCTCGAGCCCACCCGGCCTCGACCCGCGCTGTTCGCGACTTTCCGCCACCGCGCCTGCCGTCGACGAAATCGTGACCTGCAATTACCTGCCCGGCTCGAAGCAGGACGGCAGCAGCCGTCCCGTCCGGCCCGCAACTGACGTTCATGCACAGGTGCATGCCGTAACTCAGATAGACGTACAGCCGACCCGCCGGACCGAACATCACGGAATTTCGGGGTGTCGGACCACGGAAAGAATGCGCAGCGGGATCGGGCCACGGACCGTCGACCGGACCGCCGTATGCCTCGACCTCCACGATGCGCACCGACACCGCGCCTGCATGGACGGTGGCCCCGAGGATACGTCGGGCTGCGTCGTCCGGCTCTCCGATTTCCAAGTCAGCAGCGTTCACCCGTCCCATGATGCTGAACCCTTGACCTCGAGGCATCGACGGGGCTATGACTGCATCGATCGATGAGAGTCTGGAGGCCGACATGGCGTTCACCGGGCAACATGCCGTCGAGATCACAGGGTTGACGGTTCGCCGCGGCAACCGAACGGTGCTGCACAATCTGTCCCTGACGATCCCGCGGGCTGCCATCACCGGCCTCCTCGGCCCATCGGGCTGCGGAAAGACCACGCTGATGCGCGCCATCGTCGGCACGCAGATCGTTGCCGGCGGAACCGTGACAGTGCTCGGATGCCCAGCCGGCTCCGCCTCCCTGCGCCGCACTGTCGGGTACGTGACGCAGGCACCGAGCGTGTACCGAGACCTCACCGTTCGCGAGAACGTGCAGTACTTCGGGTCGCTGTACGGTCGCCGCCACTCCGAGGTGGCGTCCGCCATCGAGGCTGTCGGACTCACCGACCATGCGGCGTCGCGGGCGGGTGAGCTCTCCGGTGGCCAACTGAGCCGGGTCTCCCTGGCCAGCGCGCTGGTCGCCGAACCCGAACTCATCGTCCTCGACGAGCCGACGGTCGGGTTGGATCCCGTCCTTCGCTCGGAACTGTGGTCACGATTCGCCGCAATCGCAGCGGCAGGCACGACAGTGCTGGTCTCGAGCCACGTGATGGAGGAGGCAGAACACTGCAGCCAGCTCGTACTGATGCGCGACGGTGCTGTCCTGTACCGATCGAGCCCCGAAGCGCTACTGGCGCGGACGAAGGAAACGAACCTCGACCGCGCATTCCTCTCGCTCATCAGATCCACGGAACAGACATCGTGAACGCACGAATCTACGTAGCGGGTACGGGTCGAATCCTGCGCCAGCTCAGAGCCGATCACCGATCGGTGGCCATGGTCCTGCTCGTGCCGTCTCTACTGATGGCGTTGCTGTATTTCCTGTACCGAGACGTCCCGGCTCCGGCGAACCAACAATCGTCGTTCGATCGAATTGCGATCACGATGCTCGGCATTCTGCCCTTCGTCGTCATGTTTCTGCTCACGTCGATCTCGATGCAGCGTGAACGCAGCACGGGAACACTCGAACGCCTGCTGACCACACCGATGTCCAAGATGGACCTGCTCGCGAGTTACGGCTCAGCGTTCTCGCTCGCCGCTGTAGGGCAGGCGCTGCTCGCGTGTGCACTCGCATTCGGATTGCTCGGGCTCGACATCGAAGGCTCGATCGGGTGGGTTCTCGTGATCGCGGTACTCGGAGCGATGCTCGGTGTGGCGATCGGGCTGTTGTGCAGCGCTTTCGCACGTACCGAATTTCAAGCGGTCCAGTTCATGCCGGTCGTCGTGATCCCGCAGCTCTTCCTCTGCGGGCTCCTGGTGGCCCGCGATCAGATGCCGAGTTGGCTTGGTGCAGTCAGCAACCTTCTGCCGCTGAGCTACCTGGTGGACGCCCTGCAGGAGATATCCGTCCGCCCCGGTGCAACCAGGCGCATGGGGGCCGACATCGCCGTGGTCGTGATGTTCACCGTGGCAGCGTTGACCGGTGCGGCTGCGACATTGCGCCGGCGGACACCATGAACGAAGTGGTCTAGGACGTGGCGCGCGCCAGAATCGACTCGTGCTCGGTGTCGTCGACATCGCGCGCATCGTCGGCGAGCAACACCGGAATGCCATTTTCTATCGGATATGCGCGACGCAGTCGCGGGTTGTAGAGCAATTCGTCCTCGACGAGCAGGAGCGGGCCCTTGTCCACAGGGCACGCGAGGATGGAGAGCAGTGTCGAGTCGATTGCCACAGGTGTCCTTCTGTCTGCTCCGACCGAGTCGGAGTGATGGTCTTCGTTCACGCTACCGAACGCCGATTGTTTCCGTCGTCGGGGCCGCCGGCCGTTCCTTCATGTCAGGAAGACTTCGCGGCGGTGGCGTGACGTCCCACGAATCGTTCTGCCACAACAGCTTTCGTCAGTCGTCGGTAGCTGTTCGGCTCCGGATCGTAGTACCACGATCGTGCGCTCGGCGTAGGAATTCCTGCCTGTTTCAATGCAGACGCGTTGGGTCGATAGGCGCGACCGACCGGGATGTCGGATACAACGTGGACGATCGCCGGGCGCTCGTCCGGAAGCAGAACTCCCAGGGCATCGGTGAGAGCGCGAGCGGTGATCACCGCTTCCGGCTGCAGGGAGACAGCACACACGGCAACCTCGGTGGCCGACGCTTCCATGCGGATCGACCGTGGCCCGTCGACGGCTACACGAACCCCGTAGACCACGGCCGAACCGACCTGGTCGAGATCGCCGACGGCGTCGACGATCGGCTGGGTGTACACCGGACCCCGCGCCGAGCGAACCACGGTGTCCTTACGATCGATGAGCCAGTAATCGCCGTCCGAATCACGCCGAAACAGGTTCTCGGTGGGTATCCACGCGTCGGTGGGCTCGAAGACCCCACGCATGACATGGCTGGTCGCCTCACCGTCACCGCTCGGGCGGCCCAGGAGCAGCCCGATCTCGTCGTCGCGGCACTGCCGCACGAATCCGTCGTCGTCCTCTTCGAGTCGGCCGGTGATCGGGTCGTACGCCGCCAGGGCCACTCGCGCACTGCCGGGCAGAGGGCGTCCCTTCGAGCCGATCTTCGTCCCGGCGACATTGGCCAGAATGACGTCGTTCTCGGTGGAGGCATAGAACTCGAGCACTCGCGCCGGGGTGAACTTCGCCAGGGTGCGACGCCACAATCCCACCGGCATACCGGAGCCGATGAACAGCCGAACCGGGTGACCGGTGTCGACCGGGAAGCGCCCGTCGTCGACGATCTGCTGCATCATCGTCCAGGTGTAGCTGACGACAGTGACGCCGTAGCGGTACACCTCTTCCCTGAAGCGCTCGGGATCGAGACCACGGGAGAGCGCGATCCTCGATCCGCCGGCAAGCGCGCCGCCGATGGTCACGAGTATGCCCGCCGAATGATGGAGCGGTGCAAGGCAATACACGGTATCGCCGGGACCGAGAGCGGCCGTCGTCGCGGTACCGAATGCGGACAGTGCCCAGCGATGGTTGGTGATGTATCGCGGTTCGAGACCACGGTCGGTGGTGGTGAACAGAATCATTGCCAGTTCGCGAGCGCGACCGGGATCCGGCTCGAACCAGGCCGGTAGCCGGACGGCGTCGGGGTCGATGGCTTCGAGGTCGATCACTTCGTAGCCGTCCGGAACATCGAGCCTCCGCGTCTCGCCGCCGCCGAGCACCAGTACGTTGGGCGCGACCGGAACGGCCGCCGCGGCATTTTCCGGATCGGCGATCACGGTGTCGACGTCCACGGTGCGTAACGCGGCAGTGAGGTCGCTACCCGGCTGCAGCAACACCGGAACAGCGCCGATGCGCGAGAGAGCTGCGATGGCGGCGAGGGCACTCGGCCTGGTCTCCATCAGCACACCGATGCGCGACGCCGGCCGTACACCGACACTGATCAGACCTCGAACCACGTTGTCGATACGCACGTTGACGGCGTCGTAGGTGTGCACACGGTCGTCGAAGAGGAAGCACTCGCCGAGCGGGGACTTTCTTCCCTGCTCAGCGATCAAGCGGCCCAACGAGACCCGACTGTGCGGCTGCATCTGCCCCAGCCGTGCCAGCCGCGGAAGGGTGCGCACGGCCTCGGTCGAGATCTCACGAGTGCCGCGCACGGCACCGGTCGCGGCCGACGCCAATCCGCGTCCTACACCTACTCCCACTTCGGCGATGGAGGCAGCGGTGTGAATGAGCCTGTTGGTGATCGACACTCCGCTGTCGCTGTCCGAGTGCTCTTCGTGTTCCATGACGCGCACGGCCTCGGGCTTCGGTCCGAGGTTCTCGCGCCACCGAATCCAGTTTCCAGTGGTCGGCCATGTCTGCGCAGCTGCCGTGCTACCCACCACGAGACCGAAATGTCCTGCACGCAAGGTTGTTTCGAATACCTGAGCACGCGGTGCGGCACGCCGGATTCCGCGCACCGCCAACGGCTGTCCGATGTCGTCGACCTCGCCGACGAACGCCAAGACCGGCACCGTCAACTCGGCAAGCGTCAACAACCTGTCCTTGATGACGAAGCCGCCGGTCATCATGCGGTTGTGCACGACGAACTGCCTGAGCAACTCGGCCACGGCGGGCCCGGACCACGCCACCCAGCCGTCCATCGCCAGGAAGCGGCGCTGCGGCTCCCGAGGCAACAGCGCTTCCCGATCGTGCAACTGTCGCAGGAAATCCAAACGAGACCGCACGGTCTTCGCCGGGTCGAGCAGCTGAAATCCCGTCCGCGCCATCCACCCCGACACGGCCAAGCGCGTGAATACATGGTCGGCGAGAAACTCTGCGCCCCGAGTAGCGACACCGGCCGGGATACCCAACGGCAAGCCGGCCAAGGTGTCGACCGGAGCCCCGAACGTGATGAGGCTGGCCAGGTTTCGTCCACCTCGATAGGCGGCAGCTTGGTAGCAGAACATGCCGCCCTGCGAATACCCGCCGAGGTGAACGTCGCGGCCGGTGTGCTCGTGCACCTTGTCCACGACCTCGCTGATGGCGACGACGTGATCGGCCAGAGTACGGCTCCACCCGCCCTCTTCGGTATCGGGCGAACCGAAATCGACCACCCACGGGTCCATGCCCATGCCGTGCAGAATGCCGGCCGCACCTTGATCGGTGGTGACGTCGTACACGTCCGCGGAGACCATCATCGGCGGAATCAGCACCACCGGAGGACTGTCCACGGGAACGTCGTCGGGGAAGTAACGCCGCAACCGATACATCGGCTCGCGGTCCATCACCCGGAAAGGCGACGGATCGACCTCGGTCTCGAGACCACCCAGCCGGATGACCTCGAGGCCGTTCTGGGCCGTTGCGATAGCACGCCGCAGTGGACCACGTACCGCGTCTGCATTCAGTCCCACAAATACACTCCTGCGTTCGGCCCCGACGGAACGACCGACATCGGTCTTCGCGTGACGAAAGCTTCTCACATCACACTCGTGGAATACGGCGAGGATGTCGACTAGTGCCGCAACACCGGCACCTCGGCCCACGCGCGCAACGTCGACGCAGTCGCCCGCACACCACCGAGCTGGTGCGCCACCTGAACCGCCGCGGTGCCGCCGCGAGCATCACGCGAGGAAATGGAACCCTCCACGGTGAGCACCTCGCGCACCGCCGGAGTGAGCGCCGGATCGATCGACGCGAGCTCGTCGTCGGTCAGATCCACCAGCCCGACGCCCCGCGCTTCCGCCGCGCGCACGCAGGCTCCCGCTGCCTCGTGAGCTACCCGGAACGCAATCCCTTGCCGCACCATCCATTCGGCGATGTCGGTGGCGAGCGTGAACCCGGCCGGCGCGAGTTCGGCCATGCGATCGGTGTGGAACTCCAATGTCGCCGTCAAACCGGTGAGTGCCGGGAGCAGCAACTCGAGCTGAGCCACCGAATCGAAGACCGGCTCCTTGTCTTCCTGAAGATCCCGGTTGTACGCCAAGGGTTGTGCCTTGAGGGTGGCCAACAGGCCGGTCAGATTTCCGATCAGGCGGCCCGTCTTGCCACGAGTCAACTCCGCGACGTCGGGATTCTTCTTCTGCGGCATGATCGAGCTGCCCGTCGACCATGCATCTGCGAGAGTCACGTAACCGTATTCGGGTGTGCTCCACGAGATGACCTCCTCGGCGAACCGAGACAGGTCCACCGCTGTCATCGCCAGGACGAACGCGGCTTCCGCCGCGAAATCACGCGAGGACGTGGCGTCGATCGAGTTCTCGGCGGACGAATCGAACCCGAGTTCGGCGGCGATCTTCTCGGGGCTCAGACCGAGCGAGGAGCCGGCCAGAGCGCCGGAACCGTAGGGCGACACTGCCGCTCGCCTGTCGAAGTCCGCGAACCGCTGGACATCACGCAGCAGCGGATGGGTATGTGCGAGCAGATGATGCGCCAACAACACCGGCTGCGCCGCCTGCGAATGAGTCTTGCCGGGCATGACCGCGGTGGGGTGAGCCGCAGCCTGAGTTGCCAATGCGTCCACGACGTCGAGAACACCGACCGCCACCCGACGGACGGCGTCGCGCAACCACATCCGGAACAGGGTCGCGACCTGATCGTTGCGTGAGCGGCCGGCGCGCAGGCGACCACCCACCTCGGGTCCGACCCGGTCGATCAAACCGCGTTCGAGGGCGCCGTGCACGTCCTCGTCCGACTCGGCCGCGACGAACTCACCGGACGCCACGTCGTCGGCCAGCCGCTGCAAACCGTCGAGCATGGTCTCGAGGTCCTGCGGGGTCAGCAGTCCGGCACCGTTCAGAACCCGAGCGTGCGCCATGGACGCACGGATGTCGTAGGGCGCGAGAACCCAGTCGAAGTGTGTCGATTTGCTCAGGGCAGCCATGGCAGCCGCCGGGCCGGAGGCGAAGCGCCCGCCCCACAGCGAGCCTTCGTTGGTTCCGTGTGCGTTGCTCGAAGTGGTCACAGGCCCAGGTCCCGCTTCGCTGCGATCTTGGAGGAGAGCCCGTGCAGCTGCACGAATCCCTTGGCCGCCGACTGGTCGAACGTGTCGCCCTCGTCGTAGGTAGCGAGGTTGAAGTCGTACAAAGACTCCCCGCTGCGACGGCCGTTGACGATGATTCCGCCCGCGTGCAGCACCAAGCGGATGTCGCCCGAGACGTGTTCCTGCGTGTGCTGAACGAACGTGTCGAGTGCACCCTTGAGCGGCGAGTACCACAGGCCGTCGTAGACCAGCTCGGCCCACTTCTGGTCGGTATGACGCTTGTAGCGGCCGAGTTCGCGCTCGAGGGTCACGTGCTCGAGTTCTTCGTGCGCACGGATCAGGACCATTGCACCGGGAGCCTCGTAGATTTCACGGCTCTTGATGCCGACGAGCCGATCCTCGACGACGTCCAATCGGCCGACACCCTGAGCGCCCGCACGGGTGTTGAGTTCTTGGATCGCACCGAGCACCGACACCGGACGGCCGTCGATGGCGACCGGGCGACCCTTGTCGAACGTGAGTATCAGTTCGTCGGGTGCCTGGAAGTTGACCGTCGGATCCTCGGTGTAGTCGTACACATCCTTCGTCGGCGCGTTCCACAGATCTTCCAGGAAGCCGGTCTCCACTGCTCGTCCCCACACGTTCTGGTCGATGGAGAACGGTGACTTGGTGGTGACGTTGATCGGAATGTCGTTCTCCTCGGCGAACGCGATCGCCTTCTCCCGGGTCCACGCGTAATCGCGTACCGGTGCCAGCACTTCGAGCTCCGGAGCGAGCGTGTTGAAACCGACCTCGAACCGGACCTGATCGTTGCCCTTGCCCGTGCATCCGTGGGCGACGACGGTTCCGCCGTGCGCACGTGCGTTCTCCACCAGATGCTTGACGATCAGCGGGCGGCTGATGGCCGAAACCAACGGATACCGATCCATGTACAGCGCGTTGGATTGCACCGTCGGCAGGCAGTACTCGTCGGCGAACTCGTCCCTGGCGTCGACGACGACCGATTCGACTGCGCCGCAGTCCAATGCGCGCTGGCGGACGACATTCATGTCCTCACCGCCCTGGCCGAGGTCGATGGCAACAGCGACGACCTCCTTGCCGGTCTCCCGTCCGATCCAGCTGATGGCGACAGAGGTGTCGAGTCCGCCGGAGTAGGCGAGGATGACGCGTTCGGCCATGGTGATGACGCTCCTTCGTGGTTCGTGTGGTGCAGTGCGGAGTGACCGGATCTCAGTTTCCGCGTCGAGCGAGCTTTTCTATCTTGTCGGCGATCTCGCCGCCGGTGGTCGGTTCACGGGCGATGAGCAGGATCGTGTCGTCCCCGGCGATCGTTCCCACGACTTCCGGCAATGCAGCACGATCGAGGGCGCTGGCCAGGTAATGCGCAGCTCCGGGCGGTGTCCGCAGAACTGCCTGGTTTCCGCTGTGATCGGTGGACACCAACAGCTCCCCCAACAGCCGCAGGAGACGGTCGGTTCCGCCCGACACCCCGCGCACCGGGCTGCCGTCCTCGGGGACCACGTACACCCCGACGCCGCCGTCAGGAGCGCGCAACTTCACCGCACCCAACTCTTCGAGGTCACGCGACAGCGTCGCCTGGGTGGTGTCGATCCCCTCGGCGGCGAGCAACGACGCCAGCTGCGGTTGACTGCGCACCTGATGCGTGGCCAGCAACGCGATGATCCGCGCCTGTCTGCCCGCGCGGGTCGACGCGGTCAGCGGAACCGCAGTGACGTCGTCACTCACGGTCGCCGAGCCTGCTCGAGGAGCCAGACCAGCAGTGCTTTCTGCGCGTGCAGACGGTTCTCGGCCTCGTCCCAGACGACACTGTGCGGACCGTCGAGCACCTCGTCGGTGATTTCCTCGCCGCGGTGGGCAGGAAGGCAATGCAGCACGACCGCATCGGATTTCGCCTTCGACAGCAGCTCGGAGTCGATGCGGTAGGGCCGGAACGGAGCGACTCGATCGAGTCCGTCGTTCTCCTGACCCATCGATGTCCAGGTATCGGTGACGAGAGCGTCGGCACCGTCGGCGGCCTCGTCGGGGTCTTCGGTCACCGTGATGGACGCTCCGGTCTCCTCGGCGCGCGCACGTGCGGCATCGAGGACGTAACCGAGTGGTGCGAATTCCTTCGGAGCGGCGATCCTGACATCGAGTCCCGCGGTCACTCCGCCGATGAGAAGCGAATGTGCCATGTTGTTGGCACCGTCGCCGAAGTACGCCAGCGTCCTCCCGGTCAGGTTTCCCTTGTGCTCGATCAGCGTCTGCAGATCGGCGAGGACCTGGCAGGGATGGAATTCGTTGGACAGCGCATTGACGATGGGAATCGTTGCACCCGTTGCCATCTGCTCCAGTCGCTTCTGGCCGAACGTACGCCAGACGACCGCCTCGACGTAGCGGGACAGCACGCGGCCGGTGTCCTGCAGAGTCTCCTCGCGTCCCAGTTGAGTGTCGCTTCCGGTGACCACAACGGCGTGGCCGCCCAACTGCGCAATGCCCAACTCGAACGAGAACCGAGTTCTGGTGGAATTCTTCTCGAAGATCACACCGACGCCCTTCGGACCCTCGAGCGGCCGCTTGGAGAACGGAGCCCGCTTGATCTCGGCCGCGAGCGCCAGGATTTCTCCCTGCTGCTGCGGGGTGATGTCGTCGTCGCGAAGGAAGTGCTGAACGGTCATGGCTGGTGTGCCTCCTGTGCTGCGTCGAGAATTGCCGGTAGTGCCGAGACGAACGACGCGGCCTGCTCTTCGGTGATGATCAGCGGCGGTGCGAGCCGCAATACGTCTGGTTGCGCTGCATTGATCAGGAAGCCTGCGTCACGGGCCGCCGCCTCGGCCGCAGGCGCAACTGCGGCCGTGAGCACCACTCCGAGCAGAAGCCCGGAGCCCCGAACATGGCTGACGAGAGGGTGTTCGAGAGCCTCGATGGAATGAGCGATGGTCTTGCCGAGACTGTCGGCGTGCGAAACGAGGTCGTCGGCGGCAATGGTCCGCAACACAGCCAACGCAGCAGCGGCGCAGACCGGGTTGCCGCCGAAGGTGGTGCCGTGCTTGCCCGGATGCAACAACTCCCCCGCCGCCCCGATACCGATGCAGGCTCCGATGGGCAGACCCCCGCCCAGTCCTTTGGCCAAGGTGATCACGTCGGGCACGATGCCGACCGACTGGTGGGCGTAGAACCAGCCCGTGCGGCCGATACCGGTCTGCACCTCGTCGAGGACCAACAGCGCGCCGTGCTTCGCCGTGATCTCACGTGCGGCAACGAGATACCCGTCGGGAGGAACGACCACGCCGCCCTCCCCCATGATGGGTTCGAGAAACACTGCGGCGGTGTCGGAATCGACGGCTGCCTCGAGCGCGGCGATGTCTCCGTAGGGCACGTGCTGGACACCGGCAGGCATGGGTTCGAACGGAATTCGCTTGTCGGCTTGTCCGGTGAGCGCCAGTGCACCCATCGTCCGTCCGTGAAAGGCCTTCTCGGCGGCAATGATGTGGGGACGACCGGTCAGACGCGCGATCTTGAACGCCGCCTCGTTGGCCTCGGTACCCGAGTTGCAGAAGAACACTCGTCCCGTCGCGCCCGCACCCAGATGTGCGAGCAATTGCTCGGCCAGTTCGATACCCGGTTCCGTCGCATACAGATTCGACGTATGACCCAGAGTGGAGAGCTGAGCAGTGACCGCCTCGATCACCGCAGGATGAGCGTGGCCCAGGATATTGACGGCGATACCGGCCAGCAGGTCGAGGTACTGCTTGCCGTCGGCGTCGGTCACCACAGCGCCTTCGCCTCGGACGAGCGCTACGCGCGGCACACCGTAGTTGTCCATCAGCGACGTGGACCACCGCTGCTGTAGATCGACCGTGGACTGCGTGCCGGTCATGACGTGACTCCTGACGTAGACGAGTGATCGGGGGTGACCATGGTGCCGATCCCCTCTCCGGTGAACAGCTCCACCAGAACCGAATGTTCGACGCGACCGTCGATGACGTGCGCCGACGGCACACCGGCACGAACGGCCCGCAGGCACGCTTCCATCTTCGGAACCATTCCCGCATCGAGCGTGGGCAGCAATGCGTCGAGTTCCGACGCGTCGATTCGAGAGGTCAGGGAACTGCGATCGGGCCACGCCGTGTAGAGACCCTCGACATCGGTGAGCACGACCAACTTCTCTGCCCCGATCGCACTGGCGAGAGCAGCAGCAGCGGTATCGGCGTTGATGTTGTGCACCACGCCGTCACTGTCGGGTGCGATGGTGGAGACCACCGGAATGCGGCCTGCGGCAATCAGATCGAAGATCGCCTTCGGATCTACCGAGGTGACGTCGCCCACCAGACCGATATCGGTATCGACGCCGTCGACCAGGACCGAACGACGCGTCGCGGTGAACAGGTGTGCGTCCTCCCCCGAGATTCCGACGGCATACGGCCCGTGACTGTTGATCAAGCCGACGAGTTCACGGCCGACCTGCCCGAACAGCACCATCCGAACGATGTCCATGACTTCCGGTGTGGTGACCCGAAATCCGCCGCGGAACTCACCCGTCAGGCCCAGCCTGGTGAGCATGGCCGAAATCTGCGGGCCTCCGCCGTGCACGACGACGGGGTGAATTCCGACGGTGCGTAGAAACACCATGTCGGCGGCGAACGCTCGTTTGAGATCGTCGTCGATCATGGCGTTCCCGCCGTACTTCACCACGACGATCTTGCCCGAGAAGCGCTGGAGCCAGGGCAGCGCCTCGGCGAGCGTGAACGCCTTCTGCGCTGCCGTCAATTGCGTTGCAGCAGCAGTCATGACGAGTACGCCGAGTTCTCTTCGACGTAGGCGTGGGAGAGATCCGTCGTTCTGATCGTGGCCGTACCGGACCCGAGTCCGAGTTCGATGGTCACGGCGATATCGACTCCCGACAGGTCGACCTCGCGCGCACCCGGAGCGCCGACGCCGTCGATGCACACCGGATTGCCGTTGAACGACACAGCAATCCGATCCGGATCGAGTTCGATCGGAGCAATACCGATCGCCGCGAGTACACGGCCCCAGTTGGGGTCCGAACCGAATAGGGCCGTCTTGGTGAGACTGTCCCTGGCGACCGTCCTCGCACCGACGAGAGCCTCGTCCTCGGATACTGCACCGGAGACGGTGATCTTCACTCGCTTCGTGACGCCCTCGGCATCGGCCATCATCTGATCGGCGAGGTCGTCGCATACCGCCAGAACAGCAGCGTCGAGGTCCTCCTGCGACGGGCTCACACCGCTCGCCCCGGAGGAGAGCAGCAGTACCGTGTCGTTCGTGGAGGATGCGCCGTCGACGTCGAGTCGGTCGTAGGACAACCGGGTGGCCGCACGAAGCGCGGTGTCGAGCTGCTCCGCGGTCGCGACGGCGTCGGTGGTGATGACACTGAGCATCGTGGCCAGCGAGGGTGCGAGCATGCCCGCGCCCTTGGCCATGCCACCGACATTCCACTTGTCTGCGTGATGAATCGCGGCCTGCTTCGGAACGGTATCGGTGGTCATGATCGCGTAAGCGGCATCGGTGCCACCGGAGATACCGCCGGCCAGTTCGTGCACCACCTCGGTCACCCCCGGCAACAGCTTGTCCATCGGCAACCGATCGCCGATGAGACCTGTCGAGCACACGGCAACCTCGATGGCCCCTGTTTCCGAACCCCAGTTGCTCAACACGGATGCGACCTCCTCGGCCGTCCGATGCGCGTCCTGGAAACCGGGTGCACCGGTACAAGCGTTGGCACCGCCCGAGTTCAACACCACCGCGCGAAGCCGACCGGTGGTGAGCACCTGCTGCGACCACAGCACCGGCGCGGCCTTGACCTTGTTGCGGGTGAAGACGCCCGCTGCCGTGAAGTCCGGGCCCTCGTTGAACACCAGAGCCAGATCGGACCTGCCACTTGCCTTGATACCCGCGGGAATCCCGGCCGCACGGAATCCGGCGGGAGACGTCACGCCCTGGGAACGCACGAGCTTCCCCGCGATCGAGGCGACCGTATCCGTCTCGCTCTTCAGGCCGGTCATGGAGCAACTCCTACGGTAGAGAGACCGTCGGTCTCGTCGATTCCCAACGCCAGATTCATCGATTGCACTGCTGCACCGGCTGTTCCCTTGGCCAGGTTGTCGATGGCCGCGATGACCACCAGCAAGCCGGCGTCTGCATCGACGGACACACTCATCTGCACGGCGTTCGATCCGATGACCGAACCGGTCTGCGGCAGCCGCCCGGCCGGAAGAACATGAACGAAAGGCTCTGCGGCATAGGCCTTCTCGTACACCTCGACGGCCTGAGCCTCGGTAGCGGTGGTCACGGCCGTACAGGTGGCCAGAATGCCACGCGGCATCGGCGCGAGTACCGGAGTGAACGACACCGACACGTCGGTACCGGCCACAGCCGACAGGTTCTGCACGATCTCGGGAGTGTGCCGGTGCGCGCCTGCTACCGCGTATGCGCGAACCGAGCCCATCACCTCGGAGCCCAGCAGGTCGGCCTTGGGTGCCCGGCCCGCACCGGACGTGCCGGTGACCGCAACGATGTTGACCCGTGGCTCGATGATTCCGGCGGCAACTGCCGGGGCCAGGGCTAGGCTCGACACCGTCGGATAGCACCCGGGCACGGCGATACGCGTGGCCCCGACCAGGAGCTCGCGGTGCCCCGGTAGCTCCGGGAGCCCGTACGGCCAAGTCCCCGCATGCGGGGACTTGTAGTACTTCTCCCAGGCTGCCGAGTCGTTGAGGCGGAAATCGGCACCGCAGTCGATGATCACCACGGATTCGGGCAACCGAAGCGCGAGTTCGGCGGATTTGCCGTGCGGCAACCCGAGGAAGATCACGTCGTGCCCGGCGAGTTCGTCGACCGTCGTGGGGCCGAGAACACGGTCGGCAAGCGGCAGCAGATGGGGATGGAACTCACCCAGCGTCGCGCCTGCATTGCCGCCCGCAGTCAGCGCTCCGATGACCAACGAGCCGTCGCGTACAGCTGGGTGGCCGAGCAACAGGCGAAGGATCTCACCACCGGCGTAGCCACTGGCACCCGCCACCGCGATGCGCTTCGGCGTTGCCTCCGAAATAGTCATGCGGTTTATTATGCAGCATCATGCAAGCTCATTCATCGGCGGGCCGGAAACGCTAGCTAGCTGCTACCCATCGATCTACGAATTTCGTCGAGCTTCTTTCGGCCGGCTTCCTGCCGATCGTTCCACTGTTTGTCCAGGTCCTGACCGGCTCTCGATTCCCGGTCCAGCTCCTCCGCCCCGACAGCCGTACCCGAGCGGTGCTCCACCTTCTCTCGCACCCCGTCCCAGGTCGGCACCCCGGAGTCGGTGAACTCGCCCGTAGTCGCACCGCCGACATAACCCCCACCCCCGCCGACGGGCAGGTCGTCTACCAATTCCGCATCGATGACGCCCGGCACCGTTCCGCCCAACGGAGCTCCCGGTGGTGGATCGCCGAGCGGCTGGTCGATACGAGGTTTCGTCACCTGCGGAACATCCACATCGGGAACGGTTCCCGGCGGGACGCCGCGATCCGGACCGGCGGGCTCGGGTTCCGCCGTCCCCAACTCGGCCGCCAGAGCGGATGCCGCCGCTGCCACCGGAGCCAACCGAGGTCGGCCAACCACCGCCGCGAGAACCTCGTTCAACACCTGCAGATCCGAGGCCGTGGCCTGCGTGTCGGATTCACTCATCGGCTGCTCCCGTCGTCGTGCCCGTCATGACACCACGCTACGCACAACACCGGCCGCGCCGTCGACGGTTCAGCTACGCAGCTGGGCACCGACCGCTGTGGATGCCGCCGCCACGGCTGCGTCGCGAGCCGCCGTCGCCTGATCCTCGGTCAGGGTTCCGTCCGAACCGCGGAACCGGAGGGCGAACGCCAACGACTTACGCCCCTCGCCGACCTGCTCACCCTCGTAGACGTCGAACAGTCGGATGGACTCGAGCAGTTCTCCACCGCCGATCGTCAGCGCAGCCTCGACGGACGCAGCGGGCACGGACGCGTCGACCACGACAGCGACGTCCTGCAACACGGCCGGGTATGGGGATACCTCGGGGGCCGGAAGCGATTCGACGACGGGCAGAGCGCTCAAACTCAGCTCCACCGCACACGTACGCGGCGGCAAACCGGCTCGCTCGAGCACGGCCGGATGCAGTTCGCCTGCGTGCCCGACGACCTCACCGTCGAGAAGAACCTCGGCGCACCGGCCCGGATGCCAGGGAAGGTGGTGTGCTGCACGAAGATCGACGTGCACGCCGGACGCCGCGGCAACCGTGCGCACAGCGGCGAACGCGTCTGCGGCCTCGGCTGCTCGGCCCGGTCCCCAGGGCCCGGAGGGCTCACGCTGACCGGCGAGCACCATGCCCACGTGCACCGGCTGTGCGGGGAGGGACCCACGGAGCATCGCGATCTGATCGTCGGTCGGTCGCCGATCGACCGGCAACGCGTCCACTGCAGCGGTCGCGTCGTGCCGGAGAACGACCTGGGCGATTCCGAACAACGACACGTCCCGCTGACCGCGCGCGATGTTCCTGTTCAGCATTTCGAGCAGACCGGGAAGCACGGTCGTCGCAAGCTCGGGGCGGTCGGCCTCGAGCGGGTTCAACACCGACGTCGTCGCCCGGCGCGGGTCGTCCGCGTCGAGGCCCCACGTGTCGAAGATTCCCTTGGGCAGGAACACCGGCGGAAGAACTTCGACATAGCCGGCGAACGCAAGGGCCTTGCCGACTGCCCGCCGACGCTTCTGCTCGGCGGTGAGGCCGCGCCCACCGGGAGCGGACGGCAGAATCGACGGGATCTTCTCGAGCCCTTCGAGCCGCAGCACCTCTTCGACCAGATCGGCGCGCTGCACCAAGTCGGGTCGCCACGAGGGAGGATCGACGACCAGTTGTCCGTGGCCGCCACCGTCGACATCCACCTCGACGGTGCATCCGATCTGAGTGAGCCGTCGAGCAGCGGTCCCGTCGGGGTACTGCACACCCGCGATCCGATCGGGCAGGTCGAAGTCCATCGTCACCGACGGGAACCGGGCAGCCTCGCCGATGTCGGTCAGCACCGGTTCGATACGTCCACCGGCGATCTCGACGAGCAACTGTGCGGCCCGATCGAGCGCCGCAACCGGGAGCGCCGAATCCACAGTCCGCTCGAAACGCTTGCTCGCCTCGCTCGACAGCTTGTGGCGACGGCCGGTTCGGAACACCGCGAGCGGATCGAACGATGCTGCTTCGAGAACGACATCGCTGGTCGAGTCGTCGACCTCGGTGGACGCCCCGCCCATGACGCCGGCCAACGAGATGGCTCCCGTTCCGTCGGCGATGACCACGTCTTCCGCATCGAGCGACCGCTCGACGCCGTCGAGCGTCGTGAGCGTCTCCCCCGCATTCGCGCGCCGCACGACGAGATGACCGTCGAGCTTGCTTGCGTCGAAAGCATGCAACGGCTGTCCGAGTTCGTGGAGCACGTAGTTGGTCACGTCCACGGCCGCCGAGATCGGTCGCACCCCGGCCAGCAGCAGTCTCCGCTGCATCCACCAGGGAGTGACGGCAGCGGGATCGATACCCACGACCTTGCGCAGAGCGAACCGAGAAGTACCGGACTCAGACTCGACCGTCACGGGCCAGGCGTCACCGGTGACCTCGGTGGGCATCGTGCGCGCCGGATCCACATACGGAAGATCGAAGCTGCACGCCAACTCACGAGCCAGGCCGCGTACCGAGAAGGCGTACCCGCGGTCCGGTGTCACGTTCAGCTCGATCACCGAATCATCGAGGCCCAGAACGACTTTGGCATCGTCGCCGGGCTGCGCAGTCCCTTCCGGTAGCACCAGGATGCCGGAGTGGTCCCGGCCGAGACCGAGCTCGAGCGTCGAGCAGATCATCCCGTTGGAGTTGCGGCCGTACGTCTTGCGCGACGCGATGGCGAACCCGCCCGGCAGAACGCTGCCGGGCAGCGCCGCGACGATGAGGTCCCCCTCGGCGAAATTGCGTGCACCGCAGACGATCTCCTGCGGCTCGTCGGCCCCCACGTTCACGAGGCAGAACCGAATGGGCTTCTTGAATTCGGTCAGTTCCTCGATCGACTCGACCCGACCCACCACGAGGGGCCCCGTCACGTTGTCCAACGAGACCAGCTCCTCGACCTCGAAACCGACGCGTACGAAACCCGCGTCGAGCTCGTCGGGCGAGACGGACCAGTCGGGAGTACCCGCGTGCAGGACCTCGGTCAACCAGGAATGTGGGACTCGCACGTGTGCTCAGCTCTTTCTTGTATCCGAGATGAAGTGGGGCTGGAGAGTGGCCGCGTCAGGCCTGAACACCGAAGGGCAGAGTGAACCTGATATCCCCCTCGACGATGTCCCGCATGTCCGGGATGTCGTTGCGGAACTGCAGAGTTCGCTCGAGACCCATGCCGAACGCGAAACCGGTGTACACCTCCGGGTCGATGCCGCTGGCCTGCAACACCTTCGGATTGACCATTCCGCAGCCACCCCATTCGACCCAACCGGCTCCACCCTTCTTCTTCGGGAACCACACATCGACCTCGGCGGAGGGCTCGGTGAACGGAAAGTAGTTGGGCCGCATCCGAGTGCGCGTATCGCTGCCGAACAGAGCCTGCGCGAACGCGTCCAACGTTCCGCGCAGATGCGCCATCGTCAGGCCCTTGTCGATCGCGAGCCCCTCGACCTGATGAAAGACCGGAGTGTGCGTCGTATCGAGCTCGTCGGTACGGAACGTTCGGCCAGGGCAGACGACGTAGATCGGTACGTCGCGGGAGAGCATGGACCGCACCTGCACCGGCGACGTGTGCGTACGCAGTACCTGCCGCGAGCCCTCCGGTGCGATGTGGAACGTGTCCTGCATCGTGCGAGCCGGGTGATCGGGCAGGAAGTTCAACGCGTCGAAGTTGAAGTGCTCGGTTTCCACCTCGGGGCCTTCTTCGACCTCCCAGCCCATACCGACGAAGACATCGGCGACCTGCTCCGAGATGATCGTGATGGGATGGCGCGCTCCGACGGGTGCCCGGTCGGTCGGCAGCGTCACGTCGATCGTCTCGGCCACGAGAATCGCTGCATCGCGCTCCGCCGACAGCACTGCGCGGCGCTCGTCGAAGGATTTCTGCACCCGGTCTCGTGCCACCTTGACGCGCTTGCCTGCGTCCGCCTTCTGATCACCGGGTAGAGCTCCGAGGGCGCGCTGAGCCAACGCCAGTGGTGCCTTTCCACCCACGTGATCGATTTTGACCTTCGTGAGCGCATCGAGGTCCGACGCGTCGGCGAACGCCTGCTCGGCCGAGTCCACCGCAGCGTCGAGTGCGGACTCTTCGAGAACGCTCGGATCTACCGGCTCGGGCCCGGACTCTTTCTTCGCCACGACAGATGCACTCCTCGAATAATGGTCGGTCTGCACGAAGCAGAGTGGTAACGATCCTAGGCGACCGTATTCACGGGTTCGCCGACCGTCGTCGAACACGGGCGCTCGCGTAGAGGCACAGTGCCGCGGCGGTCGCCAGGTTCAGACTCTCCGCCCGACCGTGGATGGGAATTCTGATCCGGTGATCGGCAGCTTGGGCAACGGGGAGGGACAAACCGTGGGCCTCGTTGCCGAACAACCACGCAGTCGGCTGCTGGAGCAGCTCGTCTGCGTCGTCCAAGTCGACTTCGCCGTCGGCGGCAGTCGCCACGACCGTCAGGCCGGCACGGCGCAGTGCGTCGATACCGTCTTCGATCGAGCGCTCCCGCGCAATGGGAAGATGGAAGACGCTGCCGGCCGAGGCCCGCACGCATTTGCCGTTGTGCGGGTCGACGGAGTCGCCGAGCAGGACCACCGAATCGGCCCCGGCGGCATCGGCAACACGAATGATCGTGCCGGCATTACCCGGCTCGGCCATTTGCACCGGAACGGCCACCAGCCGCGGTGTTCCTGCCAACGCACGGTCGATCGGGACGTCGACCAACTCGGTGACTGCGATCAGACCCTGCGGGGTGACGGTGTCCGACAATGCCTTCGCGGCACGATCGGTGATCGGAAACACCCGTGCGCCACCGGCCTCGATGGAGGCGATGAGGCTCTCGTGTCGGTCGAGGGCATCCGCGGTGAAGAACAGCTCGCGGACCGAACCGAACCGAGCAGCCTCGGACACAGCGTTGAAGCCCTCGGCAAGGAACAGTCCCGTCTTCTTGCGCTCTGCAGCGCGAGCGAGCTTGACGGCCGAAACGACCCGCGGAGTTCGCTCGGTCAGCGAATCCACGGGTCGTTTCGGAGTTGAATCGTCGTGCGGCGACTCGCTCAGGCTGCTTCTCCAGCAGGAGCGTTGACATCGGCAGGCAATGCAGCCTTGGCGATGGCGACCAAGCCGGCGAATGCCTCGGCATCGGACACAGCGAGCTCGGCGAGGATCTTGCGGTCCACCTCGACGCCCGCGGCCTTCAGGCCCTGGACGAAGCGGTTGTAGGTGATGTCGTTGGCCCGCGCTGCAGCGTTGATACGCGTGATCCACAGCTTGCGGAAGTCACCCTTGCGCGCGCGGCGGTCCCGGTACGCGTAGGTGAGCGAGTGGAGCTGCTGCTCCTTGGCCTTGGTGTACAGACGTGAGCGCTGTCCGCGGTAGCCCTTGGACGCTTCGAGAATCGAACGGCGCTTCTTCTGGGCGTTGACGGCCCTTTTTACGCGTGCCACTGGTGAATCCTGTCGATCTGGGGGCGTGTGAAACCCCGAATGGTAATGGGATGAAGCCGACCGAAATCAGTCGGCGGCGAGCCGGATCAGATGCCGAGCAGGCGCTTGATCCGAGGCACGTCGGCCTTCTTGACAACGGCGACACCATCGAGGCGACGAGTCACCTTGGTGGGCTTGTGCTCGAGCAGGTGGCGACGGCCGGCCTTCTGGCGCAGGATCTTGCCGCTGCCGGACACCTTGAATCGCTTCTTGGCACCACTGTGCGTCTTCTGCTTGGGCATGAAATCCTCTGTTCTGTATTAGCTCTTCGGTGGTGCATGGCACAGCCACGCAGCGCCTCGGAACGGACTGCGCACCGAGGCGGGTGCGGGACTGTCTTACTGGTAGAGCGCGAAGCTCAGTTGGTCTGAGCCGGAGTAGCCGGAGCTGCTGCGGCCGGTGCCTCGGCAGCCGGAGCTGCTGCGGCGGGCTGTTCCGGCGCGGGGGCCGGTGCGCGTTGCGCAGGCGGCGCGGCAGCGCTTTCCTGAGCCTTCACGCGAGTCTTGGCACCCTTGTGCGGAGCCAGGACCATGGTCATGTTGCGGCCGTCCTGCTTGGCCGACGTTTCCACGAAACCGAGTTCCGCGACGTCGGCACCCAGGCGCTGCAACAAACGGAAACCCAGCTCGGGGCGCGACTGCTCGCGACCACGGAACATGATGGTGACCTTGACCTTCGAGCCGGCTTCGAGGAAGCGAACCACGTTGCGCTTCTTGGTCTCGTAGTCGTGCGCGTCGATCTTGGGGCGGAGCTTCTGCTCCTTGATGACGGTGAGCGTCTGGTTCTTGCGCGATTCGCGCGCCTTCTGCGCAGCCTCGTACTTGAACTTCCCGTAGTCCATGATCTTGCAGACCGGCGGACGTGCGTCGGGAGCTACTTCGACAAGATCGAGGTCGGCTTCGAGAGCCAAGCGGAGTGCATCTTCAACACGCACGATCCCCACCTGTTCACCGCCTGGTCCGACAAGACGGACCTCGGGAACTCGGATGCGATCGTTGATGCGGGTCTCAGTGCTGATGGGGCCTCCTAGGTAGTGCGGTGTGGTGTGTAACCCGACCGCCTGCCACTTACACAGCCCGTCGCCCTCGAACCTCGACATCACGCTCGGCGAACCAACACCGAAAACGAAAAAACCCTGCAGCCGGTCTGTACCGACAGCAGGGCCCGATGTCGACCGGTCGATCCGTACGACATAGCGCGTCGTACAGTCTCCTCACGAGGAGGAAGCACTGGGGAATCCCGATTGGGAGACCTTCGTGCGACCGGACCGGAAGCGATCCATTCGGATCACATACCGGTGGGAGTCGGGCTCCACTTGCTGCCTCCATGCGGTGAACTCCATCGAGGAGCGCACGCCGAAGACGGTCGTCGAGTCAGACTACCAGCAGAATGCCGAAACCGACAATCGCACCGGTCGATGAAGCCGAGTCGACACCCGATCCGACCGACGGCACCCGCGGCGTGGGATTCTCGTAGGTATGACCAGTTCATCCACGCCCGCCGATCCCGCAGGCACCGACCCCACCGGTATCGAGCAAGAAGTCCGGGAACTCGCCGAGGTTCCCGCGGTCGAGGTCATCAGCCGTGCAGCGGTGATGCTGATGAGTTCCGCGGCCGAGAAGCTGGGTCTGTCCGAGCCCGATCCCGCGGAGAGCCCCTACCTCGATCTCGACGAGGCCCGACGCGTCATCACCGCACTCGCCGGCTTGGTCACCGCGTCGGTCGAGTACCTCGGTCCCCACGCTGGACCGATTCGCGACGGCCTCCAGGCACTGCAACGCGCGTTCCGGGAAGCCTCGGCACACCCGGACGAGCCAGGACTCGGCCCCGGTGAGAAGTACACCGGCCCGGTGCACTGAACGAGCGCACCCCACCCCACCCACAGACGACGAAGCCGCATCCGGCAATCCGGATGCGGCTTCGTCGTCGACGTGTTCGCGTCAGACCGCAGCGACCTTACGAGCCCGACGCTTCTTCGGGGCCGCCTTCGGCGTGGACGCCACTACCTCGCGGGAGAGCGCCTCCTGCAGGAATTTTCCGGTGTAGCTTTCGGGCACCGCTGCTACGGCTTCCGGATTACCCTGCGCCACAACCGTTCCGCCGCCCGAACCACCTTCGGGCCCCATGTCGATGACCCAGTCGGAGACCTTGATGACATCGAGATTGTGCTCGATGACAATCACGGTGTTCCCCTTGTCGACGAGTCCGTTCACCACGCCGAGCAACTTCCGGATGTCCTCGAAATGCAGGCCCGTGGTCGGCTCGTCGAGAATGTAGACGGTTCGGCCGGTCGATCGCTTCTGCAACTCGGCTGCGAGTTTCACACGCTGAGCTTCGCCGCCGGACAGTGTCGTCGCCGGTTGACCCAGGCGGACGTAACCGAGGCCGACCTCGACGAGTGTCTTGAGGTACCGGTGAATAGACGTGATGGCCTCGAAGAAGTCGGCAGCCTCCTCGATCGGCATGTCCAGGACCTCGGCGATGGTCTTGCCCTTGTAGTGCACTTCGAGCGTCTCGCGGTTGTAGCGAGCGCCTTCGCACACCTCGCAGGGGACGTAGACGTCGGGCAGGAAGTTCATCTCGATCTTCAACGTGCCGTCTCCCGAGCATGCCTCGCACCGACCGCCCTTGACGTTGAACGAGAATCGCCCGGGCTGATACCCACGAACCTTGGCCTCGGTGGTGGCCGCGAACAACGTACGGATCTTGTCGAACACCCCGGTGTACGTCGCGGCGTTGGACCGGGGCGTGCGGCCGATCGGCGACTGGTCGACGCGAACCAGCTTGTCCAGTTGGTCCAGACCGTTGATCCGGGTGTGCCGACCGGGAACCTGCCGGGCACCGTTGAGCTTGTTGGCCATCACGGTCGCGAGGATGTCGTTGACCAGCGTCGACTTACCCGAGCCCGAGACACCGGTGACCGACGTCAGAACACCGAGAGGGAAGCTGACGTCGATTCCCTGGAGGTTGTGTTCACGGGCACCCACGACGGTGACCTGTCGCTTCTTGTCGACCACCCGACGGGTGTCCGGCAGCGGGATCTCCATGCGACCCGACAGATACGCACCCGTGAGCGATTCGTCGTTGGTGAGGAGGTCCGCGTAGGAACCGCTGTGCACGACGCGTCCGCCGTGCTCACCGGCCAACGGTCCGATATCGACGACCCAGTCGGAGGTACGGATGGTGTCCTCGTCGTGCTCGACGACGATCAATGTGTTGCCGAGATCGCGCAGTCGCGTCAGCGTGTCGATGAGCCGGCGGTTGTCCCGTTGGTGCAGTCCGATGGACGGCTCGTCCAGTACGTAGAGCACGCCGACGAGGCCGGAGCCGATCTGCGTGGCGAGCCGGATACGTTGGGCCTCGCCGCCGGACAGCGAGCCCGCGGTGCGCGCCAACGACAGGTATTCGAGACCCACGTCCAGCAGGAAGCCGAGTCGAGCCTGAACCTCCTTGAGGACCTGGCCCGCAATCGCTTCCTCGCGTCGCCCCAGAGTGAGACTGTTGAGGAAGTCGGCCGTATCGGCGATGGAGAGTTCACACACCTCGGCGATCGACTTCGGCCCGAAATCACCTGCCGCGATGGTGACCGACAGAATTTCCGGACGCAGCCTGGCTCCGTTGCAGGTAGGACACGGAACGTCGCGCATGTAGCCGTCGTAGCGTTCCTTCATCTGTTCGGATTCGGTCTGCTCGAGGCGGCGGTGCAGGAAGGGCATGACGCCCTCGAACTCGGCGTAGTACGACCGGGTGCGGCCGTACCGGTTCTTGTACTGCACGTGCACCTGGTGGTCGCTGCCCTCCAGGACAGCTCGCTTGACCTTCGCCGGCAGCTTGTTCCACGGAGCGTGCAGATCGAAGCCCATGGCGTCGGCGAGTCCGGACAGCAAGCGACCGAAGTACTCCGACGTCTGGCCCATCGACCAGGGCGCGATGGCACCGTCGGCCAGACTCAGATCACCGTCGGGCACCACCAGCTCGGGATCGACCTCCTTGCGCACGCCGAGCCCGACACAGTCGGGGCAGGCGCCGTAAGGCGAGTTGAACGAGAACGATCGCGGTTCGAGGTCGTCGATGGACAGCGGGTGGCCGTTGGGGCACGCGAGCTTCTCCGAGAAACGACGCTCCCGATCGGGGGCGTTCTCCTCACGGTCGACGAAGTCGAGAACCACGATGCCGTCCGCGAGCCGCAGTGCGGTCTCCACCGAGTCGGTGAGCCGCTGCTTCGAGCTGGACTTGACGGTGAGTCGGTCGACAACGACCTCGATGTCGTGTTTTTCCTGCTTCTTCAAGACCGGCGGGCTGCTGAGCTGGTGGACGACACCGTCGACGCGCACACGTGAGTAGCCCTGGGTGTTGAGCGAGTCGAACAGGTCGACGAACTCGCCCTTACGGGTTCGGACCACCGGCGCGAGGACCTGGAATTTGAGGCCCTCCTCCATGTCGAGAACCTGATCGACGATCTGCTGTGGGGTCTGCTTGGCGATCTGCTCGCCGCACACCGGGCAGTGCGCAGTGCCCGCCCTGGCATAGAGCAACCGTAGGTAGTCGTAGACCTCGGTGATGGTGCCCACGGTGGAGCGTGGGTTGCGGTTGGTCGACTTCTGGTCGATCGAGACCGCGGGCGACAGGCCTTCGATGAAGTCGACGTCGGGCTTGTCCATCTGCCCGAGGAACTGCCGTGCGTATGCGGACAGCGACTCCACGTAGCGACGCTGGCCTTCGGCGAAGATCGTGTCGAAGGCGAGAGACGACTTGCCCGAACCGGACAAACCGGTGAACACGATCAGCGCGTCCCGGGGCAGGTCGATATCGACCCCCCTCAAGTTGTGCTCCCGTGCACCTCGCACTATCAGGCGATCCGCCACTGTGTTCCCTTCTTTTCTCACGAGCACGTCGAGCCGTGTTGCTGCTCGGCGCAGCATTGTCCGACGTCGAGTCGATGATGACGCGTGGTGCCGATGCACCGATCACACGCCGTGTAGCCGAGGACTCCACGTCGAAAACCTGTCGAGGTGAGGGACGAACCTCACCTCGTAGCAATGGTAGGTCCAGGTACCGACACACTTTTCCACGAGCGTGACCCCGGCGCTCCCGTCGTTGCTGCCGACGGTAGCGTCCTCGAAATGGACGAGCACCTCATGGTCATCGACGACAATTACACCGGCGTCGTTGCACAGGGTTCACCCCCGCAGCGGCGGACGATCCCCGGAGCCACGATCACCAAGATGTCGGTCGGCCCCATGGACAACAACACCTACCTGGTCGTCTGTTCCGCAACGGGCCATTCCCTGCTGATAGACGCCGCCAACGAGGCCGACCGCATCTCACTGCTTCTCGACGAGAACGCACCGACGCTGTCTCTGATCGTCACCACACATCAGCATGCCGACCACTGGCAGGCGCTGGCCGATATCGCCGGTGGCACCGACTCCCCCACCGCGGCCCACGAGCTGGACGCAGAACCGCTGCCGGTAGCTCCGGACCGTTTTCTTGCCGACCACGACACGGTGTCGGTGGGAGAGCTCACGTTCGATGTGGTGCATCTGACCGGTCACACTCCGGGCTCGATAGCGCTCGCGCTGACCGACGCCGAGGGCAAGACGACGCACCTCTTCACCGGTGATTCCCTGTTCCCCGGCGGCGTCGGCAAAACCAACGGCCCCGAGGACTTCACCCACCTGCTCGACGACGTGAGCGCCAAATTGTTCGACCGTTTCGCCGACGACACCGTCGTCTACCCCGGGCACGGCAAGGACACCACTCTCGGTGACGAGCGGCCGCACCTGGCGGAATGGCGCGAACGCGGCTGGTGACGCCGCACGTGCTTGAGACCGTGAAACACGGGGTATGAAGAGTGTGACAAAAGTGCACGCACCGGTGATTTCGATCTACTTTCGGTGCGAGTCCGCACGTACAACCGCCATGACACGAGAAACTACGCAGGAGGCTGTCAATGCTGGTCCGCCGTATCGCCCGTCCGCTGATGTCTACGATTTTCATCTCCGGGGGCGTCGATGCACTTCGTAATCCCGCCGGCAGGGCGAAGGCAGCCGCTCCGTTGATCGAGCAGAGCAAGGATGCTCTGCCCAACGAGGTCACCGCGAACGTGCCGACCGATCCCGAGACGTTGGTTCGGATCAACGGCGGAATCCAGGTCGCCGGCGGCATTCTGTTGGCCACCGGCAAGGCACCGCGTATCGCATCGCTCGCTCTGGCTGGAAGCCTCGTTCCGACGACGCTGGCCGGACACGCGTTCTGGAACGAAACCGACCCGGAGACCAAGGCTGCGCAACGCATCCACTTTTTCAAGAACCTCAGCCTCCTCGGCGGACTGCTGATCGCAGCCGTCGACACCGAGGGCAAGCCCTCCGTCGCGTGGCGCAGCAAGCGGGCGGCACGCCGCGCACAGGAATCTGTGGTCTCTGCGCTGCCCGGTCACACCACTCACGACACCGGGGAACGCGTCAAGGAAATTGCCTCGATCGCAGCGAGCCGCGGTGCCGATCTGGCCGACGCCGCACAGCCGAAGCTGGCCAAGCTCGCCGACGCCGCACAGCCGAAGCTGGCCAAGTTCGCCGACATCGCCGGCGAGAAGGGCTCGGAGCTGGCAGAGGTCGCGCAGCCCGCTCTGAACCGGTGGGCTCACATCGCCGCCGACAAGGGTTCGGAGCTGGCCGAAGAAGCCCAGAAGCGTGGCTCGAAGCTGGCCGAGCTTGCTGCCGACCGCGGAAGCGATCTGGCCGAAGAAGCGCAGAAGCGTGGCTCGAAGCTCGCCGACAAGGCCGCGCACCGCAGCTCGGATTGGGCCGAGCTCGCTCAGAAGCGGGGCTCGAAGTTGGTCGACGTCGCTGCCGACCGTCGCAGTGAACTGGCCGAGGTGGCACAGAAGCGCGGAGCGAAGCTCGCCGATCTCGCTGCCGAGAAGGGATCCGTTCTGGCCGAAGAGGCTCAGAAGCGCGGTGCCACGTGGGCCGACATCGCGTCGGATCGGGTAGACACGCTCGGCAAGCGCGCTCGTAAGCGGGCCGAGAAGCAGAACAAGGAACTCGAGAAGGCAACCGAGCAGGCTCGGGCCAAGCTCGAGAAGCGAGTTGCCAAGGCGCAGAAGAACTTGGACAAGAAGCTCCAGCAGTACGCGAAGTAGGTCTACCCACGACGCTCGGCGTCGTTCGCGCGCACGGCCCTGTCCCAGAACTCGCGGTTCTGCGGCAGGGCCGTTCTGCGGCGTAGACTGCTCTGGCTGATTTCGAGGCGATATCGTCGCCTCGGCCGAACTCCCGAGGAGAACCTTTGCCGGACGACGGCCACCCATCGAACGATCCCGGTGCACCCATCGAGGAAGACCTCGAACAGGCGCACCTGACGCGGTTGTACACGCAGCTCGATTCGCTGCGCGAGTATGCAGCAAACCGACTTCGCGCCGTGCTGCTCGAGACCGGCGGAACACCGCAGGCCCGAAGCGAGCGCGAATCCTTCAACCAGATGTACACCGAGGACATCGCCAAGTACGACGCAGCCGAGAACGGGCTCTGCTTCGGACGCATCGACCTCGACCCGGACACCCTCGATCCGAAAGTCGACGACCGCCCCGAGCGTTACATCGGCCGTGTCGGCATCCTCGACGACAAGAACGATTACGAGACACTACTGCTGGACTGGCGAGCCCCCATGGCCCGTCCGTTCTATCTGGCGACACCGGCAGCTCCCGAAAACGTGTTGCGCCGCAGGCATATTCGTACCCGCGGACGCAAGGTGACCGCCATCGCCGACGAATTCCTGGACCTCGAGTCCGCGCAGTCGTCGAACGATGCGGCTGTCGCGGGTGGCGTCGCCAGTGAGGGTGCGCTGCTGTCCGCTCTCGATGCAGCGCGAACCGGTCAGATGAACGACATCGTCGAGACGATCCAGAGCGAGCAGGACGCAATCATCCGCTCACAGCATCGCAGTGTGCTGGTGGTGCAGGGCGGACCGGGCACCGGCAAGACGGCCGTGGCACTGCACCGAGCTGCGTATCTGCTGTACACGTACCGTCAACAGCTCGGCAAGAGCGGTGTCCTGATCATCGGGCCCAACGCCACGTTCCTCGACTACATCGGCCAGGTGCTGCCGTCGCTGGGCGAAACCGGGGTATTGCTGTCGACGATCGGCGATCTGTACCCCGGAGTCCGTGCGCAGCGCGAGGATTGGGCTCTGGCCACCGAGGTCAAGGGCAGACTGTCGATGGTCGACGTACTGACGCAGGCGGTGCGTGATCGCCAGGAGGTGCCCGCACAGCCGCGCCGGCTGAAATTCGACACCTACGACATCACCCTCGATCGAAAGATAGTCACGCGTGCCCGCGGCCGCGCCCGGTCCTCCCGGCGACCACACAACTTGGCTCGGCCTCTGTTCGTGTCCTCGGTCATCGACCAGTTGGCCAATCAGCTGGCCGCGAAACTCGGCCAGAACGTGGTGGACGGATCGAGCTTGCTCAGCGCCGACGACATTGCGGACATGCGGGACGAGATGCGCGAGGACCACGACGTGATGGCTGCGATAGACGAGTTGTGGCCGGATCTGTCGCCCCAGCAGGTTCTTCGAGACCTGTTCGCATCGCCGGAGAAAATCGCATCGGCCGCACCTGCGCTCGACGAGTCGGAGCGCGAGTCGCTGCTGCGCCGCGGCCACGGCTTCTCGTCCGCGGATGCCCCGCTGCTCGACGAGCTCGCCGAGCTGCTCGGCGTCGACGATGCTGCCGAACGTGAACAGGCTCAGCGTCAATGGCGTGGCCAGATCGCCGATGCCCAGGGCGCACTGGACATCCTGACCGGGTCTGCTCCACAGGACCTCGAGGACGAACTGGACCCGGAGATTCTGATGGCGTACGACCTGATCGACGCCGATCAGCTAGCGCGACGCCAGAATTCGGGTCAGCGACTCACCACCGCCGAACGCGCCGCCGGCGACCGTACCTGGACCTACGGGCACGTGATCGTGGACGAGGCACAAGAGCTGTCGGCGATGGCATGGCGAATGGTGATGCGGCGCATCCCCAATCGGTGGATGACACTGGTGGGTGACACCGCGCAGACCGGTGATCCGGCCGGAACCTCGTCCTGGGGATCGGTGCTCGAACCCTATGTGGCTCAACGCTGGAAGCTCACCGAACTGACGGTCAACTACCGAACGCCGTCGGAGATCATGACGGTGGCGCACGACGTGCTCGCGGCGATCGATCCGGAGCAGTCCGAACCGCGATCCATTCGCAGCACCGGCGTCGAGCCGTGGGCTCAACGCGTAGCCGCAGCAGATCTGGTGACGACGGTCGAGAAGCGAGTGGCCGACCACCCTCGTCCCGGCCTGAGCGCAGTGCTCGTTCCCTCCGAACTCGTCTCCCAACTGCAGCACCTGGCGTCGGATGTGGTGACCGTGTCGACGGTCAAGGACGCAAAAGGGCTCGAGTTCGACTCGGTGCTCATCGTCGAGCCGAGCGCGATCGTTGCGGAGTCCGTCAAGGGTATGAACGACCTCTACGTGGCCCTGACCCGAGCAACCCAGCGACTCGGCGTCGTCCATGTGGATCCTCTGCCCCAGGAGCTCGGGGCCCTGCAGCCCTCCGACGCCGAGGTCTGACGAGAACGGTCCGACGAGAACAATCGGCCCGCCCCGTCATCGTCGACGGGGCGGGCCGATTGTCGTACTACGAGAAAATCAGCGGACGGTATGGACGATCAGCACGTCACAGGTCGACTTGCGGGCCGCGTCGGACGGAACCGAACCGAGCAAGCGACCGGTCAGCGAGTTCAGCCCACGGTTGCCGACGACGAGTAGATCGCCCTTGACCTCGTCCACGAGTGCCAGGAGGGACTCGACGGGCGCTCCGACGATCGGCTTCTCCTCGATGTTCTTCGCGCCGGCCTTGGTGGCGTGCTCTCGGGCGGTGCGCAGGATTTCGCGCGTCGGTGCCGAACCGGTGATCTGGTAGGCGTCCTCGCGGAGTGCGTCGGCGGCGGCAGAGGTATCTTTCGGATCGGCCGGGTAGTAAGCACACGCGATCACCAGGGTGGCATCGGCATCTCCCGCCAGAGCCGCGGCCTTCTCCACTGCCCGCAGTGACGATTCGGAGCCATCGGTTCCGACGACGACGGTGCGGTAGGCGCTCATTCATTCCTCCATTTGTCGGTCACACACAGATGTGACACTTCTGGTCGAACTGGATTGGTGCAAGTCACAGGACCGAAAGACGTGGTCCGGGGACTGATGCGCTGACAGTAGCCGGAAGTCGACGATCGGCACGTGAACTTGGGGAACAACACGATCCGCGCCACTCACATACATTGGTTTGCATGCCGATCCCCCGCCCGCCGTTGTCGAGACGGGCCCTCGCTCTCGGTGCCGTCGCGATCTCGATCGTGATCGTGGCCGCCCTCGCATTCGCATTCCTCCCCCAGGGACGCGAAGCCGACACAGCAACGCGTGACGCGCGCATCACGCTACCGGACAGCCCCGGTTCGACGGAGACCGTCGACCTCGACACCCGGCTCTACATTCCCGAGTCCACCCCCGCTCCGGCTGTGTTGCTCGCGCACGGCTTCGGCGGCAGCAAGGACTCGGTCGACGGCGAAGCTCGTGATCTCGCCGCCCGCGGATACGTGGTTCTCGCCTACACCGCACGCGGCTTCGGTGACAGCACGGGTTCGATCTCCATCAACGACCCCGATCGCGAGGTCGCCGATGCCCGCGGCCTGATCGACTGGCTGGCCGAACAGCCCGAAGTACAGCTCGACGCTCCTGGTGATCCCCACGTCGGCGTGGCAGGCGGATCGTACGGCGGGGCACTGGCCCTCAGCGCAGGCGGAACAGACCCCCGCGTGGACTCGGTGGCCGCTGCCATCACCTGGAACGACCTGGGCCAGGCCCTGTTCCCCAACTTCGGCGTCACCTCGTCCGCAGGTCGAGAAGCGCTCGGAAACACCGACTCCCCGGCCGGTGCCGAATACGGCGGACCCGGCGTCCTCAAACGTGGATGGGCCGGGGTCTTCTTCGGAGCGGGTGCCTCCAGCGCTGCGCCCGGTAGTGCCGGGGACGGTAACCGTGGCGGTGGCGGTGGCGCATCCGCATGCGGCAGATTCGCCCAGGAATTCTGCGACGCCTACGCACAATCCGCAGTGACCGGCATTCCCAGCCAGCCACTACTCGATCTGTTGACTGCCCACTCGCCCGTTGCGGTGGCGTCGAACATCACGGCTCCGACGCTTCTCCTACAGGGCACCCAGGACACTCTGTTCGGTCTCGACCAGGCCGACGCGACGGCTCGGCAGATCGCAGCCGCAGGCGGTGACGTGACCGTTCGGTGGTTCGACGGTGGGCACGATGCCGGTGGAACGAACGGTGCGTCGGATCGAGCCGTCGCGGACTTCTTCGACCGGACTCTGCGCGGCACCCCCGATCCCGCGACCTCCGAGAGCGCGCCGTTCGTGTATTCGACGCAGCGCGCAGCCGATGAGCGAGGAGGAGAACGCAATCGTCGGATGACGGCTCCCGACTACCCAGGCCTGACCCCGAACTCCGAACCCACACAGACGAATACGGTGACCTTCACCCCCGCCTCGGACGGGACGATCATTCGTCCGCCCGGCGCGTCACCGTCCGCCATCTCGACGGTCCCCGGTCTGGGTTCGGTGTTGTCGACACTCGGATCGACCGGAGCCGGTGCAGCGCTGACTGCGGACCTTCCGGGCCAGTCCGCGATTTTCACCAGCGAGCCCGTCGACTCGTCACTGACCATCACCGGCGCGCCGAGAGTCGATCTCCGGGTGGCGTCCCTCGCCGGGCCCGGCCAGGCTGTGCTGTTCGCGAAACTGTACGACGTCGCCCCGAACGGCACACGGACCCTTCCCGGCGGCGCAGTGTCGGCCATCCGACTGCCCGACACCGGGAGCATCGATCCCGTCGACGTCACCGTCGCCCTCCCTGGAATCAGCTATACCGTCCAGCAAGGTCATCGTCTCGAACTGAGCGTCTCCACCACCGATCAGGCCTACGCCGTCCCGCTGGAGCCCGCACAGTTCAGCGTGACCATGGCGAACACGTCCGTCGCGTTGCCGACGGTTCCCGCGGTGGCGAGCGCGAACAGCACGGTACCCGTCGCTCCACTGATCGGAATCGGCGTGGTCGTCCTGGTCGTCGGATGCATCGTGGTGGCGACGATCGTGCGAACCAGACGCCGCACGGTGGCCGAGGTCGACGAGGCTCTGGTCGACACTCCCCTGGTGATCACCGACCTGGCCAAGACATACTCGAACGGGTTCCGTGCCGTGGACGGCGTCAGCTTCGAGGTGAAACAGGGGCAGGTACTCGGACTGCTCGGACCGAACGGTGCCGGAAAGACCACCACGTTGCGCATGCTGATGGGCCTGATCACCCCCACCGGCGGCGACATCCGAGTCTTCGGTCACAAGGTCACACCCGGTGCCCCGGTGTTGTCGCGGCTCGGCTCCTTCGTCGAGGGTTCCGGCTTCCTTCCGCATCTGACCGGCACCCAGAACCTGCGGCTGTACTGGGAGGCGACAGGGCGACCGATCGAAGACGCTCACCTCGACGAGGCACTCGAGATCGCAGACCTCGGCGCAGCGATCGAACGCAAGGTCAAGTCCTACAGCCAAGGCATGCGTCAGCGCCTCGCCATTGCACAGGCCATGCTGGGTCTACCCGATCTCATGGTGTTGGACGAACCGACCAACGGCCTCGACCCGCCACAGATCCGAACCATGCGTGACGTGCTGATCAACTACGCGAAGACGGGGCGCACCGTGTTGGTCTCGAGCCACCTCCTCGCCGAAGTGGAACAGACGTGCACGCACGTCGTGGTCATGAACCGTGGCTCCGTGATCAGCTCGGGCACCGTCCGCGAGCTGACAGCGGCCGGAGGGCAGACCGAGATCAGGGTCGACGACGCCGACCGCGCCCAGTCGGTACTCGACGCCGCCGGCCATGACGGCGCGGTGATCGTCGACGACGGCACCGTGACCGTCGACCTGACCGACGCCGATTCCGCCGTCGTCATCAGAGAACTCGTCACGGCGGGGGTGTCGGTCCGCGGCTTCTCCCAGTCCACCCGACTCGAGGACGTGTTCCTCGACCTCGTTCATCGAGATACCCCAGGCACAGTCGTTCACGAGACCGACTCCAGCGAGGATCGCTCATGAGTACAACGCACGCAGACGGCCGCGCAGCGGGCTACAGCGGCGGCCGCACCCTGCCGTTTCGTACCGAACTGCGTCGACAGTTGGGCCGGCGACGCACTCAGCTCGCCATCGGTTTCCTTGCCCTGCTACCGGTGATCCTTGTCGTCGCCTTCACCGTGGGCAGCTCCAGCGCCGACTCCGACGCCGGCGGGCTCATCGAGCTCGGCACGCGAGGCGGCATGAACTTCACCGTCTTCGCACTGTTCATGTCCGTCGGATTTCTGCTCATCGTCGTGGTGGCGCTGTTCTTCGGCGACTCCGTTGCGAGCGAGGCCTCGTGGTCGAGCCTGCGCTACCTGCTCGCCATCCCAGTTCCTCGAAGCCGACTGTTGACCCAGAAGGCACTCGTCTCGGCCACGCTGTCCAGCGCCGCCATTCTGGTGCTGGTCGGAGTGTCCCTACTGATCGGGACGGTGATGTACGGTGCCGAATCATTGGTCACGCCGCTGGGTGAGGGACTGTCGTACGGCACTTCCCTGGTGCGACTACTGATTGCGGTCGCCTACATCGGCGTCAATCTGCTGTGGGTGGCAGGTCTGGCGATGTTGCTGTCGGTGCTCACCGACGCCCCTCTCGGGGCCGTCGGCGGCGCGGTGATGACGTCGATTCTGATGCAGATCCTCGATCAGATCACGGCATTGGGGTCGCTGCGCAACTATCTGCCCGGGCACTACGCGAACTCGTGGATCGACGCCTTCGGCACGAACATCGACTGGAACGACATGGTGGTCGGATCGTTCTCGGCCATCACCTACGCGGCGGTCTTCGGGCTGATCGCGTGGAGACGATTCGCCACCAAGGACATCACCAGCTGAGGCGGCCTACTTCTTTTTGATCGCTGGCCCGAAGACGCCCTCGGGAATGGTGCCCTGGCCGACGATCGACTCACGCCACGGCGTCGCGAGCGAAACCAGCCGAGCTGCACCATCCTCGCCGAGGGCGGCCCACGGCGCGACGGCGAGGTCGTTGGTGATGTCCTCGACCAACGTGCGGAGATCTTTCCCGTCCTGAGTCAAAGCGCCGTCGGCCGTCACCAATTCACGATCGGCCAAGGACGCCACGGCTTCGTTCCACTGCTCGGTCGACCATCCACGACGCTTGCGCGCGAATTCCTTCTCGAAGCCGTACCCGGTGGCGGTGTGGGTGATCAGCGCGTCCAGGCCGTTCAACCCCGCCGTCTGCAGCGCGGCAATGTGACCGTCGCCGCGGTACTCACGGATCAGGGTGAGCGCGTGCCACAACACGAGGTGCGGCGCTTGCGGCCAGTCGAGTTCGGCGTAGGCGGCGTACAGCGGCCGACCGTCGTCTCCTGGGATTCCACGCGCAGCGATCGAGGCGAGGTCGGCAGCTTCGGCCATATCCGGGGACGCCAACGTCTCGGAGCCCAACAGACGCTCGAATGCGGTGTCGAATGTGGCGTAACGGATTGCCATGATCTCGTCGGGAGAGGCGATGGCCCAGGCTGCCGGAACCAGCGGGCTGATCAGATCGCGGTTGAAGTTGTAGAACGTGGCTGTCACGACACCTGCACCGACCGGCCCGAGAGGTGCTGCACGACCGGCGAAGTAGCAGGCTCGTGGCGGTAACCCAGCGGCAACGAGAGCGTCCTGCGTCTCCGGCAGGAAGTAGGTCATCGAGTGGATCAGTTCGAGTGCACGAGAGGTGCGCCCGGCGGTGGTTGCGTCCATCACTGAACCGTAACCGAACCATTTCGGATCGTTCCGCAGGCTCGACTCGCACCACCCGCCCGACCTACTTGAGGCCGGCCGCGTCCATGCCGCGGAGCTCCTTCTTCAGGTCCTGGATCTCGTCGCGCAGTCGACCGGCCAGCTCGAACTTCAACTCGCGGGCAGCGTTCATCATCTGATCGGTCATGTTCTTGATCAGGTCCGCCAACTCGGCGCGCGGCATCGACGAAACATCCTGCCCCTCGTACACGCCGGAGCTGACCGACCTGCCTGCTTCGCCCTGCGCTCGCCGACCACGGCTGGCGTTCCGACCCGAGCCACCCACTTCGACGGCCGTGTCGGTGTCCTCTGCTTCCTGATACACCTGATCGAGAATGTCGGCGATCTTCTTGCGCAGCGGTTGCGGATCGACTCCCCGCTCCTTGTTGTAGGCGATCTGCTTCTCGCGCCGACGTTCGGTCTCCTCGATCGCGTACGTCATGGAGTCGGTCATCTTGTCGGCGTACATGTGCACTTCACCGGACACGTTTCGAGCGGCGCGGCCGATCGTCTGAATGAGGCTGGTGCCGCTGCGGAGGAATCCCTCCTTGTCCGCGTCGAGAATGGCGACCAATGACACCTCGGGAAGGTCGAGGCCCTCCCGGAGGAGGTTGATGCCGACCAGGACGTCGTACTCACCCAGCCGAAGCTGCCGCAGCAGCTCGACTCGGCGCAAGGTATCGATGTCGGAGTGCAGGTACCGGACGCGGATGCCCAGCTCGAGCAGATAGTCGGTCAGGTCCTCCGACATCTTCTTGGTCAAAGTGGTGACGAGAACTCGTTCGTCCTTCTCGGCACGCTCGCGAATTTGGTGCACGAGGTCGTCGATCTGCCCCTTGGTCGGTTTGATGACGACCTTCGGATCGACGAGGCCGGTAGGACGGATGACCTGCTCGACGAATTCGCCGCCGGTCTGCCCCAGTTCGTACTTGCCGGGAGTAGCGGACAGGTAGACGGTCTGGCCGATCCTCTGTGTGAACTCTTCCCACGTCAGCGGCCGGTTGTCCGTCGCAGACGGCAACCGGAACCCGAAATCGACCAGGTTCCGCTTGCGCGACATGTCGCCCTCGTACATCGCGCCGATCTGTGGGACGGTGACGTGAGATTCGTCGATGACGAGTAGGAAGTCCTCGGGGAAGTAGTCGATCAGGGTCGCGGGTGCGGTGCCGGCCCCGCGACCGTCTATGTGCCGCGAGTAGTTCTCGATGCCGGAGCAGAAGCCGACCTGCTTGATCATTTCCAGGTCGTATTGCGTGCGCATCCGAAGCCGCTGCGCCTCGAGCAGCTTTCCCTTGCCTTCGAGTTCCGCCAGCCGCGCCTCGAGCTCGGCCTCGATGTCCTTGACCGCCCGTTCCATGCGCTCCGGTCCGGCGACGTAATGGGTGGCCGGGAAGATGCGTACCGAATCGACTTGGCGAACGATGTCGCCCGTCAGCGGATGCAGGTAGTACAGCGCCTCGATCTCGTCACCGAAGAACTCGATGCGAATAGCGAGCTCCTCGTACGACGGAATGATCTCCACGGTATCGCCGCGGACTCGGAACGATCCGCGGGTGAACGCCATGTCGTTGCGCGTGTACTGCACGTCGACCAGAAGCCGGAGCAGCGCATCACGCTGGACCTCGACGTTGACCTCGAGCTCGATCGACCGATCGACGTACGACTGCGGGGTACCGAGACCGTAGATGCACGACACCGACGCCACCACGACCACGTCTCGGCGAGAGAGCAGGGATGCCGTCGCCGAGTGCCGCAGACGCTCGACGTCGTCGTTGATGGACGAGTCCTTTTCGATATAAGTATCGGTCTGCGCAATGTACGCCTCGGGCTGGTAGTAGTCGTAGTACGACACGAAGTACTCGACTGCGTTGTTGGGCAACATGTCTCGCAGCTCGTTCGCCAACTGCGCTGCGAGAGTCTTGTTCGGTGCCATCACCAGGGTGGGGCGCTGCAGTTTCTCGATCAGCCAGGCGGTGGTGGCCGACTTACCGGTACCGGTGGCACCGAGAAGCACGACGTCCTTCTCGTCCGCCTTGATCCGACGTTCGAGTTCGGCGATGGCGGTCGGCTGATCACCGGCCGGAACGTGTTCGCTGACGACCTCGAACGCCGGTCCGGTGCGCTCGATCGCTCCCACCGGACGGTGTTCGGAGTGCGCGACAACGGGATGTTCGGATGCAAACGCCATTACACAAGCGTAGACGCGACCACCGACAAGTTCCGTCGGAGAGACCTCGGAGGTCTGTTCCCGGTAGCTTCTACAGGCATGGTCGCTCACACGTCAGCCGGTGCGCACACCGTCGTTCATGCCCCGAAACACGAAACGTTCGACCTGGTTGCGAAGACCAACGTCGACCCCAAAGGGTTCGTTCGCGTGGTCGACGAATACCGCGTCGAGCCGTGGGGGCTGTACATGGCCCGGCCTTGCGACCATGCCCACTTCGACTACCTGGAGTCCTGGCTACTGCCTGCTCTCGGGCTCCGGGCCTCGGTGTTCCATTACCTGCCCGCGCACGCAAGAGACCAGGACTACTACGTCGACATCGGCGAGTACACGGCCGGGGCCAGCCGATGGACCTCGGTCGATCACTATCTCGACCTCAGTGTTCGCACCGGCCGCGACTACGACCTGCTGGACGTCGACGAGCTGTTCGACGCGCGCGTGGCGCAGCATCTGGACACCCCGACGGCCGAGCGGGCGCTGTCCCGATCGATCGCGGCCATCGAAGGACTGACGCGGCACGATTACGACCTGAACGCCTGGCTCGCGTCGGTCGGAATGCCGACGGAATGGAACGGCAAACCGGCCTGACGCGCAGCTCTACCTCAGGCGGTCCAGTTCGTCTCCTCTGCCCACTGCCACGCCCGCCGATACGCCACGTCGAACCACGGTGCCTTTGCGTTCTCGTATGCCTCGATCGCCGAGCGGTAGTCGGTGATTCCGGCGGCAGCTTCGGAAGCACGCCGCTTGATCGCGGCGTATTCCGTCGCGACAGCCGCGTCCGCCCGGAGCCAGTCACGGAACACCAGGGCGAACGTCTGGTTCGGCCAACCGTCGACTCGAACATGGACGTTGGCCGGTCGGCCGGGGTCTGCGTTGCCGTGAAAACGCTTGCCCCACACGGCCGGATCGGCCTCACCACCCACTCCGTAAGCGGGCTTCGGATCGTCGAAGTCACTGGACTCGACGCCGGGGAACCCGGCGACGCGCAACTGTTCGCCGACGGAATCTGCGTCGGCCAGCGAGCGCACCGTGATCTGGATGTCGAGCACGTCCTTGGCGTCGAGTCCGGGTACCGCCGTCGATCCGACGTGGTCGATCCGAACAGCCTTGTCCCCACACGCGAGAGCAAGGCGCGCGATCATTCGCCGCGCCTGGGATTCCCAGGCCGGGTCTGCAGTCACGAGTTCCGGATGCGTCCGGGCGACAATGCCCTCTCTGAGGTTGCGCTCGAAGGGAATCACGCGCTCGTTCCACAAGTTTCGTACCTGATCGTCGACGCTGCCGGGCGCACCCGTGTTGTCTATCCACACATCTGCCGCCGCTCGGCGCGCATCGTCGGTCGCCTGCGCGGCGATGCGCGCGCGGGCATCGGCCTCGGGCATGTTTCGTTGGCCGGTCAGCCGACGTACTCGTTCCTCGGCGTCGACCCAGACGACGACGACCAGATGGAAGAACGGAGCCATCGAGCCTTCGACGAGAAGTGGAATATCTTGCACCACCACGGCATCCGCTGCCGCACCTTCGATGATCTCGGTAGTGCGCTGTCCGACCAATGGATGCACGATGGCGTTGAGCTTCTTTCGCGACTCCTCGTCGCCGAAAGCCTTGGCGGCCAAGGCCGGCCGATCGAGTGACCCGTCGGGTGCCAGTATCTCGGTACCGAAGGTGTCCGTCAGTTGTTGCAGCCCAGGCGTTCCCGGCTCCACCACTTCGCGGGCAAGTACGTCCGAGTCGACGAGCACTCCCCCGAGTTCGGTCAGCACTTTCGCCACGGTCGATTTGCCGGCACCAATTCCGCCGGTCAGTCCCAGTCTCAGCATGCGTCCAGTCTGACACTCGAACACGCCGAAGCCCACCAGCCCCAAATGCACCGGTTTTGCAAGCCTGTCGGTTATCTTCGACGAGCGCGACCTCGATGTGCCGACCCACCGCCAGCGAAAAGGACACCCATGCAAAGCAATCAGATCCAACCGGGTCGGCACCGCCTCGGCATGGATGCAGGCGTTCATTGCATTCTCATTCCAGAAGTTGCCTCGGCGCTGGCCGACCACCGGCGTAACTGGTTCACCAACCTCCTGACCCCTGCCCGCCACAGCTTCGCCACGATGCGTAAGCGCACGGCGAGCGTCGGCCAGTGGAGTCCAGCCACCGCCGCGTAGTTCGCACTCCCCCTCAACCTTGGACCCGGTTCACCAGAACCGGGTCCATTGTCGTTCCCGTTGCACCTGCGTATTCGAACGAGAAAGCCCCGGTTCTCACAGGGAGAACCGGGGCCGAGGTCACACCCTCACGGGTGGACTACTTCTATCAGGCGTTGCCCGACAGCTTCTCGCGAAGTGCAGCGAGCTGCGCATCGCTGGCCAGCGATCCACCGGTCGAGGCGGGAGCCGACGCTGCGGGAGCATCGCCTTCTGCATCGGCGGGAGCCTGACCCGACTCGGAGGAGTAGTTGGTGTTGGCGGCTTCGGCAGCTTCGTCCTTGGCCGTCTTCTCCATCTGAGCGGTGTGCATCTTGTGGCGACGCTCTGCCTCGGCGTAGCGACCTTCCCACTCTTCACGCTGCTTCTCGTAACCTTCGAGCCATTCGTTGGTCTCGGAGTCGAAGCCCTCGGGGAAGATGTAGTTGCCACCCTCGTCGTACGAGTCGGCCATGCCGTACTTGGACGGATCGAACTCTTCTGCGTAGTCCTCGTTGGCCTGCTTGAGGCTCAACGAAATCCGGCGACGCTCGAGATCGATGTCGATGACCTTGACGAGTGCGTCGTCGCCGACACCCACGACCTGGTCCGGAACCTCCACGTGGCGCTCGGCCAGCTCGGAGATGTGCACGAGGCCCTCGATGCCCTCTTCGACGCGAACGAACGCACCGAACGGAACGAGCTTGGTGACCTTGCCGGGCACGATCTGGCCGATCGCGTGGGTGCGAGCGAACTGGCGCCACGGATCTTCCTGCGTTGCCTTGAGCGACAGCGACACACGCTCGCGGTCCAGGTCGACGTCGAGAACCTCGACGGTGACCTCGGTGCCGACCTCGACAACCTCGGACGGGTGATCGATGTGCTTCCAGGACAGCTCGGAGACGTGCACCAGGCCGTCGACGCCACCCAGGTCCACGAAGGCACCGAAGTTGACGATGGAGGACACGACGCCCTTGCGGACCTGGCCCTTCTGCAGCTGGTGCAGGAACTCGCTGCGGACCTCGGACTGGGTCTGCTCGAGCCATGCGCGACGCGACAGGACCACGTTGTTGCGGTTCTTGTCGAGCTCGATGATCTTGGCCTCGATCTCCTTGCCGACGTACGGCTGGAGGTCGCGGACGCGACGCATCTCGACGAGCGAGGCGGGGAGGAAGCCACGGAGACCGATGTCGAGGATGAGTCCACCCTTGACGACCTCGATGACGGTGCCCTTGACGGCCTCGTCCTTCTCCTTGAGCTCCTCGATCGTGCCCCAAGCGCGCTCGTACTGAGCTCGCTTCTTGGACAGGATCAGACGGCCTTCCTTGTCCTCCTTGGTGAGGACGAGTGCTTCGATCTCATCTCCCACGGAGACGACCTCGTTGGGGTCGACATCGTGCTTGATGGAGAGCTCGCGGGAAGGGATGACGCCTTCGGTCTTGTAACCGATGTCGAGTAGAACCTCGTCACGATCGACCTTGACGATGGTGCCCTCGACGATGTCACCATCGTTGAAGTACTTGATCGTGGCGTCGATGGCGGCGAGAAAATCCTCTGCGGAGCCGATATCGTTGACGGCTACCTGCGGTGAGGTTGTGGTTGAGGGCATGTGTTGAGTTGCTCCGGACGGGTTGGGTATCGGTTGATGGATGTTCGGTCGGACTTGTGAAACGTGTGCAGCACGAGCATCTTCCGCGGATCCGTTGCCGGCTCCGCACGCGTCGACGCCGGGCGAACCCGACCTGGGCGCAGCATGAACACACTCGCGTTGATCAGGGTACGCGATGCCGCAGTACCAGCACAAACCCGGTTAGAGTCGGCGTGTGACCGATCCTTCCGCACCGTCGTCCACCCCCGGCCGCGGCCGAATCGATTCGGTCGCGAGCGACCGCGCGAGTCGAACCTGGTGGGATTCGGATGCCGACAATTATCACCGTACGCACGGCGCGTTTCTGGGCGCGTCGACCGAATCCGGAGAGTTCGTCTGGTGCCCGGAGGGACTGCACGAGGGCGACGTGCATCTGCTGGGTGACGTCGCGGGCAAGGACATTCTCGAGGTGGGCTGCGGCAGCGCACCCTGCGCCCGCTGGCTCGGGACTCAGGGGGCGCGCGCCATCGGCCTCGACATCTCGATGGGCATGTTGCAGCGCGGCGTCGACGCGATGACCGCGGGCGGGTCGACGGTTCCGCTGGTGCAGGCCAGTGCCGAGTCCCTACCGTTCGCCGACGAGCGGTTCGACATCGTGTGCTCGGCCTTCGGTGCGGTTCCGTTCGTCGCGGACTCCGCCAATGTGATGAAGGAAGTGGCGCGGGTACTGCGGCCGGGCGGCATCTGGGTGTTCGCGGTCAACCATCCGATGCGCTGGGTGTTCCCCGACGATCCCGGGGTGGGCGGTCTGACCGCGACGATTCCGTACTTCGATCGAACCCCGTACGTCGAATACGACGCCGACGGGACCCCCAACTACGTCGAGCATCACCGCACGATCGGTGATCGCGTGCGTGAACTGGTCGCCGCAGGTCTCGAGGTTCGCGACATCGTCGAGCCGGATTGGCCGGAGTGGCTCGACCGCGAGTGGGGTCAGTGGAGCCCACTGCGCGGCCAGCTGTTTCCCGGCACCGCGATCTTCAGTAGTCGAAAACCGCGGTGAGTCCGCAGTCGATCAGCGCCGGTGCACCCTGGCTTCGACGGTCTCGGTGAAGGCGCTGGTCGACGCCTGCCCGCCGAGGTCTGCTGTCGCGACCCCGGATCTGACGGTGTCGTCCACGGCGTGCCGAATCCGGCCGGCTGCGGCGGCGAGCCGTTCGTCCCCGTGCCGATCGGCGAGCCACTCGAGCAGCATCGCGGCCGACAGGAACAGCGCCGTCGGGTTGGCGCGATTCTTGCCTGCGATATCCGGGGCGGATCCATGGGAGGCCTGCGCCATGGCCTGGGTACGCGAAGAGTTGATCGACGGTGCCGTCCCGAGCGACCCGGACAGCTCTCCGGTCAGGTCGGAGAGGATGTCCCCGAACATGTTCTCGGCCACGATGACGTCGTAGTCCTCACCGCGTCGAACCAGATGCGCCGCGAGGGCGTCCACGTGCTCTTCGTTGACGTCTACCTGCGAAAACTCCTCGCCGACGGACCGGCAGGCATCGCGAAACAATCCCGTCGTAATCGACAGCACGTTGGTCTTGTGCACGATCGTCACTTTCCTCCGCCGCCGGTCTGCGAGCGAGAAGGCCTCACGAGCGATGCGTTCGCACGCGGAACGGGTGAACACTCCCACCGCGAGCGCTACATCGGGCGTGGGCATGAACTCGCCACTGCCGACGAACATGTTGCGGTCGGCGTAGAAGCCCTCGGTGTTCTCCCGCACCACCACCAGGTCCATCTGCGGCGACATCGCGCGCACTCCAGGGAGCGCCTTGGCCGGACGGATGTTGGCGAACAGATCGAAATGCTTGCGAATTCGTCCGCCCGGAGTCAGCTGAGATCGGAACGGCTCGGGGTACGACGCGCTGTCGTGAGGCCCGAGAATCCACGCCTCGAGCCTGCCGAGCTCGTTCAACGTGTGCTCGGGCATCGGCGTTCCGTACTCGTCGAGAGCACCCAACCCCAGCGGCAAGTGCTGCCAGTCGACGACGGGACCGTGCACAGCGGCCAGAGCTGCGTCCACCACCCGGATCGTCGCAGGGACGATCTCGTGACCGATACCGTCGCCGGTCATGGCCCCAATTCGTAAAGTCGGTGCATCTCGTCCGTCCGTCTGCGCCATCATGACTACATGGTGCAGTCCGCCGAACTCCTCCTCGACTCGGGGCTCGATACTGCGGTTCGCCGCGAGTGGGCGGCACTCTCCGATGCCGGCCTGCCGAGCCAGAACCGTCATCGGGGCGAGTCGAATCGTCCGCACATCACCGTCTCGGTGGCGTCGTCCATGCCCGCGTCCGTCGATTCCGGTACGGCCGTGCGTTTCGACCCGTTCGATGTTCGTCTCGGCGGCCTCGTCGTATTCGGTGGCCGGACCGCCACCCTGGCCCGTCTGGTCGTGCCGAGCGTCGAGCTGCTCGACCTGCATGCTCGGATGCATGCCGCCGTGGGCCCGGGCTCGTTCGACAATGTCGCCATCGGGCATTGGACGCCGCACGTGACGCTGGCCCGGCGGTTGACACCCGACGAAGCCGGTGCCGCGACGCGCCTGCTGTGCCCGCACCTGGACGACCTGATCGGCTCTGCCGTTGCCTTGCGTCGGTGGGACGGCGACGACAAGTGCGAATGGCGCATCGGCTGACCGTCGGGCCTGTCAGAACCGGAAGTCTCCGAACTGGGTCACCTCCGCATGTGTATCCGGCGTGCGGCCGACAGCGACCCACGCAACGAGGGCGAGAAACATCAACACAACCACCAGTACAATTGTCATGCCACCAGCGTCCTACCTGCACCGACTCAACACGAGTGGCAGTAACGACATGTATCGTCGATTTTCTGCCATACTGCTGTCATGCTGAAGAAGGTGGTCGCAGTACTGCTGCCGTTGACCGAGCAGTTCGAGCTCGGCGTGGCCTGCGAGGTGTTCGGATTCGACCGCTCCGACGAGGGACTGCCCACCTACGACTTCTCGTTGATCGCCGGGGTCCCCGACACGATTCGCACCCGGGTGGGTTACACGATCGATGTGCCCCACGATCTCGACCGGCTCGACAGCGCCGATCTGATCATCGTTCCGGCCGGCGGCACCGAATCGGCCGACGACGGAAGCTACGTGTGCGGCAGTAAGTACAGCCCCTCGATCGAGCCACTACTCGACAAACTCCGTGCGGCGGTGGACCGAGGCGCGCTGGTCGCCAGCCTGTGCAACGGCGCGTTCGTACTCGGCGCCGCGGGCCTGCTCGACGGCAGGCGGTGTACGACCCATTGGCGACACTCGGCCTCCCTGGCCGCGAAATACCCGTTGGCCCAGGTCGACCCAAACGTTCTCTACGTGGACGACGGGAATGTACTGACCAGTGCGGGCACCGCGGCCGGTATCGACCTGTGCCTGCACATCGTCCGCAAATACCAAGGCAGTGTCGTGGCCAACGGAATCGCGCGCAGAATGGTCGTTCCGCCACACCGTGACGGCGGCCAGGCGCAGTTCGTCACCAGTCCACTACCGGCGATCCGAACCGAAACGTTGGCACCGTTGCTCGATTGGATGACCGAGAACCTCGATTCGGAACTCACGATCGGCCGACTGGCTGCGCGGGTGAACATGTCGGCTCGTACATTCGCCCGCAAGTTCGCCGCCGAGACCGGCACGACGCCCGCGCGGTGGCTCAACGATCAACGCGTACTGGCTGCGCAGCAGCTCCTCGAGAACTCCGACCTGCCGATGGATTCGATCGCCGAAGTCGTCGGTTTCGGGAATGCTGCAGCCCTGCGCCAGCATTTCGTCAGACTTCGCTGCACGACGCCCAACTCGTACCGCCGAACATTCCGGGCCGCGCCGCAACCCGTGTGACGGACCACGGAGAGGAGTGGGTCCGGGAAGATTCCGGAGAACCTCTGCGTTGAGACGAACAAGAAGCGCAATCAATCGAAAGGGTACGCGTGGCCACTCAGACTTTGACTCAGCAGAATTTCGACGAGATCGTCACCAGCAACGACGTGGTGTTGGTCGACTTCTGGGCCTCCTGGTGCGGTCCGTGCCGCCAGTTCGCGCCGACGTTCGAGAAGTCTTCCGACGCGCACCCGGACATCGTGCACGCCAAGGTCGACACCGAAGCCGAACAGGGCTTGGCCGCTGCAGCGCAGATCCAGTCGATCCCGACGATCATGGCCTTCCGCGAGGGCATCCTGGTCTACGCCCAGCCCGGCGCATTGCCCGCTCCGGCGCTCGAAGACCTCGTCGGCCAGATCAAGGCACTCGACATGGACGTCGTCCGTCAGCAGATCGCCGAGCAGGCACCCGCAGCGGAGTAATTCCCTCACAGCACAAAAACGAAGGGCCGTTCACCGAATCCGGTGAGCGGCCCTTCGCTGTGCCATGGCCCGATTCAGTGAGCTGCGGCATCCCAGCTGCGACCGGTACCGACCGACACCTCGAGGGGCACCGACAATTCGATGGCCGACGACATCTTGTTACGCACCAACGCCTCGACTTCCTCGCGCTCGGAGTCGACGACCTCGAGTACCAGTTCGTCGTGCACCTGCAACAGCATGCGCGACTTCAAGGTCGACTCCGCCAGAGACTTGTGCACGTCGATCATCGCTACCTTGATGATGTCTGCGGCAGTGCCCTGAATCGGAGCGTTGAGTGCCGCGCGCTCGGCGACCTCGCGACGCTGACGATTGTCGCTGTTGAGATCTGGGAGGTAACGACGACGGCCGTACAGCGTCGAGGTGTAGCCCACCTTTCGGGCTTCCTCGACCGCGTTGCGCAGGTAGTCGCGCACGCCGCCGAAGCGAGCGAAGTACGCCTCCATCTGCTGCTTGGCTTCGTCGGTGGAGATCTTCAACTGCGCGGCGAGGCCGAACGCGCTGAGTCCGTAGGCGAGGCCGTACGACATGGCCTTGACTCGACGGCGTAGTTCCGGGGTGACCTCGTCGATCGGTACGCCGAACGCGCGCGAACCGACGAAGCTGTGCAGGTCCTCACCGGTGTTGAACGCTTCGATCAGCCCCTCGTCACCGGATACGTGCGCCATGATGCGCATCTCGATCTGGCTGTAATCGGCGGTGAGCAGGGTGTCGTAGCCGGCACCGACCACAAAGCCGTCGCGGATGTGGCGACCCGCCTCGTTCCGCACCGGGATGTTCTGCAGGTTCGGTTCGGTCGACGACAGTCGTCCGGTGGCCGCGACGGTCTGATTGAACGTGGTGTGAATGCGGCCGTCGTCGGCGACAGACTTGAGCAGGCCGTCCACCGTCACCTTCATCCGTGTGGCATCACGGTGATCGAGCAGGAACTTCAGGAACGGATGCTCGGTCTTCTCGAACAGCCCCTGAAGAGCATCGGCGTCGGTGGTGTACCCGGTCTTGGTCTTCTTGGTCTTGGGCATGTCGAGTTCCTCGAACAGCACCACCTGCAGCTGTTTGGGCGATCCGAGATTTATCTGCTTGTCGATCACGCCGTACGCGGAGTTCGCGGCCTCGTCGACCTGCGCAGCAAAACCCGATTGCAGCGAGCGCAGGTGATCGCCGTCCACTGCGATGCCCGTCGCTTCGATATCGGCAAGCACTGTCAGCAGCGGCAGTTCCATCTCCGAGAGCAGAGTGGTCGACTCGATTGCCGCGAGTTCCGCGTCCAGGGCGTCGGCCAAATCGATGACCGCCCGCGCCTTGAGAATTTCGCCCTCGGCGAATGCCGCGTCAGCGGTGTCCTCGGCGTCGAGAAGTGACATCTGCCCCTCGCCCGCGTCTTCGACGCGTAGTTCGCGCTTGAGGTAGCGCAGCGACAAGTCGTCGAGGTTGAACGACCGCTGACCGGGCCGGACGAGATACGCCGCGAGCGCGGTATCGGTCGTCAACCCACCGAGCGTCCATCCTCGACCACGAACAGCGTGCAGTGCCCACTTCGCCTCGTGCAGAGCTTTGGGTCGATCCGCATCGGCGAACCACGCGGCCAGAGCGCGTTCGTCGGATTCGTCGAGAGCCGTCGTGGTGACGAAGGCACCTTCGCCGTCTGCTGCCGCGATGGCCACCGAGGTCGCGTCGCTGTCGTACGGCCTGCGTGGTCCGAGGATGGATACCCCGCTACGCCGACCGTCGGACGCATGCTCGTCCAGCCACGCCGCCAACTCCCCGGGCGCGACGATGCCGCCCCGAACGTCGAACCCTTCTTCTGCCTCGGGCTCGACCGAGGCGAGTGTCTCGAACAGTCGATCCCGCAGGATGCGAAACTCCAGATCGTCGAACAGGGCGTGGATCTTCTCGCGATCCCACGGGGCCAGCTCGAGTTGATCAGGTGTGAAGGGCAACGGCACGTCGCGCACCATCTCGGTGAGCTCGCGGTTGAGCACCACACTCGACAAGTTGGCCCGCAATGCGTCGCCCACCTTGCCCTTCACCTTGTCGACGTTGTCGACGAGTGCGGTGAGCGACCCGTATTCGATGATCCACTTGGTCGCCGTCTTCTCTCCGACGCCGGGGATGCCGGGAAGGTTGTCGCTCGGATCTCCGCGCAGAGCTGCGAAGTCCGGGTACTGAGAGGGCGTCAGACCGTATTTGTTGGCGACCTCGTCCGGAGTGAATCGCGTCAGGTCCGAGACACCCTTGCGGGGATAGAGCACTGTGACGTTGTCGGTGACCAGCTGCAGTGCGTCACGATCGCCGGTGACCACGAGGACGCGATAGCCCAGTGCCTCGGCCTGTGTGACCAGAGTGGCGATGATGTCGTCGGCTTCGAATCCTGCCTCGGCCATCACGGGAATGCCCATGGCACCGAGCACGTCCTTGGTGATGTCCACCTGGCCCGCGAACTCGTCCGGCGTCTTGCTCCGATTCGCCTTGTATTCGGGGAACCGCTCGGCTCGGAACGTTTGCCGTGACACGTCGAAGGCGGCGGCGATGTGCGTCGGCTTCTCGTCTCGCAACAGGTTGATCAGCATCGAGGTGAACCCGTACACGGCATTGGTGGACTGACCGCTCGTGGTCTTGAAATTGTCCGCCGGCAACGCGAAGAAGGCACGGAAGGCCATCGAGTGACCGTCGATGAGGAGCAGCGTCGGACGCTCTTCGGCTGACTTCGCATCGGTCCGGGCTGCGGGTGCTGCACTTTTGTCGGTTACTGGGCTCACGGTTGACCAGTCTAGGTAGCGGGTCCGACATCACGTAGCCGGATGCGGGCACCGCGCCGCAATCGCCGCGGCACCGATCTTCCGCAGCGCGAAACACAACCGATACTTTCCGGAAATCTCAGTTGCCGATTTTGCGTCGTTTCAACGGATAGAGTCCGACAATTGCAGTAAATCCCCATCCCGTGACTCAACGACAACCGTCCGGAGGACGTGCGTGGCTCCAAATGTTCGATGGACCAGAAAGGTGCAACCACCGAGGTTGCGCGCAAGATCTGCAGTTCGCGTATTCCAGCGAACACTCCTACTCGCCATCCTGAGTTCCATTGCGGCGCTGCTGTTCAGTGCGCCTGCGTTGGCGCAGGAACCTACCCCCACTCCCCCGGCGGCACCGGGAACCAGTGCCGAACAGGCACCGCCCGCAGACGCCGTCAGCGTCGCGGGATCGCTCAACAACGGTGGAGAACGCCTCGAAGGGGTCGATGTTGCGGCGCTCGACGCGTCGGGCAGCGAAGTGGCCCGCACCACCAGCGAGACCGGCGGACGCTGGGCTCTCGAATTGTCGCCTGGCACATACACATTCCAGGTGGTCCAGGAAACGCTCCCCGACGGGGTGAGCGTGCAGGGCGAGGTCGAGCGCGACGTGCAGGCCGGTCGCTCGAACACCGTCATCTTCTCCTTCGGTGAGGCCAGGACCGCGACCAGCACCCCGTTCTACGAGAAGTTCGTGCGCACCACGGTCGACGGCTTCCGCTTCGGTCTGGTCATCGCGCTCGCGGCGGTCGGTCTGAGCTTGATCTTCGGAACGACGGGCTTGACCAACTTCGCACACGGCGAACTCGTGACGCTCGGAGCCGTCGCGGCATGGTTCTTCAATGTGAGCCTCGGGATACAACTGATCCCAGCCACCGTGCTGGCGATCATCGTCGGAGTCGCGATCGGCTGGCTCAACAACGCCCTGATCTGGCGGCCGTTGCGTAAACGTCGAACCGGCCTGATCGCTCAGCTGGTGGTCACGATCGGACTCGCCATTGCGCTGCGCTACCTCATCCTGATCTTCTTCTCCGACCGCTCGGAGCCATTCGACGACTACCAGGCTCAGACCGAGAACGACTGGGGCCCACTGTCGATCACCAACGTCAACCTCGCCTGCATCGTCATCAGCGTCGTCGTCCTCATCGGCGTCGCACTGATGCTGCAGCGCACCAAGATCGGTAAAGCCATGCGTGCGGTGGCCGACAACCGTGATCTGGCTGCCTCGTCGGGTATCAACGTCGAGCGCGTCGTGACGTTCGTCTGGTGCCTCGGTGGCGGCCTGGCTGCCCTCGGCGGCGTGCTGTTCGGGCTCTCCGAACTCGGCGGCCGCGTGCAATGGGAGATGGGCTTCAAACTCCTACTGCTCATGTTCGCCGGAATCACGCTCGGAGGACTCGGCACGGCCTACGGCGCATTCCTCGGTTGCGTCATCGTGGGTCTGCTCGTGCAGTGGTCGACGTTGGTCATCAATCCCGACCTCAAATACATCGGAGGGTTGCTCGTCTTGATTCTCATCCTCGTCGTCCGTCCTCAGGGCATCCTCGGCTCGCGACAAAGGATCGGGTGACCTGCACATGGATATCATCGGCGCACTTCAGATCTCTCTTGCTCAGCTGGTCGGCCCGTCGGCCATCTTCTACGCACTGCTCGCCATCGGCCTGAACCTGCACTTCGGCTACGCCGGCCTGCTCAACTTCGGCCAGATCGGCTTCGCCCTACTCGGCGGCTACGGCGTCGGCATCACCACGATCACCTATGAGCAGCCACTGTGGCTCGGCATTCTGGTCGGTCTCGCTGCGGCCGGCCTGCTGGCTCTGGTGCTCGGCATTCCGACCCTGCGATTGCGAGCGGATTATCTCGCCATCGTGACGATTGCCGCATCGGAAATCCTGCGACTGGTATTCCGCTCCACGGCAACCGATTCGGTGACCAAGTCCACCAACGGCATCACCGGATTCGCAGCTCCGTTCACCAACCTCAGCCCGTTCGAGGGTGGAAAGACGTACAGCTTCATCGGCGTTCGATTCCTGGGTAACGACCTGTGGGCCATGCTCGTCGGCTGGACGTTGGTACTGCTGCTGTGCGGGGTCGTCTACCTGCTGACACACAGCCCGTGGGGTCGCGTTCTCAAGGCGGTTCGTGAAGACGAGGACGCTGCCCGGTCGCTGGGTAAGAACGTGTTCGTCTACAAGATGCAGGCACTCGTTCTCGGCGGCGTGATCGGCGGTATGGGCGGGGTGTTCAACGCACTGCAGACGCAGTCGATCAACCCCGACTTCTATTCGACCGCGCAGACGTTCTTCGCGTTCGGCGCTCTCATTCTCGGCGGTGCCGCAACGGTGTTCGGCCCCGTGATCGGCGCAATGCTGTTCTGGTTCCTGCTGTCCATTCCCGACGCGATTCTGCGGCAACTGATCTCGGGCGACGATCCGGTGCTCAACCTCACCGGTGCCCAGGTCGGTGCCACCCGATTCGTACTCCTGGGAATTCTGATCGCCGTGCTGATGGTGTTCAGACCCCAGGGCATTCTCGGCAACAAGCGAGAGGTTCAACTCAATGCCTGACCCGAGCACCGGTGCCGCCGCAGATGCGACACCGAGCAAGAAAGCCAGCACACTCGAAGCACGTGCGGCCAAAGCACTGTCGAGCGATCAGCGTGCCAGTCTGTTCGCCGGCGTCGCCAACGAGCCCGGGGCAGCCAAGCCCGACGCGACATTGGTGGTCGACGGGGTCTCGCGTACCTTCGGCGGCCTCAAGGCCGTCGACGTGGCGCACCTCGAGATCCAGCGCGGATGCATCACCGGTCTGATCGGACCGAACGGCGCGGGTAAGACCACACTGTTCAACCTGCTCACCGGATTCGACCGACCCGACACCGGCACGTGGTCGATGGACGGTCAGGAACTCGGCCGGATGCACCCACATCAGGTGGCACGCAAAGGCGTCGTGCGCACCTTCCAGTTGACGAAGGCACTGTCGAAACTGACTGTGCTGGACAACGTTCGACTGGGGGCGACGGGCCAACGCGGCGAGCGCATGATCAACACGTTCATGCCGTGGACGTGGAAAGCACAGGAGCGTCAGATCACCGAACGCGCCTATGAACTGCTGGGGCGCTTCAAACTCGACGCCAAGGCCGACGATCTGGCCGGCTCGTTGTCGGGTGGCCAGCGCAAACTCCTGGAGATGGCGCGAGCGTTGATGACCGATCCGTCGGTCGTCATGCTCGACGAGCCGATGGCCGGAGTCAATCCCGCTCTCACGCAATCGCTTCTGGGCCACATCAAATCGCTGCGCGACGACGGCATGACAGTGGTGTTCGTCGAACACGACATGGATGTCATCCGCGACATCAGCGACTGGGTGGTGGTAATGGCTCAGGGCAGCATCATCGCCGAGTCCACCCCGGAAGAGCTCTCCAACAACGGTGCCGTCGTCGATGCCTATCTCGGTAGCCATCACGATCAAGCACTCGAATTCGACGCCGACGGCAATCCCGTCGGAGCCACCGCCGAACTGGCCGAGGCATTGAAGCAAGCCGAGGTGGAGGAACTGCAAGCAGGAGGCGATCTTTCGGAACCGGAGTTCGTCAGCCCCGCAGCCACCGACACTGCTGCGGGCGGCTCGCACCGAGCCAAGGAGGACAACTGATGAGCGAACAAACTCTGACGCCGGCCGAGTTCGCGGCCACGCCGGGCGAGCATGCGCGTCTGGCCGAAGGAGCGTTGCTGCGCGCCGACGGTCTGGTTGCCGGGTACATCCCCGGTGTGAACATCCTCAGTGAGTGCAACTTCTTTCTGAACGACGGTGAGATCGTCGGCATCATCGGACCCAACGGTGCCGGTAAGTCGACTCTGCTCAAGACGTTGTTCGGCCTCGTGGCGGTCCGCGAGGGCAGCGTGAAGCTGCGCGGTGACAACATCACCTCCGCCGAGGCGCACGTTCTGGTGACCAAGGGCGTCGGATACGTGCCCCAGACGCAGAACGTGTTCCCATCGCTCACGATCGAGGAAAACCTCGAGATGGGAATCTATCTGCGGCCCAAGAAGTTCGGTGAGCGGTTCGACTTCGTCAGCGAGTTGTTCCCACTGCTCGGCGAACGCAAGAAGGTCAAGGCAGGTGCACTGTCCGGCGGTGAGCGCCAGATGGTGGCGATGGGGCGGGCCCTGATGATGGAACCGTCGGTGCTGCTGCTCGACGAACCGTCGGCAGGCTTGTCGCCGATGTTCCAGGACGAGGTCTTCATCCGCTGCAAGAAGATCAACGCGGCGGGCGTCTCGATCATCATGGTCGAGCAGAATGCCCGCCGCTGCCTGCAGATCTGCGACCGCGGCTATGTTCTCGATCAAGGTCGCAACGCCTACACCGATACCGGGCCGGCGTTGATGAACGATCCCAAGGTGATCGAGCTCTACCTCGGCACTCTCGCGGGAAGCAAAGAAAAGAAGGCCTGACCTTCTCGGCAGGAAGCCCCGACTCGACATAGTTCGAGTCGGGGCTTTCTCGTACCTGCGCCATAGGTACCCAACGTGGTGTATTCGAACGACTCCGGGCCCGAGTCCTGATGTCAGGACTCGGGCCCGGAGGCTGTGCAGCAGCTACAGATCACTCACCGACGACGATGTATCCGTCCGTCGTCAGCTTGTTGTCCGGTCCGAAGACCAGGTTGCCGTAGGAACCGGTGGCGGGCTCGCCTGCGTCACTGAAGTTCAGCGCGCCGGTGACTCCGTCGTAGTCGATATCGGTGCCGGCCTTGACGAGTGGGAGGCACTCGGCGAAGGTCGTGCACTTCGTGCCGTCCTTGGTGATGCTGTTGATGTTGGCAGCGATGTCGGTGCCTGCCGTCGACTTCGCCTGCTCGGCTGCCAGCGCCGAGATGACGACCGCGTCGTAGGACTCACCGGCGTAGTTGAAGTCGACCAATGCCGGATCCACGCCCTTGAGTCGGTCCTGGAACGCGGTGCCGACGTCGGTCAGCGGGGTGGTGCCGCGCATCTTGTCGAGCAGGCCTGCAGCGACCGACTCACCGAGTGCGTTGCCCATGTTGCCGTCGACGCCGTAGACCAACGTGCCGTCGGACGGTCCGATGCCGATCTCGTGCATACGGGTGATGATCTTCGCGGACTCCTCGAAGCCGATGATGGCGACGGCATCCGGGTTGAAGTTCTTCACGCCGTCGACCTCGGCGTTGAACGACTGTGCGTTCGGGTCGTAGATCGTGGTCTGGATCTGGTCTGCCGCGATGCCGGCCTCTTCGAGGTTGTCGGCGGTGTTCTTGGCCAGGCCCGTTCCATAGGGGTCGTTGAGAGCCAGGATGGCCACGCGCTGCGCGCCGTCCTCGGCGATCAGCTGCGAGAGTGCCTGTGCCTGCAGCACATCGGTGGGCGCGGTACGGAAGTACTGGCCCTTGTCCGGGTAGCAGACGAACTGGTCGGAGGTGTTGGCAGGCGAGAACTGCACGACACCCGCGCTGGCGATCTTGTCGATGACCTTGAGCGACACCGAGGACGACGCCGCACCGACGATGACGTTCGAGCCGCCGGCGAGCAGACGGTCGACCGTGGTGTTGGCGGTGTCGGTGGTGGTGTCGCCCGAGTCACCGGGGATGAGCGTGACGGGCTGGTCGAGGACGCCGCCCGCACCGTTGACATCGTTGACGGCCAGCTGGACACCGGCGACCTCGGGTGGTCCGAGGAAGGCCAGGGTGCCGGTCTCGGGAAGGAGGGTTCCTACCACCAGCGGCGACGTGTCGGGAGTGGATCCGGCGGTGGCCTGCTCAGGAGTGCAGTCGGTGGAGACGGTCGTTTCCGCGGCCGACGTGCCGCCGCTGGCGCTGGTGGAGTCGGTCGAGCCCGAGTCGTCGCTCGACGAACAGCCGAACAGTGCGAGCGAGGTGACGCTCAGCACTGCAGCCGTGCGGACATAGGTCCGAATTGCCATCTAGGTTCTCCTTGAAATTGCTCGTCGTTGAAGCTCACCTGAGTTACATGTGGCTCACGTGTGAACCAGACGCTAATGCTCGAAACCGGTTCGCAAGGCCTAGAACGACGCTCGTGACCTGACTGTGACCTAAGAGGTCGAAGTTTTACGTGGCCGTAGCTTTCCGCGGGCCGATCAGCTCTCTGCCACAGGGTTGTTCGCCGGAGTACCGAGTGTTTCGATCACGACCTCGGCTACCGCCTTCATCGTCGTGCGTCGGTCCATCGCGGCACGCTGAATCCACTTGAACGCCTGCGGTTCCGTCAGCGATTGCGACTCCATCAGGACGCCCTTGGCCTTCTCGATCAACTTGCGGGTCTCGAGTCGATCCTGAAGATCGGCGATCTCCGATTCGAGCGCAGAGATCTCGCCGAATCGGCTCGCGGCCAACTCGACTGCAGGCATCAGATCGGCCTTGGTGAACGGTTTGACCAGATAGGCCATGGCACCCGCATCGCGCGCCTTCTCCACGAGCTCTCGCTGACTGAACGCTGTGAGAATCACCACCGGCGCGATCCGCTTCTCCGCGATCTCGGAGGCCGCGTCGATGCCGTCACGACGCGGCATCTTCACGTCCATGATCACCAGATCCGGTCGAAGTTCGACAGCCAGTTCCACAGCCTGCTGACCGTCCGCGGCCTCACCGACCACGTCGTACCCCTCTTCGCGGAGCATCTCCACCAGGTCGAGACGAATCAGGGATTCGTCTTCCGCGACCACCACCCGCAGCGCAGGCTTGCCAGTACCGTGCGTATCAGGAGCATTCATCTGTACCGGTCTCCTTCGACAGTCGTCGCCGCTCGGGGGCATCGAGCAACTGAAGGGTACCGGTGCACGGGGCCGAAAGCGCATCTTCTACACTCGTCAATCGTTGCTTGAAAGACGCCAGCCCTCGTATCCCAATTGGCAGAGGAAACGGATTCAAAACCCGTCCAGTGTGAGTTCGAGTCTCACCGAGGGCACCACAGCACGATCGACCGGCCGCGACAGCGGTCGGGTCTACTCCCGATCACGCCTACAGTGGGGTGATGTACATACCCAGCAGTCTTCGTTGCCATGACACCAGCGCGGGCAAATTGTGCGCGCAGAAGGTCGACCACCGTTTCGGAGATTCCGCGGACCAGTCCGCTCAGTGGGTCTACTACACCTGCAGCGCCGACTCCGCCCACGAAACCGGTTACGTCGACCGCCTGGTCACCGCCTGAATCATGTTCGTAGAGCGCGCCTTTGTCCACGCCGACGATGTGGGATCGGAGTGGCCCTTCACCGTTCCCGCTGTCGCCGACCTCGCGCGAGAGGGACTCGAGTTTCTCGCACCGGTCACAATTCTGGTGGGCGACAACGGTTCCGGTAAGTCTACTCTCGTAGAGGCAATCGCAGAGCGTTTCGGCATCGACGCCCGCGGGGGTCGGGCAGCGCAGAAGTCTCGTCGACTGGACGAGGTGACGAGCGTCCTCGGCGAGGTGCTCGAACTCGAGACCACGCCACGAGGCGCGCGCATGCTGCGGGGTCCGCGCGAGCAGAAGCGGGGATTCTTCCTGCGCGCCGAGACTGCATTCGAGATGGCCGAGAACCTCGGCGGCATGCCGGGCTTCTGGGACGAGAACACCGCCGAAATGAGCCACGGTGAGGGCTTTCTCACCATGTTCGGTGCGATGTTGGCCGAACCGGGCTTCTATGTGCTGGACGAACCGGAGTCGGCCCTGTCGTTCACCGCGTGCCTGAACCTGGTCGCGCTGATGTCCCACTTGGGCGAGGAGGGGGCGCAGCTCGTCTGTGCCACGCATTCACCGATCCTGGCTTCGACACCCGGTGCGGACATCGTCGAAGTGGGTGAACACGGTCTGCGCCGAAGCACCTGGGACGAACTCGAATTGGTCCAGCACTGGCGGCGATATCTCGACGATCCGAACGTGTATCTCCGTCATCTACTCGACTGAACCGGCACCAACGCCACGTCCCGACGACGACGCACACTCCCCGGAGAGACTCCCATCGCCCGTTTGAATGCTTTGCCGAATGCTGCCTCCGACAAATAGCCACTGCGCCTGGCCAATTCGGCCAGCACCAAGTCCTCGGACCGCAATGTGTCGTACGCGACCTGCATCCGCCACGTCGCCAGGTAACTCATCACCGAATCGCCGACCAATGCGGTGAATCGAGCCGAGAACGCCGAACGTGACATGTGTGCACTCGACGCCAGTGCCGCAACGGTCCACCGCTCGTCGGGATTTCGATGAATGCGAGCCAGCGCGCCTCCGATCCGCTCGTCCTGCAACGCTCCCAGCCAACCGGACTGCGCGCTCGGAGTGTCCACAATCCATGACCTCAACGCCTGAATCACCAGAACGTCGGAAAGCCTGGTGATCACTGCCTCTCCCCCGGGCTCGAGCGATCGTGCCTCGTCGGCCACCATGGCGAGGATGTTCTGCATACGTGCGCGCTGTGGTTCGCTGTCTGCGTCGATCACGATCACCGCCGGTAGCAGCCGAAGAAGCTGCTGCGCCGCAGGATGATCCATCCGGACGGCCCCGCAGACCAACACGGTGTCGGGTCCGCTCGCATCGCACTGGGCGATCACTGCGTACCGGTCGCTGACGTAGTCGTGTGGCACCTCGTACACGCTGGTCGCGTCGCCGACAGACTCGATGTCGGCCGCCAATACGTGCCCACGCCCGTGGGGAACCAACGCGAAGTCGCCGGGAACGAGCTCACGCGTCGACTCCCCGGGGACCGACAGCACACACGACCCGTCGACCACGGTGTGGAACCACACAGCGTCGTCCATCGCGGGCAGGGCCAGCCCCCACGAGCCACTCATCTCGGAACGCACGTAGAAGGACCCGGTCATTCGGAGGAAATGCAAAGCCTCACCGAGCGGATCGGGTGACTTCCAGGGGTCGGCTCCACGCACCGGACAATTGTCCCCCACGGCCGGGACGATCGGACATGAATTCGAGCCCTGCGCGCATTGTCCATCCACCCGCGACGCGGAAAGGTCGGAAGCGCACGACGAATCCCCGGGAAGGAAAACCGATGATCGACAAGATCTCCTCGATCGCCACCCTGGTCGCAGCAGTCGGATGCGGCCTCGTCGCGGGCGTCATGCTCGCGTTCTCGGTCAGTGTTCTTCCTGGCCTGGCGTCGTTACCGGTGCCCGACGCGATCGCCGCGATGCAGAGATCGAACGCCGCGATCCTCAACCCACTGTTTCTGACGCTGTTCGTCGGTACGGCGTTGACCTGTTCTCTCGCAACCGTTCTCGCGATCACCACGGAGGGTGGGCGATCGACCTGGGTCGGCGCGGGAGCAGCGCTCTACGTGGTGGGCTGCTTCGTGGTCACGGTGGCGTTCAACGTCCCACTCAACGATGCACTGGCAGCGGTGGATCCGGCGAGTCCGTCGGGAGCCGACATTTGGCGGTCGTTCACCTCGAACTGGACGCGGTGGAACACCGTCCGGATCATCTCGTCGACGGCGGCGTGCGCCGTGCTGATCCTCGGTCAGGGCAGATCCGCGCTGGGCTGATCGGACTCACCGTCCTGGTGACGCCTGCGAATCTCGTCCTCGAAGCGGGCGATGAGATGATCGGTATCGGCAGTGGACACATCTCGCGCGCCTTCGTCCATCGCGGCGTCGCGTCCTCTGCGCAAGGCGGCGAGTTCGGCTTCGAGTTCGTTGTTGTCGAGTACGCGTGGATCCAACATCTCTCCATTGTGGTCCCACCCGAGTGCCTGCGCGCGCTGTTTGCTGTAATCGCGACATGAACGTCGTGCACAGCTTCGAACCGATAGTCGACGAGCACGCTCACACGCTGATACTCGGTTCGATGCCCGGTGTCGCATCGCTTGCTGCTCAGCAGTATTACGCTCATCCCCGAAATGCGTTCTGGCCGATCATGGGCGCGCTGTTCGGTGCCGGTCCCGAACTTCCGTACGAGGCGCGAACAGAGCGACTGGCGCGCAGCGGGATTGCTGTGTGGGACGTACTGAAGCTGTGTACCAGGACCGGAAGCCTGGACTCGGCCATAGTCGAATCATCCATCGTGGCAAACGATGTCGCGAACCTCATCGCAGGTCATCCCGGCATCGACACCGTGCTGTTCAACGGAGCAAAAGCTGCCGACAGCTATCGCAGATACGTCGCGAACGCGGTGCAGCAGGACGTCGAGTGCATCCGTCTGCCGTCCACCAGTCCAGCGCACGCCTCACTCACCCTCGAAGCCAAGACTCGACTGTGGTCGGCAGCACTCAGGCGCGAACGCGTTTCGGGAAGTGGCGAATGAGGCCCTCCTGCACGACGGTTGCGAGCAACTGACCGTCCATCGAGAAGAATCGGCCGGTGGCGAGTCCCCGCGATCCGGCCGCGACCGGCGATTCGGTCGCATACAGAGCCCACTCGTCGAATCGGAACGGTCGGTGAAACCAGATGGAGTGGTTGACCGTCGCCGCCACGATGCGGTCGAGTCCCCAGGACAGTCCATGGGTGGTGATGATCGAATCGAGCACCGTGGTGTCCGACGCGTAGCCCATGGTCGCGGCGTGAAAGATCGACTCGTCCGGCAGATCGCCGTCCGCTTTCATCCACACCCGATTGTGGTTGAGTTTCTCACCGGTGCCGTGCATGATCCACGCCGGATCGTTCGCGTACCGCATGTCGATCGGTTTGAGTGCATCGACGAACATCTGCAGTCGGTCCTCGAACCCCACGAAGTGGTCGCCGAGAGGCGGCAGAGCATCGGGATACGGAACCTCGGGCACCTCGACGCTGTGCTCGAGGCCCTTACCGAAATCCTGGAAAGCAGCGAGCATGACGAACAGCTCGTTACCGTCCTGCAGCGCAGTGACCTGCCGGTTGGCGAACGCCCGGCCGTCGCGCTGACGACTCACCCGGTATTCGATGGGCTTCTTGACGTCACCACCGCGGATGAAGTGCGCATTGATCGCATGAACGTCCCGGGACGTTCCGGATACGGTCCGGCCGGCGGCGATGAGCGCCTGAGCGACGAGCTGCCCACCGAACGTCCGGCTCCCCACCTGCTCCGGATGCTGTCCGATGAACACATCCTCCTCGGTCTCCTCGAGGGCGAGGAGACCGAGAAGGGTTTCGAGATCGGTTCCGCGTACTGCTGTACTGCTCGGCGCGCTCTCGCTGACGCCGGTTCCCCCCGCTTCGACCACTTACCGGTCCTCTTCTCCGATTCGGTGCACATGGATCAAGTTGGTCGAGCCTACTGTGCCGGGAGGGGCACCGGCGACGATCACGACCTGATCGCCTCGGTTGTAACGACCGAGTTCGAGCAACGCCTTGTCGACCTCTTTGACCATCGCGTCCGTCGAGCCCACATCGGGAACCAGGAACGTCTCGGTGCCCCAGCTCAGGGACAGCTGACTGCGGACCTCGGAGATCGAGGTGAATGCGAGCAACGGCAGTTTGGTGTGGAGGCGAGCCAACCGTCGCACGGTGTCGCCCGACTGGGTGAAGGCCACGAGGGCCTTCGCGTCCAGACGCTCGCCGATATCGCGGGCGGCGTAGGAAATGACACCGCGCTTGGTGCGAGGAACGTGAGTCAGAGGAGGAACGCTGTCGCCTTCGGTTTCCACGGTCTCGACGATCCGAGCCATCGTCCGCACCGTCTCCATGACGTACTTGCCGACCGAGGTCTCGCCGGACAGCATGACCGCGTCGGTACCGTCGAGCACTGCGTTGGCGACGTCGGACGCCTCGGCGCGGGTGGGACGGGAGTTCTCGATCATCGATTCGAGCATCTGGGTCGCAACGATGACGGGCTTGGCGTTGGCGCGGGCGATCTGGATGGCGCGCTTCTGCACCAGGGGCACCTGCTCGAGTGGCAACTCTACGCCGAGGTCACCGCGGGCGACCATGATCGCATCGAACGCGAGCACGATGGCTTCGAGGTTGTCGACGGCCTCGGGCTTCTCGAGCTTGGCAATGACCGGAACTCGGCGGCCGACGCGGTCCATGACTGCGTGGACGAGTTCGACATCGGCGGGAGAGCGCACGAACGAGAGCGCGATGAAATCGCATCCGAGCGCGAGGGCGAACTCGAGGTCCGCAATGTCCTTCTCGCTCATGGCAGGAACGGAGACGTCCATGCCCGGGAGGGAGACGCCCTTGTTGTTACTGACCGGACCACCCTCGGTGACCCGACACAGCACGTCGTTGCCTTCGACGCCGGTGACGACGAGGCCGACCTTGCCGTCGTCGACGAGCAGGCGGTCGCCTTCCTTGGCGTCCTGAGCCAGCTCCTTGTACGTGGTCGACACACGATCGTGGGTGCCCTCGCACTCCTCGACGGTGATGCGGATGAGTTCACCGGCGGCCCAGGTGGTGGAGCCCTCGGCGAATCGGCCGAGTCGGATCTTCGGTCCCTGCAGGTCGGCCAGGATGCCCACGGCTTTGCCGGTGGCGTCCGATGCGGCGCGAACTCTCTCGTAGTTGGCCTGGTGATCGGGGTGATCGCCATGGCTGAAGTTCAGTCGTGCGACATCCATTCCACTCTCGACGAGTTCGCGGATGCGCTCTGTGGTTGCGGTTGCGGGTCCAAGGGTGCAGACAATCTTCGTACGTCGGCTCACGGTTGCGAGCGTAGCCGCTGGACGCCTTGTTCTCTATCGCAGAGGAACCCGGCCGAATACTACCGACGGGTAGCCTCGCCGTGCCGCTGCTGAAAGCACCTGTACCGGTACAGAGACGAGTGTCACACCACCGCCAGAGGCAGCGCCGTGGGGTGTACCGGGGACGGCAATTCCGAGTGTCCGGTGAGGTAAGCGTCGACCCCGTTGGCAGCCGAACGCCCCTCGGCGATCGCCCACACGACCAACGACGCACCGCGGTGGGCATCCCCACAGACGAACACACCCGGGGCCGTCGTCTGCCAATCGGGACCACACGACAACGCGCCGCGCTTCGTCAGCGCCAGGCCGTAGTCGTCGAGCAGCGGTCCATGCTCGACACCCTCGAATCCGATGGCGAACAATGCCAGATCACAGGGCAATTCGACCTCCTCACCGATGGGCGTCACGATGCGTCGCCCGTCCGCGTCGCGCTGCACCTCGACCTCGGCGAGCACCATGGCGCGCACATGTCCGCGCTCGTCGCCGAGGAATCGCTGCACCGCGACCTGATGACGCACGACGCCACCCTCCGCATGAGCAGGCGACGTCCGGAGCACCAACGGCCACGACGGCCATGGCGAAAGACTGTCGTCACGGGCACCGGGAAGAGCAGGGTTGTAGTCGAGCTGAGTGACCGACGCGGCACCCTGACGGTGAGCCGTGCCGAGACAATCGGCCCCGGTGTCTCCGCCGCCGATGATCACCACATGCTTGCCCGCAGCGGATATCGACGTCGGCCCGTCGCCCTCGCATTCCTTGTTCGACGGCACCAGATGCTCCATCGCCAGGTGGATGCCGTCGAGTTCGCGGCCGATCACCTCGGTGTTGTCGCGAGCCCGCAGAGCGCCGACGGCGAGCACGACCGCATCGAAGCTCGCGCGCAGTTGCTCGACGGTGAAGTCGATGCCGACCTCGCACTCGGTGACGAAATGCGTGCCCTCGGCCCGCATCTGCATCAGCCGCTGATCGAGCACCGACTTCTCCAACTTGAATTCGGGGATTCCGTATCGAAGCAATCCACCGAGCCGATCGTCGCGCTCGTACACGGTGACATCGTGCCCGGCCCTGGTGAGCTGTTGCGCCGCAGCCAGCCCCGCCGGACCCGAACCCACGACGGCCACTCGCTTACCGGTGGTGATCGTCGGAGGCTGGGGAACGACGCTGCCCTGTTCCCACGCCAGGTCCGCGATGGTCTGCTCGACCCGCTTGATCGTCACACTTCCGCCGGTGGCGGCCTCGGAAATGGACAGGACACAGGCAGATTCACACGGAGCCGGACACACTCGTCCGGTGAACTCCGGAAAGTTGTTGGTGGCGTGCAACCGATCACTGGCCGCGTCCCACCGATCGCGGCGCACGAGATCGTTCCATTCCGGAATCAGGTTGCCCAGCGGGCATCCGGCAGTTCCGGAGTGGCAGAACGGAATTCCGCAATCCATGCAGCGGCGCGCTTGTTCCGAGACCTCGGCTGCGCGTTCGCTGCTGGGCTGATCCGAGTACACCTCGTTCCAGTCCCTGACCCGTTCGTCGATAGGACGCTTGGCGGCCTCACGCTTGACGACCTTCAGAAATCCCTGTGGATCAGCCACGTGCAGCCTCCATGATCGCAGCGTCGACGTCGCGCCCCTCGGCGCGCGCCATTCGTGTCGCCTCCAGCACTCGCTGATAGTCGACGGGCATGACTTTGGTGAACAGAGCGGATCGGCGGGGCCAGTCGGCGAGCAGCGATGCCGCGACGGTGGAGCCGGTCCAGCGCTCGTGGTTCTCGACCGTCTCGCGCAGCCACACCAGATCGTCCGGATCGGGAACCTGCAACTCGACCATTGCCGTGTTCACGTCCGCGGGGTCAAGACCCAGAACGAAGGCGATACCGCCCGACATGCCGGCCGCCATGTTGCGTCCGGTCGGCCCGAGCACGACAACCCGTCCGCCCGTCATGTACTCGAAGGCGTGATCTCCCACGCCCTCGTTGACCGCAACGGCTCCGGAGTTGCGCACGGCGAACCGCTCCCCCGCCTTACCACGCAGGTACACCTCCCCCGACGTGGCTCCGTAGAGAATCGTGTTTCCGGCAATGACGTTGTCCTCGGCAACGAAGGGTGCGTCCTCGGCCGGTCGGACGACGATGCGTCCTCCCGACAGGCCCTTGCCCACGTAGTCGTTCGCGTCGCCGACGAGATCGATCGTGACTCCGGGCGGCAGGAATGCACCGAGCGATTGCCCGGCAGAGCCGGTGAACGACACGCGAATCGTGTCGTCGGGTAGCCCGGCCGCGCCGTAGCGTCGCGTGACCTCGGACCCCAGAAGTGTTCCGACCGTGCGGTTGACGTTGCGCACGGGCAGCTCCAGCGTGACCGGATGTGCGTCCTCCAATGCCCCCTCGGCCAGCTGGATCAGCGTGCGATCCAGCGCGAAATCGAGGCCGTGGTCCTGATCGCGTAGGCGTCGACGCTGCGTCATGGGCGCGCCGTGTCGATCCACCGGCATCGCGAAGATGGGTGTGAGGTCGAGTCCCTTGCTCTTCCAATGTGCGACGCCGGCCGCGGTCTCGAGCACGTCTGCGTGGCCGACGGCCTCGTCGATGCTGCGGAACCCGAGCTGCGCGAGGTACTTTCGCACATCCTCGGCGACGAACCTGAAGAAGTCCTCGAGGAACTCGGGCTTGCCGGTGAATCGCTTGCGCAGTTCGGGGTTCTGAGTCGCGACACCCACTGGGCAGGTGTCGAGATGGCAGACCCGCATCATGATGCATCCCGCGACGATCAGAGGTGCCGTCGAGAACCCGAATTCCTCGGCACCGAGCAGCGCCGCGATGATCACATCACGGCCGGTGCGCATTCCGCCGTCGCACTGGACGGTGATGCGATCGCGAAGTCCGTTGAGCACCAACGTCTGTTGGGCGTCGGCCAGCCCGATTTCCCAGGGCGCACCGGCATGCTTGAGAGACGTCAACGGAGCCGCGCCCGTGCCACCGTCGTATCCCGAGATCAGTACGACGTCGGCGTGCGCCTTGCTCACTCCCGTCGCCACCGTGCCCACTCCTACCGAGCTGACGAGTTTGACGTGGACGCGCGCGTTCTCGTTGGCGTTCTTGAGATCGTGGATCAACTGCGCGAGATCCTCGATGGAATAGATGTCGTGGTGCGGAGGCGGGGAGATCAGGCCGACCCCGGGCGTCGAGTGCCGAGTCTTGGCCACCCACGGGTACACCTTGTAACCGGGCAGCTGCCCGCCCTCACCGGGTTTGGCACCCTGCGCCATCTTGATCTGAATGTCGGTGGCGTTGACCAGATAATCGCTGGTCACCCCGAACCGTCCACTCGCGACCTGCTTGACCGCACTGCGCCGGCTCGGATCGTAGAGGCGGTCGACGTCCTCTCCGCCCTCACCGGAGTTGGAGCGCCCACCCAGATTGTTCATCGCAACGGCCATGGTCTCGTGCGCCTCGGCAGAGATGGATCCGTAGCTCATCGCGCCGGTGTTGAACCGAGTGACGATGGACTCGACCGGCTCCACCTCGTCGAGCGGAACAGGCGTCCGCACATGGTCTTTGAACTCGAACAGGCCCCGGAGTGCACCCCCTTCGCGGGCGAGCCGGTTCACTTCGTCGCTGTATTTCTGGAACACGTCGTAGCGACCGGTGCGTGTTGCGTGCTGCAACAGGAACACCGTCTCGGGAGTGAACAGGTGAAGTTCGCCCTCACGCCGGAACTGGTACTCGCCGCCGATCTCGAGGCGGCGGTGAACACGGTCGGTGGGATTCTCCGGGTATGCCTTCCGGTGACGGAGTTTGACCTCTTCGGCGAGGACGTCGAGACCGACTCCGCCGAGCTTGCTGACGGTGCCCTTGAAGTACTCGCGCACGACCTCGCGATCGAGACCGACCGCCTCGAAAACCTGTGCGCCGGTGTAGGACCCGACGGTCGAGATGCCCATCTTGGACATGACCTTGAGCACGCCCTTGCCGAGCCCGTACAGGTAGTTGCGCACCGCGACAGTGGGCTCGACCCCGGTGAGCTCGCCTTCGCCGACCAGGTCCTCGATCGACTCCATGGCCAGGTACGGGTTGACCGCCGCCGCGCCGAATCCGATCAGCAGGGCCAGGTGGTGCACTTCTCGTGCATCGCCGGACTCGACGACGAGGGCGACCTTGGTGCGTTCCTTGGTGCGCACCAAATGGTGATGCACAGCAGAGGTGGCCAGCAGGGACGGAATCGGTGCCCGAGTGTGGTCCGAATCACGATCGGAGATGATCAGCGTGCGGTAGCCGGCAGCGATGGCTTCCGATGCCCGCGAGCGCAGCTCCTCGATGGCCTCGGCCAGACCTTCCCCACCACGCTCGACCTCGTACAGTGCGCGGAGCACGATGGCCGACAGACCGGGATGATCACCGTCGTCGTCGATGTGAATGATCTTGTTGAGTTCGTCGTTGTCCAGCACCGGCCACGGCAACACGATCTGTCTGCACGACGCGGCAGTGGGCTCGAGCAGATTCTGCTCCGGCCCCATCACGCGCGACAACGAGGTCACTATCTCTTCTCGGATGGAGTCGAGTGGCGGGTTCGTGACCTGCGCGAACAGCTCGATGAAGTAGTCGTACAGCTGACGAGATCGCTGGGACATCACCGCGGACGGGGTATCGGTCCCCATCGACCCCAGTGGCTCGCCCCCGGAGGCGGCCATCGGGGTGAGCACGACGCGGAGATCTTCCTCGGTGTAGCCGAACGCGATCTGTCTGCGGATCACGGACTCGTGGTTGTACTGAATGTGGGCGCGCTCGGGCAGGCTCTTGATCTCCAGCAAGCCGGCGTGCAGCCACTCCTGGTACGGATGTTCCTGCGCCAGTTGCAGTTTGATCTCCTCGTCGGGAACGAGACGCCCGGCGACGGTGTCGACCAGAAACATCTTGCCCGGCTCGAGGCGACCCTTGGCGACGACCTGAGATTGCGGCACGTCCAGCACACCCGCCTCGCTCGCGAGGATCACCCGACCGTCGGCCGTTTGCCACCACCGACCGGGTCGCAGACCGTTGCGATCGAGGACGGCTCCGACGTAGCTACCGTCGGTGAACGTGACGCAGGCGGGACCGTCCCACGCTTCCATCATCGACGAGTGGAACTGATAGAACGCCCGTACCCGCGGATCCATCGTGCGATGGTTCTCCCACGGCTCCGGCACCATCATCATCACGACGTGGGGAACGCTCCGGCCGCCCAGATGCAGCAGTTCGAGCACCTCGTCGAGCGACACCGAATCGGATGCATCGGGATTGCAGATGGGGAAGAGCCGCTCCAGATCGCCGGGGATGAGATCGCTGGACAGCATCGCTTCCCGAGCTCGCATCCGGTTCCTGTTGCCCTTCACCGTGTTGATCTCTCCGTTGTGCGCGACGTAGCGGTGCGGGTGCGCCAACGGCCACGACGGGAAGGTATTGGTGGAGAAGCGACTGTGCACGATGGCAATTGCACTCGTACACAACGGGTTACGCAGCTCCGGGAAGAACAGGGGCAGCTGCATGGTGGTGAGCATGCCCTTGTAGACGATGGTGCGTGCGGACAGCGAAGGGAAGAACAGGCCCGAGCCTTCTGCCTCGATCTCCGGGGTGACGCGCTCCGACCGCTTACGCAGCCCGTACACCAATCGGTCGAGTTCGAGACCGGCCGGACGTGAACCGTCGACCTCGGGGGCCGCGACGAAGAGATAGCTCATGTACGGCATGCATCCGAGCGCGGTCAGTCCGACGTCGGCGCGATCGGGATCGACCTCGACCGGAACCCACCCCAGCACCTCGAGACCCTCTTCGGCTGCAATGGATTCGACACGCTGCACGGCCGACCCGCGCTCGCGGATGCCCTGCGGCAGAAAGCAGACACCCGCCGCGAAGGTGTTCTCGCCGTCGCCGTTGGCGGACGGTAACTCGAACGACGACAACGAATCGAGAAGTTCGACGGGCAGCTGGATCAGAATGCCCGCGCCGTCACCACTGTTGGGCTCGGCACCGGCAGCACCACGATGTTCCAGGTTCTCCAGTGCCAGTACACCGTCGGACACGATCGAGTGCGAACGTCGTCCGGCGATGTCGGCGATCATCGCGACGCCGCAGGAGTCCTTCTCCGCGCTCGGGTCGTACAGTCCTTGCTCGGCAGGCATCCGAGAAAACAACACCACGATCACCTCCACGTAGACCGGTGGGTGCTTCGGATGGCGCAGTGTCGACACGCTGCACTGTGAGCCTCGGCTACCCCGCCGGCTGGTCGTCCGAACCGACATAGAGTGCCGGATCGATCGAATTCGATGCCTATCGGGAATTCACCGGGACAGCTCTGGCCCGCGAAGAATCCGAGATCGCTCTCGGATGGCGGAATCGTATCAGTTGCCGATCGCAACGATGCAATCGCGAACGGCGCTGGGCTCAGTCGCGCAGGGGGCGCCCGTGTTCATCGCGCACGCTGCCCGTGAGCATCATGATCCCGTCGATCAGCGGCCAGATACCGCCGATGCCGCACGTGAGCCACGTGACCGCGATCTGCGCCACCGCGATTCCCGGCTGATTCAAATAGAAGCGTCCTGCGCCGAAAACTCCCAGCAGGATGTTCAGCAGCCCGGCAGTGAGCTTCTGCTTGTCCGAGAACGGTTCCCCGGTGACGGGATGCCGTCCGTAAGGAGCGCTCGGATCCACCCAACCAGGGGCACCGGCGTACTGGGGGCCTGGGTAGTGGGGTCCTCCGTACTGGGGACCGCCGTACTGGGGACCGCCGTATTGGGGACCGCCGTATTGGGGACCGCCGCCCGGGAACGGGGGCGGCGGGTAACCCGCACCGGGCGGTGGACCGTCCGGTGCACCGGAGCTACGGTCGTCACTTCCGGACGCGTCGTACGGATCACTGCCCCAATTCGGCGGACCGTAGCTGGGGTCGGGTGCGCCGTACACCGGACCCGGTGCCGCGTTCTTCTCGAACGAGATGGTGGGCTCCGACCCCGAGCCGTCTCCCGCCGATCCGCCCGGTGTCGATCCGTCCGATGACGATGTACCTGAATCACTCACAACGAACTCCCTCGACGACGCGCTACGGGTAGGCCGATCAGTCTCGCAGCTTGAGCCCGCGACTGTCGGGAACATTGCCGACGAGAATCAGCACGGCGTCCACGACATGCCACACGAACAGTCCGAACAACAGAATCAGGCCGAGGCCGAACACCACGGTCAGCAGCACGCCGAAGAAGAACAGCAGCAACTGCGCGACGCCGATTCCGGTGCTACCGATGTAGAAACGACCCACGCCGAGCCAGCCGAGGAACAGCTGAAGTAGTCCACCGACGATCTTCGATTTGTCCGACAACGGTTCACCGGTGACCGGATCCCGCCCGTACGGCGCGTCGGGTCCGACACCGAAACCGGGCCCGGCCGAAAAGCCCTGTGCTTGGCCATAGGCCTGCTGGCCATACCCCTGCTGGCCGTAACCCTGCTGGCCGTACCCTTGCTGGCCGTAGCCCGACTGCTGGCCGTAGCCCGAGTGCTGGCCGTACCCCTGCTGGCCATACCCCTGTTGGCCGTATCCCCCGGTCTGGCCGTACCCCTGTGGTGGACCGTAGGGCGACTGTTGGCCGTATCCCGGCTGACCGTATCCCTGGTACTCGGATCCCGGTGTCGGGTAACCGGCGGACGGCGGAAGGCCACCGATCGAATTGTCGATACTGCCGTCCGGGCTGGGGGCCGGATAGCTAGGAGTACTGGACCAGCCGGGCCCGTTGCCGATACCCGAATAGGTGTCCCAGCCCGGTCCGGTAGAACCGGCCGGACCGTGCGAGGGTGCGGACTCGGATGTCGCGGGCGGCTCGGAGAGCGACGCCTCGGCCGTTGCGTCGTAGTCGAACGGTGTACCGAAAGAGCCGGCCGACTTGTCGGTACCGCCGCCCGAATCAGCAGGGTCGGGGTGTGCCCTCTTCTCGAAATCAACCACGGGTACTGCCTTCTTCCTCGGCTTTCTTCTCGGACGATGTCTCGCCCGTGCCTGCCTGCGGATCGCCGTCGGCGGACTCGCCACCCGTCTTGTCTTCGCTGTTGCGACCGTCGTCGTCGTTCGATTTCAATGCCGCCGGGTCTTCGCGACCCTTGGTGGCGAGAACGACGTAGGCGACCGCGAGCACGAAGATGATCGCCGAGGTGAACGAGTTCACGCGAATGCCGGCGATCTTCGTCGCGAAGTCGTCTCGCATGAGTTCCACCCAGAACCGACCGACGCAGTATCCGGCCACGTAGAGCGCGAACAGTCGACCGTGGCCGATCGTGTACTTCCGGTCGACGAGTACCAGGAGTAGGACGATCAGGACGCTCCACAGCAGTTCGTAGAGGAACGTCGGGTGGACTACCTTCTCGACCATTCCGGTGGAGACGCCGTTCAGCGGATCGAGCCGGCCGTTCGCATCGAGTCGCTCGTAGATCTCGAGACCCCACGGTTGCGTGGTTTCGCGACCGTAGAGCTCCTGGTTGAAGTAGTTGCCGATGCGGCCGATTGCCTGGGCCAGCAGGATCGGCGGGCCTACCGCGTCACCGAATGCCGGGAGTGGGATGCCGCGTCGACGACACGCGATCCAGGCACCGACTCCGCCGAGGAACACCGCGCCCCAAATTCCGAGGCCGCCGTTCCACACGTAGAGCGCCTCGATCGGCCGACCGCCGGCACCGAAGTACGTCTTCCAGTCGGTGGCCACGTGGTACAGCCGGCCACCGAGAAGCCCGAAAGGTACGGCCCACACGGCGACGTCGAGGACCGTGCCCTTGGTTCCGCCGCGAGCGACCCACCGGCGATCTCCCCACACCACGGCCACCACGATGCCGATGATGATGAACAGGGCGTAGGCACGGAGCGCGAGCGGTCCGACGTGCCACACCCCCTGCGCGGGACTGGGAATATAGGCCAGGAAGGCGGTCGAAGTCACGACGCTACGTTAGCGGAGCGGACACCCTCGGCGAGTTCGGTCGTCAGGTCACGAACCGCGTCGAGGCCGTTGTCGACAGCCGTCACCAAGGCCGAGCCGACGATGACCGCGTCGGCATACTTCGCGATCTCGGCAGCCTGTGCACCCGACCGAACGCCGAGACCGACGCCGATCGGAATGTCGGAATGCTCGCGGATACGCGCCGCCAACGCCGGTGCCATCGAGGACACCGCGTCGCGGGCACCGGTCACGCCCATCGTCGAGGCGGCGTAGACGAAGCCGCTGCTGGCTTCCACGGTGCTGACGAGGCGCTCCTCCGTCGTCGACGGTGCGACGAGGAAGATTCGGTCGAGTCCGTACCGATCCGAGACCTCGATCCATTCCTGGGCCTCATCGGGGATCAGGTCGGGAGTGATGATTCCGAGTCCACCCGCATCGGCGAGGCTCCGGGCGAAATTCTCGATGCCGTACTTGAGCACCAGGTTCCAGTAGGTCATGACGACCGCTTTGCCGCCAGCGGCGGCAACCTGCTCGGTGACGGCGAAGACGTCCTTGACCCGGGCACCGGCTCGCAGCGCGACGTCTGCAGCAGCTTGGATCGTGGGGCCGTCCATCACCGGATCGGAGTACGGGATGCCGACCTCGACGATGTCGCACCCGGCATCGACCATGGTCTTGAAGACCTCGATCGACCGGGGGACGGTCGGAAAGCCGGCGGGCAGGTATCCGACGAGTGCAGCGCGCCCTTCGGCACGGCACTGGGCGAACGTCCCGGAGAGGCGAGAGTCGTTGTTGCTCATGGCTTGATACCTGCTTCGTCGTCCACGTTCGCTTCGCCGTCTCCGTCGATCAGACCGAACCACTCGGCTGCGGTGTCGACGTCCTTGTCGCCGCGACCGGACAGGTTGACCAGGATGATGGCACCTTCACCCAGTTCCTTGCCGAGGGTGAGTGCGCCGGCGATGGCGTGCGACGATTCGATGGCCGGGATGATGCCCTCGGTGCGGCACAGCAGCTTGAAGGCGTTCATCGCCTCGGTGTCCGTCACGCCGCGGTACTCGGCGCGCCCGATGTCGTGCAGGTACGAATGCTCGGGTCCGACCCCGGGATAGTCCAATCCTGCTGAGATGGAATGGGATTCGACGGTCTGGCCGTCCTCGTTCTGCAGCAGGTACGAGTAGGCACCGTGCAGGGCTCCAGGCGTACCACCGCTGATGGTCGCCGCGTGACGACCGGTCTCGACTCCGTCGCCGGCAGCCTCGAACCCGACGAGACGGACATCGGCGTCGTCGATGAACGCGTGGAAGATTCCGATGGCGTTGGACCCGCCGCCGACGCAGGCCGCGATGGCATCGGGCAGGCGGCCGGTGGACGCGAGGACCTGCTGCCGCGCTTCGAGGCCGATGATGCGCTGGAAATCGCGGACCATCACCGGGAACGGATGCGGCCCCGCGACGGTTCCGAAGCAGTAATAAGTGTTGTCGGCGTGGGTCACCCAGTCTCGCAGTGCCTCGTTGATCGCATCCTTGAGAGTGCGCGAACCGGACTTCACTGCGACGACTTCCGACCCGAGCAAACGCATCCGGGCGACGTTGAGGGCCTGGCGCTCGGTGTCGACCTCACCCATGTAGACGACGCAGTCGAGACCCATCAGGGCACAGGCTGTGGCGGTCGCGACGCCGTGCTGACCGGCACCGGTCTCTGCGATGACACGAGTCTTGCCCATTCGCTTCGCGAGCAGAACTTGCCCGAGCACGTTGTTGATCTTGTGAGAACCGGTGTGATTCAGGTCTTCTCGCTTGAGCAGGATCCGAGCGCCACCGGCGTGCTCGGACAACCGGGTCGCCTCGAACACCGGAGATGGGCGACCGGTGTAATCGCGCTGCAGCCGATCCAGCTCACCGAGGAACTCGTTGTCGCTGCGCACTTTCTCGTACTCGGCGGTGACTTCCTCGATCACACCCATCAACGCCTCGGGCACGAACCTGCCCCCGTACACGCCGAAGTGACCGCCCACATCGGGCTCGTGCGCGCTGCGATCGGTGAGGCCGATGCTGCTCTGCGGCAGATCAGCGCCCTTGAAGCGGACTACCTGAGGGGCGTCCGCGGCGGAAGAAGTTTGGCTGGTGCTCACCGCTCCAGTGTGCCCCAACGGCGGACCGTCGCCGCGTTCGGGTGGGGTGCCGGTTCAGCGTGCGGGTTTCGGGCACGAGGGGTGCGTGCCCGCCGTCACCAGGTCCGAGACCGCAGTGCGCGGATCGCCCGCGGTGACCAGACCTTCTCCGACCAACACTGCGTCGGCGCCGGCTCCGGCGTACGCGAGAAGGTCGGCGGTGCCCCGCACTCCCGACTCGGCAACGCGAATGATCTCACTGGGCAGACCGGGCGCGATACGGCCGAAACTGTCGCGATCGATCTCGAGGGTCTTGAGGTTGCGGGCGTTGATACCGATGACGCTGGCACCCGCCTCGAGTGCGCGATCGGCCTCGGCCTCGGTGTGGACCTCGACGAGTGCCGTCATGCCGAGTGACTCCGTGCGATCGAGAAGAGACGTGAGTGCGTCCTGCTCCAGGGCCGCGACGATCAGCAGGATGACGTCCGCGCCGTGGGCTCGGGCCTCGTGGATCTGGTACGGACCGACGATGAAATCCTTGCGCAGCACAGGGATCGAGACTGCGGCTCGCACCGCGTCGAGATCGGCGAGCGATCCCCGGAATCGACGCTCTTCGGTCAACACGCTGATGACGCGGGCGCCACCCTGCTCGTAGGCACGCGCGAGCACCGCAGGATCACCGATGTCGGCCAACGCGCCCTTGGACGGGCTCGCACGCTTGACCTCGGCAATGACGCCGATGCCGTCCTCGCGGAGGGCAGCCGCCGCGTCGAGAGGTGCCGGGGCCAGCTTCGCTGCTGCCTTCACCGCAGCGAAATCGATCACCGATTCGCGCGCGGCGACGTCGGCTCGTACACCGTCGAGAATCGAGTCGAGAACAGTCATGGTGCCCCAGTCCTTTCTGAGCGTCGACATTCGATGTGAGGAATCTCATCGAGGTCGGAACCTAGCGTAGAGGGCCGAATCAATCCGACGAACGCCGGGTACCGGACTCGTCGGTAGGGTCTTCACCGGCATCGAGCGCGTCCCACATCATGCGCTCGGTCAGGTCTTCACCCTCGTCCTGTGCACCCACGGCGGACGTGGTTCCAGCGGCCCGGCGAGCCACTTCGTCGCGCCGCACAGCCGGAGCTGCGTACTTGGACGAGAGTACCTGTGGGCCAAAAGATTTCCGAATCGACAGGGCAGCCGCCGCGAACGCACACAGGGCCCCTGCGAGCGTGATCAGCGCGGGCAGTGTCGATGCCGTCGTCATCGTCACCTCGGCACGAGCCGGGAGCTCGGCGAGCGCAGCCGCCTCCGAGTCCGAAGCCCCCGCGGCGAGTAGCCGAACGGCCGGAATCGCCGCAGCGATCGCAACCACCGCGATGAGCAATGCCAGAACCCGAGATGCCCACCCGCGCACCGCGAACGAGGCCGCCACAGCAGCGACAAGCACCAAGGCGAGAGGAGTCGTCGCCGCGGCCCAGGTACTGCCGACGAGATCGTCGGTCCGGCTCTCGCCGAGACCGTCGGAGGACGTCACGCTCACCCACGTCATTCTGGACGCACCCCACAGGCATGCGGCCGCAACCACGAGCAGCACGACAGGCAGAACGGCCGATCCGCGGCCGCCGGAGCGTTCGGTCATCGGCCACCGACCTCACGCAGCGTTTCGGCTGCTGCGACGGCACTCAGCACGGCCATGGCCTTGTTCCTCGCTTCGTCGTCCTCGTACTCCGCTACCGAGTCGGCCACGACTCCGGCACCGGCCTGCACGTACGCCGTGCCGTCCTTGATGAGGGCGGTGCGAATCGAGATTGCGGTATCGGCGTCCCCGGCGAAGTCGAGATAGCCGACGATGCCGCCGTAGATGCCACGCCGCGTCGGCTCGAGCTCGTCGATCAGTTCCATCGCCCGCACCTTGGGTGCACCCGACAGCGTGCCCGCGGGGAAGCACGCCTTGACTGCGTCCAGAGCCCGCTTTCCCTCGGCGAGACGTCCCGTCACCGTCGACACCAGGTGCATGACGTGGCTGTAGCGCTCGATATGGCGGTAGTCGCCCACGCGCACCGTCCCGGGAGCACACACTCGGCCGAGATCGTTGCGACCGAGATCGACGAGCATCAGATGCTCCGCGTTCTCCTTCTCGTCGGCCAGCAGATCCTTCTCGAGCAGCACGTCGTCCTCCTCGGAGGCACCGCGCCAGCGCGTACCGGCGATCGGGTGCGTGGTCGCGAGACCGTCCTTGACCGTCACGAGAGCTTCGGGGCTGGATCCGACGATCGAGAACGCCGTCTCGTCGTTCTCCCCCGGCACGTGCATCAGATACATGTACGGGCTGGGATTCGAGGCCCGCAGCATGCGATAGACGTCGAGAGGAGACGCCTCGGTGTCCATCTCGAAGCGCTGCGAGAGCACCACCTGAAACGCTTCACCGGCCTCGATCTCCTCGACCAGCCGCTCGACATCGGCACCGAATCCCTCCGATGTCCGCTGCCTGCGGAAACGGGGCGCGGACTTGGAGAAGACCGACACCGTCGACGCAGCAGGCTCGGACAGATCCGCGCACATCCGGTCCAGGCGACTCACCGCGTCGTCGTAGGCCCGGTCGACGTGCTCGTCGGTGCCGTTCCAGTTGACCGCGTTCGCGATCAGGGTGATCGATCCTTCGTGATGGTCCACGGCCGCCAGATCGGTGGCCAGCAACATGACCATCTCGGGGATGCCGAGGTCGTCCTGCGCATGTTCGGGCAGCTTCTCGATGCGCCGCACCGAGTCGTATCCGAGATATCCGACCATTCCGCCGGTCAACGGCGGCAGGCCCGGCACGCGCTCGGAATGGAGTAGCTCCAAGGTTCGAGCCAACACGTCGAGGGGGTCACCGCCGCTCGGGACACCTGCGGGCACGTTGCCGCGCCACGCCGCCTCGCCGTCGACCACCGTCAGCGCCGCAGGCGCACCCGCACCGATGAACGACCATCTCGACCACGACCGCCCGTTCTCCGCGGATTCGAGCAAGAACGTTCCGGGTCGGTCGGCGGCAAGCTTGCGGTACGCCGACAACGGAGTTTCGGAGTCGGCGAGCACCTTTCGCGTCACCGGCACCACTCGATGCTCGGCGGCGAGCTGGCGGAACACCTCCCGGGACGTGGTCGAGTCCGCGGCATCGGTGGGTTGGGCGTCGATGGGTGCGGCGTCCATGGATGCGGTCTCGGTGGGGCTCGTGTGGGGAGTCGTCTCGCCGTGCATGACCCCATCCTCCCAGGTTCGGCGGCGACACCCTCGCGCGCGGTAACCTGCCGACCATGAAACCAGGCGAGCTCGTTCCCGATTTTTCCCTGCCGGACCAGACCGGAAAGCTGCGAACGCTGACCGAATTGCTGACCGACGGTCCGATAGTGCTGTTCTTCTACCCGGCTGCATTCACCCCCGGATGCACCGCCGAAGCCTGCCATTTCCGCGATCTCGCAGGCGAATTCGCCGAGGTGGGTGCCACCCGGGTCGGCATCAGCGCCGACGCGGTCGCCAAGCAGGCCGAGTTCGCCGCCGCCAAATCGTTCGACTATCCGTTGCTCTCCGACGAGGACGGTGCCGTCGCGACCGCATTCGGGGTCAAGCGCGGCCTGCTCGCCAAGCTCTCCCCGGTCAAGCGCGCGACGTTCGTCATCGGTACCGACCGCAAGGTCCTCGAGAGTTTCTCCAGTGAGCTGCGATTCGAGGCCCACGCGGACAAGGCGCTGGAATACCTGCGCGCGCACCGCAGCTAGGCCGATTGTTCGACGCGATGCCTCGGGCCCGGGGATGCTCGAGGCATCATGTGCAGAACACAACTGTCTCGATCGAGAGGTACCCGCGATGGACACGTCGGCGACACCGAATGATGCGGTGGATCCCCGCTGGCTCACCGAGAGCCAGCAAGAGGCGTGGCGCGCGCTCGTCGCCCTGGTCACCCGACTGCCCGCAGCATTGGACGCCCAGCTGCAACGCGATTCGCAGTTGACCCACTTCGATTACTTCGTCCTCGCGGTCGTCAGCGAGAATCCACAGCGACGAATTCAACTGCGCGATCTCGCGGAGTACGCCAACGCGTCACTGTCACGTCTGTCGCACGTGGTCACCAAGCTCGAGAAAGCGGGATGGGTTCGCCGCGAGAGTATTCCGGGGAGCCGCGGTTCCTATGCGGTGCTGACCGACGCCGGCATGGAAAAGGTCGTGGCATCGGCGCCAGGACACGTCGAGACAGTGCAGGCTCTGATATTCGACGGATTGTCCGACGCGGAGGTGGGTCGACTGTCGACTCTGAGCACGACGCTACTCACTCAGCTGGACAAGGGAATTGCCGCAGGAACCGGTCACGCCTGAGCCGCGGGCCCCAACAGCACGTCGGAGTCGAAGCAGGTGTGGGTGCCGGTGTGGCATGCCGCGCCGATCTGGTCGACGACCAACAGCACTGTGTCCCCGTCACAATCGAGCCGCACCTCGTGCACGTACTGCGTGTGCCCCGAGGTCTCGCCCTTGACCCAGTACTGCTGCCTGGACCTGGAGTAGTAGGTGCCCTTGCGCGTCGCGAGCGTGCGCGACAACGCTTCGTCGTCCATCCAGGCAACCATCAGTACCTGGCCGGTCGAGCGCTCCTGCACCACAGCACTGAACAGCCCGGCCTCGTTTCGCTTGAGCCGGGCGGACAGCGTCGGGTCGAGAGTCATCGAAAACCTCTTCGCTAGCGGACGACGATGCGCGCGGCACGCATCGATTCTTTGACCTGGCCGATGGTGAGGTCCCCGAAGTGGAACACGCTTGCGGCGAGGACGGCGTCGGCTCCGGCGTGGACGGCCGGCGCGAAATGTTCGACGCGCCCTGCTCCTCCGCTGGCGATGACGGGAACGTGCACGGCGGACCGGACCGCCGCGATCATCGGCAGGTCGAATCCGGCCTTCGTGCCGTCGGCATCCATCGAATTGAGAAGGATCTCACCGACTCCCAGTTCGGCACCGCGTACTGCCCATTCGACGGCGTCGATACCGGTTCCACGCTTGCCGCCGTGGGTGGTGACTTCCCAGCCCGACGGGGTGTCCTGCTGTCCCTGCGGAACGGTCCGTGCATCGACCGACAGGACGATGCACTGAGACCCGAATCGCTCACTGAGCTCGCGCAGCAACTCCGGCCGAGCGATGGCCGCGGTGTTGACGCTGACCTTGTCGGCACCGGCCCGCAGCAGTAGGTCGACGTCGGCAACAGTGCGCACTCCCCCACCGACGGTCAGGGGAATGAACACCTGCTCGGCGGTGCGGCTGACGACGTCGAGCATGGTTCCTCGATCGGATGTGGACGCCGTGACGTCCAGGAACGTCAGTTCGTCGGCTCCCTGTGCGTCGTACGCTGCCGCGAGCTCGACGGGATCGCCTGCGTCGCGGAGGTTTTCGAAGTTGACGCCCTTGACGACACGTCCGGCGTCGACATCGAGGCACGGGATCACTCTGACCGCAACGCTCATCGCACCGGTCCTTCCAGATAGTCGCCGGGTGCACCGAGTTCGGTGATCACCTTCAGCAGTTCGCCGTGTACTCCGGGGCCGGCCGCGAGCACCGACTTCGAATCGATGGTCCACGGTCGGCCATCGAGATCGGTGACGATTCCGCCCGCAGCACGAACCAGCAGGGCCCCGGCAGCGTTGTCCCAGGCGCGGTATCCGAAGACCACCGCACCGCCCAGTACGCCGCTGGCGGTGTACGCCAGATCGACTCCGGTGGCACCGTGCATGCGCAGCCGCGAGGAGTGCATCGACAACTCTTCGAGAATGCGAAACCGGAAGCGGCCGGGGATGGATCCACGGCTGGCAACGTTGAACGCACCGAACCCGATCATCGACTCCCGCAACGACTTCGGTTGCAGTGCGGGTAGCGGTGCCCCGTTCAGAAGCAACGGGCCGTCTGCCACGGCAGAGAATCGCTGATTCACCAGCGGTAGCCACGTGAGCCCGAGGACCGGCACGCCGTCGTCGAGCAACGCCAACAACGTTCCGGCAGAAGGCAATCCGGACGAGTAGTTGAATGTGCCGTCGATCGGGTCGAGTACCCATACGAGACCGGAGTTCAGATCGGGACCGCCGAACTCTTCACCGTGAACGGCGATTCCGGTGGCGTCGTACAGTTCCGCGCCCAGACGACGCTCGAGTTCGAGATCCACCGCGGTGGCGAAGTCGTCGGGGCCCTTCTGCACGGCACTCGGTGCGCCGACGCCCGCGAGGAACCGATCATGGATGCCGTCGAGCAAACCACCGGCGATCTCGAGCAGACGACTCGGTTCCTCGGGAAGGGTCATTCGTCGTTACCGAGACACTGCCGCGAGGGCATCGGGCAGTGTGAAACGCCCGGCGTACAAGGCTTTTCCGACGATGGATCCCTCCACGCCACGGTCGACCAGTCCGGCGATCGCTTCGAGGTCGGCGATCGTCGACACGCCGCCGGACGCGATGACCGGCTTGCCGGTCCTGTCGCACACGTCTGCGAGAAGTTCGAGGTTCGGGCCGGTCAGGGTGCCGTCCTTCGTGACGTCGGTGACGACGTACCGCGAGCAGCCGTCGCGTTCGAGCCGCTCGAGTACCTCCCACAGGCCACCGCCGTCGCTGACCCAACCGCGGCCACGCAGACGTGGCGCGCCGTCCACCATCAGCACGTCGAGGCCGACCGCGACACGATCGCCGAATTCGCCGATCGCACGAGCGCACCACTCGGGGTCTTCCAGAGCCGCCGTACCCAGGTTGACGCGTGCGCATCCGGTTGCGAGGGCGGCGCGCAGGGAATCGTCGTCGCGAATTCCGCCCGAGAGCTCGACCTTCACATCGAGCTCACCGACCACCGAGGCCAACAGTTCACGGTTGGACCCGCGCCCGAACGCGGCATCGAGATCCACCAGATGGACCCACTCGGCACCGTCGTTCTGCCACGCCAGGGCGGCATCACGGGGCGAACCGTACTTCGTTTCGCTACCGGCTTCCCCTTGAACGAGACGGACAGCTTCGCCGCCTGCGACATCGACAGCAGGCAATAAGACCAGGCTCACGTGCGGTTATGCTACGGGCCGACTCGCGTCGAATTCAAAACGGGTCAGCACTGCCTGGATCCGCAGGCCGCCGGGACGGCCCGTCAGCTGTCGGGACCGAGTTCCTTGCGCGTCATGCGCGTGGACACGACCCCCATGGCCGTGATCGCCCCGACAACTCCGGCCAACGCGATGAGCAGAGCAACGCCGGCGGTGGGCTGCCACACAGCGATCGACACGGTCGCGAGGGCGAGTACCGCAACTGCCGCCCCGAGCGCTCGAAACGCCAACCGGCCGAGCGAGAACTCGCGTTCGCTCACACCGATCGAACCCAGTTCTCGAGCAACGCGGCACCGGCGTCGCCGGACTTCTCCGGGTGGAACTGCGTGGCCGAGAGCGCGCCGTTCTCCACTGCAGCGAGGAAGCGGCCACCGTGATCGGCCCACGTGAGCAACGGCGCGGCGATGGTCTCGCTCGGTTCGAGCTCCCACTGCTGCGCGGCGTAGGAATGGACGAAATAGAACCGTGTCTCGCGGTCGATGCCGTCGAACAGCACGCTGTTCTCCGGAGCCTCGACGGTGTTCCAACCCATGTGCGGGAGCACTTCGGCCTGCAGGCGTTCGACGGTGCCCGGCCATTCGCCGCACCCGTCCGCCTCGACGCCGAACTCGACACCGCGATCGAAGAGGATCTGCATGCCGACGCAGATTCCCAGTACCGGGCGGCCACCCGCGAGACGACGCCCGATGATGCGCTCACCTCGAACGGCCGTCAGACCCTCCATACAGGCGGCGAATGCACCGACCCCGGGAACCACCAGCGCTTCTGCATTCAGGGCTTCGTCGAAGTCGGAGGTCACCGTCACGTCGGCACCGACGCGGGCCAACGCCCTTTTCGCCGAGTGCAGATTGCCCGAGCCGTAGTCGAGCAACACCACAGAAGTCATGGAACGAGTCTATCGGGGACGTGGACGCGCGATCAGTGCCACCGCCGCGACAACGGCAACGGTGGCTGCACCTGCAGTGAACGCGGCGGTGTAGCCCACACTCGTCGCGATCACACCGAGGGCGAGCGCCCCTGCGCCGGTACCGGCATCGAAGCTGATGTTCCACACGGCACTGGCGCTGCTGTACCGCGCGGGCCCCGCCGCGTCGAAGGCCATCACCAGACTGTCGTTCTGGCATGCGCCGTAACCGATTCCGAACAACACCGCGGCAACGAAGAACAGTGCGGCAGGCATGGCACCTGCGGCGGCGACGGCGAACAAACCGACGCCCAGGGCCGCGGAGATGAGCGCAGGCACCACCGACCGGCCGATTCCGATGCGATCGGCGACCGAGCCGGCGGCATATCGACCGACCAACATCGCGGCACTGACCACGGCAAGGGCCACGCCGATCATCGCGGCTCGCTCGGATTCGGCGATCGGCAGCAGACTGGTGATGCCGCCGTACGACGCCGACACCGACGCAACGACGAAGCACGGCACCAGGAATCGCCGGGCGTCGAGGCGGACCCGGTCGACCCGAGCCGGTTGCGGTGCAGGCCGGGTCGGCGGCAACAGAGCCACCCCGATCAAGCCCGCAGCGGGAACCAGAGCCCCCAGTACGAACACCGCCGTCGGGCTGGCCGCGAAGATCACCAGGCCCAGCGGCAACGTCACCATCTGCGACAGCGCGACCGCGATCCCCTGTGCTCCCGTCGCGCGGCCGAGCAAGTGGGTCGGTGCCAACTCGGCGACGATGGCGGCCCCGGCGACCGTCAACATTCCGAAACCGGTGCCCCGCAGCGCCGACACGGCGAGTGCCGGTACGGCCTGCACCGACACGATGAACAGCAACGCGGGAACACCCAGAAGCAGGCAACCGGCCGCGAGCACGGGCCGATGGCCGACGCGAACCAGCATCGAGGGAACGAACAGTTGGGTGATGACCGTGGTGGCCATGAAGATCGCGGTGCTGGCTGCCGCCACCGCGTCGGACGAACCCGATTGCGACACCGCGAGCGGAACCACCGGGAGCAACAGGCCCCAGCCGCCGAACGCGGCCGCACCCATGGCCATCGCGGCCGGGAGGCCACGAATCGAACTCAGACCACTCAACGCACGAGCACCGCTCGACCGATCACAGACTGCCCTTGGTGGAGAGAATTCCGGTGACCCGAGGGTCGTATTCGGTGGCCTGACGCAGCGCCCGAGCGACGGCCTTGAACTCCGCCTCGGTGATGTGGTGCTGGTCGCGGCCGTAGATGACGCGGACATGCAACGCGATCCGAGCGTTGGACGCCAAGGTCTCGAACACGTGCTTGTTGATCACGGTCGAGTACGGAACACCCGGGTAGCCGCCGATCACCGAGTGCACCATGTAGTCCGGCTCGCCGGTGTGCACGCAGTAGGGACGGCCGGACACGTCGACCGCCGCATGCACGAGTGTCTCGTCCATCGGAATGAACGAGTCGCCGAAGCGGGTGATGCCGGACTTGTCGCCGAGGGCTTGTCCCAGCGCTTGCCCGAGCACGATCGCAGTGTCCTCGACCGTGTGATGCGCCTCGATCTCGATGTCGCCCTTGGCCCGCACGGTGAGATCGAAGCGGGCATGGGTGCCGAGGGCAGTGAGCATGTGGTCGTAGAACGGCACGCCGGTGGAGATGTCGACGATGCCGGTGCCGTCGAGGTTGAGCTCGACGGAGATGTCGGATTCCTTGGTAGTGCGCTCGATCTTGGCGATGCGGGGAGCGGGTGTGGTCACTGCAGTGCCTCTGCTCTTTCGGTCGATGCGAGTTCCGAGCTGACGGTGAGGAATCGGTCGTTCTCGTGAGCGAGTCCGATGGTGACACGCAGATACCCGGGGATACCGACGTCGCGAATGAGGACGCCGTCGTCGAGATATCGCTGCCACGTCCGGGCGGCATCGGCGAATCGGCCGAAGAGCAGGAAGTTGGCGTCGGACGGCACCACGTCGTACCCCTGGGCGACGAGCGTGTCGGCAACGCGATCGCGTTCGGCCGACAAGGCGGCCACGCTCGCCAGGGTGTCGTCGGCGTGCCGCAACGCGGCCCGAGCAGCAGCTTGCGTGACCACCGAGAGGTGATAGGGCAAACGCACCAACAGCATTGCGTCGATCACGGCCGGGGCCGCAACGAGGTATCCCAGCCGTCCGCCGGCGAACGCGAATGCCTTGCTCATGGTCCGACTGACGACGATCTTGCTGGGGTAGCGCTCGATCAATCCGATTGCGCTTGCCGCCGAGGAGAATTCGGCGTACGCCTCGTCGACCACAACGATTCCCGGTGCAGCGTCGAGGATTCGACGCAGATCTGCCTCGTCGATGCTGTGCCCGGTCGGATTGTTGGGGCTGGTCACGAACACGACGTCCGGCTTACGCTCCTCGATCGCCTGCACTGCGTAGTCGACGTCGAGAGTGAAATCCGCCCGACGCTGCGCCGGAATCCACTCGGTCTGAGTCCCCGACGAAATGATCGGGTGCATCGAGTACGACGGCACGAAACCCAGCGCGGTACGGTCCGGCCCACCGAAGGCCTGGAGGAGTTGCTGCAGAATCTCGTTGGAGCCGTTGGCCGCCCACACGTTGGCAGTGTCGACCGCAAAGCCAGTCTGCCCGGTGAGATAACGCGCCAGGTCGGCTCGCAAGTCGTCTGCGTCGCGATCCGGATACCGGTGCAGCTGCGCCGCGGCGATGCGCACCGATTCGGCAACGTCGTCGATCAGTGCCTGCGTCGGCGGGTGTGGATTCTCGTTGGTGTTCAACTGAACCGGCACGGTGAGCTGCGGCGCGCCGTACGGCGACTTGCCGATCAGCGCCTCGCGCAACGGCAGATCGTCGAGCGAAATTGATTGCCCCAGAGCATCACTCATGATGTACCACCGGTACGCAACCCCTCGAAACGCAGCCGAACGGCCTCACCGTGAGCCGGGAGATCTTCGGCGTTGGCCAGCGCAATGACGTGCGCAGCAACATCTTTCAGTGCGGCCTCGCTGTAGTCCACCACGTGGATCCCCCGCAGGAACGTCTGCACACTCAGGCCGGACGAATGCCGAGCGCACCCGGCCGTCGGCAGTACGTGATTCGACCCGGCGCAGTAATCACCGAGGCTCACTGGAGACCACGCCCCCACGAATACAGCGCCGGCGCTGCGCACGCGAGCGGCGACGTCGGACGCGTCCTTCGTCTGAATCTCCAGGTGTTCGGCCGCGTAGGCGTTGACCACGGCCAGGCCCTGTGTGACGTCGTCGACCAGAACGATTCCGGACTGGCTGCCGCTCAGCGCCGTGGTGACGCGTTCCGCGTGCCGGGTGGACGCCATCTGCGCATTGACAGCTTCGTCGACGGCATCGGCGAGCTCGAGGCTGTCGGTCACCAGCACACTCGCGGCCATCACGTCGTGCTCGGCTTGACTGATCAGGTCTGCTGCGACGTGCAGCGGATCCGCGGTGCCGTCGGCGAGAATCGCGATCTCGGTAGGGCCTGCCTCGGAGTCGATTCCGATGAGCGAACGACACAGTCGCTTGGCCGCCGTGACGTAGATGTTGCCCGGGCCGGTGATCAGATCGACCGGTGCCAGTTCTTCGCCGTCGGTGTCGACACCGCCGTACGTGAGCAGAGCGATGCCCTGACCGCCGCCGACGGCCCAGACCTCGTCGACTCCGAGGAGCTGCGCGGCCGCCAGGATCGTCGGGTGGGGTAATCCACCGAAGTTCTTCTGCGGCGGCGACGCCACCACCAGCGAACCGACGCCAGCGATCTGGGCAGGCACCACGTTCATCACGACCGACGACGGGTACACAGCGTTGCCACCGGGCACGTAGAGACCCACGCGATCGACCGGAATCCAGCGCTCGGTCACCGTGCCGCCGGGCACGACCTGGGTGGTGTGGTCGGTGCGGCGTTGATCCGAGTGCACCAGGCGGGTTCGCTCGATCGCGACCTCGAGGGCGGCCCGGACGGCCGGGTCCAGCTCGTCGAGAGCTCGAACCAATTCCTGCTGCGGAACCCGAACGCGGTCCGGTCGGACTCCGTCGAACTTCTCGCTGAACTCGAGGGCCGCGTCGGCCCCACGGTCCTTGACTGCGTCGACGACGGGACGAACCTGATGCAGCACCGAATCGACATCCACTCCGCCTCGGGGAAGAGCGCCGCGTAGTTCGGCAGTGGATGGAGTTCGTCCGCGTAGATCGACGCGGGCGAGCTCGATGCGGGCAGGCATAGTGGGCCCCTTCGTGGAGTCGGTTCGGTGCCGGGGTTCGGTCGAATCAGTGTTGTCCGAACCACCAGGATAGTTCCACCGAATTCGGCTCAGCCCCGCACGTCCCACAGATGGTGGATGGGATCGTGAATGTAGTAGGCCGCCAGAGTTTCGACGGTGAAGTGGGAACCGTCGCTGCGTCGCCCTCTGCGATCACGGTCTTCCGGCGGCACAGCCGAGAAGGCGTCGGCCAACGCATGTGCCGCTTCCCCGAGTTCCGACGCCACCGTCGCCGGATTCTGCGCGTTGTAGTTCTCGGCCACGGCCGTGGCGTCCTGGTCCCAGTTGTCGAACTCGGGATCGTCCTCGGTCAGCACCAGCGCCAACCGAGTGCGGAATATGCGGTGTGCATCCCGAACATGTGCGCTGTATTCGAGCGCCGACCATGTCGAATCGTCGGGACGCACTGCCGCGTCCTCGCGACGGAGCACTGCGATCCACCGATCCACGTCAGCGCGGATCAACGCGGGTACGGCGTCGTATTCGACGGAGCTCGAGTCGAACCCGCAGTCGGGGCAGGCACTGTCGAGGACCCACGTCCAGTTCTTGGTATCGGGTTCGATCGGCATGCGGGTCACTGTAGAGCAGGGCCCGTACCGCCACGGGCTGTCCGAGAGGTCAGGCGTAACGAGCAGCCAGATTGTGCAGTGTGCTCGTGATGCCCTGCGCATTCTTCTGCGGCATCTTGAACAACTCGAGCATTTTCGGAACCTTGGCGGTGCCGTAGACGAAGCTCTCGGTGACAGTGGTCAGGCCCGGCTGCTTCTCCTCGAATTCCCAGCGCCAGCTGTGGCCCATCGGGTGCTGCCACTCGATGATCTTGTGTCGATCCGCATCCACGAATTCGGTCACGGTGCTGGTGATCTTGTACGGCACGCCGTACTGCTTCATGCCGACGGAGAATTTCGCGCCGCTGCTCAGCCTCTCGGGTCCACGGACGGTGTCCTTGACTGTGCCGGATCCGTCCAGCTCGCCGTGCCGGGTGGGATCGGCCACGATGTCGAACAGTTCGGCTGCCGGTGCCCGAACCTCGGTCTGTCTCGTGACCTGCTGGGGACCGCTGTCGATGGTTCTGATGTCTGCCATCTGCAGCGTCTACCCCGCAATGACCGTATCGACACCCGGCCACCGCGCAGAATGCGAATTGACGGGCGTAGTTCAATGAACACATGTCCTGGTCAGTGTGGCTCGCCTTCCTCGGCGCGAGCATCGTCATCAGTCTGTCTCCCGGAGCCGGAGCCATCGCGTCGATGTCCACAGGTCTGCGCTACGGCCTGCGCCGCGGCTACTGGAACATCTTCGGGCTGCAGATCGGCCTGCTGGTCCAGATCGGCATCGTCGCAGTCGGACTCGGTGCTGTCCTGGCCAATTCGGCCCTGGCCTTCACCGCGATCAAGTGGTTCGGTGTCGCCTATCTGGTCTACCTCGGCATTCGCCAGTGGCGGTCGGCTCCGTCCGAAGTAGCGGACGCCCCCGCGGTGGCGGATCGAGGCACGACGATGCTCGCGCGAGGATTTCTCGTCAACGCGAGCAACCCGAAAGCCGTCGTGTTCATGGTCGCTGTGCTGCCCCAGTTTCTCGACCCAGCGCGGCCGCTGATCACCCAGTATCTCGCCATCGCGGCGACCATGGTCGTCGTCGACATGCTGGTGATGACCGGTTACACCTCTCTGGCATCGCGAGTCCTCCGCATGATGCGGTCCCACCGTCAGCAGAAGACCATGAACCGCACGTTCGCCGGCCTGTTCTTTGCCGCCGCAACATTTCTGGCCACGGTACGAAGGGTGACCCCATGAGGAAATACCGCGTGATCATGAAGAATGCGCTCGGCGGAGATCCGATTCCGTTGGGGCTGTTCGACACTCTGCTCGAAGCCAACACCTGGATTCAGGACGTGGGTAAGCGGGACGAGCACGAACTCGGCACGTACACAGTCGAAGTGGAGGTCGACGAGTGAGTACACGGTGTCCGTGTTCGAGCGGCGACACGTTCGATGCGTGTTGCGAGCCGTACCTGACGGGCCCCGTCGATGCACCGACGGCGGAGAAGCTGATGCGCTCGCGCTTCACCGCGTTTGCCGTCGGCGACGTCGCCTACCTGCGGACGTCCTGGCATCCCGACACCGCTCCGGCTGAGCTGGAGTTGGACCCCGACCAACGGTGGTATCGGCTCGACGTCCTCGCTGCCGACGCAGGCGGACTTTTCGACGAGACCGGCACCGTGCAGTTCGAGGCACGGTACAAGCATCCCGACGGTGCCGGCACGATGTCGGAGATCAGCCGATTCGTACGGGTCGACGGCCGGTGGCGATACCTCGACGGAGTCGTCGCTCCCTAGAGGTTGCGTAGTTTCGTGGGCCGATTGCCCGCGGTGCGACGCGCTTCCTGCTTCTCCTTGATGCGCTCGGCATCCTTGCGAACCTGGATCTGAGTCCGACGCTCGCGTACCAGCCACTGCGGTGGGCTGGCGATCAGGTCCTCGATCTCCACACTGGTCAACGCTTCGGTGACTCCGCCGCGTGCCAATCCGGCGATGGACACGTCGAGCTTCTTCGCGATCACGTCGCGGGGGAAGGGTCCGTCGGTCTGCAAGTCGGTCAGCCACTGCGGCGGATCACTACGCAGGGCGTCCAGGTCGGATCTGCTGATCATCGAGTTCTGGAACTCTTCCGGCGCTGCGGGTAGATAGATGCCGAGCTTGTTCGCCGCGGTCAATGGCTTCATGGTCTGCTGTTTGTTCTCCGGGCTCACCGGACCAGCTTATCCGGCAATCGGCGGTCCCGACGCCACCGTCCCGCGCTCCGTGCACCGTCCCATAGGCTCGACTCCGTGAACATCGATGTGCAGACACTGCGCTGGTATGCGGCAGTGGCGCAACAACTGCATTTCGCCCGCGCTGCTCAGTCGCTCGGAATCTCCCGAATCCGCCTCAGCAAGACCGTGGTGGAACTCGAAGAGTTGCTCGGCGTCGACCTGTTCGTGCCGGGTGCCTCCCCCACCGAACTCACCGCCGACGGACGCGATCTGCTCGAACGCGCGTTGGTCGAGATCGCCGAGGACGATCGGCGTTCGGAGGTTGCACAGGTTGCTGCCGGCGAGCCGCGCAGTTTCACCATCGGATACGCCGAGGGCGTGACGCTGACCAAGTGGACGCGAATCTGGGCCGATCGGTTTCCCGATGTCGCGTTGTCCGTCGTGGCGACGACTCCGAACACGCAGGTGTCTCATCTGCGTGACAGAACAGTCGACGTCAGCTTCGTCAGGCCGCCGATCGACCGTGAGGGTCTGAACGCCATCGGGCTGTATCAGGAAGTTCAGGTCGTGGTGGTGCCCAAAGACCATGCGGTCGCAGCATTCGACTCGGTCACCGCGCTGGACCTCGCCGACGAACACCTGCTCGCCGATCCGGCCTCGGTGCCCGAATGGGCTGCTGTTGCAACAGAACTGAGCACCGGCGATCGTCCCGCACTGCCACCGATGAACAGCACTGCGGAGACTTTCGAATACGTGGCTGCCGGGCTGGGGGTGGCGATCGTCCCGCACTCGGTTGCGCGTTTCAACGCTCGCAAAGATCTCGTGTACCGCCCGGTCACCGACGTCGAGCAGTCACAGATCGCACTGGCCTGGGTGGCGGAGCGGGAAGACGACCGCATCGAAGAATTCATCGGCATCGTGCGGGGCCGGTCGACGCGAAGTTCACGCGGATCGTCGGACGACGCGCCCGTCAAGAAGAAGAAGGCGCAGCCCTCCAAACCGGCTCGACCGGTCGTCAAGACGAAAACGAACGCACGTCGCAGCGGAAAGAGACGCTAGCCGGGCTTCGCCCTCGTGCGCGTTGTGCGCCCCCGGAGGTACGCACAACACTCACGAGGGGCGCAGCCGCAGCCGATCGATGTCACGTCGATCACGCTTGGTCGGACGGCCCGTTCCGCGGTCACGTCGGGGAACCGACGCCAGAACCTCTTTCGGTGGCGGCGGCGGACTGCGATCGATCATGCACTCGGCTACCACCGACGCGCCGACGCGTTTGGTGATGGCACGTACGACGACGACGATCTTCTCCACGCCCTCCACGCGCAGCCGGATCTCGTCGTCCGGCCCGACCCGTTGGCCGGGCTTTGCGGGGGTGCCGTTGACGCGGACATGCCCACCGCGACAGGCTGCGGCAGCGGCAGACCGCGTCTTGAACAGTCGCACCGCCCAGATCCAGCTGTCCAGACGGGCACTCTGCAATTCCATCTTCGAACGTCTTTCTCGAATCGTGAGGCTCGGCTACATGTCCAGGCCGAGGTCGAGCACTGTCACCGAGTGTGTCAGACCGCCCACCGCCAGGAAGTCGACCCCCGTACGCGCGTAATCCCGAGCCACGTCGACGGTCAGTCCACCCGAGGATTCCAACTTGGTGTCCGGCGCGAACTTGTCGCGGCGCTGCACCGCCATCTGCGTCTGCCACAGCGCGAAGTTGTCCAGCAGAACGAGTTCGACGTTCTCGGCGAGCACCTCGTCGAGTTGTTCGAGACTGTCGACCTCTACCTCGCAGGCGATGTTCGGCGCAGCGGCCCGCACGGCTCGCAGGGCAGCGACGACGGAGCCGGCCGCCGCGACGTGGTTGTCCTTGATCAGCGCGGCGTCACCGAGACCCATCCGATGGTTGACCCCGCCGCCCGCCCGTACCGCGTACTTCTGTAGCGATCGCAGTCCGGGCAACGTCTTTCGACTGTCTCGAATGCGACACTCGGTCTCTGCGACCTCGGCGACCCAGCCGGCCGTGGCGGTTGCGATACCCGACAGGTGACAGACGATATTGAGCATGGTGCGCTCGGCGGTGAGCAATCCACGGGTGGGAGCTTCGACCGTCAGAACAGCCTGTCCGGGTTCGACATTCGATCCGTCGGCGGTCCTGTGGCGGATCGAGTACGCGCCCGAACCGATCACCTCGTCGAGAACCAGCAGTCCGACATCGAGGCCCGCGAGGGTGCCGAACTGTCGAGACACCACCGACGCCGTGGCCACGGCGTCCTCGGGAACCGTTGCCATGGTGGTGATATCCGGCCCGTACCGGAGATCCTCGTCGAGCGCGGTGCGGATGAGTGCGAGAACCTCGTCGCGGTCGACTCCCGGGTTCACTTCGTCGGCAGTACCGGTCATGTCAGCTTGCTCCCGTCATCACGTCATCGTTCACGATCGTCAGTCGTCCGTCGTCGTCGCGTTCGACATACAGGCTCCGTCGGTACTCGGGCATGCTGTCCGGGAAATCCCGTCGGGTGTGACACCCTCGGCTCTCTCGGCGGTGCGCCGCAGCCAGCACGATCACGTCTGCCGCTGCCGTCAGGGCGGCATCCTCGACCGCTACGCCGTCGACCGGCGGTTCCGACACCACGCCGTGTGCCAGCACGTCCTGTGCCGCCGCAAGACCGGACGCATCGCGGACGACACCGACGTCCGTGGTCATGGTTCGCTGCAGTACCGCGCGATCGATCCGCCGGTACACAGGCAGCGCGGTATCGGACACGGCGACCGTGGTTCCGACCCGCTCCGCGGCGACGAGCGCAGCGCGTTCGCCGACCACCAGACCCTCGAGCAGACTGTTCGACGCCAACCGGTTGGCACCGTGCAGCCCGGTGCGCGCCACCTCACCCGCAGCGAGCAATCCCGAGACGGACGTCCGTCCGAACGTGTCGGTCACGACTCCCCCGCACGAGTAGTGCGCGGCGGGTGCCACGGGGATGAGATCCGTTGCGGGATCGATTCCGGCGTCCAGGCACGATGCCGTCACGGTCGGGAAACGCTCACGCACGTGCTCCACGCGACGGGCGTCCAGCAACACGTGGTCGTCGCCGCTGCGGTACAGCAACTCGGCGATGGCACGCGAGACCACGTCGCGTGGTGCGAGGTCGCCCATGGGGTGAACACCGTCCATGAATGCGCGGCCGGTGGCATCGACCAAGCGGGCACCCTCTCCGCGCACCGCTTCGCTGATCAGCGGGCGACGGCCCGTCGACCCTGCGGCGAACAGCACGGTCGGGTGGAACTGAACGAACTCCAGATCCGCGATCCGTGCGCCCGCATCGAGTGCCAGTGCAATGCCGTCGGCCGTGGCACCGGCCGGGTTGGTACTGCACGAGAACAGTTGTCCCAGGCCGCCTGTCGCGAGCAACACCGTCGGAGTGCGAACGACGCCGACACCGCGAGGCCCGCGCACGAGGAGTCCGGCCACCGCGCCGTCGGTGGTCAGTACACGCAGCGCCGTGGTGTCGAATTCCACCGATGGCACTGCGGAGTCCAGTGTGCGTTGTACCTCCGCTCCGGTGGCATCGCCGCCGGAATGGATGATTCGGCGCACACTGTGGCCACCCTCTCGGGTGCGGGAAACCGAACCGTCGGGCGCACGATCGAAATGTGCGCCGGCGACTTCGAGCGACGCGATCGCCGCGCGGCCGCCGGAGACGATGGAACGCACCGCATCCTCGTCGCACAGGCCCGCGCCTGCTGCGCAGGTATCCGACACGTGCGCATCGATCGAGTCGCCGAGATCGGTGCCGACGACTGCGATTCCGCCCTGCGCATACTTGGTCGCGGTATCGACCGAACTGCCCTTGCTGACCGTCAGCACGCGCAGGCCGCGAGCGGCGGCCGTGCGAGCCGCGGTCAGTCCGGCGATTCCGCCGCCGACGACGACGAGGTCGGCCGCGGTTTCCCAGGCGACCGACGGGTTCACTCGCCGCCGCCGGGTGTGCCGATCTCGATCATGCGTTGCACCGACTTGCTGGCGATGTTCGCCGTTTCGAGGTCGACGTGGACCTCGTCGCGCCCTTCGACGAGGCAGCGCAACAGCGCGGCGGGCGTGATCATCTTCATGTATCCGCACGACGCGCGGTCGTTGACGGCCAAGAAGTCGACATCGGGTGCAGCCCTGCGGAGTTGATGCAGCATCCCGATCTCGGTGGCGACCAGAACCTGCTTGGATTCGGTGGCGCGGGCCGCGTCGAGCATGCCGCCGGTGGAGAGGATCTTGACCTTGTCGGCGGGCACGAATCCTTCGCCGGCGAGGTAGAGAGCCGAGGTGGCGCAACCGCATTCGGGATGCACGTAGAGCTCCGCATCGGGGTGGGTTCGAGACTTCTCGGCGAGCTCGTCGCCGTTGATGCCTGCGTGGACGTGGCATTCACCGGCCCAGATGTGCAGATTCTCGCGCCCGGTCACGCGCTTGACATGAGCCCCGAGGAACTGGTCGGGCAGGAAGAGGATGTCGCGGCTCGGATCGATCGATTGCACGACCTCGACGGCGTTGGACGAGGTGCAGCAGATGTCGGTGAGCGCCTTGATCTCGGCTGTCGTGTTGACGTAGGAGACGACGACGGCATCCGGGAAGTCTGCTTTCCACTCGCGCAACTGCTCGGCAGTGATCGAGTCGGCGAGCGAGCAACCCGCACGCTGGTCCGGGATCAGGATCGTCTTCTGCGGGCTGAGGATCTTGGCGGTCTCGGCCATGAAGTGCACGCCGCAGAACACGATGGTGTCCTCGGATACCTCGGCGGCCATGCGCGAAAGCGCGAGCGAATCACCGACGTGATCGGCAACGTCCTGAATCGCAGGCAGCTGGTAGTTGTGCGCCAGCAGGGTCGCACCTCGCAGATCGGCGAGCCGTCGCACTTCCGCGGCCCATTCAGCCGACGCGTCGACTCCCCCGTAACCACCGGCTCCATCGACGATGTCGCGGACTCCGGCGAATGCCGAGTCCAGGAAGTTCACCTGGGTAGCGCTGCTGGTCATGACGGTTCTCCTTCACCGATCATCCGGTCATCGGTGACCGAATTTCCTCCGAGGAAGTTTTCGACTTATGATCGAAAACATGATTCATCGTAGCACCGTCCACGAAGTACTCATTGCGGTGTTCCAAGTTCGGGTCTTTTCCGACCCCGACACCCCTGAACTGGCGGTCCTGTTGTGGCAGCGTGCACTCGACCCCGAGGCGGGCACCTGGTCACTCCCCGGGGGCACCCTGCGCGACGACGAGAACCTGGCCACGTCCGCGCGGAGGCAGCTCGCCGAGAAGGTCGACGTACGCAAGGTGGCACACCTCGAGCAGCTGTCCATCTTCAGCGAGCCGGACAGGGTGCCGGGAGATCGCCGAATCGCGTCGACGTTTCTCGGCCTCGTACCGATCGCGGCCGAGCCCACCCTGCCCGCGGATACGACCTGGTACCCGGTGTCGGGACTGCCCGCCATGTCGTTCGATCACGGAACGGTCGTCGAGCACGCACGGCATCGACTGGTCGCCAAACTGTCGTACACCAACATCGGATTCGCCCTCGCTCCTGCAGAATTCGCGATTTCGACGCTCCGCGAAATCTACGGCGCAGCCCTCGGCTATCAGGTCGACGCCACCAATCTGCAACGGGTACTGAGCCGCCGCGGCGTCATCGAACCCACCGGACGGCGTGCACCGTCGGGTCGAGCGGGTGGACGGCCTCCAGCATTGTTCCGGTTCGCCGACAACAGCATTCGCGTCACCGACGAGTTCGCGGCATTGCGGCCACCACAGGGATGAACGAGATCCGCCGTCAGTCGGGCACCCGCGAGTCGAACGACGGCGGCGGCGGAGCGACGTCGAATTCGATCTCGTCGAGCTCGGGATCGGAATCGGGGTGCTGCAGATCGTCGTTGGGATTCATCGCCGCGAGCAGCAGTATCACCAACGACGCCGTCAGCGCCTGCACGATCAGTGCCGTCGGCGTGTCGATACTCGGTGCAACCCGGACGATCGATCCGACGGCCGGCTCGTCCGCCTTCGGGAATCGCAGCGCCGCAACGCCGTTGCCCACCAGCACTGCTGCGATCGAGCCGACGAACGACCCGACGAACACGGCCACGAACAGCCGTGGACCCCGCTGGGAAATCCACAGCCACCACCCGATCGGCACGAGAATGCCGAGAGCGAACGAGACGAGGACGAACAGGGCGAGAGCGTCGAATCGATGCAGACTCTCCCCGGTCAGTGTTGCTCCTCTGTCCTGCGCGACGACGAGCAACTGCTGGCTCGGTGCCAGGAATCCCCACAGCAGACCGCCGACGGCGGACAGCGCGATCGTCACACCGCCGACCAGAGCCACAAAGCGAAGCGTTCGACGCCGCTCCGGAGTCTCGACGGCAGACGAGGTCGTCACCTAACGCCTACCCGTCGCGGCGGAATCGATCAGGCCGTGCCGCGAGCACACCGACGTCCATCCGTCGGGCACGATCTGCACCACCATCCTGCGACCGCACCGGTCGCAGTACCTCGGCGGCTCCAGCCCGAGACCGACGGCAACCGAGAACGACGGTGCCCCCGCATCCGTACCGACCTCGACAGACCGACCGGTGTGCGGGTCGTACCGGCTCTCGCTCGTCATTCGACCCACCTTAATACGCGCATCAGATCGTCGAGTTCAACGCTTTGATCGGCATCTGCAGTTCCCCGAGAAGATCGAGATCCTCCTCGGCGGGACGACCGAGCGTCGTCAAGTAGTTTCCGACGATGATCGCGTTGATGCCGCCCAGAATTCCCTGCTGAGCTCCGAGATCACCGAGAGTGATCTCGCGGCCGCCCGCGAATCGAAGAATCGTCCGCGGCAGGGCCAGCCGGAAGGCGGCAACGGCTCGCAACGCATCCGATGCAGGCAGCACGTCCAGATCTCCGAACGGCGTTCCGGGACGTGGGTTCAAGAAATTCAGGGGAACCTCGTCGGGTTCGAGAGCGCCGAGATCGGCTGCGAACTCGGCTCGCTGCTCCAGCGTCTCGCCCATACCGAGGATGCCTCCGCAACAGACCTCCATGCCGGCCTCGCGGACCATCCGCAGTGTGTTCCAGCGTTCCTCCCAGGTATGGGTGGTCACCACGTTCGGGAAGTAGGACCGCGAGGTCTCGAGGTTGTGGTTGTAGCGGTGCACACCCATTGCCGCGAGTTGGTCGACCTGATCCTGGTCCAGCATGCCCAGCGAACAAGCGATGTCGATGTCGACCTCGCCGCGAATGGCTTCGATTCCCGCGGCGACCTGCGCGAGCAGTCGAGCGTCCGGACCCCGCACTGCGGCCACGATGCAGAACTCCGTGGCCCCGGTCTTCGCGGTCTGTTTCGCCGCCTCGACCAACGACGGAATATCGAGCCAGGCTGCCCGCACCGGAGAGGCGAACAGGCCCGACTGCGAGCAGAAGTGGCAGTCCTCGGGGCAGCCTCCGGTCTTGAGGCTGACGATCCCCTCGACCTCCACTTCCGGTCCGCACCATCGCATCCGAACCTCGTGCGCCAGTTGCATCGTCTCTTCGAGACGATCCTCTCCGAGCTCGAGTACCTCGAGCACCTGGGATCGATCGAGCGCAATGCCGTTGTCGAGCACCTGCAGGCGCGCCGTACGCAATATGTCCATACCGGTCCCCTCGTCGTCGAACGGTCTCGGAATTGAACACCGTTCAAGTTGAACGGCGTTCACGTTAGGCACCGCACTCGGCTACTGTCAAAGCGAAACACCGCGTCGAACGGCAGGGGTAGGAAGTGCAGCTACGCAGGCAGGACGTCCTGGACGGTGCAATAGCCATTCTCGACGAGTACGGCCTCGCGGATCTGACCATGCGCCGCCTGGCGACCTCACTGCACGTCCAACCCGGAGCGCTGTACTGGCACTTCCCCAACAAGCAGACGCTGCTGGGAGCGATCGCAGATCACATACTGTCCGGTGCCGACGCACCGTCGACGGAAGAACTGTGGGACGCGCAGATCTCGCAGATCGCACATCGACTTCGCGACGCGCTGCTCTCCCGGCGCGACGGAGCCGAACTGGTCGCCTCCACCTACGCCTCGCGGCTCACCACCAACCGCATCCGTGAACGCATCGCCGCGGTCTGCATTCGTGCCGGGTTGCCCAGAGTCGACGCCGAACTGACCGCCGATACGCTGCTGTACTACGTGCTCGGCCATACCGTGGACGAACAGGCTCGGCTCCAGATGGACTCGGCCGGGGCGCTGACCGCCGACGCGTCCCCGATGTTCGAGCGCCCCGATCCCACCAGCAAATTCGACTTCGGTCTCCGGCTCTTTCTGGACGGCGTGCGCCACGCCGCGTCCGAACCACGCTCCGTCAGGATTCGGTGAACACGATTCGGTCGCGTCCGTTGTCCAGAGTCATCGTGTCGTCTTCTCTGGACCATTTCGGCTTCGAGGACAGAAACTCCGACAGCCACCGATCCTGCTCCATGAGCTCGGCCGGGCACCCCATCCGCGTGGCACCCAGGGAATCGACGGTGAGCGTCCCCAGCGAAGTGTCGACGGTGCCGAACAACCTGTTGCATCCGGCTTCGGCCGAGATGCGGTCGTCGGCGAACTCGAGCCGGATCGTCGTACCCGAGACCGGGGTGTAGGAACCGTCGGCATCGACGGAGGTGTAATTCTTGTCTGCCGGGAATTCCCCGTACGAATCGGTGCAGCCCGAGGCCAACACGCTCACGCCACAGGCGAGAGCGAGCAGTGCCCGGCGCGCGTCAGCCACCGAAGATCGGCCCCAGACCGGCCGCACCGGCATTTCCGCGGGAGGCAAACGGGTTGTCGTGCACCATGTACGTCCACGTCGACGTCGGTCGGCGCATACCGGCATTGTCGAGATCGATTCCGTCGGAGGTGATCTCGGCCGACTCGAATGTCGCGTGGGACAGATCCATGGCCTTGGCGGAGACAGTCTTGAAGGCCTCGACCGCAATTCGGTGGTACTCGTCGAGTGGATTCTCGCGACCCAGCGCACGGAGGTGGATGCTCTCGCGCACGTCGGCCAGGTGCGCTAGGTAGTCCGACCACGCGCGATCGAGGTGGTGAAGAACGATTCGGCGGGCGACCACCACGAGGGTCTCCTCCGACACGTTCTCGCGAAGTTCCTTCGATCGCGTCGGCGACTGCTCCTCGAGCAGAGCCAACGCCTCTCCGGTGCTCAGCAACGCTGCCCTACGACGGTCCAGAATCTCCCGATGCTGCGCCGTCAGTTGGTTGTAGCGCCAGGTACGTGAGTGTATTTCGAGCATCTGTCCTTCGGCGATGCGCTGGGCATGATCGACTCGATCGGCTGCGGCGGCAGAGGTGAACAGGCCGCTGTCGTCGATGCCTTTCGGTGCGTCCTTGTCACCGATGTTGTTCTTGACGACGTCGTCCTCCCAACTGCTGAAGAACACCGAACGGCCCGGGTCGCCCTGCCTGCCCGCACGTCCTCGCAATTGATTGTCGAGCCGCTCGGTGGTGTGGCGGCCGGTGCCGACGACGAACAGCCCACCCAACTCGGCGATGCGGTCGCGGTCGGTCCCCTCCGGTCCCCCGAGCTTGATATCGGTTCCGCGCCCGGCGATCTGCGTCGAGACGGTGACCGCGCCGTGCACTCCGGCGGCAGCGATGACCGCGGCCTCCTCGGCGTCGTTCTTGGCGTTGAGTACGACGGCGTCCACACCGGATTCCGCGAGGATCGCCGCCAGCGTCTCCGACTCCGCGACATCGTGCGTTCCGACGAGTATCGGTTGCCCGGTCTCGTGAATTTCCTTGACCTGCTGCGCAATTGCGGCATTCTTGTGCTCGACCGTGTCGTACACCCGGTCGACCTCGTCGACCCGCACCGTCGGCACGTTCGGCTCGATGACCGAGACGCCGAGCCCGTAGAACGTACGCAGCTGCTCCCCCGCCGCCATTGCCGTGCCGGTCATTCCACATACGGTGGCATACCGGTTGATCAGCGCCTGCACCGTGATCGTGTCGAGAATTTCACCGGTCTCGGTGGGCTCGAGCCCCTCCTTGATCTCTACGGCCGCCTGTAACCCGTCCGGCCAACGCTGCAAGTCCGCCACTCGGCCACGGGAAGCGTTGATCAGCTGAACACGTCCCTCACGCACGATGTAGTCGACATCGCGTTGCACCAGCACCTGAGCGTGCAGCGCGACATTGACCGCAACGAGGGTCGATCCGACGTGCTGCTCGGAGTAGAGATCGATTCCGCCGAGTTCCTTCTCGAGCCGAAGCGCGCCCTCGTCCGTGAGGAACACATTGCGTCCTTCGGCATCGGTGTCGAAGTCGATCCCCTTGTCCAACAGGCGGACTGCGTCCATCACCGTCGAGGTCGACACGTCACCCGATACCGAGCCGGCCAACACCAACGGCACCAACGCTTCGTCGACCAACACCGAGTCGGCCTCGTCGATCAGTGCGACATCCGGGACGGGCGACACCAGATCGGCACGATCGTCGACCAAATGGTCACGGAGAACATCGAATCCGACCTCGTTGACCGACGCGTACGTGATATCGCACGCGTAGGAATCACGACGTTCCTGCGCCGAGGACGACTCGGCGATGGAACCGACGGTGATACCCAGAGCCTCGAACAGCGGAGCCATCCACCGCGCATCGCGTTGTGCGAGAAAGTCGTTGACCGAGATGACGTGAACCCTGCGACCGGACAGGACATATCCCACCGCAGCCACGGCCCCGGACAACGTCTTTCCTTCGCCGGTCGCCATTTCCACCACGTCACCGGCGAGAAGTCGCTCGGCTCCCAGAAGTTGTACGTCGAACGGTCGCATGCCGAGCGTGCGGTCGCTCGCCTCACGCGTCAACGCCAGGTACCGCGGAACGTCGAGTTTCGATGCGCTCGGGGCCCGCAACGCAGAGGCCTCGGTGACCAATTCGGCGTCCGACAAGCCCGAAGCCCAGCTCGCATGGTCTCCGGCCTGCTCGACGCGCCGACGCGACGCGCTCTGCGCCTTCTGCGCAGAGCGGCCGAGTACACGCCAGAATCGGTCGGAGCCCACAGCCATCTGTCATCCCTACTCGAGAAAGTACGTGATCTTCTTTCCCACAGTACCGAGTGCCGATTGCCCACTACCCCGCGTCGAGCGGCACAGCCACTGCGATTCTGCGCGAGCGGTAGTAGGACTGGCCCCGGGCGAAGAAGTCTCGGGTCTGCTGCGGGTCGGAGATGGCGGCGCATCCCCCAGCCGTCACGGCCAACGCGGTGATCGCCACTCCGAATATCGAGATCCGAACAGAGCATGGACAAACCGAGGGGTACGCATTAACGTCTTCCACTAATCAACTAGTGAAAGGCTTCTGGTGATCGCCTACCGTATCGATCGTCAGTCCGGCATTCCCACCTATGTCCAACTGATACTGCAGACCAAACAGGCCCTACGACTGGGAACACTCGCCGTCGGTGACCGACTGCCGACAGCAAAAGAAGTGGTCACGGCGCTGGCCATCAATCCCAACACCGTCCTCAAGGCGTACCGAGAACTCGAACGCGACGGGCTGGTCCAACCACGAACCGGTTCCGGGACGTTCGTCGTCGCCTCGCTCGCAAAACCCGGCATGGCCGAACGATCGGCGCTCGAGACCGAACTCGACCGCTGGATCCGACACTGCACGGCCGCAGGACTGGACAGACCTGACCTCGAAGCCATCGTCACCGCCGCACTCGACAAGCAATTCGACCGAACCGAAAGAGACGAAACATGACCGACGCGGTGCTCACCATGGACGAGGTGGCCAAATCGTTTCGCAGGAAGACCGTCCTCGACGGATGCTCGTTCGCAGTCGAAAGAGGAAGCGTCACAGCGTTGGTCGGCTCCAACGGTGCCGGAAAGTCGACGCTGCTGTCGCTGGCCGTCGGCCTGCTGACACCGGACAGCGGAACCATTCGGGTTCTGGGTGAGGGCGTTACCCAACGCGGAATCTCGCCCGGCCTGTCCTATCTGGCGCAGCACAAGCCCCTCTACCCACACTTCACCGTCGCCGAACTGCTGCGATTCGGCCGAAACACGAACTCGCACTGGGACGATGCGTACGCGAAGGAAATCGTCGACGCCGCCGGAATCGCCACCTCCGCTCGGGTCAAGTCCCTCTCCCCCGGCCACCGCACGCGGATTGCCCTCGCACTGGCACTCGGGCGTCGACCCGAAGTACTGCTGCTCGACGAGCCGCTTGCCGATCTCGATCCGGTCGCTCGCAGGGCGGTGGCACGCACCCTGATGCGCGATGCAGCCGAGAACGGTACGACGATCGTGCTGTCCTCACACGTGCTGTCCGAGCTCGTCGACGTCGCCGACCGGCTGTTGCTGCTACGCGGTGGGCGAATGCGACTCGACGGGGACCTCGACGCCATCACCGCCGACCACTACCTTCTCGCCGGCAGCTCCGACGCCGACCCGTCGGTCGAGGACGGCACCATCGTGTCCGTGGTGTTCGGTTCCGGGGCAACAACATTCGTCGTACAGGGCAAACAACCGAGAACGACACCACCGGGGTGGACAGTCGAGAACGCCACCCTCGACGACGTCGTACTCGCCCACCTCGGAACGGAGACCACCTGATGATCTGGGTGACTTGGAGACAATTTCGCGCGACCATCCTGTTCGGGGTGTTGACGCCACTTCTGTTGGCTGCGATCACCATTGCCGTCACGGTGATCGGCGGCGGTGTGATTCCGTCACCGTATCTGCAGAATTGCCGATCCTTCGATTCGTCCGACTGCACCGTCGGAAACATGCAGACGATAGCAATACTTTCGGCGATCGTCTTGCCCGTCGTCCTGGGGGCATTCGTCGGGGTGACCGTCTTCTCCCGCGATCTCGAACGTCGCACCCATGTACTCGGTCTGAGTCAATCCGTGAGCCGACGACGGTGGTACAGCGTGCGCATTCTCGTCGTGTTCGCACCGATCGTCGGGGCGATGACGGTGCTCGGATGCGTGCTGTTCGCAGCCAAGTACAACACTGCACCCGATACCTTCGCCATGTCCTTCGCGGGGTCGAATGAATCGCGGTTGGACTTTCCCATCTTCGGAGCCACGGGATTCGTCGCAGGCGCGTACACGGCCGTCGGATTGATGGTCGGTTCGGCATGCGCACTCGCGATGCGGAACACGATCGCTGCGATGATCACGACCGTCATCGTGTCGACTGTATTCCTGGCACTGCTGCCGACGCAGTTACGCGAGCACTATGCGACTCCCCAGACAGACCGAGTATCGGTGGAACAGAAGGTGAACGACGTGTACGGCGGTACTCCGGACTACTACAGACCAGGCGACTCGATCAGCTTGTTCCCACGATGGGAATTCTCGGCCGACTACGTCGACAGCAACGGCAGTCCGGTGCCCGTCGACTTGATGGACTGCAATTGGACCCAGAACTACAGGGATCTGAGCGAATTCGAGACGGTCGCCGAGTACGAGGAGTACTCCGACCGCCAGAGCGTGGAACGTCGCAACATCGAGATCCAGTGCATTCGGGATCAGGGCGCGGAGGCCTACGAGACGCGCTATCACGAGGACAGATCGTTCTGGCGGTTCCAGGCGATCGAGTCGGCGTTGTCGTTGGTGGTTGCCGGGCTTCTCGGGGGCGTGTCACTCCTGCTGCTGCGCAGGCTGCGTCCCTAGGGCAGGTCTGCCGCAGCTACCTCTGCGCTGGAATTCCGAGCGGTTTCCGATTCCTGATCACTGTGGCCACGAGGGCGGGGAGGCCGAGGACCAGAACCATGATTCCGACTACGAGTGCAGCAGTGGACCACGGCCTGGACACCCCCAGCTGATCGGCCAGGGTGACCGCGCCGACGATGCCGAGGATCCAGGCGAAGAATTCGATTCGGCGAACGCGTCGGGATGTCGGATCCGAGGTTGCCCACCACGCACCGACGGACGAACACGCGAGGGCGCACACGAGCAACCAGTACTCCGCCATCTCGGCCTCCTCGAAGTCGATGGTGTGATCAGGGTAGTTCGCGTGCCGCCCGTCCGTTCACAATTGTGCGACCAGCAGTGGCAGACCCACCGCGGCCGTTGTGCGCCATCGGTGGTCGGCCATGTCGGATACCTCGGTCTCGACCGGGTTGATCTCGACCACGGTTGCGCCCGCACTGCGTGCGACGGCGGGCAGTCCGGCGAACGGGTACACCACGCCCGACGTACCGACCACGAGCACCAGATCTGCAGCGCGCACAGCATTCTCGGCTGCTTCCCACGCCTGTTCGGGCAGCGATTCGCCGAACCACACGGCCCCGGGACGGATGAGTCCGCCGCACCGGGGACAGTCCGGCGGCGGAACACGCTGATCTGCGTCGATCGGAATGTCGTCGTCCAGAATGTCGTTACCCAGAACGTCGGGGTCGTCGAGTTCCGCGCGCACTCCACACTCGCTGCAGTACGGCTCGAAAAGGCTTCCGTGTACGTGTGCGAGCACTGTGGATCCGGCTCGTTCGTGCAGATCGTCGACGTTCTGCGTGGCGATGTCCACCTGCGCATGCTGCTGCCATTGCGCGACGGCGCGGTGACCGGCGTTGGGTTCGGAACGACGAACCAATGCTGCACGCCACCGGTACCAACCCCACACGAGGTCGCTGTCGGCGAGCCAGCCCTCGGGACTGGCGAGGTCCTTCGGATCGAAGTCCTGCCACAGACCGGTCCGGGCGTCGCGAAACGTTGCAATTCCGGATTCGGCCGACATGCCGGCCCCGGTCAGAACGACGATGCGCGACGCCGATCGTGCGGCGTCCACGATGGGTTGTGGAACGGCGTCGACCGTCTGCTCGTGCGAATGGGTCACACAGCTATTGTGCCAACCGGTGTTCGCTCACGCGCTACCGTGTGGGCATGAGCATCGACACCGATACCCGCACGCGGCGACGCTGGCCCCTGTGGACCGCAGCGGTCACCGCTGTGGTCGTGGTGGTGGCCATCGGTGTTCTGTGGCTCGCCCCGAGTCGCTATCTACCGTGGGACACCGAATCGTTCCCCGAGGTGAACAGCTCCGAGTTGACCGTCGACCAAGCCCGTGTGGTGGACCTGCTGCGAGTCGAGCACGAGAAGCAGCGTCCGGGAACCTTCTATGCAGAGGGCGTGGACGAGGCCTGGTGCGCCGACTTCGTCAGCTGGATCATGAAGGAAGCGGGCATGCCGTTGTCGAATCCCAACTCGGGTTCGTGGCGCATTCCCGGCGTCTACACGCTGCAGGAGTACTACCAGCAACAGGGACGGTTCGAGACCGTCGGCAACTACACGCCGTCGGTGGGTGATGTGGTGTTGTACGACAACTCCAGTTGGGTCGGCCAACACACCAACGTCATCGTGGCTGTCGACGGCAGCGAGGCCGTCACCGTGGGCGGGAACGAAGCCGGCAAGATCAGGATTCACACTCTGAATTACGAATCCGACTCGGGTGTAGTCGGATTCGGCCGCTTGGCATCCTGAGGGCCGTCATTGCGACGGGGTGCTGGAACGGTCGCCGAGTGATCGCGCCCCTCCGTCTCTCTTCGCTCTGTACAGCAACAGGTCTGCTCGGTCGAAACAGTCGTAGAGCGATTCCCCCGGACGCAATGTCGTGTAACCGGCGGAGAACGTCTGCTCGTCCGGGACGACGGCTGCGAGTTCGGTCAGCACGGTTGCCATCGTCGTCGACCCGGTATCGGGCATCGCGATGGCGAATTCCTCCCCGCCCCATCTGGCGACATACGCTCGCCCTGCAAGCAATTGCATTGCGGCAGTGGAGAACTGGACCAACAGGCGATCGCCGCGGCCGTGTCCATACTTGTCGTTGAACGACTTGAAGCGATCGAAATCGATCATCGCCATCGCCAGCGACACGTCGACTCCGCGCGGAGTCGTCAACTGAGACAACCGATCTCGCCATCCACGCCGATTGAGCAGCCCGGTCAAGGGATCGGTCAGCGCAGCCTCCCGTAGGTCGTCCTCCAACCGCCGCCGATCGGTGACGTCGTGGACCACCGCCATGGTCCATCGTCGGCCGTCCGGGCCGGGGACCTCGCTGGCCGACACCCAACCCCACCGCACCGTGCCGTCGGGGTGCAGGTATCGCTTCTCGACGTGTACGGATTCACCACGGGCCTCGGCGTCGTCCATCATCTGTTCCATCGCCGCGTGTTGGTCCAGGTCGTCGGGGTGGGTGAATTCACGGGAGGATCGGCCCCACAGTAGGTCCCTGGGGCACCCCACGATTGCCGCATACGCCTCGTTCGCGAGTAACAGCAGCCCGTGTTCGTCGGCGAGTGCCATTCCCACCGTGCTGGCCTCGAACATCTCCCGATACCAGCGATCGGCGTCGACCATGATTGTCCGGTTCACTTCCTCGAACGGTGCGAGCCACATCGATTCACACGACACACCGACGATACGCCGTCGTGGGGACCCGAACAGTATCGAGCGATCGGCCTTGACCTTGACGCTACGTCAACGTTCACACTGGACGCATGAGAATCGGATCCCTCGCCGATGCCGCCGGAACGACCCCGCGGACGGTGCGCCACTACCACCGACTCGGCTTGCTCTCCGAGCCTCGGCGGCTGTCCAACGGCTACCGCGAGTACACGATCGACGACGTCGTTCGGCTGATGCGAATCCGATGGTTGGCCGAGTGCGGAATGCCGCTGGGCGCGATAGCGGCAGTGCTCGACGGAAAAGCGACGGACGAGCCCGACGTGGTCGGGGACCTGCGAGCCTTGCTGGCCGGCATCGAGACCGAGCAGACGGCATTGGCACACAAGCACAGTCGCTTGTCGGCGTTGCTCGACGACGCTGTCGAACGGCGTCCTCTGACCGCGCTCCCACGAGATGTTGCCGCAACGTTCGGGTCCTTGCTCGATGCAGCGGACGAACGGGACCGGCCCGCGCTGATCCGCGAACGCGATCTACTCGAAGTGATGGCAATTTCGGGCCGCGTCCCGGCGGCATTCTTCGAGACGATGTCCGCCGCGCTCGGCGATCACGACCTACGTCGGAGATACCTGGTGTTGCTACGACGCTTCGGTGCCCTCGAGGGCCGAAGCGTCGCCGAATCCGAGGACGACATCGACGCGTTGGCCGACGAGTTGGTGTCCGTACTCGATGTCGAGTCCTTCGCTCAGGCGCCCGAGTCCGCTGCGCTCGGGAGCGAATCGACCGGGCTGCTCGACATCGAGGACATCGTTCCCGACGCGGCCCAACGCGCCGTCGTCCTCCGCACCACAGCTCGTCTGCTCGACGGTGCGCATCCGGCAGGAACCCCACAGTGACCCCGGATCGGGGTGCCCAGGTCGGCAGATGGCACGCACTACTGTTGTGGGCACGCGGCCGCCACGCTCCGATCGCGGCCGACTCTGCCGAGTTCACCGCGGTGCGCGGAACGGGTTCGATGCCGTTGATGTTCGGTGTGGCCTCGGTCGTCGAGATCGTCGTCGTGCATCTCCTGGTGCCGTGGCTGTGGCTCGATATCGTGCTCGGTGCGCTCTCGGTCGTATCGATCGTTCTGCTGGCGTCGGCTTTAGCCGTCGGCCGGGTGCACCCCCATGTCCTCACACCCGAAGCACTCGTCCTGCGCACCTCCGGCGAGGTCGTCACCACAGTGGAGAGATCGACGATCGTCTCGGCCCGACTCCATCGCCGGTTCGGCGTGGTGGCTCCCACTGTCCGCGACGACCGAGCCGTGTTACCGAACCAGGACGGCACGAACGTCGACATCACGTTGTCGACCCGCACCACATTCGTCGTACCCGCACCCCTACGTCGGTGGCGGGTCGAGGGCACCGCGACGGCCATCGCCTTGTACGTGGACGATCCCGTGGCCCTGGTCGCCGCGTTGTCCTCGGTTCCGGCCGACGGTGGGATGTGAACCCGAACTGCCGCGGGACCGGTGAGACCACGCTGTGAGAAACCGGCGACGAGCTGGGACCGGCACCGCAGTACGGACTCCGAGGAGTGCGTCACCGCGCGTACACGTATTGTTTGCTCAGAACGTCTTCTTGTTTGCGACGAGCCTCGTCGTCTGCCGAGCAGCTTCCGAGACGAACACCACCGACCGTGACCGCCCGACCAGTGGTCGATCGACAGCCGGAGCCATTCCCCTTTCATGCAGGTACACCCGAGCGGAACCGATCACGAATCGGCAACCGATTCCGCGGCCCCGAGTTCGGTGTCGGCTCCCGTCGTGCCGCGACCGCCACAGCGCCAGGATCTGAACGGCCTGCGTGGTGTCGCCATCGCTCTGGTGGTCGTGTTCCACATCTGGATGGGTCGGGTGTCGGGCGGAGTCGATGTCTTCCTCACGCTGTCCGGCTTCTTCTTCACTGCGTCGTTGCTTCGATCGGCCGAGGCCGGTGCGAGCCTGAACCCGATCACCCGCATCGTTCGCGTACTCCGCAGACTCGGACCGCCTCTGGCGCTCACCCTGTTGGCGGTAGCGGCCGCGTCTGTGTTCCTGCTACCGAGGACCCGCTGGGCCGACGTGGGCGACCAACTCGTCTCCGGCGTCTTCTTCTTCGTGAACTGGCAGTTGGCGACGACGGCCAACGACTACCTGGCGGCCGACCCCTCGGTGAGTCCGGTCCAGCACCTGTGGTCCGTCGCGGTGCAATTCCAGTTCTATTTGCTCGCGATTGCCGTCGTGTTCGGTCTGGCGTGGATTCTGCGCACGATGCGACCGGAGGGACCGCGAAGTCTGCGACCACAGACCTTCGCCGTGATCTTCGCCGTCATCGCGGTGTTGTCGTTCGTGTATGCAGCGGACGGTGCTCGACGCCATCAGGCGTGGAACTACTACGACACGGGCGCGCGACTCTGGGAGATCATGCTCGGTGCGGCGGTCGCGGCCACGTTCGCGGCATTCGCCGGCAGAAACACCGGGGCCGATGCCCGCGTGAGTCGGCTGGGATCGACCGCCCGGGGCGCGCTCGCCGCCGGTGCGATGTTCGTCATCGTCGTCTGTGGATTCGTGGTGGACGGCGTGACCGCGTTCCCCGGTCCCCTGGCGCTGATTCCGGTACTGGCCACTGTGGCGCTGATCATCGCAGGCTCGAACACCGTGGTCGCCGCGACGTTGTCCAACCGGTTCTTCGCCTGGGTCGGCTCGATCGCGTTTCCGTTGTACCTGTGGCACTGGCCGCTGTTGATCTTCTACCTGTCGGCCACCGGCAGGACCCACGCGGACATACCCGGCGGACTCGGCATCGTCGGTGCATCGGTCGCACTCGCGTGGCTTACCGTCCGCTTCGTGGAGCGTCCCACGCAGGCCACCACATTCACTCCCGGCCGCATCGCAGTCACGGCCGTCGCCCTCGTTGCTGCCGTTGCGGTGACAGCCGGTTCGGTCGGCTGGAACGCCTACATCGAACGATCGATCTTGGCCGTGCAGGCCGACGAATCGGTCGACGAAGCCACGCACCCGGGGGCGCTGGAACTGACCGACGGCATTCGCGTCGAACCGGCCGAGATGACGCCTCCCCTGTACTCCGCTCCCGAGGATCTTCCCGTCACCACCCTCGAGGGCTGTATCGCGGATTTCGAGACTCGCGACGCGCTGTCCTGTACCTACGGCGACGTCGATGCGGCCCGAACGATCGTGCTGGCGGGGAGCTCACACGCCGAGCACTGGGTGACCGCTCTCGACACTCTGGGGCGGCGGCACGGCTTCAAGGTGGTCACGTTCGTGAAGATGGGGTGCCCGCTCAGCCTGGACACGATGCCGATGCTCGGGCAGAACGAGTACCCGGATTGTCTGGACTGGACCCGGACCGTGCTCGACGACGTCGCATCGATGCAACCGGAATACGTGTTCACCACGGCCACCCGACCCCGCGACGACTTCCCCGGCGACTTCACCCCGCCCTGGTACGTCTCGGTCTGGCAGCAGTTGATCGCTGACGGTGTCGGCGTCCTCGGCATCAGGGACACCCCGTGGCTCGCGTATCGAGCCATCGACTGCCTGGCCGACGGCGGCTCGGCCACCTCGTGCGGCATCCCGCGAGACGAGGCGCTCGACTCGGTCAACCCCGCTCTGGCGTCCTCGTTCCAGCTGAGCGGATTCTCCGCCCTCGACCTCTCGGACGCGGTGTGCGACGACACCGTCTGTCGCGTCGAGCAGGGGAACGTACTGATCTATCGCGACGAGCATCATCTGACCGCCACCTACGTGCGAACCCTGACCACCGAGCTCGGCCGGCAGCTCGGATCTGCGACCGGCTGGTGGGCCGGACCGTGAGCGGAACGGCTCGCGCTCGGTAAGCCTGGTCCCACCGGTCACAGTAGGGTTGATCCATGCTGCACGACGCCTCCGACGACACGCCCGCCATCGCCGTATGGCCGGGATCCCCTTATCCACTGGGAGCGACCTACGACGGAGCAGGAACCAACTTCGCCTTGTTCTCCGAGGTCGCCGAGGCCGTGGACCTGTGCCTGATCGCCGAGGACGGTACCGAAACTCGTATTCGTTTCGAGGAGTCCGACGGCTATGTGTGGCACGCGTACCTGCCCACGGTGGTGCCGGGACAACGCTACGGCTACCGCGTCCACGGGCCGTGGGATCCGGCTGCCGGACATCGTTGTGATCCCAGCAAGTTGCTGGTCGATCCTTACGGAAAAGCATTCGAGGGGTCGTTCGACGGAGACCGATCGCTCTTCTCTTACAACATCGACATCCCGGCCGCCGAACCCGAGCCCGTGGAGTCCACGGACTCCGCAGCCGCGGATCCACTCGACGCCGACGGCGGGTTCGAGGACGCGGCGGATCTTGCCGATCCGGACGGCGACATCGTCGACGAGGCACCGATCGCCTACGACGACGAGCCGAACAACGATTTCCCTCAGCACGATTCGCTGGGGCACACGATGACCACTGTGGTGATCAACCCCTTCTTCGACTGGCAGGCCGACCGCGCACCGAAGAGGCCGTATCACGAGACGGTGATCTACGAGGCCCACGTCAAGGGCATGACGATCACCCATCCGGACATCCCCGAGGCCGAGCGCGGCACCTATGCCGGTCTGGCACATCCGGTGATCATCGAGCATCTGCAGCACCTGGGCGTCACCGCGATCGAGCTGATGCCGGTGCACCAGTTCATGCAGGACCAGGTACTTCTGGACAAGGGACTGCGAAACTACTGGGGCTACAACACCTTCGGATTCCTCGCGCCTCATGCGGAGTATTCCTCGCATCAGTCGCCCGGTGCCGCGGTGACCGAATTCAAGGCGATGGTCCGTTCGTTCCACGCCGCCGGCATCGAGGTGATCCTCGACGTGGTCTACAACCACACCGCCGAGGGAAACCACATGGGCCCCACCATCAGCTTCCGCGGCATCGACAACGCGGCCTACTACCGACTGGTCGACGGCGATCTCGAGCACTACATGGACTACACCGGGACGGGCAACAGTCTCAATGCTCGACACCCACACACGCTGCAGCTCATCATGGACTCGCTGCGCTACTGGGTCACCGAGATGCACGTCGACGGATTCAGGTTCGACCTCGCATCCACCCTGGCCCGTGAACTGCACGACGTGGATCGGCTGAGCGCGTTCTTCGATCTGGTGCAACAGGACCCGGTCGTCAGCCAGGTGAAGCTGATCGCCGAGCCGTGGGATGTCGGCGAGGGCGGATACCAGGTGGGTAACTTCCCCGGTCTGTGGACCGAGTGGAACGGCAAGTACCGCGACACCGTTCGCGACTACTGGCGCGGTGAGCCCGCGACGCTGGGCGAGTTCGCGTCGCGCCTGACCGGATCCTCGGATCTCTACGAGGCGACGGGCCGTCGCCCCGGTGCCAGCATCAACTTCGTCATCGCGCACGACGGCTTCACCCTCAACGACCTGGTCTCGTACAACGACAAGCACAACGAGGCCAACGGCGAGGACAACAACGACGGCGAGAGCCACAACCGGTCGTGGAACTGCGGCGTCGAGGGTCCGACCGACGATCCCGAGATCCTCGATCTGCGGGCCCGCCAGATTCGCAACATCATGGCCACGCTGCTGCTCAGCCAAGGCACGCCGATGATCGCGCACGGCGACGAACTCGGCCGAACTCAGCAGGGCAACAACAACGTCTACTGCCAGGATTCGGAACTGGCGTGGATGGATTGGTCCCTGGCCGAGACCAACGCCGACCTGATCGAGTTCACCCGCAACGCAATTGCGCTGCGCAACGAGCACCCGGTGTTTCGCCGTCGCCGATTCTTCGAGGGCAGGCCCATCCGATCGGGCGAACAGGCACGTGACATCGCCTGGCTCACCCCCGCAGGCGAGGAGATGACTCCCGAGGACTGGGACAGCGGTTTCGGCAAATCGCTCACCGTGTTCCTCAACGGTGAGGGCATTCCCGAGCCGAATCAGCGCGGGGAGCGGGTGGTCGACGACTCGTTCCTGTTGTGCTTCAACGCACATCACGAGACGATCGAATTCGTCACCCCGGACGGAAACTACGCCAAAGAATGGACGGTCGCCCTCGATACGGCAGCGCGCACGGGAGCGGGTGAGAAATCGATCGAAGCGGGTACACCGGTGGAGGTCACCGCTCGATCCCTACTCGTTCTACGAAAGACTGCCTGACTCATGCCGCTGCCCACCAGCACATACCGGTTACAACTGCGGGGCGATGCCTTCACCCTGGCCGACGCCTCGGACGTGGTCGACTACCTGCACGACCTCGGAGTGAGCCATCTCTATCTCTCGCCGATACTGACCGCGACCGACGGTTCGACGCACGGGTACGACGTCACCGACACCTCGACCGTCTCCGCCGCCCTCGGCGGGCGAGATGCATTGACCCGCTTGCACTCTCGGGCTGCCGAGGTGGGCATGGGGATCATCGTCGACATCGTTCCCAACCACGTCGGGGTGGAGGATCCACGACAGAACGCGTGGTGGTGGGACGTTCTGCGGCGCGGTCGTGACTCGGAGTTCGCCACCTACTTCGACATCGACTTCGCAGCCGACAACGGAGTGGACGGCAAGATCGCCATCCCCGTGCTCGGCAGCGCGAGCGATGTCGCCGAGCTCACCGTCGACCGCTCCGAGGACGAGCCTCTGCTGGCGTTCTACGAGCACCGCTTCCCCATCGCCGACGGTACCGACGGCGACGACGCCCAGGCCGTGCACGACCGTCAGGCCTACCGCCTCGTCAGTTGGTCCGCCGGGTTGATCGGTTACCGCCGCTTCTTCTCGGTGAACGGCCTGGCCGGTGTCCGGCAGGAAGACCTCGACGTCTTCACCGACTCGCATCGCCAGGTGGCGAGCTGGATCGAGGACGGGCTGATCGACGGGTTACGCGTCGACCACCCCGACGGCTTGGCCGATCCTGCCGGATATCTGACCGAACTACGCGGGCTGCTCGGTCCCGACCGCTGGCTGGTGATCGAGAAGATCTTGGCCGACGGCGAACCGTTGGACGAGTCGCTGCCCGTCGACGGCACGACAGGGTACGACGCGTTGGCGGCCGTGGGCGGGATATTCGTCGACGCGGAAGGGGCACCGGCACTGACCGCACTGTCCCAGGTGCGCTCCGGCATCGCCTACGACGACGAGACGTTGCACGAGACAGAACTCGATCTCAAGACCGCTGTCGCGCGCGGCGACCTGTCCCCCGAGGTGCGACGCCTCGCCCGCGCCGTGGTTCGTGAATCGGGTACCTCCATCGAGCTCGAATCGGTGATCGACGCCATCGTTGCCGTTGTTGCCGCAGTTCCGGTGTACCGCACCGACTACGCGCCGCTGGCCGGTGTGCTTCCGGGTGTCGTCGCCGCCATCGGTGAAGAGCAGCCGGAACTGGCCGGCGGTCTCGACGCTCTGACAACCGCCCTGATCGCCGGTACCGAATCCCCCGTGCGTTTCGATCAGGTGTGCGGTGCCGTCACGGCCAAGGGCGTCGAGGACTGCCTGTTCTACCGCGCCAACCGGTTGATCTCGCTGCAGGAGGTGGGCGGCGATCCCGCTCGGTTCGGTTGCAGCCCAGCGTACTTCCATCTGAAGAACGCCGACCGCGCGAAGCGCTGGCCCGCCGCGATGACGACACTGTCCACACACGACACCAAACGCGGTGAGGACGTGCGGGCGCGTATCGGCGTGCTCTCGCAGACGCCGGAGCTGTGGGCCCGGTCGATCGCCGATTGGGAGGAGCTGGCCCCGAGCCCCGACGGCACCACGGGGATGTTCTTGTGGCAGAACGTCTTCGGTGTCTGGCCGGTCGACGGGGTGATCACCTCGACCCTGCGGGAACGGCTACACGCCTACGCCGAGAAGGCCATTCGCGAGGCCGCTCTCCGTACCACGTGGACCGATCCGGACGAGGAGTTCGAGACTGCCGTTCACAACTGGCTCGACGCAATTCTCGACGGTCCGGTGGCACGTTCGATGACTATGCTCGTCGAAAAGCTCTCGCCCCATGGACACTCCGATGCACTCGGGCAGAAGTTGCTCACACTCGTCGGTCCCGGAATCCCGGATGTGTATCAGGGCACCGAGCTGTGGGAGGACTCGCTCGTCGACCCCGACAACCGCAGACCCGTCGACTACTCGGTACGCCGGTCCGTTCTGGCCGGACTGAACGGATCCGCGCCGTCGGTCGATACCGGTGCTGCGAAGCTGGCCGTGGTTCGTTCCGCGCTGACGGTACGACGCGAACGGCCTGCGAGCTTCGTCGGCGGTAGTTACACGCCGATCGTCGCGGACGGGACCGCGGCCGAGCATGTCGTCGGATTTGCCCGAGGTCCGTTGCCCGGCAACTCCGATGTGGTTGCGCTGGCCACGAGGCTGTCCCTCGGTGTGGCCGAGACAGGGTGGGGCGAGACGACCGTGACGCTGCCCGACGGTCGGTGGCGCGACCGCATCACCGACGTCGAACACAGCGGGACCGTTGCGGTCGCCGAGCTGTTCGCCTCCCTGCCGGTTGCACTTCTGGTGCGCGACAACGAAGGAGAGTCAGCACGATGACATCCTCGACCACGACATCTTCGGCCACGACCCGTGAATTCGCAGTGTGGGCACCGACCCCGGAACGAGTACGGCTGCAACTGGACGACTCGGTCCACGACATGGAGCAATCCTCGGACGGCTGGTGGCGAGCAGAGGTGGCTGCCGCCGCGGACAGTCGCTACGGATTCCTCCTCGACGACGCCGAGAAGGCGCTGCCGGATCCACGCTCGCCTCGGCAACCCGACGGTGTGCACGAAATGTCCCAGGTGTTCGAGGTCGATCCGTCGTTGTGGACCGATTCCGCATGGACCGGTCGTCAACTCCCCGGATCGTCGATCTACGAACTCCACATCGGCACCTTCACTCGCGAGGGAACGTTCGACGCGGCGATCGACAAGCTCGATCACCTCGTCGACCTCGGCGTGTCTTTCGTCGAGATCATGCCGGTCAACGGATTCAACGGCGTGCACAACTGGGGCTACGACGGCGTCCTCTGGTACACCGTGCACGAGGCCTACGGTGGCCCGGAAGGGTTGCAGCGCTTGGTCGATGCATGCCACGGCCGCGGGATCGGTGTGGTTCTCGACGTCGTCTACAACCATCTCGGCCCGTCCGGCAACTACCTGGAACGCTTCGGTCCCTACATGACCGAAGGGGCCAACAGCTGGGGCCAGGCGATCAACTATGCCGATGCAGACTCGGGCGAGGTGCGGCGCTACGCCCTGGACAACGCGTTGCGCTGGTTCTGCGAGTTCCACATCGACGCGTTGCGTCTCGACGCGGTGCACGCCATCGTCGACCACACCGCTGTGCATCTCCTCGAGCAGCTCTCGATCGAAACGCGCACCCTGTCAGCGCATCTCGGCCGTCCACTGACCCTGATCGCCGAGAGCGACCTGAACGATCCGTCGCTGATCACGGCGCGGTCGGGTGGCGGCTACGGACTCGACGCACAGTGGGACGACGACATTCACCACGCGATCCATGCTGCAGTCTCCGGCGAACGGCAAGGCTACTACGGCGACTTCGGGTCCTTGCAGGGCCTGGCGAACACGGTGCGCCAGGGCTTCTTTCATGCCGGAACGTACTCCAGCTTCCGCGGCCGAATCCACGGGCGACCATTGGACACCCGCCGCATTCCCGCCAGCTCTCTGGTGGCCTACACGACCACCCATGATCAGGTCGGTAACCGTGCGATCGGAGATCGCCCCGGCTTCTACCTCTCCCCCGGACAGCTCGCGATCAAGGCAGCTCTGGTACTCACCTCGCCCTACACTCCGATGCTGTTCATGGGCGAGGAATGGGGAGCGTCGACTCCGTTCCAGTTCTTCACCTCGCACCCCGAACCCGAGCTCGGCAAGGCCACGGCGGAAGGACGCAAAGCCGAGTTCGCCGAACACGGGTGGGACAAGAGCGACATCCCCGACCCACAGGATCCCGAGACGTTCACACGATCGAAATTGAATTGGTCGGAACTGGGCGACGGCGACCATGCCCGACTGTTGGCCGTCTATCGAGACCTACTGGCCCTGCGCCGCGAGCGGACCGAACTGACCGACCCGTGGCTCGATCACGTGAAGGTCGAGTACGACGAGGACGCCCAGTGGATCGCGATTCGCCGCGGCCGCGTCAGCGTGGTGTGCAATCTGTCCGAGTCCGCGGTGACGGTGCCGGTCGGCGGCTCCACACTGCTCGAGTGGGAGCCGACGACCTCGAACGACACCGGGTCTGCCACCACGGTTCCCGGTCACTCCTTCGCGGTGCTCGAATCCTGACGAACCCGTAGGTTCACCAGCACGAACACGGCGGTGACCGCAAGGACCACCGCGGTGGCGACGGCCGCAACGTGCATGCCCGAGACGAACGCGGCATGCGCGGAGTCCAGGAGGACCGTCGCCACCGAGTCCGGCAGCTCACGGGCCACCGCGTCTGCGCCGCCGAGCGTTTCGGCTGCTCTGGCACCGAGCTCGGGTGTGAGCTGCGAGGTGTCGATCCCGCGTCGGAAGATGGCCATGACGACCGTGCCGAGGATCGCCACTCCCAGCGCGATGCCCAGCTCGTACGCGGTTTCCGAGACCGCGGACGCAGCCCCGGCTCGTTCGGGTTCGACGGCGCTGACCACCAGGTCGGACGTCAGAGTGAGCGCGAAGCCGACGCCTGCACCCACCAGGACGAATCCGGCGATGAACAACGCCGGGCTGGTGTCGGTACCGAGACCGACCAGGATGCCCGCGCCCGCAGCGGCAGCAATCATGCCTGCGCCGAGGACCGTGCCTGCGGTGAAGTACCGAACCAGAACCGCAGCGAGCAATGAGGTCACGATGCTGGCGGCCGTGCCCGGCAGCAACAGCAGTCCGGCTTCGAGCGGGCTGTTGCCCAGGACGAGCTGCAGGTACTGCGAACCGAAGAACAGCACGCCGGCGAGTGCGAACACGGACAGGAAGTTCGTCGCCACACCCGTCGAGAAGGCACGGTTGGCGAACAGCCGGATGTCGATCATCGGGGCGTCGAGAATTCGCTGCCGCCGCACGAACACCACACCGGCGATCATGCCGACGACGGCGGAGACCACGTAGGCCGGGTGTAGGCCGTGCGCTGCGATCTCCTTGACCGCGAACACGATCGGAACGATAGCGAGCATCGACAACGCCGAGCTGGGGAGGTCGAAACGGCCCGGGTTCGGATCCTTGGACTCGGGAATGACCAACGGCCCCAGCGCGATCAGCGCGATCATGACAGGAATGTTGATGAGAAACACCGAGCCCCACCAGAAGTGCTCGAGCAACCAGCCGCCCACGAGCGGACCGGCGGCCGCGCCGCCGCCCGCCATCGCGCCCCAGACGCCGATAGCGGTCACCCGTTGGCGCGGATCGAGGAAGATCGTGCGAATCAAGCCGAGAGTGGCGGGCATCAAGGTCGCGCCGGAGATACCCTGCAGAACTCGCGCCGCGATGAGCATCTCCGGGCTGGTCGAGACAGCCGCAACGAGAGAGGCGATTCCGAAGCCCGCGGCTCCGATCAGCAGTAGGCGACGCCGACCGATCCGGTCACCGAGCGTGCCCATCGTGATGAGCAAGCCGGCCAGTACGAACGAGTACACGTCGATGATCCACAGCAGCTGATTGCTCGACGGTGCCAGATCGGCGCTGATGAACGGCAGGGCGAGGTCGAGCACGGTCCCGTCGACCGCGATGAGAAGGACGGCAAACGCGAGCACCACCAACCCGAACCAGTCGCGCGCGGTGGCTCTGGAGGCCGATCCGCCGTCGATCTCGTGCACCGCACCGGTCCGCACGTCGCTCACCATGACTCCATTTCGCCCGCCCGGTCCGCGACCGGCACATCTTCGATACCAACCGTCCAGCCGGTACAGCTCTGAAGACTACCTCGAACCGTCCAGCCGGTAAAGTGAGTTCCATGTCATCTGACACACGCGACCGAATTCTGGATTCGCTCGAGACGTTGCTCCTCGAACACGGCATGACCAAAGTGACCCTGGACAGCGTCGCTGCCGCCGCCGGGGTATCGAAGGGCGGCTTGCTGTACCACTTCAAGACCAAGGACGCGCTGGTCGCTGCCATGGTCCGACGACTCGCCGTTCAGGCCGATCAGCAGAGAGCCGACGCCGGCGCAGGTGGCACCTCCGTAGCGGAGTGGTATCTGCAACCACCCGATTGCATCTCGGAGAAGGAAATCGCGCTCTACCGCTCCACGCTGGCGGCACTGCGCAGCGTCGACGGCAACTCCGGTGAGGTGCAGGACGCCGTCACGGACATGATGCAGCAGTGGGACGAGGGCTTACGTACCGAGATCGACGATCCGGTGCAGGCCGAGATCATCCGACTCGTCGGCGACGGGATATACCTCGGAGCCGTCCTCGACCTGCCCGCCGTCGACCCCGAACTGCACAAGCAGGTGGTCGACCGCCTGCTGGGTCGGTGACTCAGGTCAAGTAGCGGTAGACCGGCGAACCCGGCTCCAGCTGCTCCACCTGAAGGTGCGAGGACCGCATACGTTCGAGGAGGGCCGAAAGGCCGTGCGCCGAACCGAGTTGAATGCCGACGAGCGCGGCACCGGTCTCCCGGTTGTTTCGCTTGACGTACTCGAACAAGGTGATGTCGTCCTCGGGCCCGAGTACCTCGTCGAGAAACCGACGCAGTGCGCCGGGCTCCTGCGGAAAGTCCACGAGGAAGTAGTGCTTGAGGCCGAGGTGGACGAGCGATCGTTCGAGAATCTCGCCGTACCGTGAGACGTCGTTGTTTCCCCCGGACACCAGGCACACGACGGTACTTCCCGGTGCGATGTCGAGATGCTCGAGCGCGGCGACCGCCAACGCGCCTGCGGGCTCGGCGATGACCCCTTCGTTCTGGTACAGCTCGAGCATTGCGGTACAGACCGCGCCCTCGTCGATCTGGGTGATCAGGAACGCACCGGGGCCGGAGCTTTCGAACACCGGCGCGGTGATCAGGGGCAACGATGCATGAGACACCACCGTCGCGCCCAACGACTGCAGCGCCGCGTACGGAACATCGCCGATGCGCCGGACCGCCGCCCCGTCGACGAACGGATCGATATCCGAGAGCGTCACCGGCTCACCGGCGATCAACGCAGCGGTCATCGACGCAGCACCGGATGGTTCGACGCCGACCAACGATGTCTGCGGAGCGCGCTCACGCAGGTAGCTCGAGATACCCGCGATGCAGCCGCCCCCGCCGACGGGCATCACCACCACATCGGGTGCGCCACCGAGCTGATCGACGATTTCCTTGGCGATCGTCCCTTGGCCCGCCACCGTTCGTGGATCGTCGAACGGCGGGACCATGGTGGCACCGGTACGGGCCACGTCCGCGGCGGCCGCCGCAGCTGCCGCGTCGAACGTGTCGCCGATGACGATGAGCTCCACGAAGTCGCCTCCGTGCACCCTGATTCGGTCACGCTTCTGCTTGGGGGTGTTGGCCGGCACGTAGATCCGACCTCGCACCTGCATGGACCGACAGGCGAATGCCACCCCCTGCGCGTGGTTACCGGCACTCGCCGTGACCACACCGACGCTGCGCTCGGCCTCGGTCAGCTGATCCATCAGGTTGTAGGCACCGCGGATCTTGTACGAGCGGACGATCTGCAGGTCTTCGCGTTTGAGGTAGACCGTCGCTCCGGTCTCTGCCGACAGGCGCTCGCACAACTGCAGGGGTGTCGCGGCGACCACCGAGGAAATTCGCATCGCAGCTGCATCGATGTCGGCCGCGGTGACGGCTACCGACGAGGGGTGCTGGGAGGCGAGCTCAGGTGATGAAGACACCAGCACATGCTGCCACCAGCGTGGAACGGTCACCCACTCGGGACCGTTCCACGGGCAAGCCGATCGTGCTCAGGCGCGAGCGAGGACGAACACCGGGATCTCCCGGTCTGTCTTCTTCTGGTAATCCGCGTAATCGGGGTAGACCGCGACCGAACGCTCCCACCACACGGCCTTCTCGTCGCCGGTTACCTCCCGAGCGACGTAATCATGCTTTTCGGGTCCGTCCTGCAACTCCACCAGCGGCTCGGCTTTGACGTTGAAGTACCAGACGGGATGCTTCGGCGCACCGCCGAGGGAGGCCACGATGGCGTACTCCCCATCGTGTTCCACCCGCATCAACGGCGACTTGCGCAGCTTCCCGCTCTTGTTTCCCTTGGTGGTCAGCAGCACGACCGGCATCCCGTTCATCGTCGTGCCTTCGGTTCCGCCGGAGTTCTCGTACAGCTCGGCCTGCTTTCGGGCCCAGTCGGATGAACTCGGTTCGTATTCTCCTGTCAATGGCATGGTTTCAGTCAACACCCACGGCCGCCGGGACGCCACCGAATCTCGGTCGTCGCAGGTCGGAACCGTGAGTTCGGTGGACCGAATCTTTGCGTGGGTATAGTCTGAACTTCACCCGCCGGACACCCGAATCATCGAACCGGACGGGCGTACCCGAGGAGGACGCGATGACCTACACGAGCAACCAGGTGAGCCGTCGAACTGTCCCCGCCCTGCGCACGGTCGATGTCGCCGGAGTCGATTGGCCTCTGTACAAGCTCGAGGCCGTGGCCGTCGGGCTCGTCGTGTTCGTCGCCACGCTCGCCCTGGTCGGATCGCTGCAGGCAGCCGTTCTGGGCGGCGCGGCAGTCGCAGTCGCCGCGTGGTGGACTCTGCGGTTGACCGAGGTCCACCCCGCCCGGACCGGCTCACCCCGTCAGGCAGCCGGGCCCCAGTAGCGCCTTCAGGTCTCCCATCAGCGCCGACGTCGGCGTCACCCGCAGACTGTCGTCGAGCTTCATCGTGGTGATCTTGTCGCCACTGACCAAACGCAGATGGACGTCCGAGGTCCCTGGGTGGCTGATCAACACCCGCTTGAGCGCGCCGACCTTGTCTGCCGTGCACAGCCGCGTCGGCAAACTCACCGCGAGCGGCTTGTCGATACCGATCGCCGAAAGATCCGGCACCGCAAGATCGTTCGCAATCAACGAGACCCGGTCGTCACGCACCGACACGCGACCCTTGACGAGCACCACCGAGTCCTCGGTGACGTCGGCACCGAACACCGAGTAGGCCTGCGGGAAGAACAGCACCTCGATGCCGCCGGCAAGGTCCTCGAGCTGAGCCGACGCCCACGTCAGACCGTTCTTGTTGATCCGCCGGTTCACCGAGGCCAGAATTCCGCCGACGGTGACCTGAGTACCGTCCTTGATGTCCCCTTCGAGAATGGTCGGGATGTTGCAGTCGGACTTCGCGGCCAACATGTGCTCGACACCGAGCAGCGGGTGACCCGACACGTAGAGACCGAGCATCTCGCGCTCGAGGGCCAGACGGTGCTTGGACTCCCACTCCTCGTCCGGCACGCGGACGTTGAACACCGAGGAGATGGACTCGTCGGCGTCCTCACCGCCGAACAGATCGAACTGTCCGATCGCCTCGGCCTTCTTGGTGCCCATCACCGCATCGATCGCGTCGGCATGGATCAACATCAGACCCTTGCGCGGATGATCGAGAGAGTCGAAAGCGCCTGCCTTGATCAGAGATTCGGTGACCTTCTTGCTGCACGCGATCGCGTCGATCTTGCCCAGGTAGTCCGAGAAATCCGTGTATTTGGACTTCTCCGACCGCGCTCTGATGATCGATGCGACCACGTTCGTGCCGACGTTGCGCACCGCGCCGAGACCGAACCGGATGTCCTTGCCCACCGATGCGAAGTTGAGCTCGGATTCGTTGACGTCCGGTGGCAGCACCGTGATGCCGAGCTTGCGGCAGTCGGCCAGGTAGATCGCGGCCTTGTCCTTGTCGTCACCGACACTGGTGAGCAGGCCGGCCATGTACTCGGCCGGGTAGTTGGCCTTGAGGTACGCCGTCCAATACGAGACCAGGCCGTAGCCGGCCGAGTGCGACTTGTTGAACGCGTAGCCGGCGAACGGGAGCACGGTGTCCCACAGCGCCTTGATCGCGGCCTCGGAGAAGCCGTTGTCCAACATGCCCTGCCGGAATCCGGCGTAGGCCTTCTCGAGCTCGGAGAGCTTCTTCTTTCCCATGGCACGACGCAGCAGGTCGGCCTGACCCAGGGTGTACCCGGCGACCTTCTGCGCGAGCTGCATGATCTGCTCCTGGTAGACCACCAGGCCGTACGTCTCGCCGAGAATCACCTTGAGCGGCTCTTCGAGCTCGGGGTGAATCGGCTTGACCTCCTGCCGCCCGTTCTTGCGGTCGGCGTAGTCGTTGTGCGAGTTCATGCCCATCGGACCCGGGCGGTACAGCGCCAGCACGGCGACGATGTCCTCGAAACCGGTGGGCTGCATGCGGCGCAGCAGGTCTCGCATCGCGCTGCCGTCGAGCTGGAAAACACCGAGAGTGTCTCCGCGAGATAGCAATTCGAAGGTCGCCGGATCGTCGAGCGGCAACGCGTCGAGATCGATGTCGATGCCGCGGTTGGCCTTGATGTTGTCGATCGCGTCGCCGATGACCGTGAGGTTTCGCAGACCGAGGAAGTCCATCTTCAGCAGGCCGATGGCCTCGCACGACGGGTAGTCCCAGCCGGTGATGATCGCGCCGTCCTGGGCGCGCTTCCACACCGGGATGGCGTCGGTGAGCGGCTCCGAGGACATGATGACCGCGCAGGCGTGTACGCCCGCGTTGCGGATCAGGCCTTCGAGGCCCTTTGCCGTCTTGTAGATCGTGGCCACGTCGGGGTTGGAGTCGATGAGCGCTCGGACCTCGACGGCCTCCTTGTAGCGCTCGTGCGACGGATCGGTGATGCCGGCCACCGAGATGTCCTTGGCCATGATGGGCGGCGGCAATGCCTTGGTGATCTGATCGGCGATGCCGAAACCGGGCTGGCCGAACTGCACACGTGCGGAGTCCTTGATGGCGGCCTTGGTCTTGATGGTGCCGAAGGTGATGACCTGCGCGACCCGGTCGCTGCCCCACTTCTCCGTGGCGTAGCGCACCATCTCACCGCGACGACGATCGTCGAAGTCGATATCGATATCGGGCATCGACACACGCTCGGGGTTGAGGAATCGCTCGAAGAGCAGCCCGTGCGGGAGCGGATCGATGTTCGTGATGCCCATGGCGTAGGCAACCAGGGAACCGGCGGCGGAACCACGGCCCGGTCCGACTCGGATGCCGACGGCTTTCGCGTGGTTGATCAGGTCGCCGACCACGAGGAAGTAGGCCGGGAAGCCCATCTCAAGAATCACCTTGATCTCGTACTCAGCACGCGCGAGGTAATCCTCGGCCGGACCGTCGGGGAACCGACGTTCGAGTCCGGTCATGACCTCGTGCCGCAGCCACGTTCCCTGCGTGTAGCCCTCGGGAACCGGGAAGATCGGCATCCGGTCGCGGTGTGCCCACACCTCGTCGTACGGCTGGACTCGCTCGGCGATGAGGAGCGTGCTGTCGCAGGCACCGGGGACCTCGTCGTCCCAGAGGGCACGCATCTCGGCAGCGGATTTGAGGTAGTAGCCGTCGCCATCGAACTTGAAGCGCGTGGGATCGCTGAGCGTCTTACCGGTCTGGATGCACAGCAGAGCCTCGTGGTTCTCGGCGGCGTCCTTGGTGACGTAGTGGCAGTCGTTGGTGGCCAACGGCGGAATGGACAGCTTCTTGCCGATGTCGAGCAGGCCCTCTCGGACTCGCCGCTCGATGGACAGACCGTGGTCCATCAACTCGAGGAAGAAGTTGTCCGGGCCCCAGATCTCCTGCCACTTGGCCGCGGCCTCGAGGGCTTCACGGTCCTGGCCCAGACGGAGGCGCGTCTGAACCTCACCGGACGGGCATCCGGTGGTGGCGATGATGCCCTCCGCGTGCGAAGCGATGATCTCCTCGTCCATGCGGGCCCACTTGCCGAGCTGACCCTCGATGGACGCGAGCGAGGACAGCTTGAATAGGTTCCGGACGCCGGTGGCGTTCTCGGCGACCATCGTCATGTGCGTGTACGCACCGCTACCGGAGACGTCGTCGGACTTCTGGCTTCGATCGCCCCACAGCACGCGCTTCTTGTTGAATCGGGATTCGGGAGCGATGTAGGCCTCGATACCGATGATCGGCTTGATGCCGGCCTTCTTGGCCTCGTTGTAGAACTCACTGGCCCCGTACATGTTGCCGTGGTCGGTCATGCCGACCGCCGTCATCTCCAACCGCGCCGCCTCGGCGAACATGGCCCCGATCTTGGCGGCACCGTCGAGCATCGAATATTCGGTGTGGTTGTGCAGATGAACGAACGAATCGGCCACGAAGGTTCTCTCCTGAAGGTCGTGCGTTTTCGAAAATACGAGCCGCGAATGCACACACTCTAGGCGGTGGAACCGACAGATTTTTCAGGCCGACGGTGTGTCCTGGGAGGACGTGACGGGTGTGACGAACGAGACTGAAGTTGCCTCATTCGGCGGGAACCGGCCCGTCGTCCGGCAGCGGCCCGACGACGTCGATGTACTCCGGAAGCAACGGCTCGACGGCGAACTTCCCGGACACCGCGTCGGGCGGAAGTGCCTCCACCGCCCGCACCCCGTCGCGGCCTGCCACCTCGCTCAACTCGGCCGCGGTGCCCCGCACGACCACCGTCACCACGCATGCGCATCCGCTCAGCAACCGGCGCTGCGACACCGCGTCTATCTGAGCCTGCCGGTCTTCCACGCCGAACGATTCCTGGATCTGGCCGGCAGCGCGTGCGGTCGCATTCAGTACCGACCGTTCACTGCCGGGAACACCGACCGTGAGGATCGGAGTTTGCACGCGATCGAGCGGTACCCGAAAGAGCACCATCGAGATGCGCACGCCGTTCGCGGCGGCGTAGGCCTGTTCGGCGGTGAGTTCACGATCGAACGACACCGATCCCCAGCGAGGCTCGGCATCGTCGCCGAGCAGGCTCGCCTCGGCGCGAACCAGATAGTCGGTCACCTGCTCGCCGCTGTCCGGGCCGAGCCGGTCGGTGCCCACACGCAGTTGCCGTTGCGGGTTCAGATGGCCGACGACGGTCAGGCCACCGACCACCAGAGCGATCGTGACGACGACACCGACCACACCCGAGAATCCGCGCATCACGCCTTCCGAAGCACCTCGAGAGCATGTTCGAGGTCTGCCGGATACTTGCTTTCGATCTCGACCCAACGGCCGTCGGACGGATGCGCGAAGCCGAGCGAACGCGCGTGCAGCCACTGACGTTCCAGTCCCAACCGTTCGGCCAACCGCGGGTCCGCCCCATAGGTCAGGTCGCCGCAACACGGGTGCCGCAGCGCCGAGAAGTGCACGCGGATCTGGTGCGTGCGTCCGGTTTCCAGGTGGACGTCCAGCAGGCTCGCGGCCTGGAAGGCCTCGACCGTGTCGTAGTGGGTGACGCTGGGCTTGCCGTCCGCGCGGACGGCGAACTTCCAGTCGTTGCTGCCGTGCCGTCCGATCGGAGCATCGATGGTTCCACTGCTCGGATCCGGATGTCCCTGCACCAGGGCGTGATAACGCTTGTCGATCGTACGAGCCTTGAACGCCCGCTTGAGCACGGTGTATGCCCGCTCCGACGTCGCGACCACCATCACCCCGGACGTTCCCACATCGAGTCGGTGCACGATGCCCTGACGCTCGTGCGCGCCGGACGTGGAGATCCGGAAACCGGCGGCCGCTAGGCCGCCGATGACGGTCGGCCCGGTCCAGCCCACACTGGCGTGCGCGGCGACGCCCACCGGTTTGTCGACTGCCACCACGTCGTCGTCGGCGTAGAGAATCTCCATACCTTCGACCGGCTCGGCCTCGATCGTCAGCTCACGTGCAGGTTCGGGCAGAGTCACTTCTAGCCACGACCCACCCGAGAGGCGATCGGACTTCCCGACGGCACTGTGATCGACCAGCACCGAGCCCTCTTCGGCCAAGGCTGCGGCGACCGTGCGCGAGAGCCCGAGAAGTCGCGCCAGGCCGGCGTCGACGCGCATGCCGTCCAAGCCGTCGGGCACCGGCATGGAACGCGATTCCCTCACGAGTCGGCCTTCTGAGGGGCATCGGACGTGGACTTGGTCACCCGTTCGCCGTTGGGCTCGAAACCGAACAGGCTGAGCGCGACGAGCAGGATGGCCCCGCACACGATGGACGAGTCGGCGACATTGAACACCGGCCACCAGCCCACCGATACGAAATCGACCACATGACCCTGGAACGGGCCCGGTGCGCGGAAGAACCGGTCGATCAGGTTCCCCAGAGCGCCGCCGAGAACCAGACCCAGACCCAGGGCCCACCACGGCGAACGCAGCGTTCGACCGATCTTCACGACCCCGATCACCACGGCCACGGCGACCAGCGTCAACAACCACGTCATTCCGGTGGCCATGGAGAACGCCGCTCCGGGATTGCGCACCAGCCGAAGTGTCACGACGTCGCCGATGATCTCGATCGGGTTTCCAGGCTTCACGAAGTGCACCACCACGATCTTCGTGATCAGGTCGAACAGCAGAATCACTGCCGCGATCGCCACCAGGAGTCGGGTACGCAGAGGTGCGGCGGGCCGAACCGCAGCACTGTCGGCACCGGACACCTGCTCGTCTGCAGCCTCGTGGGGGTCGGGGGTTGCACTGGTCTCGGTGGTCGGATCGTCGGGTCGGTCGTCACTCACCCGTCCATCATGGCGCATCGACAACCGTCGGTCCGCATCCGAGCCGCGTGGTAGCGGTCTGCGCACCCGGTGTCATCAGTAGCCTGGTGCCCGTGAAGTCGACCGATCGCACCCGCACCGTCCGCTCCGGCTTCGTGGCCGCCTCCTGCGCAGTGGCTCTACTGGCCGGATGCTCGAGCGGTGATTCGGATCCCGCACCCGAACAGACCCCGTCTTCGAACGAGGTCACGATCGCGGTGACGCCCACGACCACCACCGTCGTCGATTCCGGTAGCGAGCCACGGCGCGCGCTCACCTTCGACAGCTCCGACACGGACGCGCAGAACCAGAGCGTCGACCTCACCACCACCTCGACCGTGCAGCAACAGATCAATGCTGCTGCGCCGCAAGACTTCTCCAGTCCGGAACTGACCGTGCCGCTGACTGCCTCGGCGTCCGACACCGTCCCGGACGAGGACGCGTCGAGCGGGGCCACCACCTCCGTCGAGCTGACCATCGGGGCCGCGACATCACCGGACGCTGGACTGACCGACGCACTCTCCGCATCCGAGGGATCGACTGCGCGATTGGCCAGGACAGATTCCGGAGCGATCACCGCTCTGCACATCACGCCGGCCGACGATGCCCTCGACACCGCCCGCGCCGCGATCGAACGCTCCTTGAACGCGGCGGTGTACCGATCCATCGACTTTCCCGACGCGGAAGTGGGGGTCGGCGCGGTCTGGACCGTCGATCAGCAAGTGCTCAGTGGCATCACACTGAACCAGCGCACCACGGTCACCTTGCGTGCACTCGACGGCGACCGCGCGACCCTCGACGTGGCCATCACCCAGACGCCCGAATCGTCGGTGTGGAATCTGCCCGACAATGCGGGCACGCTCAACATCGCGTCCTACACCTTCACGGGCGCGGGAACACTCGATGTCGATCTCTCCCGACCACTTCCGGTCGGAGGTTCGATCACCGCAGGCGGCGAGCAGATGTACACCGACCCCGACAGCACCACGGTGCTCCGGCAAACCGTCGGCGATTCGATCACCTGGACCGCCCGATGACGCGCGCTGCCACCCGAGTACTGGCGACGTTGTCGATTCTCGGGATCGCTGCCACCGGATGCAGCACGAACGAGCTTGCCGAAACGGCCACGCCTGCCGTCACCACCGTCGCGGCTCCCGACCCGCTACGCGGTCCGCCCATCACCGATCCGGCCGCGCTGACTGCCGCGATGCTGGGACTCGCAGACCTGCCGGACGGCTTCTCCTCGATTCCCGATCCGGTTCGTGATCTGGGATTGGATCCGGCACCGGAGTACGACTCGCCTGATCGCTCGAGCACCGACCCGGCCGAGTGCGCCGCCGTCCTCGCGCCGGTATCGCAACAGCAGGCAGGAGCCGCGTCGAGCGCGGTGGTCCGCTTCTCCGGTCCGAATTTCTCGTCGATCGACGAGGACGCGGCGAGCTATCCCGTGCCGGGAGCCACCGAGGCTTTCGCGAACATTCAGCGAGCGTGGGCCGAGTGCTCGACGTTCACCGGAACCGACGCGGACGGTATCGGCGTCGACTACTCGGTGGCGGGGCGTGACCAAGCGACCGTCGGCGACGCGTCCGCATCGATTCGACTGACCACCACGAGCGAGGGCTTCACGCTGGTCTCCGACGTCGTGGTGGCGGTGGTCGACTCGACCGTGGTGCAGATCGTCGTCTCCGACCAGAGCGGACTGGAACCGGAGACCGTCACCGCCGTCGCGGGGTCTGCAGCGGATCGCATTCGATCGGCCGTGCCCAGCGCCTGACCGCCGTCCCTACACAAGACGAACTGCCGGTGACTCCCTCGAAAGAAGGTGTCACCGGCAGTTCGCCGTTGGTCAGAGACGATCGGCAGGACTCAGGGTGCGGGGCACGCCGGGCTGGTCAGCTGCGCGAGAGACACGATGCCGCAGGCGTTCTCCTTGGAGAGCTTCCACACACCGTCCTCGGGGACGAACTTGAACGTGCCGGGGTTGGCCTGGCCGTTGAGGGTGATGGTGATACCCGCGTTGAGCTCACCGGTGCCCAGATCGTCGATGCTGGTGATCTCGATCTGTGCGTTGTTGGCCACAGCAGCGGCGGCAACCTGGTTGATCAGACCCGGATCCTCGGACGCACCCTGGATCAGAGCAGCCTTCTCCTCGACCGGAACGTTGGGATCGAGTCCGCGGTTGAGCTCGGTGTTGAGCTGCTCGACGGTGGGCACCGGCGGGTAGTCCCCGCCCGCGGGTGCAGCACTCGCGGTGGTGGTGGCAACCGTCGTGGTCGTGGCCGTCGTGCCGCCGTCTTCCGAGCTGCAGGCAGACATGGTCAGTGCACCGGCGATGGCGATACCGGCAACCATGGCCCGTCGGGTGTTGCGAAGCTTCAAGTGCTTGTCCTTTTCACTCTGAGTCACGTATCGATCGTTCTGTGACTCGTCGGTCGTCTGTATGGGGGTCGTCTCGGACCGAGTCCACTATGTCAGCTCGACTCGCCCGAGTCACAACGCGAAGGCCATACCTGTGAAACCTCACAGAGTTTCCTCAGCCGCGCCACAACTCACGCCAAGCTGTCCAGAACATCGGCCACGACCAGGTCGGTGTCCGATTCTGCAAAGGTGCGGGCCGTTCCCGGACCGGTGGTCCGTGTCTCGAAACGGACCGTCACCACCGAGTGTCCCGCGCCCTGCACCCACCCGTGACCGTACCGAACATGCCGAACGTCCATACCCGGCTGCCACCGCGGACCGTCCTCGACCACGGCGAGATTCGCGGCCTCCTCCGTTGCGGGTAACGGCTCGTCCGGGACCGGAGCAACCGGCTCGTACTCGAGTTCGGGGAACAACGATCCTTGCCGAACCGCGGACAGACCGGCGAGGCCTACACCGACGAGCCGGATCGGTCCGACATCCACCGGATCGACCGCCAACCGCTGAGCAGTGGCCACGATCGTCTGCTTGTCCACCGTCGCGTAGGGCAATGTCGCCGATCTGGTGATGATGCTCATGTCGGACTTACGCAACTTGAGCACGACCGTGCGGGCCCCCCGGCCGTCCTTCAGCAACCGGCTATGAGTCGACTCGACGATGGACTCGATCGCCGGGCGTAGTTGAGCGAGAGTCGTCAGGTCGTTCGCGAACGTCGTCTCGGCACTGACCTGCTTGGCCTCGGCCCGCTCGGCCACCACCCGGTTGTCGATGCCGCGCGCCAGCTGATGCAGGCTCGGGCCCATGGTCGCGCCCAGAATCGACGCCACCTCCGACTCGGGTGTAGCCACGAACTTGCCGATGGTGTCGATCCCCAAGCGGTGCAACCGTTCTCCGGCAACAGGGCCGATCCCCCACAGCTTGCGCACCGGCAGATCGGCCATCAACTCGGCCTGGATTCCGGGCGCTACCACCGTGATTCCATCGGGTTTGGCCAGACCCGACGCGATCTTGGCGATCTGTTTCCCGGACCCGGCACCGATGGAGGCGACGAGCCCGGTCTCCGCCAATACCAGCACCCGCAGATCGGCACAGAAGCGCTCGACCTCGGCCACCGTCGCGCCCGCCAGCTCGAGCGGCTCGCCGAAGGCCTCGTCGATCGAGAGCTGTTCCAGCACGGGCATGCGCACCCGAAGCGCCTCGAAGGCACGTCTGCTCAGCTCCGAGTACAGCGGGAACCGCGGCGGCAGGACCACTGCGCTCGCACCGACGAGTCGACGGGCCTGGTGCATCGGCATCGCCGAACGAGCCCCGAACGCCCGGGCCTGATAGCTGCACCCGGCCACCACGCCTCTGCCGCCTGCACCGCCGACCAGCACCGGCCGACCCCGCAGCGTCGGCCGCGTCAGCTGCTCGGCGGACGCAAAGAACGCGTCCATGTCCAGATGCAACACCCAACGCCGGCTCCGCAGAGTCCGATCGACACTGTCGGGCATGGTCAACGACGGCCGTCGGGCGGCTCGAACGGGGCGTCGGCACCGAAGCCGAGCACACGTGCGGCCCGCTCCGGTCCGGGATCGGACCACCGTGCGGAGTACTGCTCGGTCGTGGTCAGCGACCGTGTGTGCGCACGATCGATGTACAGCGTGCCGGCGAGGTGATCGCTCTCGTGGGCCACGATCCGTGCGGGCCAGCCACGCACCACCTCGTCGATCTCGCGGCCGGTCTCGTCCGTACACACAAGCCGGACTTCCGCGGCGCGGGTCACGACGGCCTGATACCCCGGCACACTGAGGCAGCCCTCGTAGAACGAGGCCGTGCGTCGCCCTACCGGGGTGTACCGAGGATTGATCAACGCTCGGAACGACAACGGGGAGCGCTCCCGGACCCGGGCGACGTCCACCGCGACATCGAAGAGATCCTCGATCACCGCGATCTGCAACGGAATTCCGATCTGCGGTGCAGCAAGGCCGACACCGGGCGCATCGTGCATCGTCGCACGCATCACCTCGATCAACTCCGTCAACACATCACGCCCGAGCTGACCGGTGTAGCGCAGCGCCGGGGCACGCAGCACCGGATGGCCGGCGGCGACGATGGGAACGACGCCGCCGCGAGCCTCGGAGAGACGCTCGTGGACGGCATCGACCACCTCCTCCTCGGTCACGACGACCCGGTGCCCCTCGCTCATATGCCCTCGGTCACGACGACTTCGTGATCGCTGCCCGAACTCCCTCACCGAGATCGCTGCCGTCGTCGCCGACCGAGCCGTCGACCAGCGACAACGCGAGTACTTCGCGCGCGATCAGATCCCGATGAGCGTCCAGCCACGCCCGTCGATGTTCGGGTACCTCGATGACGATGTCGATACGGTCGGACACATCGAGTCCGTGGCTACGACGCGCATCCTGCAGCTCACGGATGCGGTCCTTGGCCCAACCCTCGGCCTCCAGCTCTTCGGTGACCGCCGAATCGAGCACCACGAGTCCTGCGTTCCCGGGCAGCGGTGCCGTCGATTCCGGCTCCGCGGCAACGAGTCTGCGGGTGTACTCCTCGGGCAGCAACGCGATGCCTGCGGCGCTCACGACACCGTCGGCATCCTCCGACCAGTCACCGGCCTTGACTGCCTTGATGACCTTCTGGACATCCTTACCGATCCGCGGACCGGCAGCGCGTGCGTTCACGACGAGCTCGAATTTGCCGTGCACGGCAACGTCTTCGGTCAGATCCACCTTCTTGACGTTGACCTCGTCGGCGATGATGTCGAGGAACGGACGCAGCCGCTCGGCGTCGGCGGCCGCGACGGTCACCTCGGGCAGCGGCAGCCGCACGCGCAGATTCTGTGCCTTACGCAGACCGAGCACCGTGGAGCACACGGTACGAACCTCGTCCATGCTGTCGACCAGCTCCGGGTCGGACGGCAACTCGTCGGCAGTCGGCCAATCCGTCAGGTGCACCGATCGGCCACCGGTCAACCCGCGCCAGACCACCTCACTGATCAACGGCAACAACGGAGCGGCGATGCGGGTGAGCACTTCGAGCACCGTGTGCAGGGTGTCGATCGCGTCGGCGTCCTCCCCCCAGAAGCGTGAACGCGACCGTCGCACATACCAATTGGTCAGTGCGTCACAGAACGTACGCAGTTCGTCGCACGCCCCGGCGATGTCGTTCCCTTCGAGCGCATCGGTGATCGCATCCCGCGTGGCGGACAGTTTGGCCAGCACGTAGCGATCGAGCACGTGTGGAGAATCGGTCCGCCACTGCCCCGGCGTCGGCGCGTAGAGCTGCAAAAAGCTCCACGCGTTCCAGATCGGCAACAGCGCCTGCCGCACTCCCTCGCGGATGCCCTGCTCGGTGACGATCAGGTTGCCACCGCGCAGGATCGGCGACGACATCAGGAACCACCGCATGGCATCCGAGCCGTCGCGATCGAAGACCTCCTTGACGTCCGGGTAGTTCCCCTTCGACTTACTCATCTTCAGACCGTCGTCACCGAGCACGATGCCATGGGCAGCAACGGTTTTGAAGGCAGGCCGGTCGAACAGTGCAGTCGCGAGCACGTGCAGGGTGTAGAACCAGCCGCGCGTCTGACCGTTGTATTCGACGATGAAATCGCCCGGGTTGTGCGTCTGGAACCACTCCTCGTTCTCGAACGGGAAGTGCACCTGCGCATACGGCATCGAGCCGGACTCGAACCAGCAGTCCAGCACCTCGGGAACGCGACGCATGGTCGACTTGCCGGTCGGGTCGTCCGGGTTGGGACGCGTCAGGTCGTCGATGTACGGCCGATGCAGATCGGTGGGACGCACACCGAAGTCACGCTCGAGTTCGTCCAGGCTGCCGTACACGTCGAGACGAGGGTAGGCGGGGTCGTCGGACGTCCACGCCGGGATCGGGCTGCCCCAGTACCGGTTTCGGCTGATGTTCCAGTCGCGGGCACCTTCGAGCCACTTGCCGAACTGGCCGTCCTTGATGTGCTCGGGCACCCAGGTGATCTCCTGGTTCAGCTCGACCATCCGATCGCGGAACTTGGTGACCGCGACGAACCACGACGGAACCGCCATGTAGATCAGCGGCTGACCACTACGCCAACTGTGCGGATACGAGTGCTCGATGGTCTCGTGCCGCAGCAAGCGGCCCGAGGCCTTGAGATCCTTGATGATCACCGGATTGGCGTCGAACACCATCAGGCCCTCGTAGGGCGGCACCAACGACGTGAATTTGCCGCCCGCATCGAGCGGTTGCACGACCTCGATCCCGTTCGCGGTGGCGACGTCCATGTCCTCCTCACCGAATGCCGGTGCGAGATGGACGATTCCGGTGCCGGAGTCGGTGGTGACGTAATCGGCCTCCAGAACGCGATGCGCATTCTCGTGGCCGAGGAAGAAGTCGTAGGGCGGTGCGTAGGCGAGGCCGACCAACTCCGCGCCGGTGTGCTCCGAGAGCACCTCCGGCTCCTCCCCCAGTTCCTTCGCATAGTGCGCGAGTCGGGCAGCGGCAAGCACGTAACGCTCACCGTCGGCACCGCGGACCTGGACGTAGTGCACCTCCGGATGCACCGCGATCGCAAGGTTCGACGGCAGAGTCCACGGAGTGGTGGTCCAGATCAGTGCGTTCGCGCCGTCCAGGGGTGTGCCCGGCGCCGTCAGGGGCATGGTGACGGTGACCGCGGGGTCCTGACGCATCTTGTACGCGTCGTCGAGCCGGGTCTCCTGGTTGGACAGCGGCGTCTGCTCGTACCAGCTGTACGGCAGCACTCGGTAGCCCTGGTAGATCAGGCCCTTGTCGTGGAGCGTCTTGAACGCCCACATGACGGACTCCATGAAGTCGACGTCGAGGGTCTTGTAGTCGTTGTCGAAGTCGACCCACCGCGCCTGCCGAGTGACGTACTCCCGCCACTCGTCGGTGTACTGCAACACCGATTGCTTGCAGTAGGCGTTGAACTTCGCCAAGCCCATCTCGTCGATCTCGGACTTGTCCTTGATGCCGAGTTGCTTCTCTGCTTCCAATTCGGCGGGAAGGCCGTGGCAGTCCCACCCGAAACGACGCTCGACCTTCTTGCCGCGCATGGTCTGGAACCGGGGCACGAGATCCTTGACGTACCCGGTGAGCAGATGGCCGTAGTGCGGCAAGCCGTTGGCGAACGGAGGTCCGTCGTAGAAAACGAATTCCTCGGCATCGGCGCGGTTGTCGATGCTGGCGCGGAACGTGCCGTCCTCGGCCCATTCGTGCAGCACGATGCGCTCGAGATCGGGAAACGGAACGCTTCCCGATCGACCTTCGGCCAGATCCACCAGCGGGTACGACGCGTTCTCGGCGCGTGCGCTCGAATCTGTCATATCTGTCTCCTCCGTGCCGGACGCGTACAGGACGCGACATCGATTGGCACGGGGACGACATTCGGCGATGGGGACGCCGAGTACCGCGGTACCACCCCGCTTGCTCGGACCGATGGAACCCGTCGGACCGAGCCTCTCCACATGAGCTGTGACGGGCTCACCCGTTCGGTTCTACTGAACAGCCCGTTTCGGTCGTTGCAGACCGAATCGTCACTGTCGTTCTTCCGAAGGCTCCCCGGTGATGGCCGGATCGACGCCTGCTTGTTCTTTCGTCTGACAACCGTCGAAGTGATGCACTACCGCCTGGCGTACTGCCCGCCTGATGCACTACCGCGTAGATGCTACCTGTCGATCTCGGGCGGTGGCCGTCGCCCGAGCAGGGCCCCGACCAGGAGCAGCACCGCCCCGACTATGCAGATCACGATGCAGGCCCAGGCCCAGACGACCGATCCGGTCATCAGTGCCAACACCAGGAACCCGAACCCGACAGCCGCCGCGCCGAGGGTCAGAATCAGCACAGGATTCCTCGCTCACCACTCGACGCTACAACCGAGCTCCGACGCTGCCCCGAGAGGCAGCGTCGGAGAACGATCGCGTCAGTTGTTGCCCTTGGCGTACGACTGGCTGTAGCCGGACGTCTGGTTGTCCTGGTTGAAGTTGTCCTGGCCGTTGTCCACCGGCAGCGCCGAGGAACGGTTCTCGAGCTCTTCGAGCTGCGATTCGAGGTACGACTTGAGGCGCACCCGGTATTCGCGCTCGAACGTCTTGAGCTGCTCGATGCGACCTTCCAGCACGGACCGCTGCTGGTTGATCGTCGCCATGATCTCGGTGTGCTTGCGCTCGGCGTCGGCCTGCAATGCGTCGGCCTTCTCCTTGGCCTGGCGAAGCTGGGTCTCGGAGCGAGTCTGTGCATCGGTGAGCAGCGACTCGGACTTCTGCCGCGCTTCGGACATCATCGACTCCGAACGAGCCCGGGCATCCGACACCAGACGTTCGGCGTTGGTGCGCGCATTACCGAGCAGCTGCTCGGACTCCGTCTTCGCATCGCCGGTGAGGCGGTCCGCCATCTCCTGCGCGAGACCGAGAATCTTCGCGGCCTGCATGTTGGAGTCGCCGCTCTGCTGCGGTGCTGCGGCCACGGGAGCGACCGGCGCGGGCTGCTGAACCACCGGTGGCGGCTTGGGGGGATCGACCGGCCGCTGCGGCTCGGCTTTCGGTGCGGCGACCGGAGCCGACTGTGGGCTCTGGCGCGCAGAGTTCTTGGCGTCCGCAAGCTCCTGGTCGAGCTCACCGACGCGCTGGCGCAGGTCGGCGTTCTCTTCGATCAGTCGGGACAACTCTTGCTCGACGAGGTCGAGAAATGCGTCGACCTCGTCTTCGTTGTAACCGCGCTTACCGATGGGCGGCTTGCTGAACGCAACGTTGTGCACATCAGCTGGAGTCAGCGGCATGGAAGGATCCCTTCACGCGTCTTGGGGCGGTAGAGCAAGCATTCAGTTATATGCCATTCCGCGCGAGTGCAGAACAATCAAACTGTAACTGGCGTCCATTCTGTCACACGGGACACGCAGCTTGCGCTGGGTCCCGAGTTCTAACATTCCATCTTCGGCCTCAGGCCGCGAGGCTGCTGGTCACATTCCACAGAATGAACACGACGAACAGCAAGACCATGATCGACAGGTCCAGTCGCACACCACCGAGGTTGAGCGGCGGAATTATCCTGCGCAGGAACTTCACGGGCGGGTCGGTGACCGTGAAGATCGCCTCCAGAAGGATGACGACCAGCCCGGTCGGTTGCCAATCTCTCGCGAAAGTCCTGATGAACTCGACGATGATTCGACCGATGAGAAGGAGCCAAAAAAGAAACAATACGATGTTGATCACCGTGAACACGATCACGGCTATACTCTGCCTGACTTCGCCGGGCTGAGCAAAGTGCGCTGGTCACAGCTCCGACTTGCCGCCCCAAGGGGAGAAACGATCACTGCTGGCTGTAGAAGCCGGTTTCCGCAATTCGCCTGCGCTCCTGCGGGGATACATCGACATCGGCCGGCGAAAGCAGGAACACCTTCGTGGCCACCTTGTCGAAAGATCCACGGAGCGCGAAGGCCAATCCGGCAGCGAAGTCGACGAGTCGCTTGGCGTCGGCGTTGCTCATTTCGACGAGATCCATGATGACCGGAGTGCCGTCACGGAAACGCTCACCGATGGTGCGCGCCTCGCTGTAGTCCCTCGGGCGCAGGGTGGTGATCTTCGAGAGTGGGCCGCCGTCGTCGACGATCGGGCTGCGTCGCGTCTCGGCCCGCACGTCCATGCGGGTGTCCATCGCCAGCGCGCCACGAGTGGCAGCGCCTCGGGTCGACGGTCCTGCTGTGCCGCGTGCGCGTCCACCGATCGGAGCGAGCGTCGCAGCGGGGCGAGGGGCCTCGTAATCGTCGTAGTCGTCGTCGGCCTGCGCGTGCCGCGAGCCACCGAACGACGGCTTGACGAAGTCACGATCGTCGATGTCGTCGTAACCGTCACGGCCACCACGGGGACTGCGGCGGGTGTCCGGATCGTCGAGGTAGTCGTCCTCGTAGTCCGCGAGCGGAACCATGCCGAAGTACGCCTTGAACTTGTGCAGGGTGCTCATCGTTCTGCCTTCCGTGGCCGTGTCTACTGTCCATCTCCAGGTTCGCAAGTGTCTGTTGTGACTGATGTGATCCGTGGACTGTTATTGGGAGGCTATCGGCCGCGCACCGAGTATTGCGGTACCGACACGCACGCACGTCGATCCGTGTCGCACAGCAGCTTCCAGGTCCCCCGTCATGCCGGCCGACAACTCGCGGGCATCGGGATGATCACGCAGAAGTCGCTGATGCAGCACCTCGAGATCACCGAACGCAGCGTCCGCATCGGCGTCCAACGGAGGTACGGCCATGAGTCCGGCCAGACGCAAGCCGGGTGCGGTCGACACCGCGTCGGCCAACTCGTACAGGTCCCCGCGTTCGACGCCGCCGCGGTGGACATCGCCGTCGAGACTGACCTGAACGAGGACGTCGAGCGGCGTCGTCCGAGCGCCGTCGTCGAGTGCTGTCTTGGTGGCCTTGGACAGCGCGGTGACCAATCGAGCACTGTCCACCGAGTGAATGGAGTGCGCCCACGCAGCAATGGACTTCGCCTTGTTTCGTTGGAGATGCCCGATCATGTGCCATCGCGGCGGATCACCGCGGAAGTCCTCGGCGGTCTCGGCCACTTTGGGCGACGCATCCTGCTCTCTGGACTCGCCGAACTCACGGCAGCCCAGCCCGTACAGGATCCGAACGTCGGACGCGGGGAAGAACTTCGTCACCGGCAGCAGAGTCACGGTCGAGTCTTCTCGACCTGCGTCCGCGCATGCTCGCGCCAGTCGTTCGCGTACCGACGCCAACGCGGCGGCGATCTCGGCAGCCCGGTCGGTGGGCTCGCTCACGACATCCTCTCCTGGCCGGAGTCGACAACCTCGTCTGCGGATGCGGAATCCATCCACACGACGCTCGCGATACGGCCGGTCGAACCCTCCCGGCGATGGCTGAACAGGGTGCGATCCTCGATGGTGCACCGGGGATCCTGAGCCACTCCGTGCAGGCCGGCGGCAATCAGCTGCGCGCGCACACCGGCCGGGATATCGAGACCGGGGGTGTTCCGAACCGTCGTCGTCGCGCTTCCGGGAAGATGCTTGTCGACGTCGGCGCGCATGTGGGCGGGTACCTCGTACTGACGCCCACTGGCCGCCGGGCCGAGGAAGGCCCCGATCCTCTCCGGGACCGCGCCCAGCTCGACCATCGACGCGAGTACTCGAGGAATGATGCCGATGCGGGCACCGACACGGCCGGCGTGCACCGCGGCGATCACGCCCGCCTCTTCGTCGGACAGCAACACCGGAACACAGTCGGCCGTCAACACCACGAGCGCGAGATCGCGTTGCGTCGTCACCAACGCATCGGTCATGGGAACGGGCTCGGACACCGGCCCGTCCACCACCGTGACGGTGCGGCCGTGGACCTGCTCCATGAACACCATGCGTTCGATGCCCATACCCAAACGGTCACCGAGGCGTCGACGGTTGGCCTCGACAGCAGCCGGGTCGTCGCCTACGTGGTCACCGAGATTGAAGGTGTCGAACGGCGGGGCCGACACGCCGCCTGCTCGCGTCGTCGACACCCGCCTGACCCGAAAGGAGTCACTCACCGCCGCATGAAGGACGGTACGTCGACCTCGTCTTCGCCGTCGTCCTCGGCGACGGGAACGCGGCGTCCGGATCCGACCGACTCGCGGCCTTGACCGCCGGAATCCCGGCCGTGACCGGCTGCGGACTCGCGGCTGGACGATTCGCGGTTCGACGAACTGGACGAGTTCAGCGGGGGCAGGCTCGATCCGCTGGGTGCGCCGACCGGGTCGCGGAACACAGCGCCCTCGGAGCTGTCGTTCGAGCGTGAGGAGACCTCCCCCGAGCGCGCCGATCCGATCGGGCCGCGGGTGGATGCCGCTGCCTCGACCGGACGACGCGTGGGCGTTCCTCCGTCGAACCCGGCGGCGATGACGGTGACACGAACCTCGTCGCCGAGAGAGTCGTCGATGACGGTTCCGAAGATGATGTTGGCGTCGATGTGCGCAGCTTCCTGGACCAGCGAGGCGGCCTCGTTGATCTCGAACAGGCCGAGATCCGAGCCACCCGCGATGGAGAGCAGCACTCCGCGGGCACCTTCCATGGACGCTTCCAGCAGCGGCGAGTTGATCGCGGATTCCGCGGCCTTGATCGCGCGGCCTTCACCGCGGGAGGAACCGATGCCCATCAGCGCACTGCCTGCGCCGGACATGACGCCCTTGACGTCGGCGAAGTCGACGTTGATCAGCCCGGGGGTGGTGATCAGATCGGTGATGCCCTGAACGCCGTTGAGCAGGACCTCGTCGGCACTGCGGAACGCATCCATGAGGCTGACGGCTGCGTCGCCGAGCTGAAGCAGACGATCGTTGGGGATGACGATGAGCGTGTCGCAGGATTCACGCAGCTGCTGGATACCGGTGTCGGCCTGGCCACCACGGCGCTTGCCCTCGAAGGAGAACGGACGCGTCACGACGCCGACGGTCAGCGCGCCGAGCTTGCGCGCGATGTTGGCGACGACGGGAGCACCGCCGGTACCGGTTCCGCCACCCTCACCTGCGGTGACGAAGACCATGTCGGCACCCTTGAGGACCTCTTCGATCTCGTCCTTGTGGTCGTCCGCTGCGCGGCGACCCACCTCGGGGTCGGCACCGGCACCGAGTCCGCGAGTCAGCTCACGGCCGACGTCGAGCTTGACGTCGGCGTCACTCATCAGCAAGGCCTGAGCGTCGGTGTTGACGGCGATGAACTCGACTCCCTTGAGTCCCTGTTCGATCATCCGGTTGACCGCGTTCACGCCGCCGCCGCCGATGCCGACGACCTTGATTACGGCGAGGTAGTTGTGCGGGGGCGTCATGGGCTCTCGCCTTCCGTGGATTGTTGCTCGAAAAATGTGGAAAACCCTCAACCTAAACCACAGGCTTAGAGTTATGTCAAGTACTCGACTGATCGGAACGCTATTCACCGACGGCCACGATCGCCATTAGGCGCGCCGATGCCGCGCCGAAAATATGAGCCTTTAGGGCCCGTCGCTACTTCGTGGTCGGAAGATCGGGACTGGACACGTCGAAAATCTGACCCGGTTGCGACAGCAGCGCGATGGCCACCGCCCCCTTGCGCTCGGAGTTGTCCTTGTTCCCCCACACGACGGTACGCCCGTCCAACAGCAGGATCGAGATGTCGGACAGCGTGCTCGCGCGCACTTCGCCGACCTGACCTCGAATCAGCGGCGGCAGCGAATCGAGCACAGCCAGTGCATCTTTCGTCACCGGATCGCCGAAGACAGGATTGTCGGTCACCAGTCGGACCACCCCGGGCGGAGGCGGTGCGACGGCGAAGTCCACGCCGGTTGCATCGAGCAAGTGAGTGCCGTCGGGAGAATCGACGAACGCCACCGGGACACGTTCTTCGACGGTGACCTGCACGGTGGACGGGTATTTCCGTTGCACCCGAACCGATGCCAGCTCCGGTATCGACGCAACACGCTGGGCCGCGGCCGCGGCGTCGACACGGACCAGCGGCAGGCCGGTCGGCACCTCGAGTCGGTCGAGGATCTCCTGTTCGGACACCGACGAGGCTCCCACGACCGAGATCGTCCGAACCGACAGCAGCGGCGTGAAGTAGACCAGTACTGCCGACCCGACGATCACTGCGACAACCGCCACGACGGCAAGCACCGCGCGACGGCGTGACCGTTTCACGCGAGCGCGCTCTTGTTCCCTGGCCTGCGCGCGAGCTTGCCTGTCTGTGACCGACGACGTCGAATCACCCTGCCCGGCAACGGGTTCCGATCTGGAAGCGCGGTCTCGATCGGACCGACGAGTCACGTCGACGGCCGATCCTTCGGTACCGCGCGGCCGGTCGTGGCACCGAAATCGGTTTTGGAACGAAGGGCGTCGAGAATGGGACCGCCGAGCATGGTCACGTCGCCCGCACCCATCGTGATCACCACGTCGCCGGGACGGCTGAGATTGGCCACCTGCTTGGCGACCAACGACAGATCCGGTTGGTAGTTCACCGGTTTGGTCACCGACGCTGCGACCAAGGCCCCGGTCACACCGGGCAGGGGTTCCTCGCGAGCGCCGTAGACGTCGAGCACCACGATCTCGTCGGCCAACGACAGTGCGGTACCGAATTCCTCGGCGAACGTCGCAGTACGTGAGTACAGATGCGGTTGGAACACCACCACGACCCGCCCCCGCTCGCCCGGAAGTGCTTGACCCGCGACCAACGCCTGCGCAGCGGTCAGCACGGCCCGCACCTCGGTGGGGTGATGGGCGTAGTCGTCGAACACTCGTACTCCGTGCTCGCGTCCGGTGAACTGGAACCGCCGGTGCACTCCCCCGAATCCGGTCAGCCCGGCCAGCAACTCCTCGACCCCCGCGCCCACCTGGCGGGCAGCCACGAACGCCGCCAGGGCGTTGAGGGCGGTGTGCCGTCCCGGTACTCCCAGCCGAACCGTGCGGGCAGAGTCCTCACCGGCGATCTGCAACTGCGCGACGCCGCCGATGTCCTCGGGCTCCCAGGCCAACAGGCGAACGGCCATCTCGACCGGTCCGGCGTCGACGTCGGACGACCCGTAGCCGAGCACCGTCACTCCGGGGAGATTCTTCTCGACCACGCGGCGGGCCAGAGCTGCCGAACCCGGATCGTCCATGCATGCCACCAGCACACCGCCCGGGTGCAGCAGCGCGGCGAAATCGTCGAACACCTTCACGTAGGCCTCGGTCGTACCGAAGAAATCGAGATGATCGGCCTCTATGTTCGTCACGATGATCACGTTCGCGGAGTACTGCAACAGCGAACCGTCACTCTCGTCCGCCTCGGCGACGAAGACGTCGCCACTGCCGTGATGCGCGTTGGTTCCGGCCTCGTTGAGCTCACCGCCGACGGCGAACGACGGGTCGAACCCACAGTGCTGCAGTGCGACGACCAACATCGATGTGGTCGACGTCTTGCCGTGCGTGCCCGACACCAGCAGGGTGCGGTACCCCTCCATCAACGACGCGAGGACGGCGGGCCGCAACACCACCGGAATCCCGCGATCGCGAGCCTCGACGAGTTCGGGGTTGGTCTTGGGTATGGCCGCGTGGGTCGTCACGACCACGGTGGGGCCGCCGTCGATCATGTCCAGCGCGCTTGCATCGTGCCCGATTCGCACCAGCGCACCGCGGGCTCGCAGCGCCAACACCCCGCGCGATTCCTTGGCATCCGATCCGGACACCTGACCACCGCGCGCCAGCAGAATGCGTGCGATCCCGGACATCCCGGCACCGCCGATTCCCACCATGTGCACCCGTTCGAGCTCTGCCGGCAACTCCGACATCGCCGCACCCTCAGTTGTCACGCGGACGTCTCCCTCGTTCTGTGGCATTCTCGCCGCCGCCCGGTTCAGCGCCGCGCCGCGTGCGCGGTATCGAGCACGATCTGCGCAACGGCAGCCGCAGCACCCTTGTGACCGGCTCCTGCCGCAGCACGGGACATCGCGGCGATGCGCTCGGTGTCGGCCACCAAAGCGACGACCGTGTCGGTCACGTACTGCGCGCTCAGCGTCGCGTCGGCTACCAGGATGCCACCTCCGGCGTCGACGACGGGACGGGCATTGAGCTCCTGCTCACCGTTGCCGTGCGGTAGAGGCACGTACACGGCAGGAAGCCCGGTCGCGGAGACTTCGGCGACCGTCATGGCACCGGACCGGCAGATCGCGAGATCGGCCGCCGCGTAGGCCAGGTCCATCCGGTCGATGTAGGGCACTGCGACGTACGGAGCATCCGGATTGCTCTGCTCCACGTCCAGTGTGTTCTTGGGACCGTGTGCGTGCAGAACCGAGATGCCGGCGGCGGCAAGGGCGGCCGAGGCACCGGACACTGCGTCGTTGAGTGAACGCGCGCCCTGTGAACCGCCGAACACCAGCAGCACCGGCCCGTGTTCGGGCAGACCGAAATGAGCGCGAGCCTGCGACCGCATCGCTGCGCGATCGAGACCGGTGATGGTGGGCCGCACCGGAATTCCGATCACTTCTGCATCCTCGGACCCCGGTGCAGAGATACCAGATCCGGCGACGGCGGCAAGGACTCGTTCGGCGCTGCGTGCACCGACCTTGTTCGCGATGCCGGCGCGGGCATTGGCCTCGTGAATGATCACCGGAATACGGCCGCCGCGACCGAGAAGTCGACCGCGGGCAGCGAGATACGCAGGAAGCGCGACGTAACCGCCGAAGCCGACCAGTACATCGGCCTCGACCGCAGCGAAGATCTCCCGGGTTCGACGCACCGACCGTGCGACCCGAACCGGTAACTTCACCAGGTCGAGAGTGGGCTTGCGAGGCAGCGGCACGGGCGGTATCAGTTCCAGCGCGTAGCCGCGGGCGGGTACCAGTGTCGTTTCGAGCCCCCGGCTGCTGCCGAGGGCGGTGACGGTGACGGTGGGGTCGAGCTCGCGCAGGGCGTCGGCCACGGCGAGCGCGGGCTCGATGTGTCCGGCGGTTCCGCCTCCGGCCACCACCACGGATATCGGCCTCGATGTCTGCTTCACCGTCGATATCCTCGCTCACCCGAGCGGACCGGCGGACGACCGGGTTGCGGTTCCGGACGCGGCCGATACGGCGACCGTGGTCCGGCGGCGTACCCGCTGCCGGTGTCTCGGCGTTGGGGCTCGGCACGGCGGGCGTGGCCACGGGGTGCGTTCCTGGCCGACCCGTTGGGGCCGGCCGTGTCCACCCGTGAACTCGACACACGGGTACGCCCGGGCTCGGGTGACCGTGCCCCGCGGCCGTCCTTGTTCTTGCGGGACTCGAGACGTGTGCGATCCTGCGCCGCCAACGTGGGACGGGTGGATTTGGAGCGTGCCATCGCGGCCCGCTTCGGTGAGAAGACAGCAGGCAGCGGCAATCTCAGAGCTCGGGCGATACGACCCTCTTGCCCGGCGTGCAGCGCGGCGATGGCTTCCGGTTCGTGTCGGGCCGCACTGGCGATGATCCCGAACATCAACAGCGTGATGGCCGTGGACGTACCGCCGTAGGACACCAGCGGCAGCTGCAGACCGGTCACCGGCAGCAGCCCGACCACATAGCCGATGTTGATCATGGCCTGACCGAACACCCAGCACGTTGCGCCTGCAGTCAACAGACGCAGGAACGGATCGACCGACCGCATCGCGATGCGTAGGCCGGTGTAGACGAAGAGACCGAACAATCCGATGACGGCAAGGCAGCCGATCATGCCGAGCTCCTCGCCGATGATCGCGAAGATGAAGTCGTTGTGCGCGTTGGGGAGGTAGCTCCATTTCGCGCGACTCTGTCCCAATCCGCGACCGAAGAGTCCGCCGTCGGCCAAAGAGTACTTGGCCTGGGTGGACTGATACGACAGACCCTGGGTGTCCTCCCCCGGGTTGAGCCAGGCCTTGACGCGGTTCGAGCGGTAGCCGGCGGTGAACGCGAGCACGGTCGCCAGAGCCAAACCGGTCACCAGGACTGCTCCGAACAGCCGGGCGTTGAGGCCGGCGAACCACAGTAGTGCGACGAGAATGATGCCCAGGGCGATCGCGGTACTGAGGTTGGGCTGGAGCACGACGAGCAGACACATGAGCAGGCCCGCAGGCAGCAACGGCACCAGCAGCGACTTGATGTTGCCGTGCTCGCTGCGACGGGAGGCCAGCAGGTGCGCTCCCCACAGAACCAACGCGACCTTCGCCAGCTCGGACGGCTGGAACGAGACGACACCGAAGTCGAACCAACGCCGTGCGCCCTGACGCTCGGCACCGATACCGGGGATCAACACCAGCATCAACATCGTGATCGAGACCAGGAAGAGCGGGAACGACAATTTGCGCAGGTATCGCACCGGCAGCCGAAGCGCCGCATAAAACGCGACCACACCCAGTGCGACACCGATCAGCTGTTGCGTGAACAGCGCGTAGCCGGACTCGTCGGCTGCGAACGATTCGGCCGACGACGCGGACAGCACCATGACCAGTCCCAGCACGGTGAGCAGCACCGCGATCGTGACGATGAGGTGGAACGACGCCAGCGGCCGACCGAACCACAGTCCGATTCGGGTGCGCGGCGTGGTGGTGCGACGAGGTGGACGCGCCGGTCGAGCTGCGGTGGTCACGATCGCGGCGATCCGAGGGCGGCGATGTCGAGGCGCTCGACGGACTCGGCGAAGCTTCGGCCGCGGTGGCCGTAATCGACGAACATGTCCAACGACGCAGCCGCGGGGGCCAGCAGGACGGTATCGCCGGCCGCGGCAAACCCCGCAGCGTGGTCGACGGCCGCTCGCATCACCGCATCTGCATCTTCAGCCTCATGAGTCACACCAGCATCGTCTCCCGAAGGGAGCCTGACGACCGGAACATCGGGGGCGTGTCGCGCCAAAGCCTCTGCGATCTGCATCCCATCGCGGCCCAACACCACCGCAGCCACGAGCCGATCGGCGATCTCGACGACCAGATCGTCGATCACCGCACCCTTCAACAACCCGCCCGCGATCCACACGACCCGATCGTGCGCGAGGATCGACGAGCGCGCGGCATGCGGATTCGTCGCCTTGGAATCGTCGACGAACGTCACCCCACCGAGCTCACGCACCACTGCGGCCCGATGCGGTCCCACCCGGTACGTCCGCAATCCGTTTCGGACGGCCTCGGCGTCGACGCCGATCGATCGCGCCAACGCAGCCGCGGCCAACGCGTCGAGCACACCGGACGGGCCACTCGGTTCCACCTCGTCGGCCCGGAGCAACTCGACGTTGTCCCCGAACGCACGGTCGACGAGCATTCCCGCCCGCACTCCCAGCTCGCCCGCGGCGGGTTCGTCCAGGCGGAAACCGACGACCGTGGCTGCCGGTGACCCCGCCCTCAGTCCGGCCGCCACCGCATCGTCGAGTCCCACGACCCCGACGTCACCGGTCAATGCGCGCGCCTTGGCCTGGACGTACCCGTCCATGCCCCCGTGCCAATCCAGGTGATCCTCGGCGATGTTGAGCACGACCCCCGCCGCGGGCCGAACCGACGGTGCCCAGAACAACTGGAAGGACGACAGCTCGACCGCGAGGACACGGGGATGCGGGGTACCGCGCAACGCGTCGGCGATGGGGAGGCCGATGTTTCCGCAGGCGACGGAGTCGATTCCGGCAGTGTCGAGGATCGAGGCGAGCATCGAGGTGGTGGTCGTCTTACCGTTCGTACCGGTGACCACCAGCCAACGAGCGCGCGGGCCGTACACCTCGGCGCGGTCGAGATGCCAGGAGAACTCCACGTCGCCCCACACCGGGACGTCGTGGTCGGCGGCCGCAGCCAGCACCGGGGAGTCCGGCCGGAATCCGGGGCTGGTGACGACGAGCGCAAAGGCCGCGATCGCGTCCGGATCGGCGAGCAGATCGTCCTGAACCACCATGGCAGCACCGAGCGCCGACGCCTCGTCGAGCGCAGCTCGGTTCGAGTCGGTGACGGTCACGAGTGCGCCGTGGTCCAGCAGTGGGCGTACGACGGCCAGCCCGGAGATGCGCGCACCGGTGACCAGCACCGAACTACCGCGCAACCAGGACAGATCGGTTGAGGCTTTGGTCATCGCCTAGCCGCCCACAGCCGCGAGGTATTCGCTGTAGAACAGTGCCAAGCCGACGGCCGAGGCGATCGCGGCGAGCAACCAGAACCTGATGATGACCGTGGTCTCGGCCCAACCGGCCAACTCGAAGTGGTGATGGAACGGGGCCATTCGGAACACGCGTCGCCGACTCGACCGGAACACTGCGACCTGGATGACGACCGACGCCGCTTCGGCGACGAACAACGCGCCGATGACCACCATGATCAGTTCGGTCTTGGTGACCACGGACAGTCCTGCGATCAGGCCGCCCAGAGCGAGGGATCCGGTATCGCCCATGAAGATCTTGGCGGGCGCGGCGTTCCACCACAGGAAACCGATGCAGGCACCGGCCGCCGATGCGCACACCAGGGCCAGGTCGAGAGGGTCGCGTACGTCGTAGCAACCCGGCGCAGGACCGGCCGGTCCTGCACACGCCTGCCGGTACTGCCAGAAGGTGATGACGGTGTACGCCCCGAGGACCAATGTCATGGACCCGGCCGCCAGGCCGTCGAGGCCGTCGGTGAGATTGACCGAGTTGGACCACGCGATCACCAGCAGACAGACAAAAAACACGAAGACAGCAGCCGACATCGACCACGTTGCGATGTCGCGCACATACGACAGTTGAGTGCTGCCCGGAGTCAATCCGTCGTCGCTGCGAAATTGCAGGACCAGGATGGCGAACAGCACCGCCGCGGTGATCTGGCCGACGTACTTGCCGGTGGCGTTCAGACCGAGGTTCCGCTGCTTACGAATCTTGATGAAGTCGTCGAGAAAGCCGACGAGGCCGAGCACGGTGGTCAGGCCGAGTACGAGTAGAGCCGACGCCGACGGCCCCTCGGCGTCGTATCCGATGCCGATCAGGTGCGAGCCCCAGTAGCCGGCCCAGATCCCGACCAGGATCGCCACGCCGCCCATGGTGGGAGTACCGCGCTTGGACTGATGGCTCGCCGGGCCCTCGACCCGGATCTCCTGGCCGAAGCCCTGTTTCGAGAAGGTCTTGATGAGCACGGGAGTCAGCAGAATTGCGACTGCAAGTGCGATCCCTCCGGCGAACAGGATCTGTCTCACTGCTCGCCCTCCGACGGTTCGGCCAACAGGGCGTCGGCCGACGGTTCGGCCAACAGGGCGTCGGCAACGGTCCACATCGCGCCCGACTGCGAGGCCTTGACCAGAACGATGTCGCCGGCGCGAACCTCGTCCTCGAGCACGGCGATGGCGGTCTCGCGGTCGGGTACGAGCATCGATTCCTCGCCCCAGGACCCTTCCATGACGGCGCCCTGATGCAGCGCACGCGTGGGCCGACCCGAATCGACGATGATCAACCGATCGACGTCCAGGCGGACGGCGAGCCGACCGATCGCATCGTGCTCCACCACCGATTCGCCGCCGAGCTCGCCCATCTCCCCCAGCACCGCCCAACTGCGCCGCTTCGGCCCGTCGTCTCGCCGCGACATCGACACCAGCGCCTTGAGGGCGGCCCGCATCGAATCGGGATTCGCGTTGTACGAGTCGTTGATGACGGTGACGCCGTCCGCGCGGGTGCGTACATCCATCCGGCGGATCGAGGTGGGTACCGCGGTCGAGAGCGCTTCGGCAACCTGGGCCACGCCGGCCCCGCACTCGAGCGCGACGGCTGCGGCAGCCAGGGCGTTGCCCACCTGATGTTCACCGTGCACCGCCAGGGTGATGTGCGCCGTGCCTGCCGCACACACGAGTGTGAACGACGCTCGCGCATCGGTATCGACCACGACGTCGACGGCCCGGACGTCGGCGTCCGCGTTGAGTCCGACGGTGACGACGGCCGCCTTCGTGCGTGTCGCCATCTCGGCGACCAGACGATCGTCGATGTTGAGGATCGCCACGCCGCCGTCCGCAGCAGCGGGCAGTGCCTCGACCAGTTCACCCTTGGCCAGCGCAATGGCGGCACGTGAACCGAACTCGCCCAGGTGCGCGGTTCCGACGTTGAGGACCACCCCGATCCGCGGCGGCGCAAGCCTGGCGAGCTCGGCGATGTGGCCGATTCCCCGGGCGGACAGCTCGAGGGCGAGGAAGTCGGTATCGGCGTCGGCCCGCAGAGCAGTCCATGGATGCCCGAGTTCGTTGTTGAACGATCCGGGTGGGGCCACCACGGATCCGAGCGGACGCAGCACCGCCGAGATGAGATCCTTCGTCGACGTCTTGCCCGACGATCCCGTCACGCCCACCACGGTCAGGTCGTGGTGCGCGGTCAGTTCGAGCACCGATTCCCGGGCCAACGCGCCGAGCGCGGTCAGCACCGCAGCGCCGGCCCCCTCCGGGTCGTGTTCGAGTGCCATCGCACGGCTCGAGTGCGGCACCGGCCGAACGACGACAGCCGGGACGCCCACCGGACGCGCCGCGAGAACGACAGCAGCGCCTGCGGCCACGGCGTCGGCCGCGTGCTCGTGGCCGTCCACCTTGGCACCGGGCAGGGCGAGAAAGACACTGCCGGGTGTGACCTTGCGTGAGTCGAACTCCACCGGCCCGGCGACCAGCACCGTCGGGTCCGCCACGTCGTGCAGTTCGCCGCCGACGATCTCGGCGATGCGAGCGATCGAGAGCGGTATCACCGTGCGCCTGCGCTCGTGGTGACCAGTCGTGCGTCGATGGCCGATGCGAGTACCACTCGGTCGTCGAACGGATACTTCACCCCCGCCACCTCCTGGCCCGTCTCGTGTCCTTTACCTGCGATCAACACAACGTCCCCCTCACGTGCCCACGCCACGGCTTGTTCTATCGCCGCTGCGCGGCCTTCGACATTTCGTACTTCGCCACGAGCGTCGTCGGGCACCGACAGTGCACCGTCTTCGACGGCATGCCGTATCGCTGCCGGATCCTCACTGCGCGGATTGTCGTCGGTCACCACGAGCAGATCGGCACCGCGCGCTCCGGCCGCACCCATCAGAGGGCGCTTGGCGGTGTCTCGATCCCCGCCGGCACCCAACACGACGGCGATACGTCCACGGGACGACTCTCGCAGAGTCGCCAGCACCGCTTCGACCGCAGCGGGCTTGTGGGCGTAGTCGACCACCGCGAGGAAGTCCTGGCCACGATCGATTCGTTGCACTCGACCGGGCACATCGACGGTCGCGATTCCGGGCGCCGCCGTCGCGGCATCCACTCCTGCCGCTTCGCAGGTCGCGAGCGCGAGCACGGCGTTGGCGACGTTGTAGCGACCCGGCAGACGCACCGACACCGGCAATGCCGTTCCGTTCGGATCGGCAACGGTGAACGACTGCGTTCCGTCGTCGTGCTTGGCCCACTCGGAGACGGTCCACTGCGAGTCGGCACCGGTGGACACCGTGACGACCGTGGATCCGGCCGACCGGGCGATGTCGGCCATCCGCACGCCCCAGGCATCGTCGACGCACACGACAGCTGTGTCTGCCCGGACCGGCGAATCGACCCCGAACAGCCGGCTCTTGGCCAGAAAGTAGTCCTCGAGCGAGTCGTGGAAGTCGAGATGATCCTGGGACAGGTTGGTGAACGCGCCGACCGCGAAGTCGGTGCCGTCGACTCGGCCGAGGGACAACGCATGGGAGGACACTTCCATCACCACGGTGTCGACTCCGGCCTCGACCATGACGGCGAAGAGCGCATGCAACTGCGGAGCCTCGGGGGTGGTGAGAGCGCTCGGTACGTGCCGGCCCACTACGCGGGTCTCGATCGTGCCGATCAGTCCGCAGCGGCGGCCGGCGGTTGTCAGGCCGGCCTCCACGAGGTACGCGGTCGTCGTCTTGCCCGACGTGCCGGTGATTCCGACGACCGCCATCTTCGACGACGGATTGCCGAACACGAGGGCGGACACGGTTCCGAGCACCTGGCGTGGTCGGTCGTGCACGAGGACAGGAACCTGGCGATCGGCGGTGGCGAGGACGCCGCGGACGATGTCGGCACCGGATGGGTCGGTGAAGACCGCCGCCGCACCCCGCTCGATCGCGTCGGCGGTGAACTCGGCTCCGTGCCGAGCGGATCCGGGTAGCGCGGCGAAGAGATCGCCGGGACGAACGGACTGCGCTCGCAGATCGATTCCGGTGACCTGCACTCCGTCGAGGTGTCCCCACTCGATCGTTGCACCGACAGCGGACGCCACGTCGGATACGTCGGTGTGCGGCGGATTCGCCGGCCGAGACCCCGGAGCGGGTTGTGAATCCAATGACACAGTCACTCCTGCTCCCTTCCTCTGTACTGCCACCGCACACTGCGTCAGCTCGAACACGCTGCGGTGGCTGATCGACGAACACGCCTCGAGCCGATGTGTCAGATTACCGGCGACCGCGATCGGCATGCTGCCGCCCCGATTCCCGGACCGACAGATTCGAGCCTCAGTCGGCCTGAAGAACCAACTTGGGGCCCGGGTCTGCGGACATCGGAACACTGTCGCGCTGCAACAGCCAGCTGGCGATGTTGTGGAACAGCGGTGCGGCCGATTGCCCTCCCGAGCCGTCGGCACTGCGGGACGGCGCGTCCAGCATGATCCCGATCACGTAGCGAGGATCGTCGGCCGGAGCGATACCCGCGAACGTGATCCAGTACTTCGAGTTCGAGTAGCACTTGCACTCGGGATCGACCTGCTGGGCGGTGCCGGTCTTACCACTGATCTGGTAGCCCTCGACACCAGCGGCGACTCCGGTACCGCGCTGATTTCCGTTGTCGTCCTGGGTGACCGACCGGAACATGTTGCGGACCGTCTTCGCGGTATCGGGACTGACCACGTACACCCCGTCGGGTCGCGGTGTCTCGGTTCGTTCGCCGTTGGCGTCCACCGTTGCCGCGACGATCCGAGGCGGGATGCGCACACCGTCGTTGGCGATCGCCTGGTACATCCCGGTCATCTGCAGGAGCGTCATCGACAGACCCTGCCCGATCGGCAGGTTGGCGAAGGTACCGCCCGACCACTGATCGCGGCTGGGCACGCTGCCTGCGCTCTCATTGGGGAGGCCGACGTCGCTGCGCTGGCCCAGGCCGAACTTGTTCAGCATGTCGGCATACCGATCCTCGCCGACACGTTGAGCCAGCATCAGAGTCCCCACGTTGGAGGACTTACCGAACACTCCGGTGGAGGTGTACGGCGCAACTCCGTGTTCCCAGGCGTCCCGGACCGAGACACCGGACATGAAGATGTTGCCCGGTACCTGCAGCACCTCGTCGGGTGTGGTGAGCCCGTACTCGATAGCGGCTGCAGCAGTGATGATCTTGTTGACCGAACCGGGCTCGAACGGCGTCGTGACGGGCAGATTGCCCATCTCCTTGGTCCGTTCGTTGTTTCCGACGCCGATTCCGGGGTTGAAGGTGTTGTCGTTCGACATGGCCAGCACTTCGCCGGTGTGCGAATCCTGAACGTAGGCAGACGCATTCTTGGCTCCGGACAGATCCTTCGCCAGCTGTACCTGCTGCTGTACGTAGTACTGCAGGTCTGCGTCGATGGTCAGTTCCACGTTCGAGCCGTTGACCGCGGGCTGCTTGTCTCGCCAGCTGCCGGGAATGACGGCCCCGTCGGAGCCGCGATCGTAGGTCTGCGATCCGTCGGTACCGGCGAGCGTGGCGTCGAGCGAATCCTCGAGCCCGAGCAGGCCGTGTCCGTCCCACCCGGTGGCCCCGACGATGTTCGCGGCGAGCGAGCCACCCGGGTACTCGCGGATGTCCTGACGTTCGAGCCCGACCTGCTTGAATTCCTTGCTGATGTTCGACGCCACGGTGGCGTCCACACCCCGTGCCAGATAGGTGAATTCGTCGTTGCTCTTCAGTTTCGCGAGCAGATCCTTCTTGCTGACGACGTCACCGAGATCGCTGTGGATCCGCTCGGCGATGTCGTCGAGGTACTTGTCGGTTTCCGGCTTCGTCGGATCCTTCGCGCGTGCCTCGTCGAGTTCTCTACGAACCCGGACCGGCTGGAACGTCAGCGCTTTCGCTTCCATGGTGAAAGCGATCGGGTTTCCGTTGCGATCGAGGATCGAGCCGCGCATCGCCGGATCGACGAGGGTGGTGGTGCGCTGCGAGGCGGACTCGGCCGACAGTGTCGGCGCATCGAATCCTTGAATCCACAGCAACTGTGCCGCGACGACCGCCAAGGCCACGTACATCAAGATGCGGCCCGTACCGTGCCGAAAACGAAATGTGGACGAGTCCAAACGCTTTCGTCCCGGCCGCGCTCGATCTGCGGGCCGGGGACGTGACGCAGGCGACGGCCTGGTCACTGCTCGTCACCGGAGGATTCGCCGGGGGCGGGAGCCGAGGGGGTGCTCATGGGAACCAATTGTTCAGCAAGCGCGGCAGTTCCGGCACCATTGGGCGCACTCGGCGTGGCGGCACGGGTGTCACCTGTGCCCGTCGGCCTGGTGGGCTGCGACGCACTTCTCGGAGTCTGCGACTGCGCCGACTGTCGTGCGGGATTCTGTGTCGACGCACTCGGAACCGAGCCCTCCCCCGAGCCGGTGGCGGGAGGCGGATCGAGGGGTGCAACCGGCGCACCGTCGGCGGGAGCGGGCGTGCCGACGACCTGCACACCGCCCTCGGGGGCTACGACGAGGCGGGCGGGGTTCTTGGCGGGGACCATTCCGATCGCGGCGGCTTTGCGCGCGAGCTCGGGCGCAGATTCCGCGAGCTCGACGTCACGCTGCAAGGAGGCACGCTGTTGTGCGAGCTCGGCGTTGACGGCCTTGGCGGCACTGAGGTCGTAGGAGTCCCCCGCCGAGCGCGTCGTCAACAACAACGTCAAGCCGAGCCCGAGGGCAAGCAGACCGATGACCAAGGCTACGAACGGGATTCGAGCCGCAATGGCGCTGCCGTTGAGCGTCGGGCGAAGTGAGGCCGCCGAACCGCGAGCAGAATCCGACGTATGTATCGAGGCACGCTGCTGCCTGCGCTCGTAGGCGCGCAATGCGGCTCCGGACCGACCACCGCGGCCGGCCCGCTCGGGTCGAGTAGCCGGAACCCGATTGCGTTGTGTTCCAACAGTTGTGCCTGGAACCGTCATTCCGCTCTCCTTGCAATCCGTTCGGCGGCGCGCAACCTCACCGGGGCCGAGCGTGGGTTGACTTCGATTTCCTCGTCCGAGGCGCGTTCCGCACCTCTGGTCAACAGCCGAAATTCCGGACCCATCCCGGGAAGTTCGACCGGCAACCCCTCGGGACTTCGAGACTTGATCCGAGGGGCCAACTCCTGCTTGACAACTCGATCTTCGAGCGACTGATACGACATGAAGACGACGCGGCCGCCGACGGCCAAGGCGTCGAGTCCGGCCGGCACCGCAGCTTTGAGCGAATCGAGCTCCCCGTTGACCTCGATACGCAGCGCCTGGAAAGTTCGCTTTGCCGGATGCCCACCGGTGCGGCGAGTCGCGGCCGGTATTGCGGCATAAAGCAATTCGACCAACGGGCCGCTCGTGGTGAACGGCGCGTGCTCCCGTCGCCGCAGAATTGCGGACGCGATCTTGCCTGCGAACCGCTCTTCTCCGTAGGTGCTGAGCACGCGAGCGATATCGCCGTGCGAGTACGTATTGAGCACGTCGGCTGCCGTGATGCCCTGCGTCGGATTCATCCGCATGTCCAGCGGTGCATCGACGGAATACGCGAAGCCGCGGTCCGACTCGTCCAGCTGCATCGACGACACTCCGAGGTCGAACAGGATGGCGTGAACGGAATAGGTCGCGGGAAGCCCGGCCTCGTCGAGGGCGGCGGCGATGCCCTCGTATGTGGTGTGCACCAAAGTCGTTCGATCCGAGAACGGGGCCAGTCTGGCACCCGCCTTGTCGAGCGCGTCAGGATCGCGATCGAGTCCGATGAGGTGCAGACCGGGATACTTTCGTAGAAAGTGTTCGGCGTGACCGCCGAGTCCGAGCGTGGCGTCGATCATGACGCGAGTCGTGTCGGGGTCGTCCGCCGATTCCACTGCGGGCCCGAGAAGCTCGTCGGCACGCTCGAGTCGAACGGGGACGTGGATCGGGCCGCCGGAGCGACGGTGAGTGCGGTCGGCGGACGCGTCGTTCTCGTCCGGCCCGGCTCCCTCCGTCATGGTCCCTCCCGGTTGCGTATACGTACTTCTCGCCCGGGTCCGGGCCCTGCGGGTCGTCCATTGCGGCCGGTGCGAATGCTTCGAGGTCCCTGTCCGATAGGGAACCTGGCGTTGGGGAAGAACGTCAGGGTCCTGATCTGCGAAACCTGGCGTTGGGGAAGAACGTCAGGGTTCTGATCGGGCAGAGGCCTCGCTGCACTCGCAGACGGCCTCGGTGGTCTACAAGATCCCTCCGAGGGATTCGTCGAACGCGTCGGAGAAATCTTGCTCGTTCTCGGCGGAGTAGCGGGCCCAGGCTTCGTCGTTCCAGATCTCGATGAAGTCCATCGATCCGATCACCACGCAGTTGCGTTCGAGTCCCGCATACCGACGATGCTCGGGACTGATGGTGATACGGCCCTGTCCGTCCGGCCGCTGTTCGTCGGTTCCCGAAAAGAACTGGCGCACATAGGCACGGGCTTTGGGGTTGGCACGAGAGGCCGCCGTCAACTTTCGAGAACGCTCTGCGAAGTCTGCCGCGGTGTAGACAGCAAGGCTGAAATCCTGCCCCTTGCTCACCATGACACCTCCCGCAAGCGCGTCCCGAAACTTGGCCGGCAACGTGAGTCGACCCTTGTCGTCGAGCTTCGGCGTGTAGGTACCGAGAAACACTCGCCACCTCCAGCCTCGACTCTCCGCTGCGGACCACTTTACCCCACTCTCCCCCACTTCGAACCATTCACAGCCCGAAAACTTTGTGGACAACCACATATCCGCAGCTCAGATGCAAGAAGATTGCCTGTTTACGTCACCGCGTTCGACGTCTGCCCTGATCCGGCTGGCGTAATCCCCCGGGGTGCGCGGCGTCGCGAGCAGGCATTTTGTGCGACAACCCGCCTGACAAGCGCAGCTGGACCCTCGAAGTGGGGTCCGAGTGGGGAGAAGTGGGGGCGATTGCCGGCTGTGGGGGGAAGTGGGGAGTTCACCCCGGAACCACCGCCCCGGAACCACCGCACGGAAACGATCGCCCCGCGTCGTCGCTGGGGCGGACTTGATCGAGCACGCCGCGCGACAGGGGCCACGGAAGGCTCGCCGTATCGAAGAGCCGTGGAACGACAGCAGCACCTCACCCGAGGGTGAGGTGCTGCTGTCGAATCGGTGAAGTTGTGGTGGGTGACCGTCAGGCCCAGGGAGATCCGGACGGCGGAGTCATATCACTCCTGATCGAACCGCTTACGAAAACGGTCTTCCATTCGAGAGGTGAAGCTGCCGCCCTTGCGGCCACCACTCGATTTCGGCTGAGCACTACGACCTTGCGTGCCGGCTCGGTCGCTTGCGCTACCTTCTTCGCCGGTCGCGGCAGCTCCCTTCTTGGAGCCGCCGAACAAGAACAGTGCCCCGGCACCGAACATGAAGAGAAAGCCGATGAGGCTGACGACGAGAAAACCCAGACTGTTCGTCGACAGTGCTACACCGGCGACGAGCAACACGAGTCCCACGACGAACAACGCGGCAGCCTGAAAACGCCTCTTGCTCGACGCCGCGCGAACGCGACCGCCCCTCACATGGGACGCGAATTTGGGATCCTCGGCGTAGAGAGCGCTCTCGATTTGATCGAGCATGCGCTGCTCGTGCTCGGAGAGTGGCACGGTACCTCCCCCTGCACAGATAATGAGAGTCGTTTCGGTTCAGAAGCGACGGGAAGCTGACCTTGGCGGCTACCTACTGACGATGATACGAGCTGAATCGGCCGCTTACCACCTACTCGCACTATGTGTTCCTGAGAAACGACCAAGTTTTCGAGACGGACGTCTCGGAAACACTTGTCGAACACCGTGTGACGTGGCCGTTCACGTCCGTTCGGACTCGAGGAATCGACGCGGCGGGCTATGCGGACAGCGGTGCCGCTATCGGATCGACGGGCTGGAACCTCGACTGACCGCCCAACCGGTCCTCGACCGCGTTCAGAAAACGACTGACGTGTCGATAGAAGTCGTCGGCGTCGACGTCTCCGACAGCGGACGAGGCACCCGCCTCGACTGCCGCGCGGGTTGCGGAGAAGGACGAGAAGTACTCGGACCAGATCGCCAGATCCGGCGCAGCCTTCGCCATCAGAACCCAGGCGTTGCGTGAACGTGGCCGCGAGCCGATCGAATTGGGCAGCGATGCCAGGACTGCGGCAGCACCCTTGAGTGCGGCGATGTAGCTTCCGAGGAAGCGGTCCCCCGCATCGCGCTCACCGATGGATTCGGACAGCAACGCATCGGCTCGACCGAGCAGGACCTGCGCCTGACGCGACACCGGCGACCGCACGCCGACATCGAATGTCTTCGTCATCGTCATACTCGAACACCTCCAGTTCGAATCTCCGGGCGCGCTACCGACACGCCTGGAACCGTGATGAAGCCTTACAGTCGAACTCCGGGAGAATCCGCCTCGTTCGTCGAGGTGATCCACCGGCGCGCTCGGCCCCGATCATCGAACACCCGTTCGACACATTCAATATAGCTGTGCCCACCGACAAGTTGCCGAAGAAAGGGTGAGAACCGTCGTCACCGATGCGCAGACAACCCCCTACGTGGTCGATCTGACGCCCCAGGAATTCCGTCGGCGCTTGTTCGAAGCTCTGGCGATCTACGTCGAGGCCATGGGATATCCCCGCGGAACCGAGCACAGCCGCGCACCGATGTGGACGGAGCATCTGCACCGGCCGGGCTGGCGAGCGGTGGGAGCCATGGTGCCCAATCCCGACAAGACGCAGCCGGACACGCTGGTCGCCGTTGCGTACGGGTATCACGGCGCGCACCATCAGTGGTGGCATCAGCAGGTCCGCGACGGATTGCGCCGCGCCGGACACTCGACACAGCACGTCGACGCCACCCTCGGCGACTACTTCGAACTGACCGAATTGCACGTACTACCGAGCGCGCAAGGACACGGACTCGGCGGGCGTCTCTGTCGCAGGCTGCTCGACGGTGTTCGAGCGCACTCTGTGATGTTGTCCACACCCGAGGTCGCGCAGGAGGACAACCGCGCCTGGCGGTTGTATCGACGGCTCGGCTTCGAGGACGTACTGCGGCACTTCACGTTCGCCGGCGACCGGCGCCCCTTCGCGGTGCTGGGCCGCCGGTTGCCGCTCGACGGGCCCGTAGCCTGAAGGTGTGATCGATGCTGTGGTGGTGGGCTCCGGCCACAATGCCCTGACTTCTGCCTGCTACCTGACCGATGCCGGAATGTCGGTGGAGATCGTCGAACGCGACACCGTCGCGGGCGGTGCGGTGTCGACGGTGGAGCGCTTCCCCGGCCATCGAGTCGACCGCGGCTCGTCCGCGCACATCATGATCAGGCACACCGGGATCGTCGAAGAGCTCGGACTCGAGGAGTTCGGGCTGCGCTACATCGACTGCGATCCGTGGGCATTCGCCCCGGGCGACGTCGACACCGCCGAACGCGCCATCGTCTTCCATCGCAGCCTCGATCGAACGTGCGAGTCCATCGCTGCCGCCTGCGGGCCCGCCGATGCGCGCGCCTACCGTTCCTTCGTCTCGGTGTGGGGTCCGCGCAGCGAACGCACCATGCGCGCATTCGGTGGGCCGCCCACCGGGTCCAAACTGCTCCGATCCTTCTGGGGACTCGGTGCGCCCGACGGCGGCAGCGCGCTCTCGCGCGAGTTTCTTGCCACCGGCGATTCCCTGCTGGACGAAATGTTCACGAGCGAGCGACTCAAGGCTGCGCTGGCATGGTTCGGAGCGCAGTCCGGCCCGCCGATGTCCGAGCCCGGCACCGCCCCGATGGTCGGGTTCGCGGCTCTGATGCACACGCTCCCACCGGGCCGCGCCGTCGGCGGTAGCGGCGCACTGACCGAGGCGATGATCGCCCGGCTGCACCGGGACGGGGCAGCGCTGACGCTCGGCGATGCCGCCGTATCGCTGACGCGTCGCGCGCATGGCTGGACGACGAGGACCGCGTCGGGACGGGAGATCGACAGCACGGTCGTCGTGGCCGGGTGTCACATCCTGACCACGCTCGACCTGCTGGCGGAGGGCGGACACGACGCGGCGCAGCTGGCCCGGTGGCGCTCCACCATTCGGGTGGGTCCGGGGATCGGTACCGCGGTTCGGTTGGCCACCGACGCGCTGCCGCAGTACCCGAGCGCCGACTGCATCGAGGACGGTACCCACGGTCTCGCGCTGCTCGTCCGCGACCGCGCGCAATTGCGGTTGGCTCACGGGCACGCTCTCGCCGGGGAGCTGCCGCCGAACCCCGCTGTTCTCGGCATGTCGTTCAGCGCCCTCGATCCGACGATCGCGCCGCCGGGTCAGCATCAGATCTCCCTGTGGTCGCAGTGGCATCCGCACACTCTCGCCGATGGCCGCCGGTGGCGCTCGAACGTACCGGGGCAACGTTCTTTGGCCGAGGTCGAGGGTGATCGAATCGTCGCCGAGCTCGATCGCTACGCCCCTGGATTCGCCGCGTCGGTCCTCGATCGGTACGTACAGTCGCCGCCGGACATCGAGCAGGAACTCGGACTGATCGGAGGCAACATCATGCACCTGGACATGTCACTGGACCAGATGATGATGTGGCGTCCTCATCCCCAACTGGCCGGCCACCGCGTTCCCGGAGCAGACGGTCTCTATCTCACCGGCGCGTCGACTCACCCGGGAGGCGGCGTCACAGCGGCCAGCGGCCGTTCGGCGGCGAGAATCGCACTCGCGGACGCACGCGCGGGGCGTCGTCGCGCATTCTTCAGCAGGAGACGAGCATGAAGATTGCCCCGACGGTCTTCGCGATCGGTGCCGTCGCAGCCCAGATCTGCTACCCGCTCGTATCGGGTTCGACGCGGGACGCGGTGACCATCGCGGTGGTCGCGCTACTCGCGCTGGCGTCGATCGCGCACGCCGTGCTGTACCGCGGAAAGCTGTGGGCGGCGGCTCTCGTGATCCTGACTGCAGGAACGGGATTCGTGTCAGAACTCGTCGGCACGGCCACCGGATTTCCCTTCGGCGAGTACTTCTACGCGCAGAATCGACTCGGACCCAGCCTGTTCGAGGTCCCCGTGGTGGTTCCACTCGCCTGGACGGCGGGGTTCTATCCGATCTGGTGCGCGGTCACGTTCATCGTCGGCCATCTCGGTGCGACACGGCTCGGAGCGTCTGCATTCCGAATCGCCGCAGTCGCCGTCGGAATGGTGGGCTGGGACCTGTATCTCGATCCTCAGATGGTCACCGACGGCCAGTGGACCTGGACGTCCGGTGCCGTCGGACTGCCGGGTGTGTCGTCGATCCCGTTGACCAACTACGCGGGTTGGCTGTTGGTGGCGACATTGATGGCCGCAGTCATGGAAGCGGTGAACCGCGTGGTGGCCCCGCGCGCGTCCGACGACGTCGTTCCCCTCGGGCTGTTCCTGTGGACGTGGCTGGGTTCGGCGCTCGCGCACGCGGTGTTCCTCGACGGCCCCGAACTACGATTCTCGGCCGTCTACGGATTCGTCGTCATGGGTAGTGTCGGAATCCCGTTGCTGTGGATCGCACGTCGCCGCGGATCTCTACGTAGCCGACACGCACCGATGGCAACCCCTGCCGACTGACACCGACGCGACGCCCTGGCACGATGTCGCTGTGCAGTCGACATCACGAACATCCGCTCGAACCCGCCGACGCCGAGTTCTCTCGGTGCTCGCCCTGACGCTGCTGGTCGCGCCGATGCTGGCCGGCTGCTTGCGGGTCCAGGTCACGATGGGTGTGTCGGCCAACGACCGGGTGGCGGGTCAGATCGTCGCGGCGACGGTCCCCACCTCCGACACCGACACCGGCCCCGAACTCGTGGTGCCCTCCTCGATCGAGGACAAGGTCCGCGTCGAGCCGTACAACCAGGACGGGTACGTCGGGTCGCAGGCCATCTTCGACGACCTCTCGTTCGGTGATGTTCAGACACTCGGTTCGATCTTCCAGAACGCGGCCGGATCGTTTCAGCTGACCCTGCAGCGTTCGGGCGACACCGTGACGCTCGCCGGTAACGCCGACCTGTCGTCGGTACCGGTCCAGGGGTCCGACGTGCAGTTCACTATTGCATTTCCCGCCCGTATCGGGACCACCAACGGCACTCGCGAGAGCGACAACTCGATCTCGTGGAAGCTGCCGGCAGGCGAAGTCACCTCGGTGCGTGCCGAGGTCAACTACCCGGACCCCAACACTCGTAGCTTCGCCGGCTGGGCGGGCATCGTGGGCGGCGTGACCGTCGGAGTGGCCGCTATCGTCGGTGCCATGGCCTGGGTGTCGCGGAACCCACCGTTGGGCAACCGTCGTAAGCGCGCTGTCGAGACGGGCGAGTCGAACGACCGAACGTCGGTGTGATCGCCCCCATCTCGTCCCGCACGACAGATCTCGCCGAATGACGGTCCTGACCCGGGCGACTCGGGCGACTGCCGTTCTCGCCTCCACCTCCGCTGCCGTCGCGGTGTTCAATGCGCTGTTCGTGCCGGGTTTGCGTCGACCGAGCCGTGACGTCACCGAACGGGTCGCAGTGTGCATCCCCGCGCGCAACGAAGTCGACACGCTGCCTGCGTTGATCGGCGATCTCACGCGTCAACGATTCTGCACCGACCTGCAGGTCGTCGTCCTCGACGACGATTCGACCGACGGAACGGCAGCCGCTGCCGTCACCGCGGCGAACGGCGATCCGCGATTCCGCGTCGTGACCTCCCACGCGTCGCCGCCGCCCGGATGGACGGGTAAAGCCGCCGCGTGCGCCGAACTGGCCGACTCGGTCGACGTGGATACGACGATCGTCATGTTCGTCGACGCGGATGTCCGGCTCGAACCCGAGGCCGTCGCCGCCGCGGCGAGGAGGTTGCGCCGCCGCGGCGACGCTCTGATGTGCCCCTGGCCCGAGCAGGTGGCGGGTGGTCTCGCCGAACGCCTCGTTCAACCGCTGCTCGCGTGGTCGTGGATGTCGACGCTGCCCGTGCCGGTCGGCAATGCGACGCTGCTGCCGTCGATGGCCGTCGCCTGCGGGCAGTTCATGGCGTTCGATGCCGCCGCGTATCGCGTCGTCGGCGGCCACAGCTGCGTCGCGTCGAGTGCCACCGAGGATCTGGACATCGCGCGTGTCCTGCGTCGACGCGGGTTCTCGACGTCGGTTGCCTCCGGTGCCGGGGTCGTACGGTGCCGGATGTACCGCTCGGCCGCCGATGTTCGGGCGGGTTACAGCCGGTGGCTGTGGAACGAGTTCGGTGGGCCCGTCGGTTCGGCCACGGCTGCCCTTGCGCTGAGTACGGTCTACCTGTTGCCGCCGGTCGCGGCAGTCTTCGGTTCCGGTTCGACGCGGCGACTGGGTGTCGTCGGTTACCTCGCCGGGACCATCTCGCGCGTGGCATCTCGTCGGCGCGAGTCGGGACCCCGATTCGGCGCTCGCGACGTCGTCGACGCCGCGGTGCACCCGCTGTCGATTCTCGCCTTCGTGGGGCTCGTTGCGGAATCCCACGTGCGACGACGCCGCGGCGCGCTGAGTTGGAAGTCGCGTCCGATGCCGACGTCGTAACGCCGATCGCAAGTCAGACGCGCGCGGCTGCCAGCCCCAGGTTGCTCAGGACCTCACGTGTCGCGCGCGCGAAATTCAACGTGATGAAGTGCAGCCCGGGCGCACCTTCCGCGATGAGCCGCTCGCCGATGTTCGTGGCGAGCTCGATACCCACCTCTCGAACCGCGGCCTTGTCTTCCTCGGCTCCGGATCCTGCTGCGCGAGTGAACTTCTCGTCCAGATGCGACGGCAATGTCGTGCCCGAGAGCTCGAGCATCCGGCGCACCGAACGCAGCGAGGTGATGGGCATGATCTCGGGGATGATCGGCTTGGCACCCTGCTCGGGGTCGTATGCGCTGACGCGATCACGCAGCCGCAGGTAGTCGTCCACGTCGAAGAACATCTGCGTGATCGAATACTCCGCTCCCGCACGCAGCTTCCCGACGAGGCACCTGGTGTCCTGCTCGAGATCGTCGGCGCGGTGATGGCCTTCCGGGAACGACGCCACTCCGACGTGAAAGTCGCCCAGTTCGCGGACCATGCGAACCAGCTCTTCCGCGTACTCGACTCCCTCGGGATGCTTCTCCCACTCGCCGAGTGGATCGCCCGGGGGGTCACCGCGAAGAACGAGGATGTTGGTGATGCCGCGGTCGGCGTACGACCCGACCATCGAGCGCAACTCGGCGACACTGTGCGACACGGCAGTGAGATGCGCCACTGGCAGCAGAGTCGTCTCCTCGGCGATCTGACCGGTGACGCGCACCGTTCGATCGCGGGTGGAACCACCTGCGCCGTACGTCATCGACACGAACGCGGGCTGGAGTTGCTCGAACTCTCGCACTGCTCGCCACAACCTGGCCTCGGCAGCCTCGTCGCGCGGGGGCGAGAACTCCACCGAGAACGGGATCCTCGCTTCGGGTTCGGTCCGCAATCGGTCGACGATCGACGGCGTCCTCGTCACGAATCCTCGGCTCGACCGCCCCCTGACGGAATCTTCGCTCACCCGAAGATCATAGGTCGCGCTGCGCCGCCGGCCCGCTGGGCATCCCCCGACGTCGTAGTTCGCTGCTCGTCGGTGCCGGGTTCGGGTGCCTATTACTGTGGGACTGTAACGCGTCTTTCCCACGAAGACCTTGGAGGATCGTCCTGTCCGGAGACCTGTCCGCGCCCACCAACTCTGTGTCCGTGAATGCGACGTCGCTACGGGATTCCGTCGATGCGAAGCTCGCGGAGTTCTTCGCCTCGCGTCGTGCGGTCGTCGACAGCGTCGGCGGTGGCTACCCGGCCGCAGTGGCCGACCTCGAGGCGTTCGTACTACGCGGCGGCAAGCGCATGCGCCCAGCCTTCGCATGGACCGCGTGGCTCGGCGCGGGCGGTGAGCCCACCGGGGACCGCGCCGACGCAGTACTGCGTGCGTGCTCGGCACTCGAGTTGATCCAGGCCTGCGCATTGATCCACGACGACATCATCGACTCGTCCCGCACCCGCCGAGGCTTTCCGACCGTGCATGTCGGCTTCGCTCAGCGACATCGCGATGCGGGGTGGTCGGGCTCGGCAGATCACTTCGGTGTCTCCGCTGCCGTTCTCGTCGGCGACCTGGCGCTGTGCTGGGCCGACGACATGCTGCGCGAGTCGGGTATCGACACGGACGCGGCGCGGCGGGCGCAGCCCGTGTGGTCCGCGATGCGTACCGAGGTGCTCGGCGGTCAACTCCTCGACATCGAGGCCGAAGCCGGGACCGACGAGAGCGTCGCGGCAGCCATGCGCGTCAACCGGTACAAGACCGCCGCCTACACAGTCGAACGCCCGCTGCACCTCGGGGCCGTTCTTGCCGGGGCCGGCGAACCGCTGACTGCGGCGTACCGCAGCTTCGGTGCCGACATCGGCATTGCCTTCCAGCTGCGCGACGACCTGCTCGGCGTGTTCGGCGACCCCGAGATCACCGGCAAACCGTCGGGTGACGACATCACCGAGGGCAAGCGCACGGTGCTCATCGCCGTGGCCTTGCAACAAGCGGATGCGAGCCGTCCCGATCACGCGGCGAAGATTCGAGCCAGTCTCGGTACCGAGCTCAGCGAGAGCGAGGTCGCCGACATCCGATCGATACTCACCGAACTGGGCGCCGTCGACGCCGTCGAACGGCAGATCGACGAACTGGGCACCCGGGCCGTTGCCGCGCTGGACGACAGTTCCATCGATCCGATCGCCGCCGAACACCTTCGTGCCATGGCCACCGCCGCCATCCAACGGCAGTACTGAAAGAGAGCGTCATGTCTACGATCCGAACCGTTCCCGGCCGCACCGACTCGGTCGTCGTCGTGGGAGCTGGATTGGCCGGCCTGGCCGCGGGGCTCCACCTGCTGGGCGCAGGCAAGAAGGTCACGATCGTCGAGCGCGACGACACCGTGGGCGGCCGGGTGGGGGTGTATCCGGTGACCGACTCCGACGGAACGCATCTCTACGACATCGACAACGGTGCGAGCGTACTCACGATGCCGAACCTGGTGCTCGAAGCGTTGGCCGCCGTGGGTGCCGACTTCGAGTCCACGACGCCGCCGATTCGGCTGACGTCCCTGTCGCCGTCGTACCACACGCGGTACGCCGACGGCACGTCCATCGACGTCTACTCGGACCCGGAGGCAATGGCCGCCGAGGTCGAGCGGACCTGCGGTACGGCCGAGGCGCAGGGCTACCGCGATCTTCGGCGCTGGCTCGCCGACATCTTCGACGCCGAATTCGACCGCTTCATCGACTCGAACTTCGATTCGCCGCTGGACCTCGTGGGATCCAAGGCCGCGATCACCGATACCGCAACGCTGACGAAGCTGGGCGGCTTCGGTCGCCTCGGGCCACGGGTCGATCGTTTCCTGAAGGACACCCGTCTGCGCCGAGTGTTCACGTTTCAGGCCCTCTACGCCGGCATGGCACCGCAGAAGGCGCTGGCCGTCTACGGTGCGATCGCACACATGGACACCTCCCTCGGGGTGTTCTTCCCCGAGGGAGGCATGGCGGCTATCGGCCGGGCCATGGCCGACGCGTTCGTGACGGCGGGCGGCACGCTCGAACTGGGCACCGACATCGTCGACATCACCGTCGACCGCGGCCGTGCCGATGCCGTCCTCACCGCCGAGGGACGTCGAATCGCTTGCGACGCATTGATTCTCACCGCCGACTTGCCCGTCGTCGATCGCCTGCTCGATCGCGCCTCGGTGTCGAAGAAAGGCAGGCGCAACGGGTACGGCGTCGTGTCGCCGTCCGCCGTCGTGGCCCACGGAACGGTTCCGGTCGAACTCACGGCGTCGTGGCCTGCGCGGGCGCATCACACCATCGACTTCGGTGACGAATGGGCCGAGACCTTCCGCCGGATCACCGCCCGCTCCGGCAAAGGATCTCTGATGGCCGATCCGTCGCTGCTGATCACGCGGCCGTCGGTGAGCGATTCGGGCCTCGAGGTCGTGCGCGACGGGGTCCGCAGCGAGCCGGTCTCGATCCTTGCCCCGTGCCCCAACCTCGACAGCGCTCCCCTCGCCTGGGCCGAACTGGCTCAGCCGTACCTCCGAGAGATTCTGGCGACGCTGGAGGGCCGCGGATACACCGGACTCGCCGACGCCTTCGTGCTCGATCACATCGACACACCGCAGACGTGGGCGGACAAAGGCATGTTGTCGGGCTCGCCGTTCTCGTCCGCGCACGTCTTCCGGCAGACCGGGCCGTTCCGGAGAAAGAACATGGTCGCCGGCCTCGACAACGTGGTTCTCGCCGGCTCCGGAACCACTCCCGGTGTGGGCGTGCCGACCGTCTTGGTCTCGGGCAAGCTGGCGGCAGAACGAGTGACAGGGCCGCGAGGGCGGTCGGTTCGTCCGATCGACTGCGTCGACCAACTAAGCTGAGCGCGATCGTTTGCCGGTCGCGATCTTTGCTGCGACCATGATCCTTCGGCCGACAGCGAGAACGCGTCGGCGCGGAGCCACATCTCGACACACACGACTCGCAGCAGAGGAGGAGCAGGCGGCAATGTCTTCGGTTTCGTCGCACTCCACCTCCGAAGGGCGCTCGTCGGACGGGTCTGCACCGGTTCCTGCGCGGCATCCGTCGAGACTGACGACCACCGGAAACTTCCTGCGAAGTCCCGAGGGCAAAGCAGCGATCCTCGGGGTTCTCGGTGCGGTCTGCATCATGTTCGGTGGATTCGGCGCGGGCAGCGTGCGCCGTCGTGACCCTCTGCTCGAAGAGATGCATCTGTCGTGGCTGCGATTCGGCCACGGCTTCGTGCTGTCGACCGTCATCGTCTGGGCCGGTGTGCTGTTGATGATCACCGCCTGGGTCAGGCTCGGCAGAGCCACGCTGCACGGCCGCACCACGGTGGGCGAGCTCCGGTGGATCGTGCCCGCGTGGACGGCACCGCTGCTGCTGTCGGTGCCGATGTTCAGCCGCGACGCTTACTCGTACCTCGCTCAAGGTGCGTTGCTACGGGACGGCTTCGACCCGTATGCCGTTGGGCCCGTGGCCAATCCGGGAATCCTGCTCGACAACGTCAGCAACGTGTGGACCACGACCACTGCCCCGTACGGGCCGCTGTTCCTGCTCCTCGGTCGCGGCATCACGAGCCTGACCGGCGACAATGTGATCGCCGGAACCATGCTGCTTCGCCTGACCATGCTTCCCGGGCTCGCTCTGATGATGTGGGCCGTCCCGCGACTGGCCACCCATCTGGGCGGGCGCGCCACAACGGCGGTGTGGCTCGCCGTGCTCAATCCCCTGGTGCTGATCCACCTCATCGGCGGAGTGCACAACGAGTTGCTCATGGTCGGCCTGATGACCGCGGGCATCGTGCTCGCGCTCGAGCGTCGCCACGTGGCCGGCATCGCGCTGGTGGCGATCGCCGTGGCCATCAAGGCAACTGCCGGTCTCGCTCTGCCGTTCCTGGTGTGGATCTGGATGCTGCACCTCCGAGACAAGGCGCGCGAAGAAGGCCGCACACCGCCTGCACCGATTCTGGCGTTCACGAAGACCGCGGGCATCGGAGCGGCCGTCTTCGTCGCGGTGTTCGCCGTCGCGTCCGTGATCGCCGGAGTCGGCATCGGCTGGCTCACGGCGTTGTCCGGCTCGGCGAAGATCATCAACTGGCTGTCACTGCCGACGATCCTCGCGCATCTGGTGACCGTCAGCACCTCGTGGTTCCTCGATCTGCGCCTCGGACCGGTTCTCGACGTCACCCGGCTGCTGTGCGCGATCGCCTTGGTGGTCATCCTGGCCGGGGCGTGGTGGTTGGGCCGCCGATCCGAGCGGGACGCGGTCAAGGGCATCCTGATCGCTCTCGTCGCCACTGTCGTTCTCTCCCCCGCCGCGCTGCCCTGGTACTACTCGTGGCCGTTGGCGATCGCGGCCGGCTTTGCGTTGTCCCGCCGAACGCTGATGGTTCTCACCGGCCTGTCGACCTGGCTGATGCTGGTGTTCCAACCCGACGGATCCATCGGCCTGTACACGTTCGTGCACGTGGCCCTCGCAGTTTTCGCTGCAGTCGTTGCCGCGCTGGCGCTGACCCGAGTCGACCCGTTGCGTTTGCGATCGGACCGCTCCCGGGAACACCGTGCTGTACCCAACGCCCCCAAGACCGCGCCCGTCTCCACCGAAGACGACGCCACACCGTGAGGTCCCGCGCCATGAGTGCCCGCGTATCGAGAGAACTGACCGACATCGATCCTGCTCTGCACGAGGCGTATCGCATCTGCCGCGAACTGAACGCCCAGCACGGCAAGACCTATTTTCTGGCAACCAGGCTGTTGCCCGTCGACAAGCGCGCAGCCGTGCACGCTCTGTACGGTTTCGCTCGGATGGTCGACGACATCGTCGACCTCGAAGGCACCGACATCGCGGTCGGTTCGGACGAACTGAACGCCCGCAGAATCGTCGAACTCGACATCATCGAATCCCGGGTGCGCGACGCCTTGGCCGGAAAACCCCTGTCCGACAGCACATCCGATCAGGTGTTGGGCGCATTGTGCGACACGGTCGCTCGGTACGAGATTCCCCACGACTACTTTTTCGCGTTCATGCATTCGATGCGCATGGACATCCCGGGCAGCGCGATGTTCGTCTCGCGGTACCGAACGATGGAGCAGTTGAACGAGTACATGTACGGATCGGCCGCAGTCATCGGACTGCAGATGTTGCCGATTCTCGGAACTGTGGTTCCGCGAGCCGAGGCGGAGCCGTCGGCTGCGGCGTTGGGCGAGGCGTTTCAGCTGACCAACTTCATCCGCGACATGGGTGAGGACCTCGACCGCGACCGCATTTATCTCCCGACCGACGAACTGGCGGCCTTCGGGGTCGACGAGGATCTGTTGCGGTGGTGCCGGACCACCGGCTCGGTCGATGCCAGAGTCACCCGCGCCCTCGCCCACTCGATCGCCCTCACCCGGTCGATCTACCGGACGTCGGACGCCGGGATCGACATGTTGGATCCGCGAGTGCGTCCGTCCATGCGAACGGCGTCCATTCTGTACGGCCGCATTCTCGACGAGGTCGAGGCGCAGGGCTACCGGGTGCTCTCCCAGCGTGCGACCGTGCCGCAGTGGACTCGCGCACGCGTCGCGCTGCCGCAGTTCGCCGTCACCGGCTGGAAGCGCGCCACGGTCCGCTGACGACCGCTGTTCCAGCTGCTAGAAGGCCATTGCCTGAGCGCGTCTGATCACTTCGCGCATCAGGTCACCGTGCAACGCTGCGACCGGGGTGCCGGGCAGACTGTCGTCCTCGGCGAACAACCACCGCAGAATTTCTTCGTCCTCGTAGCCGCCGTCGTGCAGCACCGCCAGCAGGCCGGGCAGACCCTTGACGATTTCGCCCTTGGTCGTGTCGAAGAACTGCTCGGGCACGCCGGGGACGCGGGAACGCTTGAGAGCCAACAGCTGACGATCCCGCACGAGCTGCTCGACGCGCGTCTTGGGGACGTCCAGGATCTTGGCGACGTCGGCGAACTGCAGCAGAGAAACCGACGGATCGAGCACGTCGTCGGCGTAGGGAATGGCACTCACGCGGGTAACGTTAACGGGTCCGGCGTCCAGACTTCAAAAGTGACGCGGCCCGCCACGGAGACCGAAGACACGAACCACGATCGTCGGTGAGCTCCCACGGCGCCGATACCATCGTCGTCAGGCGTCCGGATTTCGAGCGGACACATCGAGGACGACGAGGGGAGGTTCGGTGATACCGGGTTCGATGCTCGATCGTCGATATCGAATAGACGCACCGATCGCACGGGGCGGAATGTCGACGGTCTACCGCGGACTCGACACCAGGCTCGACCGACCTGTCGCGGTGAAGATCATGGATCCGAAGTTCGCCGAGGACCCGCAGTTCGTTCAGCGATTCGAGTTCGAGGCACGCGCGGTGGCCAGGCTGAGCCACCCCGGTCTGGTGGCCGTGTACGACCACGGGCGGGACGGCGATCACGCATTCCTGGTCATGGAGCTCGTCGAGGGCGGAACGTTGCGCGAGCTGCTGCGGGAGCGCGGGCCCATGCCTCCGCACGCCGCAGTCGCCGTGGTTCGCCCTGTGCTCGAAGCTCTCGCCGTCGCACACCGCGCCGGTCTGGTGCACCGAGACATCAAACCGGAGAACATCCTGATCAGCGACGACGGAGACGTCAAGATCGCCGACTTCGGGCTGGTCCGAGCCGTCGCCGCATCCACCGTCACCTCGAGCAGTGTGATTCTGGGCACGGCCGCGTATCTGTCCCCCGAACAGGTCACCACCGGCTCCGCATCCGCGAGCAGCGACGTCTACGGCGTCGGAGTCGTACTGTTCGAGCTGCTCACCGGACGCACCCCGTTCACCGGCGACACATCCCTGTCCATCGCCTACCAGCGCATCGACAACGACGTTCCGCTCCCGTCGACCCTCATCGCAGGCGTGCCACCACAGTTCGACGACGTGGTTCAACACGCCACCGTCCGCGACCCGGAACACCGATACCGCAACGCCGACGACATGGCCCGCGCGCTGCGCACTGCCGCGTCGGCGCTGGCGCTTCCCGCGTACCGGGTGCCCGCTCCCCAGCGTTCGGCACAGCACCTGAGCTCGGCGGCTGCGGGCGCACCGACGACAGTCGCCGGCGATCGACAGCCGCCCACCCGCACCCAGGTGGTGCAGAGCGCTCCCCCGGTACCGCCGCCCGACGGCGTGCACCACACCCGAGTGGTCACGTCACCGACATCCCGCGAAATCGAGTACGAACCGCAACCGGACGACCCGCAGCCGGCGGCACCCCTGGGCCGGCGACACTACGAATTTCCCGATTTCGCCGCCGATCGCCAACGGTCCCGGCGGGCCATCGTCGTCTGGTTGGTGGTCGTTGCACTGCTGGCAGTGTTGGTCGGTTTCGGCGGCTGGTGGATGGGCTCGGGCCGATACACCGCAGTTCCGATGGTCGACGGTCTCGACACCACCGGTGCCACGAGCGCGATCGAAGCGTCGGGCTTGGAAGCGACGGTTCGGGGAACGTACTCCGACACCGTCTCGACCGATCTGCTCATCGGCACCGACCCCGTCGGTGGTTCCCGAATCGCCAAGGGCGACACCGTGTTCCTGCTCGTCTCACTGGGCAGCCCGACCGTCCCCTCCATCGACTCCGACGCCTCCGTCGAAGACATGCAGCAGCAATTGCGCGATAGAACCTTCACCCCGGTCGACGGCGGCGAGGCATTCAGCACCACCGCACCGATCGGCGGCGTCGCGGCGCTCGATCCCCCGCCGGGAACGGTGTTGAACACCGGTGCCGCAGTCACCGTGCTGCGCAGCAAAGGTGCACCGCCGGTGCAGGTTCCCGACGTCCGCGGACAGAGCGTCGATCAGGCACGGACGACTCTCGAATCGGTCGGCATCACCGTCGACGAGATCCGCGAAACGTTCGACGAGGACACCGACGGCGGAAAAGCGATCGGCACGAATCCGAAGGCCGGCCAGACCGTCAAGTCCGGTACCACCGCCGTCCTCGACGTGTCGACCGCGGTCACCGTGCCGTCGCTGCTCGGACGTTCGGTGGGATCCGCACGCACGACTCTGGATTCGCTGGGACTGACGATCGATGTTCGTCAGGTGGTCGACACGGACGGCTCGTTGGTCATCTCCCAGAGCCCCGGAGCCGGTTCACGTGTGGAACCGGACTCCGAGGTCATGGTCGTCTCCCTGCCCTGAACCTGCCAGGGCGGTGCCGGCGATCAGCCGCGGAGCATCTCGGCGACGAGGAATGCCAGCTCGATGCTCTGCTGAGTGTTCAGTCTCGGGTCGCAGGCAGTTTCGTAGCGCCCGGCGAGGTCGAGATCGGAGATGTCCTGGGCTCCGCCGAGGCATTCGGTGACGTCGTCACCGGTCAGTTCGACGTGGATTCCGCCCGGATGGGTGCCGAGGCCGTTGTGAACCTCGAAGAAGCCCTGCACCTCGTCGACGATGCGGTCGAAATGCCGTGTCTTGTATCCGGTGGACGCCTCGTGCGTGTTGCCGTGCATCGGGTCGCACTGCCAGATCACCTGGTGTCCGGTGGCCTGCACCTTCTCGATGATGGCAGGCAGGATGTCGCGAACCTTGCCGTTGCCCATGCGCGAAATCAGCGTCAGGCGGCCCGGCTTGTTGGTCGGGTCGAGGCGCTCGACGTATTCGACGGCCATCTCGGGGGTCGTGGTGGGTCCGATCTTGAGCCCGATCGGGTTCGAGATCAGTTCGGCGAGCGCGATGTGCGCGCCGTCGAGCTGGCGAGTGCGGTCGCCGATCCACAGGAAGTGAGCCGACAGATCGTAGAGCTTGGGGTGATCGTCGGTGTTGTCGAGCCGCAGCATCGCGCGCTCGTAGTCGAGTACGAGTGCTTCGTGGCTCGCGAAGATCTGGGCGGTGTGCAGATTGGGGTCGGAGACACCACAGGCATCCATGAACCGCAGGCCGCGGTCGATCTCCCCGGCCAGCGCCTCGTAGCGGGCTCCGGCGGGTGACTGCGCGACGAATTCACGGTTCCAGTCGTGCACCTTGTGCAGGTCGGCCATCCCGGCTCCGGTCAGTGCCCGAACCAGGTTCATGGCCGCACTCGCGTTGGCGTAAGCGCGCACCAGTCGTGACGGATCGTGGCCGCGCACGCTCTCGTCGGCCACCAGCGAGTTGATCATGTCGCCGCGGTAGGACTGCAGGCCGAGCGCATCGATGTTCGACGAGCGAGGCTTGGCGTACTGGCCGGCGATGCGCGCGACCTTGACCACCGGCATGCTCGCCCCGTACGTGAGTACGACGGCCATCTGCAGCAGCGTGCGAATGTTGCCCTTGATGTGCGGTTCGGTGTTGTCGACGAACGTCTCGGCGCAGTCGCCACCCTGAAGCAGGAACGCCTCGCCGCGGGCGACGGCAGCGAGCTTGTCCGACAGCGCCTCGACCTCACCTGCGACGGTGATCGGCGGAACGCTCTCGAGCACCTTGCGCATCTCGCCGGCCTGCTCGGGATCCCACTGCGGCTGCTGCGCAGCCGGCTTGGCCAACGCGTCGTCCAATCGAGTGCGCAGTGTCGGAGACAGCGGCGGCAGGTCGGGCAAGCGATCGATGGGTACGTCGACAGTCCAGTTCACCGCTACAGGATATTCGTACCGCCGTCACCGCAGGACAACGGGTGTTCAACCGCGGTACGAGTACTCCTCGATCGCCTGGAACTTGGCCAGATTGTGGCGCGCGTCGGCCAGGGCATCGTGGGCGTCGTCGGGCACAGAGGGAAGCTCGGGACTGCCGCGATCCTCCCAGTGCTGACGGAGCTCACGGGTGAATCGAGGCAGGGAACGCGGCAACTCGGTCATCGATCCCCACAGCTGGCAGAGCGCCACGTGGTCGTACGCCGCCACCCATGCCCACAATTCGACCTCGGCACCGTAGTGCGGAACGAGAAATTCGAGCAGTTCGTCGCGAATTCGGGATCGGCTCATCCACAACGGCGACGAGTACGGTGGCAGCTTGGGTAAGACGTTGCGCCGGACCCACCGGCCCGCCCGCTCGGGGTCGAACTCGGAGGACACCGCATAGAACTCGCGACCGTCCTCCGACACCACACCGATCGAGACCAACTCGATTGTGCGACCATCCTCGATGAACTCTGTGTCGTAGAAGTAGCGCACGCGGCTCACCCTAGCGCGTGCCCCGGCACGTCCCCCACACACCGCAGAACCGAGCCGAACAAGCCCTGAAAGGGAACGTTGTGACTTCGTCCGACACCAACCGTCCGGTCGCCGAAGCGTCGGAGCCTGCCGGCCCGACGCGACGCCGGTGGCCGCGTTGGGCGGTGGCGTCGAGCAGGGTCGTCGTTGTCGTCGCCGCGGCGGTCGGTGTGCTCTTCCATCTCAACGGGTTTCCCGGGCTGCGAACGTTGGGTGAGCATTACCGACTGGATCTCGATGTCTACCGGCTCGGCGGTGAGGTGTTCGCTCGGGGCGGGGATCTGTACGGCCAGCTTCCTCCCATCGCGACCGGTACCACGTTGCCGTTCACGTATCCCCCGATTGCTGCCGCTCTGTTCAGCCCGCTCTCGAAGGTCTCGCTGTACGCCGCGTCGATGACGGTGACGTCGTTGTCCATGCTCGCGTTGCTGGCGACCGTTGTGCTCACGCTGATCTCGTTGGGGGTTCGCCCTCGCACGCTCGTGTGGTGGGGTGCTGGCGCGGTGTTCGCGGTGTCCGTCCTCGTACTGGAGCCGGTCACGTCCACGTTGAACTACGGGCAGATCAACATCGTTCTGATGATGTTCGTCGCGCTCGACTGCTTGCCGAAGAAGACTCCGTGGCCTCGAGGTGTGCTGATCGGTCTGGTCGCGGCCGTCAAACTCACTCCCGCAGTTTTCGTCTTGTTCTTCTTGCTGCGCAAAGACTTTCGTGCTGCGGTGGTATCGGCTCTGAGCTTCGCGGTGTTCACAGCGTTCGGGTTTGCGCTCACGTGGTCGGACTCGGTGAAATACTGGACCGAGACGATCATCGATTCCGATCGGATCGGCGGCCCGGCGTACCCGGCGAATCAGTCCATCACAGGTGTACTGGCCCGCCTCGGAATGGACGAGCTCCCCCGTTCGATTCTGTGGATCGCGCTGTCGGTAGGAGTACTGCTCGTGGCGGGAATCGCGATGCGCAAAGCGTTCGCCGCCGGTGAGATCGCCCTGGCGCTGACCGTGAACGCGATGTTCGGCCTGTTGGTCTCGCCGGTCTCCTGGTCACACCACTGGGTGTGGGCAGTACCGTTCGCGTTGGTGCTGGCCGCCGTCGGATACCGCCGTCGAAGCGCACTGCTACTCGCTCTGGTTGCCGTCGGACTGGCGATCATGGTGTACGCACCGCACTGGAAACTCGGTGAAGGTCGATGGAGTGGACTCGACTGGCCGCTGGTCGATCAGTTCGCCGCGTCCGCCTACGTGTGGTGGGCTCTGGTCTCTGTGGTCGCCGTCGCTGCCGTGAAACTCTCGCCTCGGGTCACCCCGAAGGAAAGCGACACCGCGGTTCACTGACCGCCGTCGTCAACTGGCCTTCGAGTCGGGGATACGGCGCGCGGACGGAGCCGAATCTTCGGGTGTCGCAACCTTCTTCAGCGAGGCCGCGTACACGTCGACGTATTCCTGGCCCGAGAGCAGCATCAGGTCGTACATCACCTCGTCGGTGACGGCGCGCTCGACGAATCGGTTGCCTGCCATTCCCTCGAACCGGGAGAAGTCGATGGGCTTGCCGACGCGAATGGTGACCTTTGCCGGACGCCACACGCGCGAACCGATCGGGTTCATCTTCTCGGTGCCGATCATGGCGACCGGCACCACCTGAACGCCGGTCTGCAATGCCAGGCGCGCCATTCCGGTCTTGCCCTTGTAGAGCCGGCCGTCCGGCGACCGGGTGCCTTCGGGGTAGATACCGAGCACCTTGCCGGCTTCGATCACGCGGGCCCCGGCGTTCAGTGCGTCCTGTGCCGCGTCGGCTCCGGTGCGGTCGATGGGCACCTGACCCACCGCGGTGAAGAACCACTTCTGGAACGCACCCTTGAGACCCGAGCCGGTGAAGTACTCACTCTTGGCGAGGAAGGTGATGCGCCGCGGGGTCTTGAGCGGAAGATAGAACGAATCGAGAACCGCTTTGTGGTTGCTGGCCAGGATCACCGGGCCGTGCGTCGGAATGTTCTCCGCACCCTCGATCGTGGGCCGACCCAGGGCAATGAGCAGGGGCCCCACGATGATGTATTTGAACAGCCAGTACCACATTGACGTGCTCCCTGATCATGGTCGGCAATCGTTGGTGTGCCGGCTCGCGCGGGGCGAACCGACTGCGGCCGTGCGTTCTCGAACCGTGCCGCGTAGTGAACTGTACCCAGGGTTTATGACACCAGCCACATCGACGAGCAGTCGTCGTGCGACATCACACGGCGTCGGTCCGGACCGTCATCGTGCGGTGGTGACGAACTGTGCTCGCGCGAGCTCGGCCGCACCGATCATCCCCGCGGCCTCGCCCAGTTCGGTGCTGCGAATCCGTGCCAGCGGGCGATGCCCCGCGCCGGTGACGAGCTCGGCGTACTTGTCCGTGGCACGAGCGAGGAATTGGCTCGACGAAGTGGCCACACCGCCGGCCAACACGATCAGGTCGGGGTCGTACACATCGCTGACCATCGAGAGTCCGACGCCGAGCCAGTGTGCGAAATCCTCCATGGTGCGTCGGCCGATCGAGTCGCCGTCGTGCGCGGCGCTCGCGATCCGACGCCCGGTCAACGAGCCGGGATCGAGGAAGACCTCGCGCGCCAACCTCGTCGAGGACGACGGGTCTGCGGCCAACAACTCCACCGCCGTATCCACCAGTGCAGTACCGCTGCAATACCGTTCCCAGCACCCGCGTTTGCCGCAGGGACACGCGCGTCCGTCGGGCACCACCTGAATGTGACCGAGTTCGGGTGCCACCCCGTGGCTCCCTCGATAGATTCGGCCGTCGATCAGCAGCGCCGCACCGATTCCCGTTCCGATCGCCACCATCACCACGTTGCGGCCACCCGATGCCGCTCCGAAACGGTATTCCGCCCATGCGGCGGAGTTGGCGTCGTGTTCGAGCAGGACCGGTAGTCCGATGCGTTCGCTCATCTCGGTTGCGACCGGCGTGTCGACCCACGGCAGGTGCGGAGCGAACCGGACCGTCGTGCGGTCGGAATCGATGAAACCCGCCACCGCCAGACCGACGGCAGCGATGTCGTGCCTGCCGGCCAGCTCCTGCACGGCGCGGTCGAGACCACGCTCGAGTGCACGAGCAGTGTGGGGCGTGGGTGCTGCGGTCGAGTCGAGCACCTGACCGTCCGCGTCGACAACCGAGGCGCGCAGGCTCGTGCCGCCCACGTCGATCCCGACCGTCAATCGCTGATGATGACGCTTCATTCGTTCATGCCTTCCTCGGCCGTCCCCCCACGGCGATGGTCACTCCTTGACCCGAACGGTAATCGGTACGAACGCCGGTCGACGAACGGACGGCGCAGAGGTGTCCTCCGACACGTCCGCGTCGGCGTCGACCCGGTCGGCAGCGGACGCGGTCGACTCGGTACCTGGCTCGCTGCTACCCCCAGCGGCGTGTTCGGTGCCCGGCGCGGTGTGGTCGATCAACAACTGGCGTAGCAGTGCGACGACGACGGCCCCTTCCGAGGCAACGAGTTCGACGAGATCGTGCCGTTCACCGCGCACCAACGCCGCGAGCGCACACACCGGGCACCAGCTGCAGCCCTGCTGATCGCGGTCCTGCTGTGTCTCGGCAACTCGGCGCAGGATGGGCTCGAGACGTGTCAGGACGGTGTCGGCCAACGCCAGCAGGTCCGCGCCCAACTCCGAATGCCCGGCCGTCACAGCGTCTCTCCGCTCACAGCTCTTACGGTCATGGCTCGGCCGCTCACAGCGGCCACACATCGGGGTCGGGTCGGAAACGCACCACCAGGAACGGGCCGTCGAGTTCCGCAGAATCGGCAATACACCGACGCAACACCGACGCCAACGTGACGCGTCGCCGCCTACCGTCGGCACTCACTATCAAGTCGTCCTCCACTCGCCCCAGACCCAAGGTGGTCGAATCGACCACCGGCAGAAGCATTCTCATCGCGTACACGGATTCGAGTCCGCTCCCCGACTCGAGTTCGACCGACGGTCGACCGGCCGGGCTCGACGCACGTCGTTCGAGGGAGTGCGGTGCCAGGTGCTCGGCCACATCCTGCAAGGGGCCCAACCCTACCGGTTCCACTTCACAGTGCTCCACCTCCACGATCGGAACCGCGCCGACGCGTCCTCGGAGTTCGGCCAAGGCGTCGAGCTGCGCGGCCCGCCATCGCTCGAACCAGAACACCGCAGGATGAGCTCCGACCAGACCGATCGACGAAGAATTGAGAGCCGGGAGCATCCGGTTCACCAGCAGTCGGTCGACGCGAACGCCGAACAGAGCCGCTGCGGAGAGCGTGCGTTCGGCGTCGACGATGGACAGGTGCTCGGGGGTCAGGACCACGGTTGCCCCGGTCCGGTCGGGATCGGTGATCAGCGCCCGGACCGATTCGATCTGTCCGAGGATCCGCTCGATCATGGCCACCACGAGCGTGAGCCGCACGTCGGTTCCGGTGCCGGCGACCATGCGATCGTGGCGCGGCCACACGCGCTCGAAATAGGACGAGACGGTGTCGGGCAGCTGCAGGGTTCGCAGCGCATCCCCCGATGCCGGAAGATCGACTATCACTGTGTCCCAACGACCTTCGTCGACGAGCCGGGACACCTCGTGCAATCCCAACAGCTCCTCGATACCCGGGAACCCCATCAGCTCCTCCGGCTCGATCGCGCCGAAACTCACGCCGTGTTCGTGGCCTGCCGAAGCCACCGACAGCATCGAACCCAAACCGCGGTACCGCTCTTCGAGCAGCCGCGAGGTATCGATCTCGACGACGTCCAGGTTCGGAGCAACCGCTCCGATGCCCGAGTCCTCGTCGGTGTCACCTTCTGCGCCGAGGGCGTCGCGGAGCGAGTGCGCCTGGTCGAGGGAGGCGATCAGCACCTCTTGGCCCGAGGCCGCGAGCGCAAGACCCGACGCAGACGCCAGGGTGGTCTTCCCCGCGCCACCTTTGCCGATGAACAGCGATACCGTGGTGCGGGGTTCGGGGCGAGCGTCGGTCAGCCTTCGACCCGCTTCTTCAATTCCTTGAGCGCAGTGTCGGTGATGACCTTCTCTGCTTTGCGCTTGAACAGGCCGATCATCGGAATGTTCAGATCGACCGTGAGCTCGTACGTCACGTCGGTGCCGTTGCCGGTCTCACGCAGCGAGTACGACCCGTTCTGAGATTTCTGCATTTCGCCCGAGACGAGATTCCACGACACCGAATTGCCGTCCGCGGCCCAGTCGTACTCGAGTTCGTACGTGTCTTTCACCATTCCGGCGTCGAGCACGAACTTGACCCGCTTTCCCCGTCCGTCCGCACCGACTTCGAGGACCTCGACGGACTTCGCGGCGGACACCCACGTGGGATACGCGTCGAAATCGGCGATGACGTCCATGACCCGACTCGGTGGGGCTTCGACGACGATCGACCTCTGGGTTTTCTCCGCCATGACTACTGGTCCGCTTCCTCTCGGGTACTTCGATCCGCTTCGTTCGCTGCCTGCTGTGTAACCCGCGGCAGGCCTATCTCACACGATCGAACCGCCGACGCACAACGCGAACCGGCCGACCGTACCGCGCGGTTCATTCGGGAGCTGAACTCGACGCTACGTGGTGGGGTGCCTCGCCCGCTGACCTCCCGGCCTCGAGCTCCCGCTTCAGCTGGAAGGTCATGGCGCGGCCGGCCACCCGACGCGCATGCTGCTCGGTGGCCGACTCACTTGCTGAGGCCGGCTCGGCGTGCAGGAAGTAGTGGACGATCACGCCGTCGAGTACGGGCTCGAGCCACAGCTCCATCGTTCCGACGACGCCGCCGCGGACCGACCACCGAATGCCCTTCTCGCCGCGATCCTCGGTCACGGTCAGCGACAGGTCCGGCCACCACCGCCGCCACCGCTCCGGCGAGACGAACGCCTGCGCCACCGCCGCACCGGGCGCTGCCACGAATGTCTGATCCGCAACTTGAATACTGCTCATCGTCAGAGCTTCACATATCGGGTCCGAGACCAGGACCGCCGAGGCACATTCGGGACCGCGCGCCCCGGGTCTAGAGTATCTGTGAAGCCGAGCTATCGACTTTCTCCAACCCGTTCGATCCGGAGGTAATCCCGTGCGCGAGTTCACTGTTTCCGCCGAGTACGACATCGCGGACACCGACTCGGCTGTCGACAGCGTCTTCGCCCGCGCTCGGACGTCGCCGGATGCCGTGGTGTTCCGTCGGCTCGACGACGGCCGATGGACCGATGTCGGTGCCGCAGAATTCGAGCGACTGGTCGTCGACGTGGCCAGGGGCCTCGTCGCGGCAGGTATCGAGCAGGGCGATCGCGTCGCGCTCATGTCGTCCACGCGATTCGAGTGGTCGGTCATCGACTACGCGGTCTGGGCCGCGGGCGGAGTGACCGTGCCGATCTACGAGACGTCGTCGGCGGGCCAGGTCGAGTGGATTCTCGAAGACGCCGAGCCGGTTCTGTTGGTCCTCGAGAACGACGCGCACGTACGGGAGACAGAAGCCGTCGTAGCTGCGGCGCCGTCGGTACGTCGAACGTTCGTGATCGACAACGCTTCCGGCACGGGCGCAGTGCAGGCTCTGATCGACAACGCTTCCGGCACGGGCGCAGTGCAGGCTCTGATCGACAACGGCGCGGACGTCTCCGAAGACGTTGTGCACGAACGAGTCTCGACACTTCGCTCGTCCGATCCGGCCACGTTGATCTACACCTCGGGCACTACCGGCCGCCCCAAAGGTGTGCAATTGACGCATGCGAACCTCCTTGCGGAATCTCGCGGCATTCGCCAGACGTCGTTGAAAGCTCTTCTGACACAGGGCCGCAGTACGTTGATGTTCCTGCCGATGGCGCACGTCCTCGCTCGCGCGGTGAGTATCGCGTCGTTCGATGCCGGAGTCACCCTCGGCCACACCAACGACATTCCCAACCTGGTCGCGACCTTCGGGACATTTCGACCGGACTTCATTCTGTCCGTGCCGCGCGTGTTCGAGAAGGTCTTCAACACTGCGAAGCAGAAGGCACACAGCGACGGCAAGGGCAAGATCTTCGATCTCGCGACCGAGTGCGCAGTGGCGTGGAGCCAGGCGCAGGATTCCGGTGGCCCATCGATCGTGTTGCGCGCCAAGCATTTCGTGTTCGACAAGCTGGTCTACGCGAAGCTGCGGACCGCTCTCGGCGGCAAGTGCGAACTCGCCATCTCGGGCGGCGCACCACTGGGAGCGCGACTCGGCCACTTCTACCGCGGCATCGGCGTGACCATCTACGAGGGCTACGGCCTGACCGAAACCACTGCGGCGTTCGCGGTGAACACCATCGGATTCCAACGTGTGGGCAGCGTCGGACGCCCGCTACCCGGGAACACCGTCCGCATCGCCGGCGACGGTGAGATCCAACTACGCGGACCCGTTGTGTTCGACGGATATTGGCGAAACGAGAAGGCGACCGCGGAATCCCTCGACGACGGGTGGTTCCGCACCGGCGATCTCGGATCCGTCGACGAGGAGGGATACATCACGATCTCCGGCCGCAAGAAGGAACTGATCGTCACCGCCGGCGGCAAGAACGTCTCACCCGCGGGCCTCGAAGATCACCTTCGTGCCGGAGCACTGATCAGTCAGGCCGTGGTGGTCGGTGACCAGAAGCCCTTCATCGGTGCCCTCATCACCCTCGATCCGGATGCGTTCGACAAGTGGAAGTCCGCACACGGCAAGGACTCCGACGCCACCGCAGCGGATCTGCAGGCCGACCCCGATCTCGTCGCCGAGATCGACGCCGCCGTCGCCGATGCCAACAAGTCGGTCTCACACGCGGAATCCATCAAGAAGTACCGCCTGCTCCCCCACGACTTCTCGGAGGAGAGCGGCGAATTGACGCCGACGATGAAGCTCAAGCGCAATGTCATCACCAAGGCGTACGCCGACGAGATCGAGGCGATCTACGCGAGGTGACACGCGTGGCGTGAGCCGTGGTGCGAGCGGACCGCCCGGTCAGATCAGCGACCGCAGTTTCTCCGTCAGCACGTCCCAGCGCCATTCCGCGTCGACCCATGCCCGACCGGCGTTGCCCATCTGCGTCGCCAGTGTTCGATCGGACAGGATCGTCACGATCGCGTCGGCGATGGACGACACCGAAGTCCCGTCGACGACAAGCCCGGTCTTGTTGTGCTGCACAGCTTCCGGAGCGCCTCCCGACATCCCGGCAACCACCGGAACGCCACAGGCCGACGCCTCGAGGTAGACGATTCCGAGCCCCTCGACGTCGAGGCCCGCGCCTCGGGTGCGGCTCGGCATCGCGAACACGTCGGCAATCGTGTGATGGGCAGCCAGTTCCGCAGACGGCACCGTCCCGGTGAACACCACGTGCTGCTCCATCCCGGTGGAACGAACCAGTTCGCGCAACGTGTTCTCGTACGGACCGCCGCCGACGATCACCAGAACCGCCCCGTCCACCGTGCGCCGGATCTCCGGTAGCGCCCGGATCAGAAAGTCCTGGCCCTTACGCGGCACCAGCCGCGACAGACACAGAACCGTCGGTCGGTCACCGAGGCCGTACCGAGCACGTAACTCCGTCCTCGCGGCATCGTCGGGCACGAAGCGATCGGTGTCGACCCCCGGCGGCAGATGCTCGAGTGCCGCCGACGCCCCGAACGCCGAGCTGAATCGGCTCCGCGTGTACTTGCTCACGTAGGTCACCACATCGGTGTTCTCCCCGATGGTGCGCAGCGTCGCGCGACCACCGGGCACCATCGACCACCCCACCTCGTGGCCGTGTGTGCTCGCCACGATGCGATCCGCCCCGGCTTTGCGCAGGTGTGACGACATCACCGCCAACGGGGCCGCGGCACCGAACCACACCGAGTCGCACCCTCGGGTCTTCACGATGCGCGCTGCGCGGCGAGCCACCAACGGAGTAGGCAGCATCAACGTGGTCGGATGCCTGATGACCTCGAAGGGTTGTTTCGCATCGAACTTCACGTGCGAATCACCACGCCACCGCGGCGCGTAGACCACGAGCTCGTCGGCGGGCAACTGCGAGGCGAAGCTGTGCAAGTAGGACTGGATTCCGCCCGGCCGGGGCGGAAAGTCGTTCGTCACCAGAAGAGTCCGACGCATGACGACAACCGTAGCGCTCCCGATCGGACAGCTCGTGTCGACGACGCGCACGTCCGGGTCAGCGTGACCGAGCGGCCACCCAGTTGCCCCACTCCGCGACGAACCGGGTTCGGCTCGAACTAAGGACCGAGGTGATCGCTGCGTCGACGACTCCGTCCGACCCGGGTCCGGCCGCCAGCGCCTCGTAGAACCTGCGCAACGTGGACTCGCCGTACCGGTCGGCCACGAACGCGAAAACCGACCAGGCTGACTCGTAGGCCACGTTGGAGCGGGTGCCGCCTGCACCGAAATCCTCGTCTTTCGGCAACACGGTCGGCGGGCCACCGGCAGCCACGATCGATGCCAGAGTAGGTGCCAGCTGCCGGAAGTCGCCACCGGAACTGCGATACCCGGAGTAGTCGGCGAAACCCTCCGCCACCCACAACGCGGTGCCTTCCGCCGTCTTCGCCCGCGCCGCCACATGCGTCAACTCGTGCCGAAGCACCGAACGAAGAGTGAACGGAGTCAGCCGCGACGCGGCATCGGGACCGAACACCACGCGCTGACCCGTCGGACGCGACCCGCCGGCCACGGCGTCGGACACGGTCACTGCGGCCACGTCCGTCGAGGGCGAGGACCCCGTCGATTCGTCGAACTCCTCGGCCGTCGAACTGACGAACACCAGTCCGTCCCGGGCCCAGTCGGCTCCCCAGAAGTCGGTGACCGCAGCGGTCGCCGCGGGCAGCTCGGCGGCCACATCTGCCACGAACTGCTCACGGTCGGGATGTCCCAACACCACCGACGTGCCGGATGCAGTGGCGACCGAGCGCACCGTCACGGGCCCGAAATCCCACGGACCGCGCCAGGTGTGGCGACGGTAGGTCGGCAAGTCGGCGTCGTCGACCAGTCGCCACTGGCCGTCGCGTTCGGCGACCACCAGCGAAACCGGCCGGCGGGTCGGCGAGGCATCCGGGCCCTGCACGGCATACCGCAGGTACACCGGTGGAGCCCACACATCGGTGGCATCCAGCTGCTCGGCAATCGACGACGGCACGGGGGTCTCGGGTTCGTCACCGATCTCGTAGTCGAAGTCCGAGAAAGGAACCGTCGGAACGACAGTCGCCCGGCGAACCTGCGCATCCACGAACGTCGGATCCGCGAGGGGGTCGAGCAACCCACGCAGCGCCGATTCGTCGCCGGAACGGAGGGCAGCCGCCCAGCGCTCGAGCAGCTCGGTCACTTCGGCGCGGCGCTGCTCGTCGTAGGTCGGCGGATTCTGGGAGGCCGACGGATCGGACGAAGTCGACGCGCTCGATGTCGCCGCTCCCGATGCAGGACCGTCGTGACGATGAACCAGCAGCAGCGTCGACGCCACTGCCAGAACGACCAGGACTGCCGCCCATCGCGCCCGCCCCGACGCGGTGAGCGCGTGGACAACGGACGGCCGTTCCGTACCGCTCATTCAGGCGTCAGTCGTCGTTCGCGGCACAGTCAGTATCGACGGGCCCCATAGAACGGGAACGACGCCATCGACTGGACCTTCACCGGTACCCCGAAGGTGGAGGCATGCAGAACGTTGCCGTTACCGGCGTAGATACCGACGTGTGATGCGTCCGGGTAGAACAGAACGACGTCTCCCGGCTGCAGATCCTTCTGATCGACGGGAGTTCCGCCGGCAGCCTGAGCCTGACTCGACCGCGGCAACGTCTTTCCGACCTGCTTGTAGGCCCAGACGACCAACCCGGAGCAGTCGAAACCGTCGGGGCCGGTCGCTCCCCAGACGTACGGCTTGCCGATCTGTGTGAGACCGGCTTGCAACGCGCTGGAACCGGAGCCCGGCGTCAAGTTCTTCAGAATCGTGGAGGGGTCGAAACCTTCGGGAAGCGCCGATCCCGCGAGGGCCAGCTGCTCGGACGAGGAAAGCGCGCTGTACGCGGCCATGACTTCGGCGATCTGGCCCTGAAGTTCACTCTGCTTCGCCTGCAGATCGTCGCTGACCGCTTTGGCCTGCTCGGCGGCGACTCTGGCCTGTTCTGCGGCGGTCGCGGCGGCCTGCTCTGCCGCGGATGCATCCGCGCTGGCCTGCTGGAACCGAGCTACCTGGCCGGCTGTCTCGGCGGAGATGACATCGAGGGCCGACATTTGGTCGAGCAACTGTTGCGGGGAGTCGCTGACCATGACCGCGAACAACCGGTTGGTGCGAGCGCCCTGGTAGTTGACATTGGCCACCTTGTCCATGGCGGGTTTGAGCTGCGCCAGCTGCGACTGGGCGGCGTCGAGGGCCGCCCGACTGGCATCGACGGCGGTCTGCGCATCGAGCTGCTCGCGAGCCCGAGCGTCGAGATCGATCTGCGCGTTGTGCAGCGACTCATTGGTCTGTTCCGACTCTCTGGACAGCTCCGCCAGCTTCGCCTGCGCGTCGGAAGCCGAGCCGAACCCCGGATCGGCGCTCGCCGTCGTGATCGGCACCACCATGATGCACGCGGCCGCAACGGCTGTGGTCACCGAGCTACCTACTAGTCGTAGAACTCGGGTGGTTCTCGATATCGCCACGGAAAGCGACTCTCCGTCCTGACATATGCCATTCCAGCTGGAGTGGCGGTTGGAAAAAGTGACCGGAACCGAACGATACCCATGCTCAGCTGGGCGCGGACGTGAACACGGTCCGAAATCGACGCAGTCTGCACGTGACAGATCACAAACCAAACGTCGGAGAGGTCTCGATCAGATTACGAACTGGACGCTCTGCTGTCCACCGTACCGGCGTGTCGCCCGGAAACCGTCCCTGGAAACGACAACAGGGCCGAACCGTCGAAACGGATCGACCCTGTCGGTCGGTACACAACTCCGGTCGGAGCACTCGGCTCAGTAGCGTCGAGCACCGTCGAACGGCATGGAGTCCACGGGAGCAACCTTGACCGGCACGCCGGACGTGGATGCGTGCACGACGTTGCCGTCGCCGATGTACATACCCGAGTGCGAGCCGCCGTAGAACGAGACGACGTCGCCGGGCATCAGGCTGTCCCGCGAGACCGGAGTGCCCGCGGCTGCCTGGTCGTAGCTCGTACGGGGCAGGCTGACGCCGGCCTGCTTGTAGGCCCACTGGATCAGGCCCGAGCAGTCGAACGAATCCGGACCCGATGCGCCGTACACGTACGGAGCGCCGATCTTGGACTCCGCCGCCTGGACGGCCTTGGCAGCCGGGGTGACCTGCGGGGCAAGGGGCGCACCCGGAGCGGGCACGCCCGGAATGTTGAGGGGAGGGAGACCCGGGATGTCAGGAATCTCGAAGGTTCCGACGCCGGGGATGGTGACTGGGGCCGCCATTGCCGGTGCAGCGGGGAGAATCACCACGCCTGCCGTGAGCGCTCCGGCTACGAGAGCTCGCCGCAATGTTCGGTTGGAAAGTTGTGACGCCACGAAAGATGGTGCTCCGTTTCTTCCACTCGTCCGCCGACCGAGTTAGCTGACGGGTTCGGGCTGGGAAGAGCAGCCCTACCCACCGGCCACCATCGGTGACTCGGCGGGATTCACCCCAGTAAATATCGGGTTCCCGGTACGAACACTCTCGCGAGTGATCGATTAGGCGGTGACTTGCGACGCCACTCCGGTTTGGACTGGCAAGACTCCGCAAGGTCTCAGGAAGGTTACGAAATGGCATACCCCTGTGTCGACCCCAACGCGCCGAACGGACCGAATTGGGCCGTGTTCTCGCTACCCGGCGCGTTGATCGCCCGGTGTGTCACGAGTCGATAACAGGGGAACATCCGCGGTGCCGTCGTCGTTCACGACGAGCTTGAGCGCGGGCACCATACCGACGTCGGCGAGCACTCCCATGGCACCGAGTTCTTCCTGCTCGAGGGTGATACGAGACGGTGAACCGACCCACTGCCCATCCGATCTCGCGGGCATCCCGGGAGCCCCCAGAAGCACCGTCACAACGCAGTCGGCGCAGGCGATGTCACGAACCAGGCAGTCACTGCAGTCGATGATCATTGTGATCCTTGTCTCTTTGTCGCGTCGGACGGTGTAATCGGCCGATCGAACGAAAGGTAGCGCCAGCCACCGACAGGTTCCGCGACTCGACAATCGGCACCGACCGACACGATGCCCTCCGACGCCGTGTTCGGCGTTCTTGTCGGAGGTCGGCCCTAACGTCGTCGCAGTGAGCCTGCCGATCCAGCTGACGTTCGACGAACTCGACACCCCGCTTCACGCCACCACGTTCGTCGTCGTCGACCTCGAAACCACTGGTGGCAGCGCTGACACGGAGGCGATCACCGAAATCGGGGCAGTCAAGGTCAGAGGCGGCGAGATCATCGGCGAATTCGCTACCCTCGTCGACCCGGGCAGATCGATCCCGCCCTACATCGTCGAGTTGACCGGCATCACGACGGCGATGCTTATCGGGGCTCCCCGCATCGAACGCGTTCTCCCCGGCTTTCTCGAGTTCGCTCGCGGATCGGTACTGGTGGCACACAACGCCGGGTTCGACACGGGATTTCTCAAGGCCGCAGCGAGTCGACTCGACATCGCCTGGCCCCGCTTCCAGGTGCTCTGCACGGTCAAACTCGCCCGGCGAGTGCTCACGCGCGACGAGGCACCCTCGGTGAAACTGTCCGCCCTGTCGACGTTGTTCAGATCCAGCACTCGGCCGACTCACCGAGCATTGGACGACGCGCGTGCCACGGTGGACGTGTTGCACGGCCTGATCGAACGAGTGGGCAACCAGGGCGTACACAGTTACGCGGAACTGGTCGACTACCTCCCTGCGGTGTCGGCGGGGCAACGAGCCAAACGCGGCCTGGCCGCACACCTGCCCGATACACCCGGCGTCTACCTCTTCCGAGGACCGTCGGACGAGGTCCTGTACGTAGGCACCTCGAACAACCTCAAGCGTCGGGTGCGCAACTACTTCACCGGTTCCGAGACACGTGGGCGAATGAAGGAGATGGTCTCGCTCGCCACTCGCGTGGACCACGTCGAATGTGCGCACGCACTCGAGGCAGGAGTCCGCGAATTACGGCTGCTCTCGGCTCACGTCCCGCCTTACAACCGCCGATCGAAGTTTCCCCGCAAAGGGTGGTGGGTCACCCTCACCGACGAAGCGTTTCCGCGTCTGTCGATCGTGCGCACTCCCGCACCCAACAGCCTCGGACCGTTCGCTGTTCGGGCGGACGCGGCGGAGGCCTCCGCCCTCGCCGCAGAATTCTGTCGACTTCGTACATGCACCCGCCGGTTGGGCCGCGCGGTTCGACACGGTGACGAGTGCACCGCGACGGACGTCGGTGGCTGCCCAGCTGCGTTCTCCGGGCCCCTGACGGCCGAGGAGTACTCGGGTGCCCCGGCGAAATTTCTGGCGTTCGTGTGTGGACACGACGACGAGCTGCTGTTCGCGATGCGACGCCGCGTCGCCGAACTCGCGGACCGTGAACTGTTCGAGACAGCCGCGCGTCTCCGCGATCGAATCGCGGTGACGGTGAACGTGCTTCGCAGGATGCACCGGGCGGCCGCCGTTGCGGCCATCGCCGAGCTCGTGGCGGCCAGGCGAACAGCCGACGGTGGTTGGGAGCTGATGGTGGTGCGCTTCGGCCGCTTGGCCGGGGCGGCCGTCGCGCCGCGAGGAGTGCACCCGATGCCCGTCGTCGATGCGATCACGGCGTCGGCCGAGACGGTGATGCCCGATGCGACGCCACTTCGCGGTGCGCCGCCGGAAGAGGTGAGCCTGATCGCGTCGTGGCTCCACACGGACGGAGTGCGCATCGTTCGCACCAGCAGTGGCTACTGCAGCCCTGCTCGGTCTGCGGGTTCGTGGGAGGAGTGGTGTCGAACGGCCCGAGAAGCAACGCGGCAGGAGTGGAGCCCGCGGAACGACCGATGAGGCAGGAGTGGAGCCAGCGGAACGACCGATGAGGCAGGAGTGGAGCCCGCGGAACGACCGATGAGGCAGGAGTGGAGTCCGCGGAACGACCGATGAAGCGAGAGTGGAGTCGGCCGAGCAACTAGTGTTGTCTCGGTTGGGTCGAGCTCGCGTCGTGTGTGAGCCCGGAGATGCGTGAGGAGCACAGATGATCAATGCCATCGTCTTGATCGACGCCGAAGCCGATCTGATTCCGGAGACGGCGCAGGCCGTTGCCGATGTGGACGGTGTGTCGGAGGTGTATTCGTGCGCCGGCGACGTCGATCTGATTGCCATCGTCAAGGTGCGTGATCATGCGTCGATAGCCGAGGTCATCACCAAGCACATCAATCGTGTTCGTGGTGTTCGCAGTACGACGACTCACATTGCGTTTCAGTCGTATTCGAGTGCCGACGTCGATGCAGGATTCTCGATCGGCGAGTAGTTCGGTGTGATTCAGTCGGCCAGCGCGGTGGTGCAGCGTGCCCAGTCGGCAAGCAGGCGGGCCGCGGAACCGTTGTCGACAACCGTTGCCGCAGTTGCCATTCCGGCTTCGATTTGCTCGTGCAGGTTTCTTGAGACTCCTCGATGCGCGGCCATGGCCGCGGCGGCGTTGAGTAGCACGGCGTCACGGACGGGTCCGTGTTCGCCTGCGAACACGCGATGTGCCACTGCTGCATTGAATTTCGCGTCCCCGCCTCGGAGGGCCTCGATGGGTGCCCGAGCGATTCCGTAATCGGCCGGGTCGATCGAGTCGACGGTGACAGTCCCGTCGGACACCACGTGCACGGTGGTCGTGGTGGACAGGGTGATTTCGTCGAGCCCGTCGTCACCACGGACGACGAGAGCCGAACTACCGCGTCGAGCGAACACGCCGGCGACGACGGGCACCAGATTCTCGAATGCGCAGCCGATCAGTCCGGCGCGTGGGCGGCCCGGGTTGGTCAAAGGGCCCAGCACATTGAAGATCGTCGGAATGCCGATCTCCTTGCGCGCCGGACCGGAGAACCGAAGTGCGGGGTGGTGGATCGGCGCGAAGCAGAACCCGATCCCAACCTGCTCGACGCTCGACGCCACCCCGGCGGGCCCCAGGGTGACCCGCACGCCCAGTGCCTCGAGCACATCGGTCGTACCACTCTTGGACGACGCTGCACGGTTACCGTGTTTGACGACGCGTATTCCGCTGGCAGCGACGACGATCGCGGCCATCGTGGAGATGTTCACCGTGTCCGCACCATCGCCGCCGGTTCCGACGACGTCCACCGCGTCACGGTCGGTCTCGACCAGAAATGCGTGCGAGAGCATGGAGTCGGCGAGACCTTCCAGTTCCGCGGGAGTGGGGCCTTTCATCTTCAGTGCCACCCCGAAGGCAGCGATCTGAGCGGCTGTGGCGTTGTCGGACATGATCTCGTCCATCACCCAGCCGGTATCGGCGCTCGACAGGTCGGCGTGCGTGGTCAACGCTCCGAGGATTCGACGCCACGTTCGCGGCTGCTCGTCACTGGTCCCTGCGGTCATGGTGGATGTGCCGTGCCCTTCTGCTGTCGATGCGCGCGGTGCGGTGGAAGCTTAGTCAGACGTGTCGGCGGGTGAGTTGGGCTGCAGCGCATCCCACCCCAGTACCGCTCCCCCACGCCGTTGCGCGAGACCCGCCATGCGAGACCTCTCCTGCGAACAGTGCAACGCGTCGAGCACCTGTACCCGCTGCAGGACCAGAGCGACACCGTCATCGACTTGCGGCCGATACCCGGTGTCGTCCGGTAGTTCGACCTGCGGACCGACCTCGTACGCATCCTGCGCCGCGACGGCTGCCGCATCGTCGACTTCGTGCGCGGGCAGCACGAGGTGATGCCGCAACAGCACCTCGGAGGACTCGATCCACGTGGGTTCTGTGTTCGCCGCCTCGTCGAGAACGGCGGAGCACGCCCGCGCGTCGTCGAAGCAGCTCGCCACTACCACCAGATCCTCGCGCGTGGGGTCCAGACGTTCCGCGGTCGACCGCGAGAACAACCGCCGAAACCACCCACCTGCACTGCTCTTTGCCATGAGGCCAGCCTTGCACGACTGGACCCTACCGGCCCGTACAGGCCCTTCCACCAGCGCGGGAACAAGGGCGCGCTCGGAATCGTTCCTCCGCGACGCGCCAAGACCGGACCCGGATATGCCTTCCGTACTACGACGGGTCATACTTCTTTCTGTGACGAGCGCTGTAGGGACTCAAGGATCGGCAATCACCCAACGCGTGCACTCGCTGAACCGTCCCAATATGGTCAGCGTCGGCACGATCGTGTGGCTGTCGAGTGAACTCATGTTCTTCGCCGGGCTGTTTGCGATGTACTTCGTCGCACGCGCGCAGGCGAATGGAAACTGGCCGCCGGAGCCGACCGAGCTGAACCTCGGGCTGGCTGTTCCGGTGACGGCCGTGCTGATCGCTTCTTCGTTCACCTGCCAGCTGGGCGTGTTCGCTGCCGAGCGTGGCGACGTGTTCGGGCTTCGTCGGTGGTACATCGTCACCCTGGCAATGGGCGCGTTCTTCGTCGCCGGTCAGGGATACGAGTACTACCACCTGGTCCACGAGGGCACGACGCTCTCGAGCAGCGTGTACGGCTCGGTCTTCTACATCACGACCGGCTTCCACGGTTTGCACGTGATCGGCGGACTCATCGCCTTCGTCTTCCTGATCACCAGAACCCTGGTCAGCAAGTTCACGCCCGCGCAGGCCACCGCCGCCATCGTCGTTTCGTATTACTGGCACTTCGTCGACATCGTCTGGATTGCCCTCTTCGCGACGATCTACTTCATCCGCTAGTGACAGTCAGCAAGCCACAGATATCGAGCGAACGGATTCAGCCCCCGACGTTCGGCCCGTCCCGACACGACAAGGGATAGAAGATGAGTACATCTCCCCCAGCAGCAACCGACGACACTTCGGCCTCGAAGGCGCGACGCAAGCGTAAGACGCGTCGACGCGTCACCGGTGCACTCGTTCTGATGATGGGCCTTCTGAGCGCGGGTTTCCTCGCGTCGGCCCTGACGCCTACACCCCAGGTTGCAACAGCCGACACCGATTCGGCGGCGCTGATCCGCGAAGGCAAGCAGCTCTACGACACGTCGTGCGTGACATGCCACGGTGCCAATTTGCAGGGTGTTCAGGATCGCGGACCGAGTCTCATCGGTGTCGGTGAAGCTGCCGTCTACTTCCAGGTGTCGAGTGGCCGTATGCCGGCTGTTCGCAACGAGGCACAGGCACTGCGCAAGCCGCCGAAGTTCGACGACAAGCAGATCGACGCGCTCGGTGCTTACATCCAGGCCAACGGCGGCGGCCCGACGGTCATTCTCGACGAGAACGGTGAGGTGGCGCAGGAGTCGCTTCGCGGCGACGACATCGCCCGAGGCAGCGAGCTGTTCCGCTTGAACTGCGCGTCCTGCCACAACTTCACCGGCCAGGGCGGCGCACTGTCGTCGGGCAAGTTCGCGCCGGACCTCGGGCCTGCCAACGAGCAGGAGATCTACACCGCGATGGTCACCGGTCCGCAGAACATGCCCAAGTTCTCCGACCGTCAGCTGACGATCGAGGAGAAGTCGGACATCATCGCCTACGTCAAGTCGGCCCAGGAAACCAAGGCTGCAGGCGGCTGGGGTCTCGGTGGCTTCGGTCCCGGTACCGAGATGATCGCCCTGTGGGTTGTCGGAATCGCCGCTGTCGTCGGCGCAACATTGTGGATCGGAGCTAGATCATGAGCGACGGCGATTCCGGCCGTAAGGACGCCGACAACACCGACGGCACCAATGCCGAGGGTGTGAATCCCGACAAGAAGTACACCGACGAGGAGTTGGCAGCGCTCAGCCGGGACGAGTTGGTCGAACTCGGCACCAATCTCGACGGTGTGGATGTCGCATTCCGTCGCAATCGCTGGGCTGTGGAAGGTACTCGCGCCGAGAAGCGCGCAGAGCGCAGCGTGGCGATCTGGTTTGCCATCGCCGGCCTGTCGGCAGTCGCGTTCATCGGCGTCTACCTCTTCTGGCCTTGGCAGTACGCAGGCATCGGTGACGACAACTACAACCTGTACTCGCTGTACACGCCGCTGATCGGCGGAACGATGGGTCTTGCGATCCTCGCCGTCGGCGTCGGTGCCGTGCAGTTCACCAAGAAGTTCATCCCCGAAGAGGTCTCCATCCAGGACCGCCACGACGGAAGTTCGTCGGAAACGGACCGCAAGACGCTGGTCGCCGAGCTGGGCGATTCGCTCGACACGTCGACCATCGGACGACGCAAGGTCATCAAGCGTTCGCTTCTGTTCGGCGGCGGCGCTCTCGGCGTCATGGCACTGCTCCCCCTCGGCGGCCTCATCAAGAATCCGTGGGCCAAGGGCGAAGATTCTCCGTTGTGGGTATCCGGCTGGACGCCTCGCTACGATGGAGAGACGATCTACCTCCGACGAGACACCGGGCGACCGGAAGATGTTGTTCTCGTACGGCCCGAGGACTTGGACGCTGGTGCCATGGAAACTGTCTTCCCGTTCCGCGAGGCGGACCGCGAGAGCGAGCACGACCTGCTCATGTCACTCCGCGGTATCCGTAACGCGGTCATGCTCATCCGTTTGCGTCCCGACGACGCAAGCACGGTCATCAAGCGCAAGGGCCAGGAGAGCTACAACTACGGCGATTACTACGCCTACTCCAAGATCTGCACGCACCTGGGTTGCCCGACATCGTTGTTCGAGCAGCAGACCAACCGCATTCTCTGCCCTTGCCATCAGTCGCAGTTCAACGCGCTCGAGTACGGCAAGCCGATCTTCGGACCGGCTGCGCGCGCGCTGCCTCAGCTTCCCATCACAGTCAACGAGGAGGGTTACCTAGTGGCACAGCACGACTTCCACGAAGCACTGGGTCCCGCCTTCTGGGAACGTCGACCGGAGCGTGATTCATGAGTCCTTCACTGCAAACCCTCGCCGCCAAGCAGGCGGACGACGTAGACAGTCGTTACCACTTGGCACCAGGTTTGCGCCGCCAGATCAACAAGGTGTTCCCCACCCACTGGTCGTTCCTGCTCGGTGAGATCGCGCTGTACAGCTTCGTGATCCTGCTGATCTCCGGCGTCTTCCTCACCCTGTTCTTCGATCCTTCGCTCAGCGAGGTCGTCTACCAGGGCGCGTACACCCCGCTGAACGGCGTGACCATGTCACGTGCCTACGCGACAGCACTCGACATCTCGTTCGAGGTGCGCGGCGGTCTGTTCATGCGCCAGATCCACCACTGGGCAGCACTGATGTTCGCCGCGTCGATCATCGTGCACATGATGCGCATCTTCTTCACCGGTGCGTTCCGTCGTCCCCGTGAGGCCAACTGGGTCATCGGCTGCCTGCTGCTGATCCTGGCGATGTTCGAGGGCTTCTTCGGATACTCGCTCCCCGACGATCTGCTCTCGGGCACCGGCCTCCGCGCCGCGTTCTCCGGAATCACGATGAGCATCCCGATCGTCGGCACCTGGATGCACTGGTTGATCTTCGACGGGGACTTCCCCGGCACGATCATCATTCCTCGCCTGTACGTGGCGCACGTGCTGCTGCTACCGGCCATCATCCTGGCGCTGATCGCAGCTCACCTGGCTTTGGTCTGGTACCAGAAGCACACGCAGTTCCCCGGACCCGGTCGTACGGAAACCAACGTCGTCGGCGTTCGTATCCTCCCGGTCTTCGCCGTCAAGTCCGGCGCGTTCTTCGCTGTGACGTTCGGCGTGATCGCCGCCATGGGCGGACTGCTGCAGATCAACCCGATCTGGGCGCTCGGTCCGTACAACCCGTCTCAGGTGTCCGCAGGTTCGCAGCCCGACTTCTACATGATGTGGACCGACGGCCTGGCGCGTCTGTGGCCGGCATGGGACATCTACATCGCTGGTCGCTACACGATTCCTGCAGTCTTCTGGGTGGCCGTGATCATGGGCCTCGTCTTCACCGTGATGATTGCCTACCCGTGGATCGAGAAGCGTCTCACCGGAGACAACGCACACCACAACCTGCTGCAGCGTCCCCGCGACGTGCCGGTCCGTACTGCAATCGGCGCAATGTCCATCGCCTTCTACGTCGTTCTGACGCTCTCGTGCGTCAACGACCTGATCGCGTACAAGTTCGACATCTCGCTCAATGCGATGACGTGGATCGGTCGAATCGGAGTGCTCATTGCTCCGCCGATCGCATACTTCGTCGCGTACCGGTTCTGCATCGGCCTACAGCGCAGCGACCGGGCAGTTCTCGAGCACGGCATCGAAACCGGAATCATCAAGCGACTCCCGCACGGCCAGTACGTGGAAATCCACCAGCCGCTCGGACCGGTCGACGATCACGGTCACCCGATCCCGCTCGATTACCAGGGTGCAGCGGTCCCCAAGAAGATGAACAAGCTCGGTTCTGCCGGCAAGCCCGGCTCGGGTTCACTGTTCACCCCGGACCCCGTTGCGCAGAGCAAGGCCCTCGAGGATGCACTCCACAAGGGCGAGCACGAGCAGCTGGCAATGCTTCGCAACTACCAGGCGGGCATTCTGGGCAATGGCCACTCGAACGGCAACGGCCATACCAACGGCAACGGCCATGCGAACGGCAACGGTCACGCCAACGGCAACGGTCATTCCAATGGCCACGCCAACGGCAACGGCCATGCCGACGGGCACGAAGACACCTCGATTTCTTCGGGTCGTCAGGACAGCGATCGCGATCACTGAGTCCTGACAACGCATTCCGCTGAAGGGCGGCACCGGCAACGGTGCCGCCCTTCTTCGTGTGGTGGCGGTGCTACCCGCTCGACATATGTCCGGAGACGATCCGGCTGGATCTCCATCGGTCCGCGGGAGTCCTGTGAACGGAGGCCGCAACTCTCACAGGCTCCACTCCCCTCCCCCGCCCGAGGACTGCCGATTCAGAGCGCGGTAAATGCTCGACTCGGAGCCGGCACTCACCTGCCGGTAGCCCGCAGACCCATCGGTGACGAGCATCGGCCCGGTCGGTCTCGACCGGTATTAGTATCGGTGTATGGTCCGTATCCCACTCAGTCCCGGTGAACTCGCGCGTGGTGCTCGCTTGGGCACAGCTTTGCGCCGTTTCCGGGGCAGCCGGACCATGACCGAGGTTTCCGACGCCGCCGGCATTTCCGTCGAAACACTCAGAAAAATCGAGACCGGGCGTATCGCAACCCCGGCATTCTTTACCGTCGCCGCACTGTGCACTGCGTTGGAGATCTCACTCGATGCATTGCTGGAATCCACGACGGATGCGTCGTCGACCCGGCGGGAGGCAGACGCGTCCTGACTGGTTCGGATCCTCGCCGTGGTCTGCCGGGACGTTCATGTGTTCCAGTCCATGATGAAAGACCGGCCCTCGGGGTGCGGCCGGTCTCTCACCGACCCGCAGTAGGTACGCATGGTGCTTCTCAGTCGATCGGCGAGACCCTGATGAGGTTGCCGGCGGGGTCCGCGATCACGAAAGTGCGGCCGAAGACGGCTTCGTGTGGCTTCTGCACTACGGCAACTCCTTTCGCGACCCAATCGGTGAATATGTCGTCGACTGCTTCCGAGGGGCCGGGCACCAAAAGTCCGATCTCGCTCATGCGGGGTGTGCTCGGTACAGAGTGCTCGGCGTAGCCCGTCCACAACGCGAGCAGTACACCGGGGGCAACGTCGAAAGCAACATAGTGGGGACTCGTGAAGGTCGGTTCGATCTCGAACAGGTCGCTGTAGAAGGCGGTGGCGGCCTGGGTCTACCGGACGCCGATCAAGAACAGGTTCGGTGCAGGCATAGAGGGTTCCTAATCGAAGTACTCACACCAGCCGCAGCTCGCGAACGCATCGGTCAGCTCGCCACAGTTCTGGCCGAAAAGCACTCGACCCCCCGCCGGCTGACCCGGTCGGAATGCCCCTGCACTCGAGCGATGTCCCCGGTGTGCACGTCCCAGCACAGAAAAGGGCCCCGATCGCTCTCGTGAACGATCGGGGCCCTTTCCGGGTATCTACAGGTCAGTGGCGTTCGGCACCGATGTGGTACTCGAAGACCAATCCAGCGGCCGAGGCGATGACGCACACGACGCCCAGAGCAATCAACCAGGGCTGGAAGAAGGCAAAGCCCAGAGCGGTGATCGACGCCGCTACGGCCAGCACGAACGGCCAGAAGCTGCCGGGGCTGAAGAAGCCCAGGTCGCCTGCGCCGTCACTTACCTCGGCGTCGTCGAAGTCTTCGGGCCGAGTGTCGAGCCGTCGAGCGACGAATCGGAAGTACGTTCCGACGATCAGCGTCAGGCCGACCGACAGGAAGATCGCCGTGACGCCTGCCCACTCGACGCCGGTTCGGCTCAATCCTGTGAACAGCGCATACACGATGCCGACCAGGAGGAAGAAGACCGTGAGGATCTCGAAGATCTTCGCTTCGATTTTCATATCAGCATGCTTCCTTGGTCAGTTGCCTTCGGCGACGGTGGCGGTACGGACGGTGCGATCGGTCTCGAACGGCGAGGTGCTGGTTGCGAGCGGGCTCTCGCCGATGGCTTCGAGTGCCTGCGCGTTGGTCAGCGCTTCGCCACCCTCGGACAACGGCTTGCGCAGCTCGATGTACTGCTCGAACTTGTCCGGGGACACGGCGCGAACCTCGAAGTTCATCATCGAGTGGAACGTGCCGCACATCTCCGTGCATCGACCGACGAACGAACCTTCGCGCTCGATTTCGCTGATCTGGAACACGTTGTCGGAATGGTTCTCCTCAGGGTTGGGGAGAACGTCACGCTTGAACAAGAACTCCGGAACCCAGAAGCCGTGGATGACGTCCGAGGATGCCAGCACGAATTCGATGCGCTTTCCGGTGGGAAGGACGAGCACCGGAATCTCGGCGCTGGAACCGACCGTTTCGATCTTGTTGTAGTGCAGGTAGGACAGATCCTGGGGAATGGCACCGTGGATCGCGCCGGGCACGAACTCGCCGTCCTCGCTACCCTCGGCACCTTCACCGGGAGTTGCGGCGGCTTCTGCGGCGGCCTGCTCCTCTTCGTCGGTGCCCTCGTACTTGGCAGCACCGTCCTTGAGGTCGATGGTCCGGTATCCGAACTTCCAGTTCCACTGGTATGCGGTCACGTCGACCTGGACGTCGGGATCAGCCTGCTTCTCGTCGACGTAGTTCTGCACCACGACGGTGAAGTAGAAGAGCACGGCGATGATCACGAACGGAACCGCCGTGTAGAACAGCTCGAGCGGAACGTTGTACGCGGTCTGACGCGGGAACTCCGGGGAGCTCTTCTTCTTACGGTGGAAGAGCACCACCCAGAAGATCAGGACCCACACGACGATGCCCATGACCAGGGCGGCGATGACCGACCAGGTCCACAGGTCGCCGATGCGTCGTCCCTGCGGAGTGACGCCCGAGGCGAAACCGAAATTGAGTACGTTGTCACTGCTGATGGAACAGCCCGACAGCATCAACGCGGCTACACCGAGAAATGCTGTCAGCCCCGCTCGCCGAAGGATCCGACTATGCGCCACGTTCACGCCTTCCTGATTGCCCACCACTGAAGAATAAGGGCTTCCACATGGAGATGCCCGAGTACTACGCAGCGTAGACCAAAGCTGACGCGGAGCCACCCTTGGGTCGTTACCTAGGTTCGAGCGTGTCTGCGGCATACTCGGTTGCTGATCGACCGTCCCGCTGACGACACGCGGAGATCCGGCCCCCGGCATTGTCCCCAACTGCGAGAAGAGGTAGCAGACGCTGTGTGTGGACTGCTCGGAGTACTGACATCTCACGGAACGACCGCCGCCGGCGTCGAGCTGGTGAGCTCGGCGACTCACTGCATGCGCCATCGAGGCCCGGACGAGCCCGGTGGCACCTGGCACGACGACGACGTCGTGTACGGCTTCAATCGACTCTCGTTCATCGACATCGAACACTCGCATCAGCCGATGCGGTGGGGACCTCCGGGTTCACCCGACCGGTACGCGTTGGTGTTCAACGGCGAGATCTACAACTACCTCGAGTTGCGTGCTGAGCTCGCGCGCGATCACGGTGCAGAATTCGCCACCGAAGGTGACAGCGAATCGATCGTTGCGGCATTCCACTACTGGGGCGCTGCCGCCGTGCAACGTCTGCGAGGAATGTTCGCCTTCGCCATCTGGGACACCGAGACGCGCGAGATGTTCATCGCGCGCGATCCCTTCGGCATCAAGCCGCTGTTCTACGCCACGGGCCCGGGTGGAACGGCGTTCGGCAGTGAGAAGAAGAGCGTTCTCGAACTGATGGAGCTGCTGGGCGTCGAGCTCGACCTCGACCCGCGGGCCATCGAGCACTACACCGTGCTTCAGTACGTCCCGGAACCGGAGACGCTGCACGCGGGGATCAGGCGGCTCGAGTCGGGTTGCTACGCCACCCTCTCCCCCGGTACGCCGCCGAAGATCACTCGATACTTCACACCGAAGTTCCCGGTGAAGCCTTTCGCTCCCGGCAGCGAGAAGGCTCGCTACCAGGAGATTGCCGAGGCGCTCGAAGATTCGGTCGCCAAGCACATGCGAGCCGACGTGACCGTCGGTTCCTTCCTCTCGGGCGGCATCGATTCCACGGCCATCGCGGCACTGGCGATTCGACACAATCCGAACTTGATCACCTTCACGACCGGCTTCGAGCGCGAGGGTTACTCCGAGGTCGATGTTGCAGCGGAGTCGGCAGCCGCGATAGGTGCTCGGCACATCGTGAAAGTGGTCGGACCTGAAGAGTTCGCGGCGTCCATTCCCGAGATCGTCTGGTACCTGGACGACCCGGTGGCCGATCCGGCGCTCGTACCGCTCTACTTCGTCGCCAAAGAAGCTCGCAAACACGTCAAGGTCGTGCTGTCCGGAGAGGGTGCGGACGAACTGTTCGGCGGCTACACCATCTACCGCGAGCCGCTGTCGTTGAAGCCGTTCGAGTCTCTACCCGCATTTCTACGCCGCGCAGCCGGATCGTTGAGCGAGCGCATTCCCGAAGGCACGCGCGGCAAGAGCTTGCTGCACCGAGGATCGATGACCCTCGAGGAGCGCTACTACGGCAACGCACGCAGCTTCAACGACGCGCAGTTGCGATCGGTGCTGCGTGAGTTCCGTTCGGAGTGGACGCATCAGGACGTCACCGCGCCCATCTACGCGCAGTCGCAGGGGTGGGATCCCGTGGCTCGTATGCAGCATCTGGATCTGTTCACCTGGCTTCGCGGCGACATTCTGGTCAAGGCCGACAAGATCACCATGGCGAACTCGCTCGAGCTGCGCGTCCCGTTCCTCGATTCCGAGGTCTATCGCGTGGCAGAGAAGTTGCCGTTGGAGCAAAAGATCACCAAGAGCACTACCAAATACGCGCTGCGCCAGGCGCTGGAAGGCATCGTTCCCGGTCATGTGCTGCACCGCGCCAAGCTCGGTTTTCCGGTGCCACTTCGCCACTGGCTGCGCGGTACCGAACTCTTCGACTGGGCTCACCAGCAGATCGCCGAGTCACAGACCGATCACCTTCTGAACAAGGCCGCCATCGTCGCCATGCTCGACGACCATCGGGCAGGCAAATCGGATCACAGCCGTCGCCTGTGGACGCTGCTCATCTTCATGGTGTGGCACGGGATCTTCGTGGAGAAGCGCATCGTGCCGCAGATCGCCGAACCGGAGTACCCGGTCAACATCTGACTGGTACACCCGTCTCCCCCGGGATCAATGTGGATTTCAGTCGCTCAGATTGCAACAAAGCCGCATTGATCCCGCTGAGGGGAGCCGATCTCAGGCGGGCAGCAACGCGCCGATCTCCTCGCCGGCTTCGGCACCGTACGCCGCGCTCAGGCGCTTGATCGCGTCGTCGCGGTTCAGACTCCATTCCTGCGTTCCGGTGGTCTCGAGGACCAGCACGGCAACCAGAGAACCGAGCTGAGCAGCTCGTTCGATGCTCGCTCCGGCGAGGTGGCCGGTGAGGAACCCGGCACGGAACCCGTCGCCCACTCCGGTGGGATCGACCTTGCTCGTCTCGGGCACGACACCGATGTGGGTGTGCTTCCCGCCCTTTTCGACGATGTCCACGCCCCGCTTGCCCAGCGTGGTGACCCGCAGGTCCACCTTGTCCGCGATATCGGCGTCGGACATCCCGGTCTTCTGCTTGAGCAGTGCCCATTCGTATTCGTTGGTGAACAGGTAGGCCGCCCCGTCGATCAGGTCGGTGGCCTGTGCGGCGTCGAGTCGCGCGAGTTGCTGAGACGGGTCGGCGGCAAAGGGAACACCTGCTGCGCGGCACTGGTCCGTGTGGGCGGTCATCGCCTCCGGATCGTTGGCCCCGATCAGTACGAGATCGAGAACGTGCTGCGCGGCCAGCGCGTCGATGGAGATGTCGCGGGCTTCGCTCATGGCACCGGGATAGAACGACGCGATCTGCGCCATGTCCTCGTCGGTGGTGCAGACGAAGCGTGCTGTGTGCGCGGTGGCAGACACACTGACGCCACTGCAGTCGACTCCGTGCTCTTCGAGCCAGCTCCGATACTCGGCGAAGTCCGGCCCCACGGCTCCGACGAGGAGCGGAGAGCCGCCGAGGACCCCGAGTGCGTAGGCGATGTTTCCGCCCACTCCCCCCTTACGGATGACCAGGTCGTCCACCAGGAAGCTCAGCGAAATGTTCGCGAGCTGATCGGCGACGATCTGCTCGGCGAACCGACCGGGGAATCGCATCAGATGGTCGGTTGCAATCGAGCCGGATACCGCGAGAGTCACGAAGAAGGGCCTTTCGGAGTGAAGTTCTGGATGATCGACGAGCAGACACGACTGTGACCGATACACGAATACGTGTATCGGTCACAGTCGAGAGCGAGTCAGCTCAGTTGAACGAGTCGCCGCACGCGCACGATCCGGTCGCGTTCGGGTTGTCGATCGTGAAGCCCTGCTTCTCGATCGTGTCCACGAAGTCGATGGATGCACCCTCCACGTAGGGAGCGCTCATCCGGTCGACTGCGAGGGTGACGCCGCCGAAGTCGACCGCGAGGTCGCCGTCGAGGCTTCGATCGTCGAAGAAGAGCTGATAACGCAGTCCTGCACACCCACCGGGCTGTACAGCAATGCGCAGCGCGAGGTCGTCGCGGCCCTCTTGATCCAGCAACGCCTTGGCCTTGGCCGAAGCGGTCTCCGTCATGGTGACCTTGTGCGCCGTGGTTTCGGTCGTTGTGGTCTCATTCGAAACGGTCATGGGCTCTCCCTATCAGTCGTACCAAACCCGTGAACAAACTCAACCGTACTCCGGGTTGCTCTATTCCTTGCGCGCGCCGCCCCTGTTCGAGGGCCCGGCAACAGCACTCCCCGCCACGTGCGCGGCCAGCTTTTCGAGCTGATTGGCCGCATCGGTCATGGCCACCTCCACAGACCCGGCGAACTCGCTGATCGAGTGAGCGGCCGAGATACCGGCCGACGCCAAGTCGTCCTTGCTCAACGTCACCTGGCCGGCGAGCACCACGGTCTCGATTCCGGTGGCACCGCCTGCAGCGGCGATTCTGGTCACCAACTTGCCTCGCAGCGACTGCGAATCGAACTTTCCCTCCCCGGTCAACACCAGGTCGACGGAGTCCAGGAGTTCCCGCTGACCGGTTCGTTCCGCCACCACGGCAGCACCCGGCACCTGCCTGCCACCGAGGGCGAACAGGGCCGCCCCCATCCCGCCCGCGGCACCCGCACCGGGACGGTCTGCCACGTCCTGGCCCGCAGCCGACAGAACGGCAGCCCAGTCGGCGTTCAGTTCTTCGAGTCGCTCGACCGTCTCGGTATCGGCACCCTTCTGCGGCCCGAACACCCGAGCAGCACCGGCATCGCCGAGCAGGGGGTTCTCCACGTCCGACGCGGCGACGAGGTCGATTCCCGAGAACCGTTCGATTGCCGACCCCAGCCCGCCGAGTGCGCGGATCATCGCTCGTCCGCCGTCGGTGCAACTGCTCCCGCCGAGTCCGACGACGATCGACGTGGCACCACTGTTCAACGCCTCGCTCAGCAGCTGGCCGACGCCGTAGCTGTTCGCCTTCAGCGCCGACTGCGGAGTCAGCGGACCGTCGACGAGGTGCAGCCCGCAGGCCTGAGCCGATTCGATGTACGCCACCGTGCCGTCGAGCAGCCAGCGGGCATGCACCGGCGTCCCGAGCGGTCCGTCCACGTCGGCGACGTGGATTGTGCCGATGCGCGAGGCCAGTACCTCGACGAACCCCGGTCCACCGTCGGATTGGGGTGCCAGTTCCAGCTCGTCACCGCTCCGGACGCCCGCCCATCCTCTGGCAATGGCGGCGGCTGCATCTGCGGCAGTCAGGGTGTCCCCGAAAGAGTCCGGCGCAATCATCACTCGCATTCTCGGAAGTGTAGGACCGCAGTGCCCGAACAGCATCCGGTGCTGCGCCGCTGACCTGGCCGGTGTTCGAGTGCCTCCGCTCATCCCATACTCTGGTTGCGTGAAGCTGCTACGCCGTGGAAACTCTGACAATTCGGACGGACAGGACTCGAACGAGCCCGAGTCGACTGTGTCCGCCGGCGAGGCGACCTCGCCGGTGTCTCTCGGCAAAGGCCGACCGACCCCCAAGCGCCGTGACGCCGAGGCCCGCCGCCGCGGGCCGGTCGCTCCGGCTCCCCTGACGAGCAAAGAGGCACGAGAGCGCCGCAAGGCGAACAAGGGCAGCAAGGAAGACCGTAAGGCTGCCTCGAACGAACGGCGTGCAGCAGCTGCGGAGCGTCGGGCGCGCATGCTCGCGGGCGACGACAAGTATCTGCTGCCTCGCGACAAGGGCCCGGTGCGTGCCTACGTTCGCGACATCGTCGATGCGCGGCGCAATCTGGTCGGCTTGTTCATGCCGCTCGCTCTCATTCTCATCTTTGCGCTGTTCCTGCAGCCGCAGGTACAGCAGTACGTCACTCTCGGCATGTTCGTGATGATGCTGTTCATGGTCGGCGAGGGCATCTACCTCGGCAAGATGATCAACAACCGCATTCGCGTCCGGTTCCCCGACACTCCCGACGGCGGCTTCAAAATCGGCTGGTACGCCTTCGTACGGGCGTCGCAGATTCGGAAGATGCGTGCCCCCAAGCCGCGAGTGAGCGCCGGCGAGGCCGTCTGACGTCGGTGGCCGTGCCGTCTCGAACGCTCGTCCTCGGCGGAGCCAGATCCGGTAAGTCCGCGCACGCAGAATCGTTGGTCACGACCCGCCCGGTCCGTTACGTCGCGACCGGACAGCGCGATGCGTCCGACGAAGACTGGGAGCAGCGCATCGAACTCCATCGTGCGTCGCGTCCGCCCGAGTGGACCACGGTCGAAACCGTCACCGGGCTGGCGGCGGTGGTGGCTCAGCCCTGGGGCGGCACCACGATGGTCGACGATCTGGGCACCTGGCTGACGGGAATGCTCGACGACGCAGCGGCCTGGGACCTGCCTCGCGGGACGATTGCTCCGGCCGTGGACGACTTGGTCTCAGCGGTAACGGACTGCAGGTCGACTCTCGTGATCGTCAGCCCCGAGGTCGGCATGTCCGTGGTTCCCGAGTCGCGTTCGGGTCGACTGTTCCGTGACGAGCTCGGTGTCCTCAATGCGCGTCTCGCGCACGTGTGTGACAGGGTTCTGCTGGTCGTCGCGGGCCTCGCGCTGACCCTCAAAGAACCACCGGCGGATTCCCTGACCGCGAAAGGCCCAGTGTGACAACTCCTGTGGACGAGATTCCGGCACCATCACCGTTTCGACCGGTGCCTTCGCCGTCCGATTCCGCGCGGTACGAAGCTGCCGAGCGGCAAGGTCGGTTGACCAAGCCGGCCGGTAGCCTCGGCCGTCTCGAGACGCTCGGCGAGTGGATCGCCGCCTGCCAAGATGTCAGTCCGCCGAAGTCCTTCGAGCGCGTCCGTGTCGTCGTCTTCGCCGGCGACCACGGCGTCGCCGCTCATGGAGTGTCCGCGTACCCGCCCGAGGTCACGGCGCAGATGGTCGAGAACATCCGCGCGGGCGGTGCTGCGGTCAACGTCCTCGCGACCATCGCCGGGGCCACTGTTCGAGTGGTCGACATCGCTGTCGACGCCGATACCGATTCGTCGGTGTCCGCCTTCAAGATACGGCGCTCGAGTGGTTCGATCGACCGCGAGGACGCACTGAGCGAGGACGAGGTGCGCGCCGCCGTCGCCGCCGGCGCTGCCATCGCGGACGAGGAGGTCGACGCTGGTGCGGACCTTCTCGTCGCAGGCGACATGGGCATCGGAAACACAACGCCCGCAACCGTATTGATCGCCACCCTTACCGATACCGAACCGGTCGCTGCCGTCGGCCGCGGCACCGGAATCGACGACGCCGGGTGGATCAGGAAGACCGCTGCGATCCGGGACGCGATGCGGCGGGCTCGGCCGGTCGCCAAGAATCCCACCGACCTGCTGCGGGTGGCCGGTGGTGCCGACATCGCCGCCCTCGCCGGCTTCCTCGCGCAGGCGGCGCATCGGCGTACCCCGGTGATCCTGGACGGTCTCGTCGTCACAGCAGCAGCACTGGTGGCGGAGGACGGTGCGGCCGGTGCCAGCGCCTGGTGGGTCGCCGGGCATCGTTCGGCCGAGCCCGCCCATTCACTTGCCTTGCGGCACTTGCGACTCGAGCCGTTGGTGGAGCTGTCGATGCGACTCGGTGAAGGCTCCGGCGCGTTGGCGGCGTTGCCGCTCGTTCGTGCGGGAGTCGACACGTTGAATTCGATGGCGACGTTCGCCGACGCCGGCGTCAGCACCGGCGACCCCGAAGTCCGCTGACCGTGAGGCTGCGGGCCGAGGGTCTGGTGCTCGCGTTCTCGTGGTTGACGGTGCTGCCCGTGCGTGGCCCGTCGCAGGTCGACAGGGTCCGCGCCGGTCGCGCGATAGCGCACGCTCCCCTGGTCGGTCTCGTCCTCGGGTGCGTGTGTTCGGCACTGCTGTGGGCGACGACGGTTGCCGGGTTGTCGGCAATCCTGTGCGGCCTCATCGCCGTTGCCGCCGCCGCGCTGCTGACGCGCGGTATGCACATCGACGGGTTGGCCGACACCGCCGATGGGCTCGGCTGTTACGGCCCGCCCGAACGTGCGCGGGAGGTCATGAAGTCCGGTAGTGCCGGACCGTTCGGGGTGGCGGCCATCGCTCTGACGTCGGCGATTCAGGCCGCGAGCCTGGGTCAACTCGCGCAGGAGCGACTGTGGTGGGCTGTCGTCGTGGTCGCGGTGACTGCCCGGGTAGCGGCAGTCCTGGCCTGCCGCAAGGGAATCGACGCATCGACGTCGGGCGGCTTCGGCGCGCTCGTGGCCGGAACGCAGTCCAACGCCGTCCTGACGCTGTGGGTCATTGCGGCAGCAGCTGCGTCGGTCTTCGCGCAACCCGATCGACCCTGGCAAGGGCCGCTGGTCGTCGTCGCGGTCCTGACCCTGTCGGTGTTTGCCGTTCGACACTGCGTCCGACGCTTCGGTGGCCTCTCGGGCGATGTTCTCGGTGCCGCAATCGAGACCACTACGGCGTCGGCCGCGGTGGGCCTGTTGATCGGCAGCTGATCAGCGGAGCTTGGTCATCCAGCCGTGGGTATCGGCGAAGGTGCCGCGCTGGATGCCGGTGAGGGTGTCTCGCAGTGCGAGCGTGATCTCACCGGGTTCTCCGCCTGCGATCTCGAAAGAACCGTCGGTGGATTTGACGCTGCCCACCGGGGTGATGACAGCTGCTGTGCCGCAAGCGAACACCTCGGTGATCTCGCCCGCTTCGGCACCCTTGCGCCACTCGTCGGTGGAGATCCGTCGTTCTTCGACGGGGATGCCGGAGTCCGTCGCCAGGGCCAACAGCGAGTCGCGCGTGATTCCGGGAAGCAAGGACCCGGACAGCGAGGGCGTCACCAACCGGGCGTCGGAACCCGAGCCGAAGACGAAGAACAGGTTCATGCCGCCCATCTCTTCGACGTAGCGGCGCTCGGTGGCGTCGAGCCAGACCACCTGATCGCAGCCCTCGTCGCTGGCCTGCGCCTGCGCGAGGAGGGAGGCGGCGTAGTTGCCTGCGAACTTCGCGGCACCGGTGCCGCCCGGTGCTGCGCGGACGTATTCGGTGGACAACCACACGCTCACCGGTTTGACGCCACGTGGGAAGTACGCGCCTGCGGGTGAGGCGATCAGCATGTAGCGATACGCGTCGGCGGGGCGCACACCCAGACCGGCTTCGGTGGAGAACATGTAGGGCCGTAGATAGAGCGCGTCCTCGCCGCCCGCCGCCGGGACCCACTCGTGATCGAGCTCGAGCAACTTCTCGATAGAGCCGATGAACAATTCGTCCGGCATCTCGGGCATGGCAAGACGCTTGGCCGAGGTACGGAATCGTTCGGCATTGGACTGCACCCGGAACGTGGACAGATCGCCGTTGGGCTGGCGGTAGACCTTCAGGCCCTCGAAGATCGCTTGGCCGTAGTGCAGGACCATCGCCGCGGGGTCGAGCTCGATCGGACCGTACGGGGTGATCCTCGCATCGTGCCAGCCGCCGTCGCGGGTGTAGTCGATGCTGACCATGTGGTCGGTGAAGTGCTTTCCGAATCCAGGCGCAGCAAGTACCGCGTCACGCGCCGCGGAGGTTGCGGGCGAAGGATGCTGCACGTACGTGAATTCGGAAACACCTGTCATGCCGGGAATCCTATCGTGGGGTTCGTGGCGGTCTCACGCGGTCACCTGGTCTTGGCGACGACGAACGGCGGTGCGACCACTTCGCAGCGCAGGGCGCGGCCTCGAACGTCGACCTCGACCTCCGAACCCACCGCGGGAGCGGCCTGCGCGTCGAGGAGTGCAAGGGCGATACCGACCTTGAGAGTGGGCGAGAAAGTGCCGGAGGTCGTCGTTCCGAGATCGCGTCCCGACGCGCGCACGGTGAGACCGGGGCGTAGAACGCCGCGATCGAGAGCTTTGAGCCCGCGCAGAATCCGTGCCGGACCGTCTGCCTTCTGGGCGGTCAATGCGTCCTTGCCCCAGAACGAGTCCTTGTTCCACCCGATCGCCCAGCCGCATCGTGCTTCGAGGGGCGAGATGTCCTGCGCCAGTTCGTGTCCGTGCAGCGGGTACCCCATTTCGGTGCGCAGTGTGTCGCGCGCTCCGAGCCCGCACACCTGACCGTCCCGAGACCGCACCGCAGCCAGCAGCGCCAGGAACAACGGTTTCACGTCGTCGGCAGACGGGATCAGCTCGTAGCCCTGTTCGCCGGTGTAACCCGTGCGGCAGACCCGGACAGGCAGCGAGTTCCAGGTGGCGTCCTCGAATGCCATGTAGTCCATATCGGTCGGTAGACCCAGTTCCTGCAAAACCTCGGACGCCTTGGGCCCCTGCACGGCCAGCACTCCGAACTCGCGGTGCCGGTTCACCACCGAGACCCCGGCGGGGGCAGCGGCAGCCATCGCGTCGACCACAGCTGCCGTGTTCGCAGCATTGGGTACCAGAAACACGTCCTCGTCGGAGACGAAGTAGGCGATCAGGTCGTCGACGACGCCACCGGACTCGGTGCAGCACAGCGTGTATTGCGCTTTGCCCGGTTCGATCCTGGCCAGGTCGTTGGTGAGGACGGAGTTCACGAATGCGGCGGCCCCGGGGCCGGTCACCGACGCCTTGCCGAGGTGGCCGACGTCGAACAGACCCACCGTTTCACGCACTGCCGTGTGCTCGACGACGACGCCGGCGTACGAGACCGGCATGGTCCATCCACCGAACGGTGCGAACGTCGCGCCGAGTTCGGTGTGCACGGCGTGGAGTGGTCCTTCGATCAACTCGGTGTCGGTCATGGCGGCCACGCTAGCTCACCTTGCGGAGCGTCTCAGGTCGGTCGCCCCGGTACGTCCCTCGATCGTCGACGCCGCCGACCGTCATTAGGATCGAGGGACATACACGTCAACCCCTACAGGAGCAGCCACGTGCCTTCCCCCTCGACGCTCACCCGCACTCTCGGACCCGACCTGGTTCTCGCGGGCAAGCTCGGTAAGAAAGTCGACGTACTCGTCGTCGCATTGAGCACGAGTGACGACGGCCTCGAACTCTCCATCACCGACGACATTTCCGACGATGCGATCGCCACCGAGTTGCTCGACGCGTTCGAAGCCGTCGGTGCCACCGGCAAGGCCGACGAAGTAGTGCGTATTCCGGCTCCGGCCGGTCTGGCCGTGGCGAGTGTGTTGGCCGTGGGCCTCGGCAACGCCGCCGACATCGACAGTGAACGCATTCGTCACTCGGCCGGCACCGCAGCTCGCGCTCTGTCCGGTGTCGAGACGGCGGCCACGACGCTCTCGGCGCTCGATCTGGGTGCGACTGCCGAGGGCTTCTTCCTCGGCGCGTACCAGTTCGCCGAGTTCAAGTCGGCTCTCTCGGCACCGAAGCCGTCTGCGCTTCCGGTGACTCGCATCGAGTTGTTGGTGCCCGACACTCGCTCCAAGGATGCCAAGCGCGAATTGGAGAGGTCGATCGCGATTGCCGAATCAGTGGCTGTCGCAAGGGATTTCGTCAACACTCCGCCCAGCCATCTCTACCCGGAGGAGTTCGCGGCTCAGGCCAAGGCGCTGGGCAAGGCGGCCGGCCTCGAGGTCGAGATTCTCGACGACAAAGCACTCGAGAAGGGTGGCTACGGCGGCATTCACGGAGTGGGCAAGGGATCGTCCCGTCTGCCTCGGCTCGTGCGCCTGACGCACTCGGGAGGCAAACGCGGCGCGAAGAAGGTTGCTCTCGTCGGTAAGGGAATCACGTTCGACACCGGCGGCATCTCCATCAAGCCGGCTGCCGGCATGGAGAACATGACCTCGGACATGGGCGGTGCGGCAGCGGTCATCGCCACGGTGGTGCTCGCCGCCAAGGTCGGTCTGCCGCTCGACGTCATCGCCACCGTCCCGATGGCGGAGAACATGCCGTCGGGCACCGCTCAGCGCCCCGGCGATGTGCTCACCCAGTACGGCGGCATCACCGTCGAGGTGATCAACACCGACGCCGAGGGCCGCTTGGTGCTCGCCGACGCGATCGTGCGGGCCTGCGAGGACGATCCGGACTACCTGATCGACACCGCGACACTGACGGGCGCTCAGGTCGTCGCACTCGGCAACAGGACTCCCGGCGTGATGGGTACCGACGACTTCCGCGACCGCGTCGCAGCAATCTCGCAGGCGATCGGCGAGAACGGATGGGCCATGCCGTTGCCGAAGGAGATTCGCCGCGAACTCGACTCGAAGGTCGCAGATCTCGCGAACGTCACCAACGGTCGAGCAGGTGGCATGCTCGCCGCTGCTCTGTTCCTGAAGGAATTCGTCGCCGACGGCGTGGAATGGGCTCACATCGACGTTGCCGGCCCGGCGTACAACACCGGTGGTCCGTTCGGCTACACCGGCAAGGGCGGCACCGGGGTTCCGGTCCGAACCATGTTCGCGGTTCTCGAGGACATCGCCGACAACGGTTGATCGTCTCCCGTCCGTGCGCGAGGCCCCAGGCCCTCGCGCACGGACGGCGTTAGCTGTCGCGCTGCTGTTGTTCGCGCTGCCGAACGATCTTCTGCCGAGCGTCGTGATCACGCATCCGCTGCGGATAGCCCGTCTTGCGGACGTCGTACACCGGAATCTTCAGGTCCGATCCGATCTTTCGTACATATTTTTCATCGAGTGGTCGACGCGTCCACTCACCGTCGTTCGCGACCAGAACCACCGTCAGCGGCGTGACCGTCGTTTTCGGTTCCACGTAGGCCTCGACGCCGATTCGCGCCGAGGTCCAATCGGCCAGGTACTGGGCAACCGAGCCTTCGGGTGCCCGTTTCGCGCCCCCGCCGCTCGACTTGAATCGATCGAACAATCCCACGCGAACTCCTCTTTCGTACGGCCGGCGAAGTCCGAGTTTCGGTGCCGGATCTTTGTTACCCACCAGTTCGACAGGCGTGTTGCACGCCCTAGGGGAACGGCGAGGCGACATCAATGGAAGGATGACATTAGAGGGTTCAGCTCTCTTGATTGTGAACCAAGGCTCGTGAAGTGAGTAAGTGAGTTGCCGAGAGGGAGTGTCGACGTGGGCGCTGGATCGAGCCGAACGTGCTCGGTGAGTGTCGATCGCACCGGTGCCTCCGTCGAACCGAATCACCCAACTCTCGTCCATGAACCCTGTTCCGCCAGCACAATGGTCTGCGACCACAAGTCGTAAGAACTACATCACCCGCATACAACTGTCGAGGAGTCAACAGACATGGCCTTCTCCGTCCAGATGCCAGCTCTCGGTGAGAGTGTCACCGAGGGAACTGTCACGAGGTGGCTCAAACAAGAAGGCGACACCGTCGAAGTCGACGAGCCATTGCTCGAAGTCTCCACGGACAAGGTCGATACCGAGATCCCGTCGCCTGCTGCCGGTGTTCTCACCAAGATCGTCGCTCAGGAAGACGACACCGTCGAGATCGGTGGCGAGCTCGCTCAGATCGGTGACGCGGACGAGTCTTCCTCGTCCGACGCGCCGGCCGAGGACGCCGCTCCCGCCGAGGAGTCGGCACCGGAGGAGCCTGCCGAGGAGCCCACTCCCGCAGCCGAGCCCGAGCCGCAGGCCGAGCAGGAAGCTCCCGCAGCAAGTGCCTCTTCCAGCTCCTCCGACTCGTCCGGATCCGGCACCCCGGTGACGATGCCCGAGTTGGGTGAGTCCGTCACCGAGGGCACCGTGACCCGCTGGCTCAAGGCCGTCGGCGACGAGGTTGCAGTGGACGAGCCGCTTCTCGAGGTGTCCACGGACAAGGTCGACACCGAGATTCCGTCTCCGGTCGCAGGCACCCTGCTCGAGATCTCCGCCGAGGAAGACGACACCGTGGCCGTCGGCGGCCAGCTCGCAGTCATCGGCTCCGGCTCGCCCGCCGAGAAGGCCCCCGAGCCCGAGGCAACTCCGGAGCCCGAGGCCCCGAAGGCCGAAGAGCCCAAGGAAGAGCCGAAGCCCGAGCCGAAGCAGGAAGCCCCCAAGAAGGAAGCTCCCAAGGCCGAGCCGAAGCCCGAACCGAAGCAGGAGGCTCCCAAGGCCGCTCCCGCCAAGGAATCGGCACCGTCGGGCGATTCGAGCCCGTACGTCACTCCTCTGGTCCGCAAGTTGGCGTCGGACAACGACGTCGATCTGTCGTCCGTCAAGGGCACCGGCGTGGGTGGACGCATCCGCAAGCAGGACGTTCTCGCTGCAGCCGAGGCCAAGAAGGCTCCCGCTGCTCCGGCCGAGGCCGCGGCACCCGCCGCAGCGTCGAAGCCCGCAGCACCGGCGACCGCGGGAGTTCGTCCCGAGCTCGCACACCTGCGCGGCACCACGCAGAAGATCAACCGAATTCGTCAGATCACCGCGAAGAAGACGCGTGAGTCGCTGCAGACTTCTGCTCAGCTGACGCAGACCTTCGAGGTCGACGTGACGAAGATCGCCGGCCTGCGTACCAAGGCGAAGGCGAAGTTCGCCGAGAACGAGGGCGTCAACCTGACGTACCTGCCGTTCTTCGCGAAGGCGGTCGTGGAAGCACTCAAGGCTCACCCGAACGTCAACGCCAGCATCAACGAGGACGCCAAGGAGATCACGTACCACGCCGATGTCCACCTCGGCATCGCCGTGGACACCGAGCAGGGCCTGCTCTCCCCCGTCATCCACAACGCCGGCGACCTGTCGCTGGCCGGACTCGCGCGGGCGATCAACGACATCGCCACCCGCGCACGTTCGGGTGGACTCAAGCCCGACGAGCTGTCCGGTGGCACGTTCACGATCACCAACATCGGCAGCCAGGGCGCGCTGTTCGACACCCCGATCCTGGTTCCGCCGCAGGCGGCCATGCTGGGTACGGGTGCGATCGTCAAGCGTCCCGTCGTCGTCAAGGACGACTCGGGCAACGAGTCGATCGGTGTTCGCTCGATGTGCTACCTGCCGCTCACCTACGACCACCGGTTGGTGGACGGAGCCGACGCAGGACGCTTCCTGACGACGATCAAGCAGCGTCTCGAAGTGGCATCGTTCGAGGCCGATCTGGGTCTGTAGACAACCGGCGAGTGTCGCGCCACGTATTCTCGTAGGAGCGCGAAACATTCGCATCGGGGTCTCGTTCACCAGGGGCACGGACAGAGCATCCGGGGCATCATTCGTTCGCGAATGGTGCCCCGGAGTGCGTCAAGGAGGCTTTCGTTCACATGCGCATAGTCATTGCAGGTTCATCAGGCTTGATCGGCACAGCTCTCGTTGCAGCTCTGCGCGGCCGCAGCCACGACGTCACCAGACTGGTCAGACGTTCACCGGCGGGACCGGACGAGTCGCAGTGGGACCCGTCGCACGGCAGTATCGACCCCGCTGTGCTGGCCGGTGCCGATGCGGTCGTCAATCTGTGTGGTGTCGGTATCGGCGACAAAAGATGGTCCGGTGCGTACAAGCAGCTGGTGCGCGACAGCCGCATAGCGCCTACCGAGGTGATCGCGTCGGCTGCGGCCGACGCGGGTGTCCCCACCCTGATCAATGCCAGCGGCGTCAATTTCTACGGTGACACCGGCGACCGCGTGGTCGACGAGACCGCTCCGGTAGGAGACGGATTTCTCGCCGAGGTGTGCCGCGATTGGGAGAACGCCACGGCTGCGGCGTCGGAGGCAGGTGTTCGCACGATTCTGTTGCGCAGCGGTGTGGTGCTGTCGCAGCGCGGCGGCATGCTGGGCAAGCTGCGCCCGCTGTACCTGTTCGCGCTCGGTGGTCGATTGGGCAGTGGCCGCCAGTACTTCCCGTGGATTTCGTTGGAAGACGAAATCGGTGCCATCGTGCACGGTATCGAGAACGACTCGCTGCGCGGACCGGTCAACATGGTGGGGCCGACTCCGGTGACCAACGCCCAGTTCAACAGCGCGATGTCGCGAGCGGTGCATCGTCCGGCCCCGTGGGTGGTGCCCGGATTCGCCCTGAAAGCGGTCATCGGTGAATTCGCCGAGGAGGCGATCCTGACCGGGCCGCGAGCCATTCCCAAGGCACTCGAGGACGCGGGCTACACCTTCGAGCACAACACCGTGGGCGAGGCACTGCGGGTGGCTGTCGGCTCATGACCCGGCGTAGCGTCTCGGTTCATGAGTGACGTGAACGCCCCGTCGATTCCGGCCACCGGCACCGACTCGGCCCGGGCCAGCAGCGAACCGGTCGTCGTGCGAGAGCTGGGCACCGTCGAGTACACCCAGGCGTGGGCTCTCCAGCGGGAACTGGCCGACGCCCGCGCCGACAATCGGGGCCCGGACACGTTGCTGTTGCTCGAGCACCCTTCCGTGTACACCGCGGGGCGGCGCACCTCGGAAGAAGACATGCCGCGCGACGGTACCCCCGTGGTCGAGGTGGACCGCGGCGGCAAGATCACCTGGCACGGGCCGGGTCAACTGGTCGGCTACCCCATCGTCGCGCTGGCGCAGCCGATCGATGTCGTCAAGTACGTCCGCCGGATCGAGGAAGCGCTGATTTCCGTGGTGTCCGATCACGGTATCGCGTGCGGGCGGGTGGACGGCAGGTCCGGGGTGTGGCTCGCGTCCGAGGTTCGCGACGGCGTGCTTCTACCCGAACGCAAGATCGCGGCCATCGGCGTGCGAGTTCAGCGCGGCGTGACCCTGCACGGCTTCTCCCTCAACTGCAATTCGGCGATGACGGGTTTCGACGCGATCGTGCCGTGCGGAATCGCCGACGCCGGTGTGACGTCGCTGTCGCTCGAGCTGGGGCGAGACGTCCCGGTCGCCGAGGTACTCGAGTCGGTCACGACGGCAGTTCTGGCCGCGTTGGACGGATCGATGCCGGTCAGAGAGCACGAGCTCGAGCACCCGGAGATCACCACCGCGACGGTGAACCCGCAATTCACCACGGTTCGGTTCGGCGCGTAGCATTGCTGGCGTGACTGTGGCCCCAGAAGGACGCAAGCTGCTCCGCCTCGAGATCCGAAATGCGGAGACCCCCATCGAACGCAAACCCAGCTGGATCAAGACCAAAGCCAAGATGGGCCCGGAATACACCGAGCTCAAAGGTCTTGTGAAGCGTGAGGGTCTGCACACGGTGTGCGAGGAAGCCGGCTGCCCGAATATCTACGAATGCTGGGAAGATCGCGAGGCGACCTTCCTCATCGGCGGCGAACAATGCACCCGTCGATGCGATTTCTGCCAGATCGATACCGGCAAGCCCGAGGATCTCGATCGTGACGAGCCTCGCCGCGTGGCGGAGAGTGTGCAGGCCATGGGCCTGCGCTACTCCACGATCACCGGTGTCGCCCGCGACGACCTCGAAGACGGTGGTGCGTGGCTGTACGCAGAGACCGTCCGGTACATCAAGAAGCTCAACCCCAACACCGGCGTCGAGCTGCTGATCCCCGACTTCAACGCCAAGCCCGATCAGCTGGCCGAGGTGTTCTCCTCCCGCCCGGAGGTGTTGGCCCACAACGTCGAGACCGTGCCGCGCATCTTCAAGCGCATCCGTCCCGCATTCCGGTACCAGCGGTCGATGGACGTCATCACCGCAGCGCGTGACGACGGTCTGGTCACCAAGTCGAATCTCATTCTCGGCATGGGCGAGACTCCCGAGGAAGTCCAGGAAGCGATTCGCGACCTGCACGAGGCGGGCTGCGACATCCTGACGATCACCCAGTACCTGCGACCGTCACCGCGGCACCACCCCGTCGAGCGGTGGGTCAAGCCGGAGGAGTTCGTCGAGCACTCCGACTACGCCACCGATGTCGGGTTCGCCGGCGTGCTGGCCGGCCCGTTGGTCCGCTCCTCGTACCGCGCCGGACGCCTCTACGCGCAGGCCATGGCACACCACGGTCGCGAACTGCCCGAGAGCATGAGCCACCTCACCGACGGCGGCGAAGCTTCTCAGGAGGCCAGCTCGTTGATGGCTCGGCTGGCTCCTCGCTGATCGCTCCACTCGACGTGGCGCGATGCACGTGAGCGTCGGCACAGGCCGTATCCTGTGAGGTATGGCGAACGGCAGTAAAGCTGGCAAAGCGGCAAAGCCCAGCAAGGAAGCAAAGGCGGCTGCCAAGGCAGCCCGCAAGCAGGCATCGAAGGAACGGCGCAGCCAGTTGTGGCAGGCGTTCCAGATGCAGCGTAAGGACGACAAGGCTCTCCTTCCGCTCATGATCGGAGCGGTGGTCGGTCTCGGGCTGATCGGCTTCCTGATCGGTCTGGCCTTCGGCTTCCAGTGGTTCCTTCTCCCCATCGGTCTCCTGTTGGGCGTGCTGGTCGCGTTCATCATCTTCGGCCGGCGGGTTCAGAAGTCCGTGTACAAGAAGGCCGACGGTCAGGCCGGTGCTGCGGCGTGGGCCCTGGACAATCTTCAGGGATCGTGGCGTGTCACCAATGCGATCGCAGGCACCACTCATCTCGACGCCGTGCACCGGGTGATCGGGAAGCCCGGAGTGATACTCGTGGCCGAGGGTGCGCCGCAGCGTGTGAAGACCCTGCTGGCCCAGGAGAAGAAGAAGACCGCCCGGCTGGTGGGCGATACTCCGATCTACGACATCATCGTCGGCAACGGGGAGAACCAGATTCCACTGTCGGGTCTGCAGAAGTATCTGTCGAAGCTGCCGAAGAACATCGACGGCAAGCGGATGGACACCATCGAGTCCCGGCTGGCCGCGTTGGGCACCAAGGGTGGCCCGGCAATGCCCAAGGGACCGATTCCCGGTGGGGCCAAGATGAAGGGCGTTCAGCGGACCATGAAGCGTCGCTGACCCGTATTTCGACCGACAGCCCTGGTGCGTCGACCCCTCAGCGGGTCCGCAGCAGGGCTGTTCCCGTTGCGCGGTCGTGCATTCCCCGGCCGTCCATGTCGGTGATCACGGCCGGGACGACGAACAGCAGAATGAGCTGCCGCACCAATGCCCGGACGAAACCGACTCGCGCATGGGCGTCGATGCGTCCCACCTGCACTCCCACGATGAACTGCCCCGGGGTGAACGAGAACAGCGAGACACTCGCGATTCCTACGACGAACCACACGGCCAGCACGATCGTCGAGATCAGTCCGCTGGTGGTGTAACCGCCGAGAATCAGCGACGCCACACCGGTGGCCATCGTCCAGTCCAGCAGCAACGCCAGGACTCTACGACCGGTTCCGGCGAGTGCGCCGACGCCCTCCGCGGGCAGACCGAGTTGTTCCCCACGGAAGTTCTGCGGCGGTCGTGGGTTCGCGGCCGCCGGTCCGGACAACCAGGACCCTGTCATTCGTGCCATGATTCCCAGGATAGGCGCGGTCGGGCACACGGAAAAACGGGTGGACGTACTGTTGTTCGTGCCAACCGTGAACCACGACGTGTAACACGGGCGAAACACGAGCTTGACGGGCGGGCAACACCGAGTCCATACCGTCAGTTCGACGGACTCAACTAAGGAGCAAAAGCGTGGCGTTTTCCACGGCCCAAGAGGTCATCAAGTTCATCGCAGATGAAGGAATCGAATACGTCGACATCCGGTTCACCGATCTGCCGGGTGCGCAGCAGCACTTCTCCATTGCTGCCAAGGCCTTCACGGCCGACACCCTGGAAGACGGCCTCGCGTTCGACGGCTCGTCCGTCCGCGGCTTCCAGTCGATCCACGAGTCCGACATGATCCTGCTGCCGGACTACGCCACCGCTCAGGTCGACCCGTTCCGCAACGCCAAGACGCTGAACATCGACTTCTTCGTCCACGACCCGTTCACGCGTGAGGCCTACAGCCGCGATCCGCGCAACGTTGCTCGTAAGGCCGAGGAGTACTTGGCCAGCACCGGCATTGCCGACACCGCGTACTTCGGTGCCGAGGCCGAGTTCTACATCTTCGATTCGGTTCGCTTCGATTCGCAGGCCAACGGTGCGTTCTACGAGGTCGACTCGTCCTCGGGTTGGTGGAACACCGGAGCCGAGACCGAAGCCGATGGCAGCCCCAACCTCGGCTACAAGGTTCGCTTCAAGGGCGGCTACTTCCCCGTCGCGCCGTACGACCACTACGTCGACCTGCGCGACCAGATCTCGACCAACCTGCAGAACGCAGGCTTCGAGCTCGAGCGTGCCCACCACGAGGTCGGCACCGGCGGTCAGCAGGAGATCAACTACAAGTTCAACACGCTGCTCCGCGCGGCGGACGATCTGCAGCTGTTCAAGTACATCGTCAAGAACACCGCCTGGCAGAACGGCAAGTCGGCAACCTTCATGCCGAAGCCACTGTTCGGCGACAACGGCTCGGGCATGCACGTGCACCAGTCGCTGTGGAAGGACGGTAAGCCCCTCTTCCACGACGAGGCCGGATACGCCGGACTGTCCGATCTGGCACGTCACTACATCGGCGGCATTCTGCACCACGCTCCGTCGCTGTTGGCCTTCACGAACCCGACGATCAACTCGTACCACCGCCTGGTGCCGGGCTACGAAGCCCCCATCAACCTGGTCTACAGCCAGCGCAACCGCTCTGCGGCGGTGCGCATCCCGATCACCGGTAACAACCCGAAGGCCAAGCGCCTCGAGTTCCGCGCGCCGGACTCCTCGGGCAACCCGTACCTGAACTTCGCCGCTCAGATGATGGCGGGCCTGGACGGAATCAAGAACAAGATCGAGCCGATGGCTCCGGTCGACAAGGACCTCTACGAGTTGCCGCCCGAGGAAGCCAAGAACATTCCTCAGGCACCCACCTCGCTCAACGCGGTCATCGACCGTCTCGAGGCCGACCACGACTACCTCACCGAGGGTGGCGTCTTCACCACCGACCTCATCGAGACGTGGATCTCGCTCAAGCGTGAGCAGGAGATCGCTCCGGTCAACCTGCGTCCGCACCCGTACGAGTTCTCGCTCTACTACGACGTGTGAGTTCTCGGGTCATCTTTCGTCGGTGACCCGTCGATAGTCCACGAACGCCCGACCGGGCTGACCCGGTCGGGCGTTCGCGGTTCGAATGGGCTTGTCGCCGAAGCCATTTCGTCGTTTCGCTGCAAAAGGGTTCACCTGACGTTTGAATGGGTAACGACGGGGTACAGAAAAGCATCCGCGCTCAGCCGAACAGAGGACTACAACTGCATGGACGCTCTGTGGGACTTCATTGTCGGGCGGCGAAGGCAGTTGGCGATCGATTCGTATCTCCACGTGTCGGCCGTCATTCAATGTGTCGTCATTGCAACCGTCATCGGGGTGGCGATCGGTGTGCTCGTGTACCGAAGCCCTGCGGGCTCCGCAGTCGCGACGGCCCTGGCGAGTACGGTTCTCACCATCCCGTCGTTCGCACTGCTCGGAGTTCTCATTCCGGTGCTGGGTCTGGGCGTCAAACCCACTGTGACAGCACTTGTTCTGTACTCGCTTCTCCCCATCATCCGCAACACCGTGGTGGGCTTGGCAGCCGTCGATCCGGCCGTTGCCGACGCGGCTCGCGGAATCGGAATGAGCCGCGCTCTGGTGTTGCGCCGCATCGAGATCCCACTCGCGTGGCCGTCGATCCTCACCGGCATGCGCGTCAGTACCCAGATGGCCATGGGCATTCTCGCCATCGCCGCGTACGCCAAGGGTCCCGGACTCGGCAACCTCCTCTTCTCGGGCCTCGCCCGCGTGGGTAGCCCCACAGCTCTACCGCAGGCTCTGACCGGCACTGTCCTGATCGTCCTGCTGGCGTTGATCCTCGATGGGATCTACGTGTTGATCGGCAAACTGACCACCTCGAGGGGTATCCGTGAGTGACTCGACCCGTACATCGAATGTCTCCGGCGCGGAAATCGTGCTCGAGAACGTGACCAAGAGCTACCCGGGGCAGAAGCTCGCTGCCGTCGACAACGTGTCGATGACCATCCCCGCGGGCGAGGTCGTCGTACTCGTCGGGCCGTCCGGTTGCGGCAAGACGACGACGATGCGCATGATCAACCGTCTGATCGAGCCGACATCGGGCCGCATCACGATCGGTGGCAAGGACGCACTGTCGATCGATCCGAACGAATTGCGCCGCACCATCGGTTATTCCATTCAGCAGGCAGGCCTGTTCCCGCACATGACGATTGCGCAGAACGTCGGCATGGTGCCGGGTCTGATCGGGTGGAACAAGAAGCGAATCGACGACCGCACGGACGAGATGCTGGACCTCGTCGGCCTCGATCCGGCGGTCTATCGCCAGCGTTATCCGCGGCAGCTCTCCGGCGGTCAGCAGCAACGCGTCGGAGTCGCACGCGCTCTTGCCGCCGATCCCCCGGTGCTGTTGATGGACGAACCGTTCGGTGCCGTCGACCCGATCACCCGCGGGTTGCTGCAGGACGAATTGATGCGTCTGCAAGCAGAATTGGGCAAGACCATCGTTTTCGTCACGCACGATTTCGACGAGGCGGTCAAGCTCGGTGACCGCATCGCCGTGCTCGGTAACCAGTCCACGATCCTCCAGTACGACACTCCCGAGGCGGTGCTCGCCAACCCGGCCGACGACACCGTGGCCGGGTTCGTCGGAGCCGGAGCCGCTTTGAAGCAGCTGACGTTGATGCGAGTACGCGACATCGAGCTGTCCGACGTGCCGGTGTTCGGCGAGGACGACTCGGTGGAGTCGATGAACTCCGCGCTGGGATCGGATCCCGAAGCCTGGGGAATCATCGTCGACTCCCGTAGACGCCCGATTCGATGGACGGATCGACGCCACCTCGCGGGTGTGGAGAGCCTCCGTGACGTCGGGGTGCCGATGGGGGAACTGGTGTCGACCCAGTCGACCCTGCAGGATGCTCTGGAAGCTCTACTGTCCGAGGGCAATGCGACGGCGACCGTCACCGGCAATCGCGGCGAGTACGTCGGCACCGTGACCATCGACGTGCTGATCGACACCATCAAGTCGTTGCGGTCGCAACACGCGAACGATCACGACGAGCCGCGCGAAGCTGCTGGGACTCCGTCGTGACGACACTCGCCGATACCGGCGACGAGACCAAGGACGCCGCGCGTACTGCCAAGCGCGCCGAGCGAATTCGTCTTCTCATCCAGCCGGCCCTGGTGCTGGTGATCGTGGCGATTCTGTTGGTCTACGCGTTGACCAGAGACCTCACCGCGACGCAGGCCGAGACGATCAACATCAGCACGATCTCCACCCGGGTTCTCGAGCATGTGCTGATCACCTTCGTCGTCACCGCGTTGGTGCTCGTCATCGCCGTTCCTCTGGGAATTCTGTTGACTCGCAACGGGTATCGCAAGGCTGCACCACTGTTCATCGGTATCGCGAACATCGGGCAGGCCGCACCGGCCGTCGGCTTGCTGGTGTTGTTGTTCCTGTGGACGGGCGCAACGGGTTTCTGGACCGGTGTTCTCCCGATCGCGTTCTATTCGTTGCTCCCCGTTCTGCGCAACACCATGTTGGGCTTTCAGACAGTCGAGCCGAACTACATCGATGCCGCTCGCGGACAGGGCATGTCGAACATGGGCATTCTGCGCCGCATCGAATTTCCGCTCGCGGTTCCGTTCATCCTGGCGGGTCTGCGCACCTCGCTCGTGCTCGCCGTCGGCACCGCAACTCTGAGCTTTCTCGTCGGAGCAGGCGGGCTCGGCGTGCTGATCGACACCGGCTACAAGCTCAACCAACCACTCATTCTCGTCGTGGGTGCCGTTCTCGCGGTGGCACTCGCGCTGTTGGTGGATTGGCTGGGCGCACTCGCCGAGGCCTACCTCGGACCGAAAGGACTCCGCTGATGCGGCGCACCACCCGACGACTCGCAGCGCTGTCCGCCACCACCGTTCTCGCGCTGACGGGGTGCGGATTGCAGTCCGGCGGCGCGATGCCGTTGTCGGTCGAGGCCGGCAGCATCACTCCGCTCGAGGGGCTCGAAGGTGCCGAGTTCACCGTCGGATCGAAGGACTTCACCGAGCAGATCATCCTCGGCTACATCCTCGAATTCGCGCTGAGCGCAGCCGGTGCCGACGTTCGAGACCTCACCAACATCGTGGGCTCGCAGAGCGTTCGACTCGCGATGCAGAACGGCCAGGTGGACCTCGCCTACGAATACACCGGAACCGGGTGGATCAACTACCTGGGCAACGAGAAGCCCATTCCCGATGCCACGGAACAGTTCGAGGCAGTGCGCGACGCCGACAAGGCCAACGGCATCGACTGGGTCAATCCCGCGCCGATGGACAACACCTACGCGCTGGCCATGAATCAGCAGGTCGCGCAGGAGACCGGTGTGCGCACGCTGTCGGACTACGCCGCTCTGGTGAACCGAGATCCCGCCGCCGCGTCGCTGTGCGTCGAGACCGAGTTCAACAGTCGCCAGGACGGACTCCCCGGCCTCGCCGCCACGTACGGTTTCGACGCCAACGCCATCTCGGTGCAGATTCTGCAGACCGGCGTCATCTACCAGGCAACCGCGGACGGTTCGCAGTGCCGATTCGGTGAGGTGTTCACCACCGACGGCCGAATCAAGGGCCTGAACCTGACCGTGGTCGAGGACGACAAGGCGTTCTTCCCGCGATACAACGCGACTGTCGTCGTGCGGCAGGAGATCGCCGATCGCTATCCGGAGATAGCCGAGGTCACCGCGCCCATTTCCGCTGCGCTCACCAACGAAGCGATCTCGGAGTTGAACAAGCAGGTCGACATCGACGGCCGGGAACCCGCGGACGTAGCACGTGACTGGATGGTCGAGCAGGGCTTCGTCACCGCGGGCAGCGACTAGAGCCCGCCGAACGTCCTCTCCACGACCGCCTTGGCCCGACGCGTGACGCGCAGGTAGTTGTCGAGGAATGCCCCGGCGTCGCCGTTCTCCCACCCCGCCACCTGTGCGACGGCGGACAGGACGGCACCCGGTCTCGGCAGTTGGTCGGTCGGCTTACCGCGAACCAGGACGAGCGCATTGCGCGCTTTCGTCGCCAGGATCCACGCTTCGCGCAGCAGCTCGATGTCTGTCTCACTCATCAGCTCGGCTGCGCCGATCGCGTCGAGAGTTTGCAGCGTCGAGGTGTTGTGCAGTGACTCGACCTTGTGTGCGTAGCGGAGCTGGATGAGCTGTACGGTCCACTCGATGTCCGCCAGTCCCCCGCGTCCGAGCTTGGTGTGGGTGGCCGGGTCGGCTCCCTTGGGGAGACGTTCGGAGTCGATCCGCGCCTTGATACGCCGAATTTCACGGACGGCGTCGGCCGACACTCCACCCTCGGGGTAGCGAACCTTGTCGGCCATCAGCAGGAAGCGGATGCCCAGGTCCTGATCTCCCGCCACCTGATGCGCACGCAGCAGAGCTTGTACCTCCCAGGCCTGCGCCCACTGGGCGTAGTACGCGGCGTAGGACGACAGCGTGCGCACCACCGGGCCGTTGCGACCTTCCGGGCGCAGGCCGGTGTCGACCTCGAGAGGCGGGTCGGTGCTCGGCGCTCCGAGCAGTTTCCGGATGCGATCGGCAATGGTGTTGGCCCACTTGACCGCAACGGTCTCGTCGACGCCGTCCACCGGTTCACAGACGAACAGCACGTCGGCGTCGCTTCCGTAGCCGAGTTCGCCGCCGCCGAGGCGTCCCATGCCGATGACGGCCAGCGTCGCCGGTGCCGGTTCGCCACGCTCCTTCTCACTCGCCCGCACAGCGGCCGCCAATGCCGCGTTGATCACTGCGGCCCACACCGAGGACAACGCCCGGCAGACCTGAGGGACGTCGAGCATGCCCAGTATGTCGGCCGAGGCCACCCGGGCCAGTTCGTGGCGGCGCAGCGCCCTGGCGGCGTTGATCGCCCGAACCGGGTCCTCGTAGCGAGCCGAGGACGACAGGATGGCGCGGTAGGTCTCTTCGGGTTCGGCGTCCAGCAGGCGCGGGCCGGTGGGCCCGTCGGCGAACAACCTGATGACCTCGGGGGCCTTGATCAGCAGATCCGGCACGTACGCCGAGGATCCGAGGACGATCATCAGCCGCTGGGCCACCGCACCCTCGTCGCGCAGCACTCGCAGGAACCACGTCTGCTCGCCGGCCGATTCCGAGAGCCGTCGGTAGTTCAGCAGTCCGGCGTCGGGATCCGGTGTGTCGGCGAGCCATTCGAGCAACGTCGGCAGCAGCACGGCCTGAATCTGACCGCGGCGGGTACCGGAACCGACCAGCGCTCGCAGGTGGCCCAACGCATTCTGCGGCGTCGCGTACCCGAGCGCGGCAAGCTGACGCGTCGCCGCGTCGGGGGTCAAACGCACTGTCTCCGAGTCGAATTTGACCACCGAGTCGAGCAACGGTCGGTAGAAGAGCTTGGCGTGCAGCCGACGGATGCGCTGCGCGTTGCGCTTGATCTCGGCGTTCAGCACACCGAGCGCATCGCGGTTACCGTCGGGGCGCATGTGCGCGGAACGCGCGAGCCACCGCAGACCTTCCTCGTCGTCCGGTGGAGGCAGGGTGTGTGTGCGACGCATCCGCTGCAACTGCAGTCGGTGCTCGATCAATCGCAAGAATTCATAGGACGCGGTCAGATTCGCGGCGTCGTCACGGCCGACGTACCCGCCCTCGGTCAGAGCCGTCAGGGCATCGGTCGTGCCCAGTACGCGCAACGACTCGTCTGTTCGGCCGTGCACCAATTGCAGGAGCTGGACGGCGAATTCGACGTCGCGCAGACTGCCGCGTCCGAGTTTGATCTCCCGTTCGCGCAGCTCGGTCGGCACCATCTCCTCGACCCGTCGCCGCATCGCGCGGACCTCGGGCACGAAGTCCTCACGCTGACTGGCCAGCCACACCATCGGGTTGACGGCATCGACGTAATCGTTGCCGAGGGCGATATCGCCGGTCATCGGCCGAGCCTTGAGCAGGGCCTGGAACTCCCACGTCTTGGCCCAGCGCTTGTAGTAGGCCACGTGCGAGTCGAGCGTGCGAACCAGCTCGCCGCGCTTACCTTCGGGGCGAAGCGCAGCGTCGACCTCGAAGAACGCCGAGGACCCGATGCGCATCATCTCGCCGGCGATCCGACTCGCCTGTGAGTCCGCCGGCTCGGCGACGAACACGACATCGACGTCCGAGACGTAATTGAGTTCGCGCGCACCGCATTTGCCCATGGCGATGACGGCCAGCCGCGTCGGACACGGGGCATCGGGACACACGGTCGCCACCGCCACCGACAGAGCCGCAGTGAGCGCCGCGTCTGCCATGTCGGACAGTTGGGCTCCCACCACCGTGTACGGCAGAACCGGTTCGTTCTCGACGGTCGCGGCGAGGTCGTACGCGGCCAACACCATGATCTGGTCGCGGTACTTCTTGCGCAGGGCGATCACGGCGGGCGGGCCGGTGACGGACGCGCGGTACAGATCGGGTGCGGCATTCGGCCCGGTCTCCGGCTCGGCCCCGACGGCCTCGAGCAGTTCCGCGACCAGCGTTGCCTTGCTGGGCAACTGGATCTTCGCCGAGACACCGCTGCTCTGACCTTCCGCGGTCAGTAACAACCGCCAGGTGGTGTCGTCGGCAACGAGGTGGTCCGCGAGCGCACTGGACGCGCCGACGAGTCCCAGGAGGCGGCCGCGGAATCCCTTGTCGTTACGCAGTGCGGCGTCGAATTCGGCCCAGCCACTGCCGAGCATCTCGTACATGCGCACCAGCGTGCGCAGTGCGAGATCGGCATTGGGGGCACGCGAGAGCGACCACAGCAGCTCCAGACTCTCTTCGCCCGTCCAGCCCAGGGTGCGCAGATCGGACGGCGCAGTCTCCTCGACGAGACCGAGGCGGCCAGGTCCGGGTACGACCGACCTGGAAGTGGGAGGACGCACCATCAGAATCCACCTCGGGGTGCCACAGATATACCTCGTCGTCAGTAATGCGACGCGAGGGTGCCCACGCCGGCATCGAACCTACATTCGGGATCGACTAGAACGTAGCCCATGGCAGCGGTGGGTTGCTACAGACCCCGCTGCTCTACAAACCGAGGTACGCCCTCAGCTCGTACGGCGTGACGTGGCTGCGGTATTCCTCCCACTCGCGACGCTTGTTGCGCAAGAAGAAGTCGAACACGTGCTCGCCCAGTGCTTCTGCGACCAGCTCGGAACCCTCCATCGCGTTGAGCGCTTGGTCGAGGTTGCCCGGCAGTTCCTTGTAGCCCATGGCGCGACGCTCCGCGGAGGTCAATGCCCACACGTCTTCCTCGGCCTCGGGAGGAAGGGTGTACCCCTTCTCGATTCCGCGCAGGCCTGCCGCGAGCAGCACCGCGAACGCGAGATACGGGTTGCAGGCCGAATCGGGGCTACGAATCTCGACGCGTCGCGACGACGCCTTGTTCGGGGTGTACATGGGCACACGAATCAATGCCGACCGGTTGGCCGGTCCCCAGGATGCAGCGGTCGGGGCTTCGCCACCACGCACGAGACGCTTGTACGAGTTGACCCACTGGTTGGTCACGGCACTGATCTCGTTGGCGTGCTCGAGGATGCCGGCGATGAAGGACTTGCCGGTTTCGGACAGCTGCATCGGATCGTCCGGGTTGTGGAAGGCGTTGGCGTCGCCCTCGAACAAACTCATGTGCGTGTGCATCGCCGAGCCGGCCTGGTCGCTGAACGGTTTGGGCATGAACGTCGCGCGCACGCCCTCTTCGATAGCGACTTCCTTGACCACGTAGCGGAAGGTCATGATGTTGTCGGCCATGGACAGTGCGTCCGCGTACCGCAGATCGATCTCCTGCTGGCCCGGCGCTGCCTCGTGGTGGCTGAACTCGACCGAGATGCCCATCGACTCGAGCGCGTCGATGGCATGCCTGCGGAAGTTCGGAGCCGAGTCGTGCACGGCCTGGTCGAAATAGCCGCCGTTGTCTGCCGGGGTCGGCGGTGAGCCGTCCTGGGGAGCGTCTTTGAGCAAGAAGAATTCGATCTCGGGGTGCACGTAGCAGCTGAATCCCAGGTCGGCAGCCTTGCTCAGCTGGCGACGCAGCACGTGGCGCGAATCGGCCCAGGACGGCGAGCCGTCGGGCATGGCGATGTCGCAGAACATGCGGGCAGAGTGCTGGTGACCCTTGCTGGTCGACCACGGCAGGATCTGGAACGTCGACGGATCCGGCTTGGCGACGGTGTCGGCCTCGGAAACGCGGGCGAACCCTTCGATGGCGCTGCCGTCGAAGCCGATTCCCTCGTCGAATGCACCTTCGAGTTCAGCGGGTGCGATGGCCACCGATTTGAGGTACCCGAGGACGTCGGTGAACCAGAGGCGGACGAAACGAATGTCGCGCTCTTCGAGAGTCCGGAGCACGAATTCCTTTTGACGATCCATGAACGCGAGAGTAAGCAAACGGAGTTAAATCTGTGTTACATCGTGAATTCAGTCTCACTTCGTGGAACTCTCCGCTCACCGCGCGCCCGGTGAGGTAGGTGTCAGCAGACCAGCCCTTCGCCTGGTGGGACGAGGTCCACCAGGTAGTTCGTCAGCGGATCGTCGATGCACTCCACTCCCGAGAACGCCACCGTGTGTTGAGTGCCGTTGTAGGTGACCAGGTCGCCGCGCAGCTGGTCGGCCAGTTCCACGCCCGCCTGGTAGGGCGTCGCCGGATCGTTCGTCGTCGAGACCACCACCAGCGTGGGCAGCCCCTCCGCCTCCACGATGTGGGGCTCGCTGGTGTTCGGCACCGGCCAGAACGCACACAGATCCAGCGGCGCGTTCCCGGTGGAGCGGCCGTCGTCGAGGTACGGCGCTGCCGCTCGGAACCTGGCGTCGGCCTCGTCGGCCTCCCCCCGGTCGGTGGTCGGCGGGCCGTCGACGCATCGGACGGCGTTGAACGCGTCGTCGATGTTGGTGTAGCTACCGTCTTCGAGTCGCCCGGAGTAGGTGTCGGCGAGGCGCAGCAGTGTGTCTCCCCTGCCCTCTCGCAGTTCGCTCAGTCCAGCTCGCAGCAAGCGCCAGAGCTGCGGTGAGTACAGCGCCTGTTGCGCTCCGGTGATCGCGTCGTCGTAGCTCAGTCCGCGCGGATCGGTGGTGTCGGCGGGCGTGTCGACCAGCGGGTCGACCAATGTCCGGAACTGCGCCACGGCCTGGGACGGATCGGTTCCGAGCGGACAGGTGTCCGTCTGCGTGCAGTCCGCAGCGAACTGGTCGAACGCGGTCTGGAACGCCGCACCCTGGGCGACGGCCTCGTCGACGGGCGATTGGTCGGGATCGAGTGCTCCGTCGAGCACCATGGCCCGGACGTTCGACGGGAACGCCTCGGCGTAGGCGGTACCGATGCGTGTCCCGTACGAGTACCCGACGTACGTGAGCTTCTCGTCGCCCAACACTGCGCGGATGACATCCATGTCGCGGACGACTTCGCGGGTGCCGACGTGTTCGAGCACGTCGGCACCGGTGCGTTCGACACATTGCGCCGCGTAGTCACGATGATCGGCTTCGGTGGCGGCGATCCCTTCCGGGCTGACGTCGACGTCCGGTTCCCGACGCTCGTCGTCGACTCCCTCGGACGTCAGGCAGCGCACTTCGGGTTCGGAGGCCCCGATCCCACGTGGGTCGAATCCGATGCGGTCGAACCGGTCGGCGATCGGGGTGCCGTCGGCTTGCTCGGCGAGATAGAGCCCCGACGATCCCGGACCGCCCGGGTTCATCAGGATCGACCCGATCTTCTCCCCCGTCGCCTGTGTCCGAGAGATCGCGATCTCGATGGTCTTGCCGCCCGGATCGGCGTAGTCGAGTGGCACGGTCACTCGGGCGCACTGGACTGTGTCGCCGAGTTCGGACCCATCGGTGTTGTAGGACTCGCACGATTCCCACTGCAGATTCTGGGTGTAGAACGCCTCGAGCCCAGCAGGAACAGGACCGGCCGGAGCCGAGAACGTGGAGTCGGACGCGGTGGACGGATCGGGGTCGGCACCGGGCCCGGGCGCGGAGCAGCCGGCGAGGACGAGGCCGACTGCGGACAGTGCCACGACCGACGTCGTGGTGCGCGTTCTCATGAGTCGATCGTGCCAGGTCTTTCCCGCCACACTCCATTCTCGCTGCCCGGCAGGGACGGCCGTCGAGCACTAGCGTCTACACGGTGCAGGCCCTCAGACTCGCCCTCGCCCAGATCAATCCCGTCGTCGGCGATCTCGAAGCGAATGCGGCGGCGATCGTCGAATGGACCGTCCGTGCCGCCCATGACGGTGCCAACGTGGTCGTGTTTCCGGAGATGGCCCTGACCGGGTATCCGGTCGAGGATTTGGCGCTGAATCCGTCGTTCGCCGCGGCATCGGCGCGGGCACTGACGGGGCTGGCGGAGTCCCTGGACCGAGCGGGGTGCGGCGACCGCATCGTCGTGGTCGGGTATCTCGACCGCGATGTCGAGGGCTCGAGAAACAGCGCGGCGGTGATCGTCGACGGCCGGGTCGCAACTCGGTACGACAAGCATTCATTGCCCACCTACCGGGTGTTCGACGAGGCACGTTATTTCGCGCCCGGCTCCCGGTTGAGCATCGTGACGGTCAACGGCGTGCGACTCGGACTCGTTGTGTGCGAGGACATCTGGCAACCCGGCGGATCCGTGGCCGCCTACGCCTCGGCCGGAGTCGATCTGCTGCTGTGCCTCAACGCGAGTCCCTTCGAGCAGGGGAAGGACACGATTCGCCACTCTGTCGTCCAGCGCCGAGCCACCGAGATCGGGACCCCCATCGCGTACGTGAACGCGGTCGGCGGTCAGGACGAGCTGGTGTTCGACGGGGGAAGTCTCGTGCTCGGTCCCGACGGCTCGACGTGGGGCCGGGCTCCGCAATTCGTCGAGCACTTGTTGATCGTCGACGTGGATGCCCCCGCGGATCCGGTCGCGGACTCCCCCGCGGTGGCGGGCTGGACCATTGATCGCGTCGCTCTGCCCGACGTCGCGATCAGCGGCTGGCAGCGTACCGAGCCGTCCCTGGCTCAGCCCCTCGGCACCGAGGAACAGGTGTGGGGCGCGTTGGTGACCGGGCTACGAGATTACGTGCACAAGAACGGCTTTCGTGCGGTCACCCTCGGTCTGTCCGGTGGAATCGATTCGGCGGTCGTCGCCGCCATCGCCGTCGATGCCCTCGGCGCTGACGCGGTGTACGCAGTGTCGATGCCCTCGGAGTTCTCCTCGGAGCATTCGCGCATCGATGCCGAGGATCTCGCCGCGCGCACCGGCATTCACTTTCGAACCGAACCGATTTCCCAGATGGTCGCCGGCTTCGTCTACCAGCTGCACTTGACCGGCGTGGCCGAGGAGAACGTCCAGGCGAGATGCCGGGGAATCGTGTTGATGGCGCTGTCCAACACCTTCGGTCATCTGGTCCTTGCCACCGGGAACAAGTCCGAACTGGCGGTGGGATATTCGACGATCTACGGCGACGCGGTCGGCGGCTTCGCACCGATCAAGGACGTGCCCAAGACGCTGGTCTGGGAATTGGCGCGCTGGCGCAACGAGTCCGCGATCGACCGCGGAGACGTCCCGCCGATCCCCGAATCGAGCATCGACAAGCCGCCCTCGGCCGAGCTTCGGCCGGGTCAGCTCGACACCGATTCACTGCCCGACTACGACACCCTCGACGCCATCCTGTTTCGGTACGTCGACCACGATCAGGGCGTCGCAGACATCGTCGCGGCGGGTTTCGACGCATCCGTCGTGGCGGACATCGTGCGCAAGGTGGACACGGCGGAATACAAGCGGCGGCAGTATCCGATCGGCACCAAGGTCACGTCGCGGGCGTTCGGACGCGACCGCCGGATGCCGATCACGGTCGGGAGGGGCGCGTCCGAGCCCCCGATGTGACGATCGGCTGTTGCCTCGACTGTGACAAATTGCACTCCCTACCAGCATTCCTGCGACGGAAGGGCGGTGGCAGACTGGTCACGTCATCACACCCCATCCCGGGGACCCGCCGCGCGGGCCTCGAGGACCAGAAAGGGACAAAGATGTCCGAAAATGCTGTGTACGGCGGTTCGTCCACCGAATCCCCGGCGACCGCGCTGACCCGCAAGACCCGTACCCACCATCTGCTGCAGATGAAGGCAGAGGGTGAGCGCTGGGGAATGCTGACGGCGTACGACTACTCCAGCGCCCGCATCTTCGAGGAAGCCGGCGTGCCTGTGCTTCTCGTCGGTGACTCCGCGGCCAACGTCGTGTACGGCTACGACACCACCGTGCCGATCACCGTGGACGAGTTGCTTCCTCTCGTACGTGGAGTGGTACGCGGCGCACCGCACGCGCTCGTCGTCGCAGATCTGCCCTTCGGTACCTACGAAGCCTCACCGCAGCAGGCCCTCGAAACCGCTGTTCGTTTCATGAAGGAAGGCCTCGCAGGCGCTGTCAAGCTCGAGGGTGGCGAGCGGGTCGCACCGCAGATCGCGGCCATCACCGCTGCCGGCATCCCCGTCATGGCCCATGTGGGATTCACCCCGCAGAGCGTCAACACCCTCGGCGGATTCCGCGTTCAGGGTCGCGGTGACGCGTCCGAACAACTCGTCGCCGACGCCATCGCCGTGCAGGAGGCAGGTGCCTTCGCCGTCGTCATGGAGATGGTCCCCGCCGACATCGCCGGCCAGGTCACCCGCAAGCTCACGATCCCGACGGTCGGCATCGGAGCGGGCAACGAATGCGACGCTCAGGTTCTCGTGTGGCAGGACATGGCCGGATACACCAACGGCAAGACCGCCAAGTTCGTCAAGAAATTCGCCGACGTGGGCGATTCGCTGCGCACCGCAGCCACCACGTACATGTCCGAGGTGCGCTCGGGAGTCTTCCCCGGACCCGAACACAGCTACTGACCGTCGTCGTCTGATCCCGGTTCGGATGGCACACTCGGGCCATGACAATCAGACGGGGTACGACGTCCATTGCAGGACGAAGCGCAGTCGCACTGGTCGGTGCGGCTGCGCTTCTCGCCGTAGTGGGGGCATGCAGCACCGACACGACCAATACCGGTTCGTCGTCGACCACGACGACCGCTCCGAGCACGACGGTGGCGACGACGACTCCTGCGGGAGCAGCTGTCACCGATGCCCAGAAGCAGCAGCTGTGCACCGATCTCGAGGCGCAGCTGTCGAATTGGCGCGTGCAGGGCCCCACTCTCGGCCGCGGCGGTCTGAACATTCTGGTGCAGACCTGGGCTGCGCAGAGCGGCGTCATCAATCTCCAGGTGGTGCAGAATCGCGCGCTCGTCGACGACATCACGAAGGAAACGTGCTCGGACGTGCGGGACGAAGCCATCCGCTCCCTCGACATCCCGGATCTGGCCTCCGGTCTGGTCGGTTTCTAGGATGCGCACCCTGTACCCGGAGATCGAGCCCGTGGAGACCGGTCACCTCGACGTCGGCGAAGGGCAGCGGATCTACTGGGAGATCTCCGGCAACCCCGACGGCGAACCGGTGGTGTTCGTGCACGGCGGTCCCGGCGGTGCCACCAATCCACTGCAGCGTCGCTACTTCGATCCGCAGGTCTACCGCATCGTGTTGTTCGATCAGCGAGGCTGCGGGCTGTCGACCCCACATATTGCCGACGGGGCAGATCTGTCGGTCAACACCACCGATCGCTTGATCTCCGACATGGAGAAACTCCGCGAGCACCTGCACATCGACACCTGGTTGGTGTTCGGCGGATCCTGGGGCTCCACGTTGTCGTTGGCCTACGCACAGACGCATCGCGAGAGGGTACGAGGACTCGTGCTACGAGGAATCTTCCTCGTCCGGCCGTCGGAGATCGACTGGTACTACCGCGGCGGTGCCGGACACATCTTCCCGGACCTGTGGGAGGAGTTTCTCGCCCCCATTCCGGAGGGCGAACGAGACGGGGATCTGGTCGAGGCATATCACCGACAGTTGATGTCCGAGGACGACGCTGCCGCGACCCGGGCCGCGGTGGCGTGGTCGTCGTGGGAGGCAGCGACGAGTTACCTGCTCCCGAAACCCGATGCTGTACAGCATAATTCGGATGCGCGTTTCGCTCGCGCCTTCGCCGGAATCGAGAACCACTATTTCCGCAACGAATGCTTCCTCGAAGAGAACCAGTTGCTACGCGACGCGCACCTGCTCGACGGTATTCCTGGTGTGATCGTGCAGGGCCGCTACGACGTGGTGTGCCCGGCCACGAGCGCGTGGGCACTGCACAAGGCCTGGCCGAGTGCAGATCTGGTGATCGTCGACGATGCCGGCCATTCTGCGGCCGAGCCGGGCATCGTCCACCACCTGGTCGAGGCGACCGACCGATTCAGGCCGTGACAGACGGATAGTCGAATCGGACTGTGCGCGAGTCGGTGTCGGCCCGAGTCAATCGGACCTTCACCGACTCCCCCGCAGGCGGCTCGCCGTCGCACTTGCCCATGACGATCGGTTCGGACACGAGCACCTCGGCGTCACGCTTGCCCTCGGCACCGCGCAGCACCACTGCGTCGAACGTATGACCTACGCGATCTTCGAGCACGTGCGCTTCGGTCAGATCGATGCAGGCTCGGTCCACTTTCGATGCTGCAGAATCCGATCCACGCATGATCGCCGGTAGCTCCGGCAGCGCCTGCGCCGCCCACTCGGAGACGGGCACACCGGCGACCACGGCCAGACACACCTCGGTGGCGAACCGATCCGACAGCCGTCGCAACGGGGCCGTCACATGGGCGTACGGCGCTCCGATACCCGAGTGTTCGACGGAATCGTCGGTGCCGGGTGCATCGATGGTCGAGTTCGGAGTTCGACTGTCGAACGCCGAATAGTCGGCTCCCCGAAGCAATCCCGTGGCCTGAGTCATCATCGCCAGAGTCGACGGTTCGTCGGTGGGCAGGCCGGCGAGTACCGCGCCGGCGGACGCGCCGGCGGGCCACTCGATTCCGAGTGCGTTCGCGGTCTTCTTCAGGGTCTCGACGGCCTCGGGCGGTGCGGGCGGAAGCGTGCGTACGATGCCGATTCCGGCGTCGAGCATGATTCTGGCTGCGCACATGCCCGTCAGCAAGGACACCTCGGCGTTCCAGCCGTCCACTGCTGTTCGCGGTTGCAGAACGATTCGCCAACCGTGCCCGTCCGGAACCACTTCCTGCTCGGGGAGCGTGATGTCGATGGCTCCTCGACGCCTCGCTGCCTCCGCCCGTAGGTGTCCGAATTCGGCAAGGGCAGCGATCGACGGGTGCGGTGTGCCGGCGTCGAAGTCGGCTTGCACTCCCGCGTAATCGAGACGCGCGGTCGAACGCACGAGCGCCCGAGTGACGGTCCACGCCGCGGCTTCACCGACGTCGTCGAGTTCGATGGTCCACAATGCAGCGCAGCGAGTCTGTCCCTCCAACAGGCTTCCCGAGCCCTCCGACAACTCACGCGGGTGCAACGGAACAGATCCGTCGGGGAGATAGTACGTCTGGCCGCGTCGGCGGGTTTCCACGTCGAGCGCTCCCCCCGGCATCACCAGCGCACCCACGTCGGCGATCGCGTAGTGCACCACCAAGCCGTTGGCCGTCTTCTCGATGTGTACGGCTTGATCGAGGTCCTTCGAGCCGGGTGGGTCGATGGTGACGAAAGGAATGTCGGTGCGGTCGATTCTGCTGTCGGCGTGCAGGTCTCGGGCTTCGATCGCTTCGCGCATCACGTCTGCGTCGAAGACATCGGACAGACCGAACTCGGATCTGATGGACTCGAAATCGAAGTTCGGAGCCCTCAGCCGGGTGAGCAGCACCGTCAGTTGTTCCAGTCGTCGTCGGAGTCGGCGGCCTTGTTGCGGGCGGCTGCGATCTTCAGCGCCTGCTCTGCGGTGGCCTTGTCCGGATACGGACCCATGCGGTCGAGGGCATTGGTCTCCTTGCCCTGCACAACCTGCTTGGTGCTGATGTCGTAGTACCAGGAGCTGTCGTCGTCGGTCATGACTTCCAGTGTGCCCCATACAGCCACGCCGCAGGTGTACCGCGCGAGAAATTGGAGTGCGAACGAGTCGGCCTGTAAGCCGGATCCTGTGCATCGATCCGCTCTCGCGAGATCGAATAGACGACCATCCATCTGGGCACACCGTTGCCGGGTACCTCGAGCAGTCCACCCGCAGGCTCGGGCGAGCAGCCCTCGAGCACCTGCGCAGCTGCACCCCTTGCGCGGTGCAGCCTTCGACCTTGCTCCGGGCGGGGTTTACCTAGCCACCCCAGTCACCTGGGATGCTGGTGCGCTCTTACCGCACCGTTTCACCCTGACCTGCGTTTCGTTTCCGAAGAACCGAACCGCAGGCGGTCTGTTTTCTGTGGCACTGTCCCGCGAGTCACCTCGGGTTGCCGTTAACAACCGCCCTGCTCTGTGGAGTCCGGACTTTCCTCGGCCCGAAGCGGAACGGAACCTGTCCGTCGGTACTTCGAGCCGCAGCCGTCCAGCCAACTCGTTCGCGATTGCGTACTCTACCCGTCTCACGTCGGATGCCCGGCGATTGCCCGGCCATGAAGAACAGAGGCACTCACGATGGCCGCGGCAGCGGTGACGACCACCCCCACCCAGGCGGCGGACGTGTAGGCATCCTCTCCGGGGAAGGTGGAGCCCGGACTCGTTCCGGCGGCGAGTACCAGACCACCGACCGCGCTTCCGAAAGAGAATCCGACACTGCGCACCACCTGGTTGATACTCATGACGCTCGAGGTCTCCGCGGAGGGCACCACCGGCAGCACCACGGCCGGCAGCGCGGCCGAAAAGCTTCCGACTCCGAAACCCAGAATCGCCATCACCGCACAGAGTTCAACGATGCCGGCGCGGGTACCGGCGAACAAGGCGAGAGCCACCAGAACGATCAGTGCGCTGACCGTCAGCGCGCTGCCTGCCCCCACCCGACGCAGCGCTCTGGGTACCAGCTTGCCGGCGAGAAATCCGAACACCGAGAACGGAACCAGGACGAGGCCCGCCGCGAACACGTCGAGGCCGAAACCGTATCCGGCACCGGAAGGCGTCTGCGCGTAGCGCGTAGCGAGGGTCAGCAGCAGATACATTCCGATGCCGCCGAGAAACATTGCGACGTTCGCTCCGACCACGGCCCTGTGACGAAACAACCGAAGATCGACGAGCGGCGCCGAGCTTCTCATTTCGACGCGTACCCATATGCCCGCAGCGACGACCGCGATTGCAGCCAGCACCCCCGCCGTCCAAGGGCGGCTCCTCCACAGCGCGGTCTCACTGATGAGAACGAGCACCAGGGTGAGAGGGAGCGCCAGCAGCACCGCACCCGGAACGTCGATCCGGGTCGCACGCGTGCGCGTCGAGGCAGGAACAACTCGCAGAGCAACGGCAAACGCCATGACCGTCATCGCAGCACCGAATCCGTATGCGAGCCGGAGACCGCCGTGCTCGGCCAGAAACCCCGACAAGGGATAGCCCACACCGACACCCGCAGTAGACGCGACCGACAACAAAGCGATGGTCGATCCGGACCGTTTGTCGGACAGATGATCTCGCACCACACCCATCAGCATCGAAGTCAGGGCCAGTCCCACTCCCTGGGCTGCGCGGCCGAGGAGCAGCCAGGAGAAGGACAGCGGCAGTGCGGTCAGAATGCCTCCGGCCGAGACGACGCCCAGTGTCCCGAGGATTGCTGCCCGTCGATGCGGACCCGATCCGAGGCGGCCCAGAACCGGTGTCGTGACGGCACCGGTCAACAAAGCCAAGGTCAACGTCCATTGTGCACTGGAGAGGGAGACGTCGAAAGTGGTTGCGACGCTGGTGATCAGCGGGGCACCGAGGCTACCGACAGCGGCGACGACGACTCCGACGAACAACAGAGAAGGCACGAACATTCGTGATTCGTCGTGCTCGGAGCCGGAGATCAACGGTTCGTCTCGCTCGTGATGTGGTCGAACAATCCGGCGTGGATACGAGTGCCCACTCCGTTCGCCCAGGGTTGGTCGACGTCATGAATCTGCAGGGCCGCGCCACTGTTGAGCAGCATGCCGAACGCCAGAAACGCTTTGACGGTCACGGCGTCGAGACCGGTGACCTCTACGACGGTGTTCCACATCCGGCCGAACGCCTCTCGAACGGCGTCGCGCACCTCTTCGTCGCCACACGCGGCGATCCCCTGCAGCTGCAGCAAGAGTGAGGTTCGATCCTCGAGCATGGCGTAATAGCACTCCCCCATCGAGGCCAAGGCTGCTGACCGGTGGCAGTACCTGCCGCCTCGCGCATCCCATCCGCCACGCGGTCGAACGACGCGACCACCAGCTCGGAGAAGAGTGCCTTCTTGGTTCCGAATATTCGAAAGATGTAGGCCTGGGTGATCCCTGCTTCGCGGGCGATCCTGTCGGTCGAACCGCCGTGCAGTCCGGACGATGCAAATTCGTCTGCCGCTATCCGCAGTATTTGCTGCCGTCGTTCCGGGCCTGTCATCCGTCCTCTCTGCGCCATACCGCCAAGTTACTGGTTACTAACTGCTGACTTCAACGGTTGTTCTCGTGCGCTTCACTACAGTTCCTTCCATGAGTGAATGGGTTGTGCTGCTGCGCGGCATCAACGTCGGCGGCATCAACATCAAGATGGTCGACCTCCGCGCAGCTCTGGCCTCGGCCGGCTTCACGAATGTCCGCACGATTCTGGCGACCGGCAACGTACTGCTGCAGTCGCCGCTGGCGGCCGCCGCCCTGAAAGCACAGGTGGAGAGAACGCTCGCCGAGGCGTTCGGCTACCGAGCCTGGGTTGTCGTACTCGACGTCCCGACACTGAGGGCGATAGTGGAGCCCTACCCGTTCGACGCCGAACGGGAGGGCTGGCATCCTTATGTGGTGTTCGGTAACGACGATAGCCATTTGACCGAATTGTCCGCTCTTGCAGTGGAACTCGACCCCGATCTCGAGAGGATTGCCGAGGGGAACAGCGTGCTCTATTGGGAGGTGCGCAAGGGCAACACCACCGACAGTACGTTCGGAAAAGCCACGGCGAAGGCGAAGTACAAGGCCACGACCACCACGCGGAACGTCCGCACTCTCGTGAAGATTCTCGCGTGACCGTTCTCGCTGCGGCATTGGTCGCCGCCGTTCTCGTCTTCGCCATCGTTCGCCCGCGCGGTCTTCCCGAGATCGTTGCTGCACTTCCAGCGGCCGCAGTTGTTCTTCTCGTCGGCCTCGTCAGCCTCGACGCGGCCCGTGAGCAGGTACTCGAACTCGCACCCACCGTCGTCTTTCTGGCGTTCATCCTGATCCTGGCGCATCTGTCGGATGCCCTCGGTGTGTTCACCTGGATCGCTGCGAAGCTACGCCGCGGATCCAAGGGCAGCCCCCGCAGACTGCTGACCCTCGTGTTCGCCGCTGCCGCTGCCACCACAGCCGTACTGAGCCTTGACGCCACCGTTGTTCTGCTGACACCGGCCATCGTCGGTGCCGCTCGGATCCTGGGGATGTCGCCGCGTCCACACAGTTACGCCACTGCGCACCTGTCCAATTCGGCGTCGACCTTGCTGCCGGTGTCGAATCTGACCAACCTGCTGGCCTTCGCTGCGACGGGCCTGACCTTCCTGCACTTCACCGCACTGATGGCGCTACCGTGGATTTTCGCGGTCGCCATCGAACTGGCGGTGTTCCTGATCTTCTTCCGCGAGGATCTGACCCGCACTGCGACACCGACGGACTCCGCGACCGAACACAGCACTGACGACGTCCCAGCACCGCGCAGCACGCTCGCCATCCTGGGCGCGACCCTCGTCGGATTTGCCGTCGCGGGACTGTTCGATATCGAACCGTTCTGGGTGGCTGCCGTGGGGTCGATTGCGCTCGCGATCCCGGCACTTCGAGCTCGCCACACCACGCCTCGCGCGATCCTGCGCGGTGCCGATCTGCCCTTCTGTGGCTTCGTCTTCCTTCTCGGCATCGTCGTGCTCGGCGTGACGACGGGCCCGATCGGCGACTGGCTGGCGCGAATTCTGCCGTCCGACACCACCTTCGCGTCCCTGTTGGCCGCAGCTGCCATTGCGGCGGTGGCGTCGAACATCGTCAACAACCTGCCCGCAACATTGCTGCTGCTGGCGGCCTTCGGCGCGGACGCTCCCCCGGCGCTGCTGTTGGCCATGGTGATCGGCGTGAACCTCGGTCCTAACCTGACCTACGTCGGTTCACTGGCGATCATGTTGTGGCGACGCGTCGCATCGGCCAACGACGAGCCGGCGGATCTGAGGACGTTCACCATTCTCGGCGTCATCACGACTCCCCTGACCATCGTCGGTGCAGTGGCGGGCTTGTGGCTGGCGCTGCAGATCTGAGACCCGCACCTCCACAGGGTCAGGTCAGGTGAGACGTGTCGTTGACCAATTTCACCGATGCCCCGCCGTCGGGGTAGAACTCGGCGATGCTCAGCGACGCGAGGTCCAGGTGCATTCGGTAGAGCAGTGACGGTCCGACGTCCAGTGCCAGTTGCAGCAGTGTTTTGATCGGCGTCACGTGTGTCACGACGACGATCGTCTTGCCCGCGTACTCTCCGATCAGTCGATCGCGTGCCGCTTCGATTCGAGTGCGCACTGCGTCGAAACTCTCACCGTTGGGCGGGGCCACCGAGGTGTCACCCAGCCAGGCCCGATGTTGTTCGGGATAGCGGTCTTTCGCCTCCGCGAAGGTCAGACCTTCCCAGTCGCCGAAGTCCGTTTCGGTCAGATCGTCGACGGTGGTCACGTCGAGTCCGAGTGCACCTGCCGCGGCGTCGGCGGTCTGTCGGGCGCGGCCGAGGGGGGACGAGACGATCGCTGCGATGTCGTCGTGTCCGCCGAGCCGTGCCGCTGCAGCGGTGGCCTGTCGAACCCCCAGCTCGGTCAGTTCCGGATTTCCGCGACCCGAGTATCGCCGGTCGACCGACAGCGCGGTCTGGCCGTGGCGCAACAACAACATTCGGGTGGGGTCGCCCACTGCACCGGTCCACCCGGGGGCCGCCGCGGGTTGCTTCGCGGCCGGTTCGGAATCGGGCAGATCAGGGAGGTCGATCCCCTTGGCCGCGGCGTCCATCGCCTCGTTCGCCAGACCGTCGGCGTGTGAGTTCTGCTCCCGCGGAATCCATTGGAAGGTGACGTGATCGAACGTCCGAGCAAGCTCCGCCGCTCGGCGATTGAGCGGAATCATGTCGGGATGCTTGACCTTCCAGCGTCCCGACATCTGTTCGACGACGAGTTTGGAGTCCATCCGAACGTCGACCTCGCGGGCACCGACGTCCGCGGCTGCCGTCAAAGCAGCGATGAGGCCCCTGTACTCGGCCACGTTGTTCGTTGCGATTCCCAGCGCCTCCCGGCGTTCGGCCAACACCTCGCTGCGATCTGCCGAGAACACCACGGCTCCGTACCCGGCGGGACCCGGGTTGCCGCGGGAGCCGCCGTCGGCTTCGACGACGACCCGTTGCGCGGCACTCAAATTCCGGACTCCTTGGTGCGCACCAGGATTGCGTTGCATTCGGAGCAACGAACCAGAGCGTCGGCAGGTTTGTTGGCGATGCTCGCAATTTCGTTGCGATCGAGCTCTATTCGGCATGCGCCGCATCGGCGGGCCTGTAGCAACGCTGCGCCACGACCGGTCAGTGCGCGTTGCTTCTCGTACAGCGCCAGCAGATCGGCCGGCATACCCGAGATCAATGCCTCGCGACGCTCGGCGCTCCGCTTCTCCGCGACGTCCAGGTCTGCGACAGCGTCGTCGCGGCGACGACCGGCGTCGACCATTTCGTCCTCGATCTGCGTCAACTGCGCCCCGGCGTGCTCGTAGTCGCGCTCGCTGGCCTCGCGCTGTTCCATGACTTCGAGCAGTTCTTCCTCGAGGATGCTCTGCCGCCGTTCGAGACTGCCCAGCTCGTGCTGCAGCTCGGTCATCTGCTTGGGCGCAATCGTGCCGCTCTCGAGCATCTTCTTGTCGCGCGCCTCGCGCTGGCGAACGGCATCGACTTCGCCCTCGAGCTTGCGGATGTCGCGATCGAGGTCGTCCATCGAGATCTGCACCGTGACGGCAGCATCCTTGCGGGTGATGCGCTCGGCCTCGAGTTTGTCGACCTCCTGCTGCTCGGGGAGGGTCTTTCGGCGATGGGCGATCTGCGAGAGTTCGGTATCCACACCGGCCAATTCGAGTAGCGAGGCCTGGACTTTGGGATCGACGTTCACGCTTGATGACTCCTGCGACTATGGAAGTTGATTCCGATTACCCTACCGGCTGCGCAGAACGTACCGAGCCGGATCCGTCCAGTCCCCCGGTCGCGGGGTTCGTCGGTCACAGCGTCCACGGGTCGGTACGGACATCGCTGACCCTGCTGCTCCAGCCGTCCGTGTCGCCGAATTCGGCGTCCACGATGCTCCTCGCCTGAGCACACCACGGGAACTCCGAGGCCCAGTGGGCCGTGTCGATCACCGCGGGCCCACCCGCCCTCAGGTGCTCGTCGACGGGATGATGCCTGAGATCGGACGTGACATAAACGTCGGCGTCGGTCCGCGCGACGGTTGCGAGGAACGAGTCCCCTGCTCCCCCGCACAGGGCGACGATCGACACCGTCGCGTCCGGATCGCCCGCTGCTCGCACTCCCCAGCTGGTGGCCGGCAGAGCGTCTCGGACGACATCGGTGAACTCGGCGAGCGTCATCGGATCAGGCAATCGTCCGATCCGCCCCAGACCGGTGCACGACGGTAGGGCCGCGGATTCGAAGACATCGAACGCGGGCTCCTCGTACGGATGCGCGCGCCTGAGCGCGGACTGCATCCGGGCGCGGTCGGCCCGGGATGCAACCACCTCGATTCGGTCCTCAGTCACGGTGTGGACTTCGCCGACGACACCGAGCGTCGGATGAGCACCGGGCTGCGGCCGGAACTGGCCGAGCCCCTCGGTGTGCCAACTCGCTTCGCTGTAGTCGCCGATCTCACCGGCTCCGGCGTCGAACAGCGCTTGGCGCACCGCCGCAGTGTCGGCGGACGGCACGAATACGACCCATTTGTCGTGCGCCGGAGCAGGAATGGGATCGAGTGGCCTGGTGTCGATCACACCGAGGGCCGACGCGAGTGCGTCGGAGACACCGGGATCGGCCGAGTCGGCGTTGGTATGGGCGGTGAACAGCGCGCAGTCGGCCTTGATCAGGCGGTGGATCACCGAGCCTTTGGCGGTGTCGGCCGCAACCGAATCGACTCCTTTGAGCAGCAGAGGGTGATGGGCGACGATGAGGTCGGCACCCCAGGAGATGGCCTCGTCCACGACGGCCGGGGTGACGTCGACGGCGTAGAGCACCTGTCGCACAATGGAATCCGGATCTCCGCATACCAATCCCACCGAGTCCCAGCTCTCGGCCAATCGAGGCGGGTATGCCTTGTCGAGAACCTCGATGACGTTCGCCAGAGTCACTGCCATGTCGATTGCTCTCCTCACAGAACGGTGTTCAACGCATGCACCAGTATGTCGACGTGTGCCGAGTCCCGTACGGCGACGCGTAGGTAGTTGCGATCCAGTCCGGGAAACGTGTCGCCGCGCCGAACCGCAATTCCCTTCGTGCGCAAACGTTCTCGGATCCCGTCGGCGTCATCGACCCGCGCCAGAAGAAACGGCGCTCGCGCCGGTCCGGCAATGTCGAGACCGAGTGCGGTCAGTCTCGCGATCATGGCGTCACGTTCGGCGTCGATCCGCAGGGCGTCGGCTCGGGCCTGCTCGACCGCGAACGGCTCGGTACAGGCACGGATTGCTTCGAGTTGCAGAGTGCCGAGCGGCCAGTGCGCACGGCCCCGCTGCATTCGTTCGAGTACGTCGGGATGGGCCAGAGCGTAGCCGCACCGCAACCCCGCCAATGCCCACGTCTTCGTCAGGCTTCGGAGTACCAGCACGTCCGCGACGCTGTCCGAGGAGACCGACTCTCCTGCTCCCGTCACTGCGTCGGCGAATGCTTCGTCGACCACGACCGTGCGGCCGGGCCTACGCAGACCGAGCACTTCTTCTCGGGGATGCAGCACCGACGTCGGATTGGTGGGATTGCCGACGATCACCATGTCGGCGGCCTCGGGCACCAGGCCCGGATCGAGCAGAAACGGCGGCGGGAGTAACACCCGATGCACGGGAATGCCGGCCTGCTCGAGCACCCAGTCGGGCTCGGTGAAGGACGGGTGCACGGTTGCCACGAGGGCCGGCTCGAGCCGTGGCAGCATCGCGAATCCTTCGGCTCCGCCACCGAGCAGCAGTACCTCGTCCGGCGAGCGCCCGTGGTGTGCGGCGACCTGCTCCCGAGCCGCCCGCTCGGCTGCCCCCGATGGATACGAACCGAGCGAGTTCAGGGCTGCAGCGAGCCGATCACGAAGCCACGGGGGCGGGCCGGCACCGCGCACGTTGACAGCGAAGTCGACGAGGCCCGAGCCGACCTCGAGATCCCCGTGATGACGGAGAAGTGCATCGGGGCCGGACGCTGTATCGGACATCGCGACGAGCCTAGCCGTCACGTGCACCGATAGGCTCAGGCCATGTCTGCCGCTCTGCCCGCATCCGTTGTCCTGTTCGATCTCGACGGAACGTTGACCGATTCCGCACCGGGAATTCACGCAGGATTTCGCCACGCGCTGGCCTCGGTCGGCGCTCCCGAACCGACCGAACAGCAACTCTCTCTCGTCGTCGGTCCACCGCTGATCGACACGCTGCGCTCGATGGGCCTGGACGAGGAGGCAGCTCAGCGCGCGCTCGCCGCCTATTTCGACCGATACGACGAGCGGGGTTGGGCCGAGAACACCGCGTTCGACGGCATCGAGACAGTGCTGACGCGATTGCAGGATCGCGGTGTTCGGCTGGGCGTGGCGACGTCCAAGTCGGAGCGCTTCGCCATCCGGATTCTCGACCACTTCGGCTTGTCCCGGTACTTCGACTTCATCGGCGGTGCCAGCAACGACGGGTCGCGGCGAGCGAAATCCGACGTCATCGCGCACTCGCTGACTAATCTCGGCATCGATCCCGTCGAATCCTCGGACGGCGGCACCGCAGGGGTGATCATGATCGGCGACCGCGACCACGATGTGCACGGCGCGGCTCGGTTCGGAATTCCGGCGGTCTACGTGGAATGGGGCTACGGCATCGACGGTGAGAGCGACGACGCGGCGTTCACCGCGTCGGACATGGACGAACTGGCCGCCGTGCTCGAGCAGAACACGCAGGCGTCACGATGAGCGAGCCACTGCACGTGACATTCGTGTGCACCGGAAACATCTGTCGATCACCGATGGCCGAGAAGGTGTTCGCCGCGCACCTGAGCGAGGCGGGCCTAAGTGATGCCGTCCGCGTGTCGAGCGCGGGAATCGACGGGTGGCATGTCGGCGACGGCGCAGACCCGCGGACGGTCGCCGAACTCGATGCGCACGGCTACGAGAGCGAGCACGAAGCGAACCAGGTGGGACCGGACCACCTCGCCGCCGATCTGATCGTTGCTCTCGACACCGGCCACGCTCGATCTCTACTGCAGTTGGGTGCACCGGCCGATCGGGTGCAGCTGCTGCGTTCGTTCGATCCCGACGCCGACGATGCGTCGGTCGCAGATCCCTACTACTCGTCGGATTCTGCGTTCACCGAGGTGCGAGAACAGATCGAGGACGCCGTGCCCGGCTTGATCGATTGGGCGCGGTCTCGGCTGACCGCCTGACCCGGCTACCGTGGTGGGGTGGAGAAGTTACGGTTCTTGCTGCGTCCGAAGTGGTTGGTGCTGGCCGCCGTCGCGCTGGCGTTCGCATTCTTGTGCTTCAGCGTGCTCGCTCCGTGGCAGCTGGGCAAGAACACCTCGACTTCTGCACGCAACGACTTGATCACCCGATCGGTCGGGGCAGATCCGGTGCCGATCACCGACGTTCTCACCGGGAACGGTTTCGCGGCCGACGACGAATGGCGGCGGGTGATCGCGCAGGGTAGTTACGTGGAGAATTCCGACGCCCTGGTGCGGCTGCGCAGCATTCGTGATCAGCCCGCGTACGAGGTCATCACTCCGTTCGTCATCGACGGTGGCCCTACTGTTCTCGTCAACCGCGGATACGTGCTCCCGGTGGAGGGAACGCGACCGCCCGAGTTCGCAGCAGCTCCGACCGGCCCGGTCACTCTCGATGCCCGCGTTCGTCAGGCCGAAGGAACATCACGTGAGCCGATCCAGGAGGACGGCCGCCTGCAGGTGTACAACATCAACCCGGAGCAGATCGGAGCAGCGGTCGGTGTCGACGCGATCGACGGGTACCTGCAGCTCGACGACGGTCAGCCCGGTGGCCTCGGCCTCATCGAACTACCGCAGACCGACGCGGGCCCCTATCTGTCCTACGGGCTGCAGTGGCTGGCGTTCGGCATCATGGCACCGTTGGGTCTTGCGTATTTCGTCCGCGCCGAGCTGCGGGAGCGACGCATGTCTCGAACCGAGATGAACGACGCGATGTCCGATCAGTCCGACCCGATGTCCGACGACGATTCCGCGCCGGACGACGAGGAAGAATTCACTCTTCCGACCCGACGCGAGAAGCGGGCCAGGGCCCGCGCGGCATCACAGGCGAGAACGCCGACGGATCCTCGCTTGGCCGATCGATACGGCAAGAACCGCTGACGCACCCGTCGCGAACTCTTGCACCCGTGTCGACAGCACGACTGCTCGCCGAAGGTCCCGTGCCGTGGGCGCTCGACCGTCCCCGAGTGTCGGCCTGATCTCCACGCCGTGCCGGTATTGAGTGCGCCCACCGAGTTGTAGTCCGAGCGCACCCGCCGACGCGGCTTCGGGCACCCCCGCATTGGGGCTGGGATGACGGGACGCGTCGCGTCGCCACACCCGTAGCGCGTGTGCAGCAGAACCCTGCACCAGCGGTGCTGCGAGAACGGTGGCCGCACCCGTGACTCGTGCCGGCAACAGGTTCAGCGCGTCGTCGAGGCGTGCGGCGGCCCATCCGAAACGTAGGTATTTCGGAGACCGGTATCCCACCATTGCATCGAGTGTGTTGCTGGCTCGGTACGCCAGGATTCCCGGTACGCCGGCCAGGGCTCCCCACATCACGACACCGACCGTCGCGTCGGATGTGTTCTCGGCAATGGATTCGAGTGCCGCGCGCGCCAGCCCGTCGGAGTCGAGGAATGCCGGGTCACGTCCGCACAGTGACGGGAGCAATGCGCGTGCGCCGGGCAGGTCGTCTCGGTCAAGGTGATCGGCCATCGAGCGACCTACCACCGACAGCGATGTTCCGCCCAGCGCGGCCCACGTCGCGGTGGCCACCAGAGCGGCCTCGGCCGGTGGGCCGAGACGCGACACTGCTCGCGTGGATGCGATTCCGAGTGCGGTGACGCCCCCTACCAGTACGGCGGTATGGATGACACCCGCAATCCTGTTGTCGCGGTAGAGCCGAGCTTCGAAGCGAAGGGCAGCCGTTCCGAATCCTGCTACCGGATGCCAGCGCTGTGGGTCTGTGAACACTCGATCCAGGCCGTAGCCGACCAGCAATCCGATCGCTCGGGGGTGTGTCCACATCGCACGAATCTATCCACCGGCCATCCGGTGTGCGGCATCGGTACGGGTCAGGCCCAGCGCCGGTTGTACGCGCCGGACAGCTGACGGCTCCTGAAGTCGATGTCGCTTCCGTCGTTGAGCAAGGCAATGGCCATACCGACGAAACCTATTGCTGCTACTACGAACATGGTCATGATTCCCCCAAGAATCGTTGTGGGCCTGCCGCGGCGGTGCCGTGGCCGACGTGTTCCGTAACAGATTGTTACCCGCCGGTAGGGCGATTCCCACTGCTTTGAGGTCGGCGTCACGTGTGTCTGTCGTCACGAGACGCCGGACACATAGAACGTCCAAAATTCAACGGCCACCGCCGATCTCGTGCATTTAGTGACCGCGACTATCGACCGACGGGCACCGCATGCATGTGCGGCTCCTCGGCCACGACCGAGCCGATGAAATCGTCCACCACCTTCACCCGCGCCAACCCCGTCAGCTCCCGCGGAATCACCGTCCAGTAGGTGCGTTCGACCGAGACGAGGCCCGGCAACACCGGAATCAACGTGTCGTCCGGTTCGCCGATGTAGCTGGGCAACGGCGCAATTCCCACGCCGGACCGCGCCGCGATCCACTGGCCGGTGATGTTGTTGGTCTGAATCTGCGCCCGACCGTCGGGCAGAATCGAATCCAGAATGCGCAGCGGCGCTACGTCGAGCAGCGCATCCACGTAGGAGATCAGGGTGTGCCCACGCAAACCGTCGACCGAGTCGATCGTCGGCTGCGCAGCCAGATATCGCTCGGCGGCATAGAGGGCCAGAGTGTAGGTCGCCAATTGCCGGGCCACCACCAACCTGGGCGACGGCCGTTCCAACGTGATGGCAATGTCGAACTCCCTGGTGGCCAACGAGTTGTGCTCGGTGGCGGTGACGAGTTCGATATCCAGATCGGGATGCTTGTCGCGAAGCGCACCCAACTTCGGCGTGAGAACGAAGGCACCGAATCCGTCCGGGGCAGCGATACGCACCGTCCCCCGCAGCGATCCGGTATCGGATGTCTGATCCTCGAAGGCGGCGATCAGCGTGGACTCCACGGTTTCGGCGTACCCGACCAGCCTGCGCCCCGCCTCGGTCAATCGCCATCCCGTCGGGGTTCGGTCGAAAAGTCGTTGCCCTGCGGACTTCTCGAGGGCCGTGATGCGTCGACCGACCGTGGTGTGGTCCACGCCGAGCGTTCGCGACGCATCGGTCAGACGTCCCGTTCTCGACACTTCGAGGAAATAGCGGAGGTGGTCTGGGTTGAACACTCGCCCAGCCTATCCCCCTGTGCATTTATGCACGGCAATCTGCGATTTTGGCCTTTGACATGTGCATCGATCCCAATGAGACTCGAGACACACCGATGGAAGGAACGAACGTTGACCGACGTCATCTCACACTGGCTCGATGGTAAGACTTTTTCCGGATCTTCCGATCGGACGTCGCCGGTCACCAACCCCGCCACCGGGGAGGTCACCGGCACGCTCACGCTCGCCGACCGGAGCGATGCCCGGGCCGTCATCGACGCCGCCGCAGCTGCCTTTCCCGCGTGGCGCGACACCTCCCTGGCCAAGCGCACCTCGATCCTCTTCTCCTTCCGAGAACTGCTCAACGCCAAGAAGAACGAGCTGGCCGAGATCATCACGGCCGAGCACGGCAAGGTGCTCTCGGACGCCCTCGGCGAGATTTCTCGCGGCCAGGAAGTGGTCGAATTCGCCTGTGGCATAGCCCATCTACTGAAGGGCAGCTACACCGAGAATGCGTCCACCGGAGTGGACGTCTATTCCATTCGTCAGCCGCTCGGGCCGGTGGCCATCATCTCCCCCTTCAATTTCCCTGCCATGGTGCCGATGTGGTTCTTCCCCATCGCCATCGCCGCCGGTAACACCGTCGTGCTCAAGCCGTCGGAGAAGGACCCGAGTGCCAGCATCTGGCTCGCGCGGCTCTGGGCCGAGGCAGGCCTGCCCGACGGCGTGTTCAACGTGCTGCAGGGAGACAAGGAGGCCGTCGACGAGTTGCTCGAGAACAAGAAGATCAAGTCGGTCTCCTTCGTCGGATCGACGCCCATCGCTCAGTACGTCTACTCGACAGGCACCGCCAACGGCAAGCGTGTTCAGGCCCTCGGCGGCGCCAAGAACCATGCCGTCGTCCTCCCCGATGCAGATCTCGACCTGGCCGCGGACGCCATGGTCAACGCCGGCTTCGGCTCGGCGGGTGAGCGATGCATGGCCATCTCGGCTCTCGTGGCCGTCGGGAAGATCGCCGACGAGCTCGTCGCCAAGATCGCCGAACGCACTACGCCACTGGTCACCGGCGACGGCACCCGCGGCGCCGACATGGGCCCGCTCGTCACCCGGGTACACCGCGACAAGGTTGCGTCCTATGTCGACGCAGGCGAGGCGTCCGGTGCCACGATCGTCGTCGACGGCCGCACCGTCCAACCCGACAGGGCTGCGGACGGATTCTGGCTCGGCCCCACGCTCATCGACCATGTGACACCGGACATGAGCATCTACACCGACGAAATCTTCGGTCCTGTGCTCTCGGTCGTGCGTGTGGAGACCTACGACGAAGCCCTCACCCTGATCAACGACAATCCGTACGGCAACGGCACGGCGATCTTCACCAACGACGGCGGGGCGGCGCGGCGTTTCCAGAACGAGGTCGAGGTCGGCATGGTCGGTGTCAATGTGCCGATCCCCGTTCCCATGGCGTACTACAGTTTCGGTGGCTGGAAGAGCAGTTTGTTCGGCGACAGCCACGCTCATGGCACCGAAGGAGTGCACTTCTTCACGCGAGGCAAAGCCGTCACCAGTCGCTGGCTCGATCCCAGCCACGGCGGTATCGATCTCGGCTTTCCTGCAAACAACTGAGTTCTACAAAGCCCATGTGCGTGGAAACTCGTAGCCCACTACGAAGTTCCACGCACATGGAGATACCGCGAAGGAGCACTCCATGGTTGCCAATATCTCTTTCCCACGTTTTCTGAAACTCGGCGGCGGTGCTGTCGAGGAGCTGGGTACGGTACTGACCGACCTGGCCGTATCTCGTCCCCTACTCGTCACCGATGCGTTCATGGCAGGCAACGGCTCGGCCGATCGACTGATGACGATCATGACCGAGGCCGGTAAGTCGCCTGCTCTGTTCTCGGGCACCGTGCCCGATCCAACGACGGATTCGCTGATCGCCGGTCTCGAAGCGGTGCAGCAGCATTCGGCCGATTCCATCATCGGGTTCGGCGGCGGCAGTCCGATGGACACGGCCAAGGCGTTAGCCATTCTCGCTGTTCAGGGCGGGACTATGCGGGACTTCAAGGCCCCGGTGCTCTCCACCGGTCCGGCGCTTCCGATCATCGCCATTCCGACGACCGCGGGAAGTGGTTCGGAGGCAACGCAGTTCACCATCATCACCGACGTGGCCTCGGACGAGAAGATGCTGTGCCCCGGCCTGTCCTTTCTGCCGATCGCGTCGATCATCGACTTCGAGCTGACAATGTCGATGCCGGCGCGTCTGACCGCCGATACCGGCGTCGACGCTCTGACACACGCCATCGAGGCATACGTCAGCAAGAAGGCCAACCCCATCTCCGACGGTTTGGCGCTCAGCGCGATTCGCACCATCGGAACGTCGCTGCTGCGGGCGTATCGAGACGGAGACGACCGGCAGGCACGCGAGGCCATGATGCATGCGTCCACCCAAGCGGGAATGGCGTTCTCCAACGCCAGTGTCTGTCTGGTCCACGGGATGAGTCGACCGATCGGCGCGCATTTCCATGTCGCGCATGGGCTGTCCAACGCGATGCTGTTGCCCGCTGTCACAGCCTTCTCCATCGGCGGAGCCCAGTCCCGCTACGCCGACTGCGCCCGCGCCCTCGGTGCGGCATCGGAAGCCGATTCGGACGCGGTTGCCGGTGGCAAATTGCAGGACGCCATCGTCACACTGTGCCGTGAGGTCGAAGTTCCCACTCCTGAGACGTTCGGCATCGACAAGTCGACGTGGGACGACCTGTTGCCGCTGATGGCCGAGCAGGCTCTCGCGTCCGGCAGCCCCGGTAACAATCCGGTCGTTCCGACGGCTGAGCAGATCGTCGATCTGTACCGCCAGGTCTACGCCGGGATCTAGGCCGAGTCACCGGACACGCGGGCGGCAACCTTGTCGCGCCGCGTGTTTCGGCGTTGAACGATGATTCCGCCGATCACCGTCACCGCCGCCAGCACCGCCGAGAGGAGGATCGACGATCGTTGCTCCGGCCGCACCACCATCATCACCAAGACGAAGACGATGAATCCGATGGCCAAATAGGTGAGCCACGGATAGAGCCACATCAGAACGGCCGGGCGCTCGCCGTCGCGATCGAGTTGGCGACGCAGCACCAGTTGACTGCTGGCGATGGCAAGGTAGACGAACAGAGCTACGGCACCGGTGGTCGCGAGCAAGTAGGTGAAGAGCTTCTCGGGAAGAATGTAGTTTCCGACGACGGCGAGGAAGCCGAGCACCATCGAGGCGATGACGGCAACCCACGGCACTCCGTTGGCGGTGATCTTCTTGACTGAGCGCGGCGCATCGCCGCGATCACCGAGCGAGTAGAGCATGCGCGACGCGGTGTAGAGCGCCGAATTGAGGCACGACGCCACTGCGGTCAGAATGACGATGTCCATGATGGTCTCCGCGTGGGGAATTCCCATCTTGGACAGCACATACTGGTAGGAGCCGGTTGCCGGGTCCAATTCGTTCCAGGGAACGAGCGCGACGATGACGAAGATCGATCCGAAGTAGAAGATCGAGATACGCCAGATCACCGAATTGGTGGCACGGGTGATGCCCTTTGCAGGATCCTTGGACTCGGCTGCAGCGATGGTGACGATCTCGGATCCCATGAACGAGAACATCGTCGTCAGCATGGCTGCGATCACCGCGCCGAAGCCGAGCGGCATGAAGCCGCCGGAGGCCCACAATTGGTCTACGCCACTGACTTCGGAGTTCGGCAGCCAGCCCAGGATGGCCGCGATGCCGAGACCGATGAACGCGACGATGGCCACGACCTTCACCAACGCGAACCAGAACTCGAACTCGCCGTAATTGCCGACGCTGATCAGGTTGGTCGCGGTGAGCGCAACGACGATGATCAGGGCCCACATCCATTGGGCACCGCCCAGCCAGTTGGTGAGGATGGCGGCAGCGGCGGTTGCCTCGACGGGGATCACCAACACCCAGAACCACCAGTACAGCCATCCGACGGAGAAGCCGGCCCAATGTCCCAGTGCCCGGGTCGCATACGTCGAGAACGAACCGGTGTCGGGGTTGGCGGTGGCCATTTCCCCGAGCATGCGCATCACCAGGATGACGAGGAGTCCGGCGAAGAAGTAGGCCAGCAGCACCGCAGGTCCTGCGGTGGCGATGGCGTTGGCGGAGCCGACGAACAGTCCGGCACCGATCACTCCGGCTATCGAGATCATCGTCACGTGCCGCGGCTTGAGACTGGTTCCCAGTCCGTGCTCTCCGGTATCTGGCTTATCCGTAATTGCCATTTCAACAGTTCAGCACAAGGTCGGGCCCTCCGCAGCAGGTGGCCGAATTGTCCAGACAATGCGTAGTACATAAGGCGGGCTTACTTACTCGGTCCGCCGGGCATACTGACGACATGACTGTCGATGTTGGGCGCACCACGGACTCGATCACCATTGTCGGCGCGGGTATCGCGGGTGCCGCCTGTGCCCGAGTACTGCGCGCGGCGGGCGTCCCGTTCCGCATCGTCGATCGAGGACGTGCCCCGGGCGGACGGATGTCCTCCCCCGAGCTTCACGGGCGTCGTGTGGATTTGGGTGCCGGTTACTTCACCGTCCGAGATCAAGATTTCGCGACGGTTGTGTCGGACTGGGAGTCGAGGGGCCTTGCGCGCCAGTGGGCCAACACCTTCGGCATCCTCAAGCCCGACACAGAACCGTGCACCACCACCGGGCCGGTCCGTTGGGCCACGCCACACGGGCTTCGTTCTCTGGTGCGAGACATGCTGGCAGACTTCGACATCGAAGGTGCCTCCGAGTTGACCGACCTACCCGACGGCCACGTCGTGGTTGCGATGCCCGATCCTCAAGCGACTCGACTGACCACAGTCCCCGACGCCGTCGATTACGAACCGGTCATCGCGGTGGCATGTGGATTCGACGGGTTGGATGTGCCGTTCCGCGACGCGGCCTTCGTCAACGATCATCCCGATATCGCGTTCGTCGTCGACGACGGTGCCCGGCGGGGTGACGGTGCGCCGGTGCTGGTGGTTCACACGACCCCCGAGCGGGCACAGCAGCACCTCGCCGATCCCGACGCAGTGATCGCCCCGGTCCTCGACGCGCTACGCGAACTGTCGGTAATCTCCACGGCACCCAACTGGACGCATGCCCATCGCTGGACGTTCGCAAAGCCTGCGGCGCAACATGATTCCACCTTCGCGCTCGAGCTGCGGGACGGGCGGCTCGTCGGATTCGCAGGCGATCAATGGTGTGAATCCGGCGCGCCCAGGGTGGAAAGCGCATGGCGATCGGGCACGGATCTGGGTACGGAACTGGTTGGTCGGCTCCAGAGCTGACGCCGTCACACCTCAGCTGAAAAAGGTCACCGTCTCACTCAACGGTGCACGGCTGGTGCGGAATCCGTTGATCGGGTGGCTCTCGTCGGGGTAGCCGAACGAGATGCCGGCTACCACCCTGCGGGTATCCGGGATATCGAACCATTCGTGGACGAACGGCGAGTACGCGGCGAGCGCGGCCTGAGCTATCGCGCCGAGCCCGAGACTCTGCGCGCCCAGCAGGAACGTCTGCAGATACAGCCCGCAGTCGACGGCACCGTAGACACCCAGGTCCGCATCGGTGGTGATGATTGCCGCGTGCGGGGCGTCGAACAGCTCGAAATTGCGAATGAACTGACGCGTCGTCGCCTCGGTGTCGGACTTGACCACGCCGATGCTCTCGTAGAGCGCACCGCCACACTCACGACGACGTGCCCGGTGCAGGGCGTTGTAGTTGGCCGGAAACGGAAAATCCGGTTGCGGCACACCGGACGCCACATGTTCCACCAAGGCCTCGGAGAACTTTCGCGTGGCATCGCCCTCGGTCACGATTATTTGCCACGACTGGGTGTTCGACCACGATGGAGTGCGCTGGGCGGCCGCCAACAACTGTTCGAGCACGTCCCGTGATACCTGCTTCGGCAGGAACTGCCGGCATGAGTACCGCTCGTCGAGTAAACCTGTCAACGATTCGTACCGGGTCACGTCGTCCGCCTCACATCGTGTCGTCTTCCGACCGAACGTAGCACCACCGCTGCGCCCGACGGTCCGCTGTCGGACCGTCGGGCGCGAGGCCGTTACTGAAGTGGCAGGAGGATGTCCTTCACCCGCGGGTCGGTGGCGAGGAACTCCTGGACCGCAGGGTCCTTGAACGCGGCGACGAGGTTCTTGATGTTGTCGCTGTCCGCCCACCGGCTACCGATCGTGAGCTGGCCGGCGAACTCGTCCGGTGCCGGTGGTGCGAAGATCTGCTTCTCGACGGGAATTCCGGCCGCGAGGTAGTACTCCGTATAGCCCACTGCTGCATCGAGATCCGGCAATGCCCGCGATTGCGCGGCGAAGTCCAGCAACGTGAACTTCAGGTTCTTCGGGTTTCCGACGATGTCCTTCTGCGTGGCCGTCGACTTGTCGACCGCGGGGTCGAGGGTGATCAGACCGGCTCGCTCGAGTACCCACAGACCCTGCGCTTCGTTGGCGGGATCCGAGTAGAGCGAGACCGTTGCGCCGTCCGGCAGTTGAGCTGAGTCGGAGTACTTGTCGGACCACAATCCGAAGCCCCAACGGAACACCGGGGTTGCGGCCTCTTCTTGGAAGTCGGGGTTGGATTCGAGTACCTGTCCGAGCCACAGCTTGTGCTGGTACACCGTGGCGGCCACCTCGCCCTCACTCACCGCGCGGTTGATGGTGTTGCTGTCGGCGAGTCCGCGGAATGCAACCGTGATGCCGTACTTGGGAGCTACCTGATCGGCGACGAATTCGACGAGTGCCTGCTCGGATGCGTTGCCTTCGGCAGTGGCGACGACGAGTGTTGCGCCCTCGGTTTCGTTGGCCGAGGCCGTGTCGCCGAAGAACGCGGTGCGGACAACCACGGCGAGTGCGATCAGCAGCACGACGGCCCCGATGATCCAGGGCGCTTTCCGACGGTTCTTCAGCTCGAAGCCGTGCGCTTCGGTGGACGTTGTCATGATGGATGAGACCTTTCGAATGTGGTTCAAGCAGTGCGCAATGCGCGCTGATGAGGTGTGGTGAAGCGAACGAGCGCATCGCCGACGAGCTGCACGACGGCGACAGTGAGAATCAGGATGACGATCGTGACGGTGTGATCGAATCTTTGGTATCCGTATGTGACTGCGACATAACCGATTCCGCCCGCTCCGATGGTGCCGGCGATGGCCGAGTATTCGATCATGGCGATGACGTTGATGGTCAGGCCTCCGATGATCGACGGCACGGCCTCGGACAATTGTGTGGTGGTCACCTGCAGCGTGGAACCGCCGGACGCCCGGGCGACGTCGACCACCGACGTCGGGACCGAGCGGAGAGAGTTCTCGACGATGCGGGTGAAGAATGCGATGCCCGCCAACGACATCGGTACCACCGCGGCTGCAATACCGATATTGGTTCCGGTGATCCAACGAGTGACCGGAACCAACGCAGCCATCAAGATCAGGAACGGCAACGACCGCCCGATGCTGACGATCCAGCTGATCGGCGCATGGAACACCGGGTTTTCGAACAGTCCGCCGGGGCCGAGGTTGAACAGCACCGCTCCGAGCGGCACACCGACGAGCACCACGATGAACATCACGATGCCGACCATGGTCAGTGTGTCGCCGAGCGCAGGCAGGAGGAGAGCAGGCAGCTCGTCGACCGGAACCTTGTTGCCTGCGGCCACGATTGCGATCACGACGCAGCCTCGAAGATCGGCTGCGCGGTCTGTGCAGATCCGGACAACCCCAGGGCTTTCAGTGCACCGGGGACGCGTCCACTCAGGTGGGCACCGATGCCGAGCGACGCACTTCCGACAGCCACTCCGGCCACTACCTGAACGGAGGCTCCCAACAGCGCAACCGGTGCGCCCGGGTCCTGGCCCAGCCGCGAGATCCAGTCCTGCGGAACGTCGGGCGAGTCGTAGGTGACGTACCAGCGCACGTCGCCGGCTGCAGCCTGTGCGTCGTCACGCCTGGGGCGCAGCTCGTTGCCGAGCGCCGACGTGTGGTCGGTCAGTAGGTCGACCAGCCGACCCGATTCGACGATGCGTCCGTGATCGAGTCTGGCCACCGAATCAGCGGCTCGCAGAACGGTATCCATTTCGTGGGTGATGAACACGATGGCGAGGTCGAGGTCCTGGCGCAGTTCTCGCAGCAACTCGACCACCGATTCGGTGGTCTGCGGATCCAAGCCGGAGGTCGCCTCGTCGGAGAGCAGCACCGACGGTCGAAGCGCCAACGCACGCGCAATTCCCACTCGTTGCCGCTGTCCGCCCGAGAGTTGAAAGGGATAGCGAGCGGCTTTGTCGGACAATCCCACTCGGTCGAGAAGCTCGCCCACTCTCATGGCCGTCTCGGCTTTCGTCGCCCCGAGGAAGTCCAATGGCAAGGCGACGTTCTCCGCCACGGTTCGACGCGAGAGAAGACTCGAAGACTGAAACACCGTGCCGATGCGCCGCCGCGCAACCCGAAGTTGTTTGGGATTCAACGCCGTCAGGTCGTCCCCGTTGACGATCACCGAGCCCGAGGTGGGCCGGGTGAGCAGGTTGATGCACTGGGCCAGCGTGCTCTTGCCGGCACCGCTGGGGCCGACCACGGCGAGAATCTCGCCGGACCGAACCGAGAAATCCAGCCGGTCGAGTACGACGGTTGTGCTCTCCCCTGTCCCGTAGGTCTTGGTCAACTGCGCTATCTCGATCATGCTCCGACGCTCTTTTCAGTGATGTGACGGCGCAACACTGAGGTGTCGGCGGCTCGATGACCAGCTATCGACTCATCACGATCCGAACTGTTCCCACCGGTCTGGGTCGTCGGTAGCGTCGCATCGCTGTCGATATCCAAGACAGGTCGTCCTGCCGAAGGAGTTTCCCCGGTGTCACGCGAGATTCGTTTCAATGCCTTCGACATGAATTGCGTCGCGCATCAGTCCCCCGGTCTGTGGCGTCATCCGCTCGATCAGTCGTGGCGGTACAAGGAACTTGGTTGCTGGACCGATCTTGCGAAGCTGTTGGAGCGCGGGCTGTTCGATGGCCTGTTCGTGGCCGACGTCCTCGGCACCTACGACGTGTACGGCGGCAATCACGACGCAGCCATCCGGCATGGAGCGCAGATTCCGGTGTCGGATCCACTCCTGCTCGTCAGCGCGCAGGCCGCCGTTACCGAGCATCTGGGCTTCGGCATCACCGCGGGAACCGGTTTCGAGCATCCGTATCCGTTCGCACGCAGACTCTCCACGCTCGATCATCTGACCAACGGCCGCATCGGGTGGAACGTCGTCACCGGGTATCTGCCGTCGGCGGCGCAGAACATGGGACACGACGATCAGCTGAAACACGACGATCGTTACGACCACGCCGACGAATACCTCGAGGTGCTCTACAAGCTGTGGGAGGCATCGTGGGACGACGACGCGGTGGTCCGTGATCGCGAAACGGGCGTGTTCACCGACCCCACCAAGGTGCATCGAATCGGCCACCGCGGCAAGCACTTCACGGTGCCGGGTATCCATCTGGCCGAGCCGTCGCCGCAGCGGACGCCGGTGATCTTCCAGGCCGGCGCGTCACCACGCGGCGTGCGGTTCGCGGCGCAGAATGCCGAGGCGATCTTCGTCGGCGCACCCACCAAGGAGATTCTGGCGCAAACGGTTTCGAATATTCGTCGAGCCTTGCGCGATGCCGGCCGCGATCCGTACTCGGCACGGATCTACCAGTTGCTTACCATCGTCACCGACGAGACATCAGAGCTCGCCCACGCCAAGCACGACGAGTATCGGTCGTATGCCAGTGCCGAGGGTGCGTTGGTGTTCATGTCAGGTTGGATGGGAGTCGACCTGTCGCGGTATGCGCTCGACGAGCCGCTCGGCAATGTCGAGAGCAACGCGATTCAGTCGTTCGTCGCGTCGTTCCAGTCGATCGGGGCCGACGGCAAGGAATGGACGGTCCGCGATATCGCCGAGTGGGGCGGAATCGGCGGTGCCGGTCCGCGCATCGTCGGCTCCCCCGGCGAAGTCGCGGACCAATTGCAGGAGTGGGTGGACGAGACCGACGTCGACGGCTTCAATCTTGCCTACGCCATCACTCCGGGGACCTTCGAGGATGTCGTGCGATTCGTCGTTCCCGAATTGCAGCGGCGGGGTGTTTACCGGACCGAATACACGCCGGGCACATTGCGTCACAAGCTCTTCGGTAGAGGTGATCGACTGCCCGAAGAACATCGGGCGCAGCAGATCGTGAGGGAGGTTCGTGCGAGCCGAGAATCGCTGTGAATGGTGGTCCTGAGTGGAAAACTCTCGAACCCCGAAACTGCACGTCAGATGACCACCCTTACACAAACCTGACCCAGACCCGCCCCCACACAGAGCCCCGCTCCGAAACTCACCCGTCGCCGAACGTCCCTCACCGAGAAAGAACTGCGGCATGCTGTGAGCGTGTACGCGGCCGGACAGTCGGTGAAAGGCCTGGCGAAGGAGCTTGACGTTCACCACACGGTGATTAGCAAGTCACTGAAGCAAGCGGGCGTGCGGCTACGCCAGACAGGACTGTCTGAGGCAGAAGTCGAAGCCGCGCGCACCCTGCGGGCACTGGGTTGGACGTACGCTCGTATTGCCGAGCGCTATAATTGCGGCGTTGAAACAGTTCGACGACGCCTGCGGCACGCCCAGCCAGAGGGCCGAGTCTGAACGGCCAACGCAACCCACACGATCGTCGCCTTCAATGCATAGTCGGCGGCGGCCGAAGGCACGGCGCGCATAGACACAAAGGTTGATGTCAACAAACTCGGTGGACTGTCGCAAATACTCCAATTTCCGCCGCCCTTCGCCACAAGGCTGACAATCCTCGCTACCCGCAGCACAGTTGCGGCATAAGAGATATCCGACTCAAGTTCGACCCAATCCTCGCGGTCGCCCGAACACGTCAGCATTTCCCTACCTCTTCGCACGTCACGCCTGTCGTATTGGAAGCGTGGCGATTAAACCACAGCGCCACCCACACCCGGCACGTTTGGGAAGAAGAAGGCATTACGGCGCGCGCCGGAATATGACACCGAAATCAGAGGCAGCGCACCGCAGCTATTTCGAGCTGACTTTCCGAAACTCACTATCCGATCGATGAATTGTTCACAGTTCCAAAATGACCGCGATTAAAGCTGTTATTGACCTAGCCCGTTCAAGGCTTCACGCGCCTGTCTCCTAGCACCCGATTGGCGGCGTCGCGCCTGCTCGAGATTGATCGAAACGGCACCCCAAAATGGAGCCCCGAGCCATCCGATCAGGCGCGTATGCGGCCGGACGCGTGACAAGTGTATTACCGTCCAGACGCTCGTTGGCACGGATAAGAGATAGGATGTTAGTACACCGAATGCTAACCACGTGCCGCTTCCAGCGTACGCAGTCAGAAGAGCCAGAGCAATTCCAACGGACCTAATGACGTACGACTTGAATAGCAATTGCCACTTTTCTCTAGAGGTATCGTATCCAACCCATCGAAGATACGAGTAGTACCCTAAGATTAAGGCAGTAACACTACCGATCAAAGCCAAAGCAATCGCTCTTCGGGCGTCCTGTAGACCAATCGAGTTTGAAGCACCCCGGGCGATTGACATAGTCAAGGATATGCCAACCAACACCACCGCCGGCATTGACCCGATGGCGATAGCCCGGAGGATGTATCCCAGCACGCGAGATTTGCGCGGCAAGCACGCAAAGTCCCGACTGATGTAGGCCATGGAACCGATCCGTCGCCTGCGGCGAATCACTCTACGCAGCCTCGCGCCTGAAACGTTGTATCGGGTCAGCAGATCGGTCTCGTTCGAGTCGGCCGCGATGGAAGACGCCAGCATCACACACACTGCCGCAAAGAACAGAGCTAAGGTCCATACCCCTGAGCTGGTTCGCGGTCCCCCGCTGATTGAAGTCAGTGCGGCCAGCACCAGCGACCCCACGGCCGCCACATACGCAACCCCACTCAAACAGTTCCTCCATACGGCATGTTGAACCTTTTGGACCAGATCGAGATTCCTAGACCGTCCTACTGTCAAGGTAACCGTCATTGTCGCGCACACCCCAAGACATGCAATCACGCCATCGAACGCTTCAGACGAGGTAATCCGACCAGAAATTTCGTAGTAAACCTGCCAGAGGGCATCGCCTACACCGCCAGATGAAGCACTGCCGCCGCCGAGGATAGTTAGTGCAGAGAATGGTATCCAACATAAAACGAATAGTGCGAATACCGTGAGTGTTATTACCTTTCTCCTGATTACATCAAGCGCGTCCTTCCTAGCATTCAATACAACTTGTGCATCCTCTGGCACTCCGCCTGTCACGGGCCCACCTTTCTTTGAAAAAACAGCAGAGACAAGCAAAGGGACCTTACATTTCTAGCGCAATATCCGGGGTCTTATTTGGCCCATGAGCCAGATACCGGTGGCGAAGATGTCTTGGACCTGGCGAACTCGCGTTCGCTTGGCTCCGTGACCGGCCTACTTTCTCGGCGTTGCCAGACCTGATCCCACACGATCGTGAAGGTCAGCATGTCAATCCGCCAACCAAAGTCCGTACGCAAAACTAAACCTATGCAGTAGGCCACAATATCGAACCTGTCTGCCCGGAGAAGCTCGCCGTCCAAAGCACCGTGTGAAACGTGGATTCCGATCAACTGCACCCTATCCGGGCCGTGTCGCCGTCCACATCGATGATTGGTTCGCGCTGACGTGATGTGTAGCCTGCCATATGAGCAGTGACCTTTTGCGCCTGAACCGCTTCCGACTTCAGAAGGTCAGAATTCGCCAAGCCATGGCCGAAGGTTGCTCGCAATGAAGTCCCCATTCATTCGGCAAAGTAGGCTCACACCAGTATGCATGTAGGGCGATACCCAAGTTACTGGACAGCAGCGGCGCATACGTGACCGCGGCAATCGACCCTGCACCTATTACGCAGATATCGGCACACAAGGCCAGATATCACCAGGAATCCATCTTTTGCTCTTGGTTAGAATTGCGTAAGCAACTCGCCCTGAGCACCGAGTAAGGGAAAGATGGGCCCGAATCATTCAACCAGTCACGGTGGCGAGAACTGGCCTCCCGCACTTCGTATGGGCTGATTCGAGGCTGATCGCGCTAGATTCAGAGTCGACCGTTCTCCGAGGTTTGCAGCATAAATATCGCCGTAGTGCCCGATTCGGTCCAAGACAGTTCTGAGCCAGCCATCCGACAGTCCCCATCGTGAAGCAAGCTCATCCGTCTCACCTACTAGTCGTGCGAGGGCGTCGGCTGAGTGGACAGCCGTAACCTCCGCATTTAATAGTGTGAACAGCACGTGTCGGCAGATACGAAAAAGTTCGACATTCTCGGACGATACGAAAGGTGCCATCGGCTCGTAGGAGATGGTGTCAGGGAGTACTCGATGGGCCTCTGGGTCTTGGAGGTTTGCGCGGATGCCGGCCAGCGCGGATCGATCCAGCACGTATGCGGTTGTTTCGCCGCTCAGGTAGGCATGAAGCGCAGCGTCGGGAGTTGGAGCCTCGATAGCGTTGAGCGTAATTCCGTGTTCCCGACGTAAGCGGTCCAGATTCAAAGTGGTCGTGGTTCCTGCCTGCACGGAAACCGAGCTACCGTGCAATTCCGCAAGCTCAATCACTGAACTCAACGTCATGAAGCCTTCCCCATCGTGGCAAAGGACCCCAACGAACAACACGTCGGCGTCACGTGCGGTAGTCCACGAGGTGTTCGACGCGCCGAGGTCGGCATACCCCGCCGAGACCGCGGGGATACGTTCCTCGGGTGCGGTCGGCATCCACTCAATCGATGAGTCGTCCCCCGTCAAGGCAATTGAGACTGCGCGGGCAAAGTCGACATCGAGGCCCGTAGCTGTGCCGTCGGCGCGGACAAGCGATAGCCCCGGTATCCCGAGGGAAACCGAGACGCGAAGGCCGGTCCGCCGTACCTCAGCCAAGCTTCGGCTAGTCATGTCAGAACCCGATCGACGCCGCCAGATAGTTGTTCCCGGTCGAATCGAGTTTGGTTGTAATTGAGCACAACCAGGAGTTGATCGGAGCGCAACAACGCTGCGCCCGATACCGCCGAAATCGGCATCCGCCCGGTATCACTCCATTCCAATCGCCCGTCTGCTCGAACCGTGGCGCGTGCGAGATTGGCGTTATCGGTGTGCAGGCAGAATGGGACGTCCAACAGGCCACGGCCGAAGGCGAGGTTCAAGGCGTGACCAACATTGTCCGATTGCTCGAGCGTCGCAGCAATCAAGCGGTCGGCTTCGGACATGATTGCTATGGCTTCTTCCTCTGATGCTTGGCCGAGTCGACCGGTCGGGCGCATGCGCCCGGCGAGTTCGAGTGCCGCGACGTTTTCCTCAATTGTCGGGATTCGGTGCGCTTCGGCTGGGGTCTTGACGATCAGTCGCTCCGCGCCCGATGCGTGCGCGAGCATGACGCTTCGTTCAAGCAACCTGTTCGATCCGATTGACGTGAGTGGATACACGCCCATGTAGGTGTAGATGACGGTGTGTCGTTCGGCCCGGTCCCCGATGTACCGGTCAGCGAGATTGCGAAGTGCAGTCACGGCCGCGACATCTTGGTCGAGATTGGTCTGCTGCGCGTAGCTCAACGAGATACTTTTGACACCGTACTGAGCGAAAAAAAGTCCTTCGAGCACGCTCAGCGCTACTAGCAAGCTGGGTGGGCATAGCTGGCCAAGCATGCAACCACCGAAAGTCTCAAGGTGGAGATCATTGTCGGCCGCGATCTCTGCGGTTTCGGCCCATGCGTCGACGGCGGCACTGATCGGAAGCCGACTGTAAGGCAGGCAGTAGCTGACCGGTCCGCCCTCGGTGGCTGGAAAGCCCGCGTCAACGAGAGTTCGCACAATGTCTTGTGGCTGAGCTGATCCGTGACGTATCTGGATCGGGAACTGACTATCGTGCACGTCAGCGCACATCAGCGCAGTCGATTCTGCGCCGTGCGCAACCAGTGGGTAGCCGTTTAGCGCTTCCTCAGTCGCTATCGCCAATGCGGCGGACTCGTGGTCGCCGACTCGGGTGAAGCTGTCAATTGTGATTGTCCCCAGCGTTGCGGCAGCGGCGTTTCGAGTTGCGATCAGTCCGTCTCTCATCTTTGCTTGATCTGAGAAACCCATACGAGGCTGGACAGCAATTTTTCCTGACGCCTTAGCATTCATAACGCGTTCATGAAACGGATTTGACATCGTGCTATACCCCCTCTTCTATTTTTGATGATGACGCCATGATGACGCGCTGGCCTTGGTTGGTGCCAAGCATCTCTAGCAACGCGTTCTGCTGAAGAGATGGCGACGCCGTGGCCTCGAATACCGCATTGAATCCGGCCTCGATTAGCCCGCTTGCGTGTTCGATGTTGGCATCCCCGCTGACGCCGAGCTTTCCTCCCACGACCAGTGTCACACCCGAGCACCGGTCGTCCTCTCGAATTCTCTTTGCCACGGCTGGAGCATCCAAGTGCCCGTGCCCATTGACGCTGCTGATGACAACTGCGGACGCGTCGACCCTTGCAGCGGTTTCCGCGATGAGCTCGACCGGTGTGCACGGCCCGAGGTTCACGACGGTGTGCCCCGCCTCTGTTAAAAGAAGCTCCAGAAATACTAGATTCCACATGTGGGAGTCTGATTGTATTGTCGCGAGGATCACAGACTTCTTTGCGGGTCGCTCCAGCGTCGAACTTCTTCTGGTTTCGAGCATTGGGAATGAATTTCCTTCCAAATTTGTCGGGAAGCTTGAGGCTGGGCCGTTAAGAATGTTCCACAGGTAGTGCGGAACTGGAATTCGAGTACCATCTGGAACTTCGATAGCCCTATCGAACAGACCGATTGGTCGGTGGTGCCCGTCCGAGAGTTCGATAGACCCATCGAAAGCTTGAATGCCGCCGCGTTCACATTTGTGCGGGCAACTTGCAGAATCAAGTAGTTCCCCGCCGGGGTCTGCAAACTCATCATGAAGATGTCATTCAACCGTAGGAGCCTGTTAATTATGATCGACGTCAAACCGCAGCCTTCAAGCAAGGTCGGCGTGATCGAACTCATCGCGGCAATGGTGCTGTCCGGAACGATCGGTGCCTTCGTTCTCGAATCCGGCGCTAGCCCTGGAACCGTCGTGTTCTTCCGTTGCGTGTTCGGAGCGGTGGCGCTCGCGATCTACTGCGCCGTGCGCGGCTTCTTCAGTGGCAGTGGGATGAATGCTGCCAAGCTGGGGCTGGCGGCCCTAGGGGGTGTCTTTATCGTCTACAACTGGACTCTTCTGTTCGCCGCCTACGGCAGCACCTCGATCTCTGTGGCGACGGTTGTCTACCACACGCAGCCGTTTTACGTGCTCATCCTGGGCGCCCTCATCCTTCGCGAGCGAATCACGCTGAACAAGTGGGCATGGATGGTTGTCGCGTTCGTTGGAGTCATTCTTGTCTCCGGGCTGACCAGCGGGCACCTGCTCGGCGATACCCAGTACATGATCGGCATCGGCTACGCCCTCGGGGCCGCAGTTCTGTACGCAGTCGCCACCATTATCGCCAAGCGGCTTTCCGGAGTACGCCCACACATCATCGCCCTGGTTCAGTGCGTCGTTGGAATTCCGCTCCTCGCACCGTTCATCACATATTCCGAGCTCGGCGATCTCGGTGCAGGATGGTTGTGGTTGATCGGGCTCGGAGTGATCCACACCTGCGTGATGTACATCCTCATGTACTCGTCGTACCAGAAGCTCCCCACACCGATGATCGCAGTGCTCGGCTTCGTCTACCCCGTGGTTGCGGTCATCGTCGATACGACATTGTTCGGTACTCGAATCACCCTTCTCCAGGTGTTGGGCATGATCCTGATCGTTGGGGCTAGTCTCGCCGTGAGCTTCAACGTGGGTGGACGTCGCAAGGCCACTTCTGAGGCCAAAGCGGATGCCGCCGCGGCTCCCCTCGAAGCGCCGGCGGCAACACGATGATCGCCGACGCCCCAAGAATCGCGGTCGTCGGTGCCACTGGCGCTGTCGGAACGACAATTCTAGAGCTCATCCACGACCGTAAATTCCAGCACAGCCATATTGACGCGGTAGCCTCGGACCGATCTGCGGGAAGCACGGTGCCCTTCGCGGGCGGTGAATTGGAAGTGCAGGCACTCAGCACATTTGACTTCTCCGACACTGACATCGCGTTCTTTTCGGCTGGGACATCAGTCAGTCAGAAGTGGGCGCGTGAAGCTGCGTCGGCCGGCGCACTTGTCATCGACAACACGAATGCATTCCGGATGGATCCTGACAGTCCCCTTATCGTTCCCCAGGTGAACGGTGGTCTCGCCGAGGTGCGGCCGACCTCGGGAATAATCGGCAATCCGAACTGCTCGACAATCCCACTGGTGCGAGTTCTGCATTCCCTGCAGTCCTGGTCGCCACGGACAGTCATCGTCACCACCTTTCAGGCAGCATCCGGTCAAGGACTCCGCGGTCTGGACGAACTCCGCAATTCGTCCCGTGCCGTCATAGCCGAGAACGCTGTTGACCGTCGAGAGTCCGACCGGTTTGGACGAATGTTAGCTTTCGATGTACTTCCGATGATCGACGTCCCGTTGGACACTGGGTTTTCGCTCGAAGAGCAGAAAATGACCCAGGAATCGATAAAGATCCTGAACAACCCTGACATCGCTGTCACCGCGACGTGCGTGCGCGTCCCTGTCTTCAACTGCCACTCAGAATCGGTCTACATCGAATTTGAAGATCGAGTCGACGTAGGCGAAGTGGTGCAGGCGCTCTCGACTGCGGTCGAGGTGACTGTCTATCCGAACGCCACGGAGTTCCCTAGTCCCGCAACGATTAGCGACCATGACCGTGTTCACGTCGGCCGCATCCGGGCCGTCCCTGGCAACCCGCATGCGTTGTGGCTCTGGCTCGTAGCGGACAACGTTCGGATTGGCGCAGCCCTCAACGCGATTCAGATCGCGGAACGTGTCAATATAGGAGCGGTTGCATGAGCCGCTTGACACCCCTTGTGGTCAAGTTCGGAGGATCGACCTTTCTGAACGGCCACAGTGACTACAAGCGAATCGCCGAGTACCTGATCGGAGTGCATCGCGAACATTCCATGCCAATCATTGCTGTTGTATCAGCACCGCCCGGAGCCACGGAAGCCGCCCGTGGCCGGATACACCAGGTAAACCCAAACGCGGGTGCGAAGTATGCGGCGACCTTGTTCAGTTTGCCGGACACGGAGTCTGCGGTGCTTCTCGCGGCTGCAGTAGAAGCTAGTGGGACAAGAGCTGATGCACTGAACAGTCATCAGAACGGAATTGTCACCGACCGTACGCCCCTGTGGTCGCGAATTCAGTCTGTTGACACCGCACTGCTCTGGCAGGCCCTAGAGGACGCGGACATTCTGTGTGTAGCAAGCGGCCACGGCGCAGACTCATCGGGTCGATTCACATGGATGGGGAAAAACAGTGGTGATCTGTCTGCACTGATCATTGCGAGCGCGATCGGTGCAGACACCGTCGAAATTTATTCTGACGTCGACGGCGTCTACACAGCTGATCCCCGTTTGGTGTCCGACGTCCACCTTTTGCCCGAACTGAGTTACGACGTGGCGCGGACCATGGCGTCGCGCGGTGCGAAGGTTCTGGACCGCCGAGCCCTTGATGTTGCGCGGGCTCATGGGATCACCATCAAATGCCGCGTCAACCATGGCGACTATCACATTGGCACCACGGTGACGGGCGAAGTCAGTCACATGCGAACTGCCGTCATCATCGATACGAAGTCCGTTGTCCTCGGCGCGGCCACACCCGAGGACGCTGATCTGACCCTCAAGTACTTACTGGACCGCGGCCTATCGTGTATCCGAGTCGAGGACGGTGACTACAAGAATGTTGTAGTCGTGACGGGTGGCTACACCGACATCGAGGCTCTGATGGCGAGACGTGAGGTGCCGGCCGAAATCACGGGGGCACGCCTAGTGTCGGTGGTCCGATGTCGCCATGCGTCCGACTACATCGTGGAGAACACCAACGCCGCAATCGACCTTGGGCGCGAACTACACCGCCAATCAGAAACCTTCACCACCACCTGACTTAACCAACACCCTGGACTGAAAGAGATCGCAAATGACCACCGTGATTGCGGCACGCAAGACACTCGGCCGGATCGACTTACCTGCATCGGTAACATCAGGGCTCCGAGACAAGTTGATCGAGATGGAGAATCCCTCCGACAATCCCGATCTGTCGACAACTCAACTACTGCAAGCTTTCGCGTCCATTCTCGACACAGAAGATCTCCAACAGATCCTCGACGCGGGCAGACACCCTGATACGCCCGGCGTTACTCTCCTCACTGGACTCCCTACCGATCCGGTTTTGCCGGATACACCGCCTGACGGTGGCCCGGCAAACAACAAAGCCACGTACGTTTCCGAGGGGACTGTTCTCGGCCTTTCAGCGTTGGTGGGTGAGCCATACGGCGTGCATTCGGAGAAGGACGGGCAGCTCGTCCACGACGTCATCCCTGTGCAAAGTGGAGCCAACACACAGACCAATATGGGTTCGACCGTGTTCTTGAACTTCCACAACGACATCATTCACGACCCGATCGGCCATTACACGCTCGCAAACCCCGACTTTTTGATTCTCCTGTGCGTCAGATCGGACCCTGAAGGGAAAGCCCTGACTTACTATGCGGATGCGCGCGATGTGGTTTCCCGACTTAGCCCCAGCCACACCGAGCAACTCCGACAGGCGCAGTTTCAGTTGAACGCGCCTGGCAGTTATTGCCGCGCGGTCGGGCAGGATCAGGTCTTGTCAGATGTGACCCCAATCATCACCGGCCCCGATGAATTCCCGGAAGTGGCGACGTCGGCAAACGGAATCGTCGCCCTGACCCGCGCCGGCGAGCTGGCGCTCGACGCCTTTCAGGTCGCATGTCAGGAGGTCGCCCATGAGGTCGCCTTGCGTCCCGGCCAGGCACTGATCATCAACAACCGCAAGGGCCTGCATGCCCGGAGCAGCTTCGTTGCTCGGCACGACGGCTCGGATCGGTGGTTGCAGAGAACCTATGTGCGCCGGTCTTTTTGGAATTCTCGCTACCGTGCTGAACAGGATCGTCGACTCCTGTGATCGGTCCAGCGCGGACTCAGCGCTAGCCCGTCGGGTCTCCTGCGCGTTTCGATTTACGGTGCGGACGTAGTCTGCTCTCCGGCCACCTTGCGTGCAGCCACCAGAAGTTCAGCAACCTTACGAGTGACCCGCCGACTTTCTGGATGAAGCAACAGCGTCCGCACCGTAAATGGCACCTCCCATGCCACCTCAATGAGTTCTTCTGCATCCAGCGCATCCTTCACGGTCACGCGGGGCAGCAGGGCTACCGCGTCGATCGTTAGCAGCGCTCGTCTGATCGCCTCCACCCCACCGAGCTCGACGATCGGGAATGGCTCACCATCCGGGCGACTGAGCAGCGCCTCAAACCTATCCCGGTACGCACATCCTGGTTCGGTACCGACCACGCGGGTCGCGCGGATCTCATCCAGAGTGACGGCCGCCTGATGCGCATATTCGTGGCGCGGGCCACACACCAAAGCCAGCGGTTCTTCGCACAGAACCTCGGTTCTGACGCCAGGCAGAGTGGTTCTGTCGTCGACTACAAACGCAGCATCAAGGTCGCCCCGTCCGACGGCCTCTATTGCCTCCGCGCAGAGGCTGGGCCGCAGCTGAACAGTCAGGCCCGGATGCATGTTCGACAGATACTCGAACATGGGAAGGATTCTCGATGACGTAATCGACTCCATCGCACCCAACACCATCGGCCCACGTAGTTCGTCGCCTCGTACCGATTGACGCGCTTCGGAGATGGCCGCGAGGACCGCCCTTGCATGCGGCAGGAAGAGTAAGCCTTCAGATGAGAGCTTCATTCCCGTCGACCCACGGTTGAGCAAAGTCACCCGCAGGTCTTTCTCGAGGTTCTTGATCTGCGTCGTCACCGTGGATTGCGCGTAGCCCAGCTTTCGTGCCGCCTCCGTCACAGAAGACAACTCAGCCACTGCGACGAATGCTTCTAATCCTCTTAAATCCACCCGGTGCCTCCCCCTCTAGGAAACCGATCTTACGGTTACCTAAGGGATAGTCACAGCTCAGCCCGGATCAGCCAGCCCTATTGCAGCCGAATTCAGACGTCCGCACGACTTGGGCGCGAACACGACCCGCTGCCCACTTTCCCACAGCTCGCTCGTGACAACAGCCGTTCGGACTCGCGCAACGCGCGGCGCGCGGCGACACCGGATCCGCCTAAGCGGGCAGGGCTTAGCGGACCAGGGCTCGACGATGAATAAGTGCCTGTTCGCCCGGTCGAGCGCACCCACCCGGCATGACTACGTGACGGTGAAGATGAGCGCCTGAAATGGGCAGCGATGGCCATGGACGGCTTGGTGCCGCGAGATATCGTTAAGGATTAGCAGGCGATTCGCTCGAAGCAATTCGACCAGAACAAAGGCCACCGCGCGGTCTTCGATCAATCAGCCGTCGACATAAATTGCTGAGATCGTAGCTGCACGCTTTTTTATTCGGTGCCGCGTACAGGCCGCGTCCGGCCAAGCCCGGCGTGACTAAAACCGGCCATGGTTCGAGCGGATTACCCTCGAGTGTCGACGAGTTCGAGGTTGTCCGGAGGGAGACAGAGGCCAAGGGATTTCATCGAAGGGCTCAGAACCGCACCGACGGATACGAACCGCACGGCCGAACGGGGCGAGGATGACCTCGAATTCAAAATGACGTCGGTGGTCAAGGGTTCGATCGTCGCTTCTCTGGTGGGCGCAGAGGGGTTCGAACCCCCGACCGCTGGTGTGTAAAACCAGAGCTCTACCGCTGAGCTATACGCCCGTGTGCCGGTGGCCTGGGGACTACCCCGGGCCACCGGAACGCTTGGAGAAATTTATCGTGTCTGATCTCTAACTACAATTCCGCAGGTCAGCTCACCTGTGCGAGAGCCTCTGCCCACGATGAACTGTCGCGAGCTTCACCGGGACCGTTCATTTCGGCGAATCTGATGATTCCGGACTTGTCGACCACGAAGGTTCCACGATTGGCGAATCCTGCGCTGTCGTTGAATACGCCGTACGCCTGAGCCACTTCACCGTGTGGCCAGAAGTCGGACAGCAGCGGAAAGGTGTAACCCTGCTCTGCTGCCCAGATCTTGTGGGTCGGAGGCGGACCTACCGAGATCGCCAGGATCGCGGTGTCGTCGTTCTCGAATGTCGGTAGCTCGTCGCGCACTCGGCACAGCTCGCCCTGGCACGTTCCGGTGAAGGCCAGTGGATAGAACACGAGCAGTACGTTCTTCACGTCCCGGTACGACGACAACGTGACCAATTGGTTGTTCTGGTCTTTGAGGGTGAAGTCGGGCGCAACAGCGCCAACCTCGATCGGCATCTAGAACCGTCTTCCTGTGTCGAGCATGGGCCTACCGCTTGCTGGTAGGGGTCTTGGGCTGAACCAATCGACTTCCGATCCAGTCACCGAGATTGGCCGCAGAGGTCTGCGTCAATCCGGCTGTCGGAGCGGACTCGGCAATCTCGCTGGGCTCCACATGACCGGACATGCCGGTCTTGGGGCTGAGGACCCACACGATTCCATCGTCCGAGAGCGGACCGATGGCATCCATGAGTGCATCGACCAGGTCACCGTCTCCGTCGCGCCACCACAGCAGTACGACATCGATCACCTCGTCGGAATCCTCGTCGAGGGTCTCGCCACCGATCGCATCTTCTACGTCGGCGCGCAGATCATCGTCGGTGTCCTCGTCCCAGCCCAGCTCTTGAACGACCATGTCGCGAGTGATGCCAAGTTTCTGAGCGTAGTTCTGAGCGTCCGCCGCGGCGACCACGGTGGTGACCTCCTTGAATTGTGGGTGCAGTAGACAAAGCGAACAGGGTCGAAGCCGTTCGCGCAAGCTGACCGCGCCGAAATTGCGTACATAAATTTCTACTGGTGGGTATCGGACCTCTGTACTACCAGAACGGACGAGATGCGGCAGGATTGGGGAGGAATCACGAGAACGAGGAATGTAGATCGCCGTCACAGGGGCGAGCTACCGGACCGGGCGCCACACCGAGCGTCCGCCACATTGAGGAGTGCACACGTTGTCCGAAGTGAACAGCGGCGAACGGCAGAACACATCGTCTGCAGGCAAGAAGGGCTCGGACGGCCGGGTCCGCGTCATCCGTGAGGGTGTCGCGTCGTACCTGCCCGATATCGACAACGACGAGACCAACGAATGGATCGAATCGTTCGACGGCTTGTTGGAGAGGTCCGGCCCCAACCGCGCTCGCTACCTGATGCTCAGGTTGCTCGAGCGCGCCGGCGAGCGCCGCGTCGCGCTCCCGTCGCTGACATCGACGGATTACGTCAACACGATTCCCACCGAGAACGAGCCGTGGTTCCCCGGCGACGAGTCGATGGAACGCCGCTACCGCGCCTGGATCCGCTGGAATGCCGCGATCATGGTGCACCGCGCACAGCGTCCGGGCGTCGGCGTCGGTGGCCACATCTCGACCTACGCGTCGTCGGCTGCGCTGTACGAGGTCGGCTTCAACCACTTCTTCCGCGGCAAGGATCACCCGGGCGGCGGCGACCACATCTTCATTCAGGGCCACGCCTCCCCCGGCATCTACGCCCGCGCCTTCCTCGAAGGCCGCATTCCGGCCGAGCGCATGGACGGCTTCCGTCAGGAAGCGAGCCATGTGAACGAGGGCGGCGGACTGCCGTCCTACCCGCACCCGCGTTTGATGCAGGACTTCTGGGAGTTCCCGACGGTGTCGATGGGCCTCGGCCCGATGAACGCCATCTACCAGGCGCGCTTCAACCACTACTTGAACGACCGCGGCATCAAGGACACCTCCGATCAGCACGTATGGGCGTACCTCGGCGACGGCGAGATGGACGAGCCGGAATCGCGTGGACTCGCACATGTGGCTGCGACCGAAGGCCTCGACAACCTCACGTTCGTCGTCAACTGCAACCTGCAGCGTCTCGACGGCCCGGTGCGCGGTAACGGCAAGATCATCCAGGAACTGGAGTCGTTCTTCCGCGGTGCCGGCTGGAACGTCATCAAGGTCGTCTGGGGCCGCGAGTGGGACTCGCTGCTGCACAAGGACCGCGACGGCGCGCTGGTGAACCTCATGAACACCACGCCCGACGGCGACTTTCAGACCTACAAGGCCAACGACGGCAGCTACGTCCGCGATCACTTCTTCGGCCGCGACCCGCGAACGAAGGAGCTCGTCAAGGATCTCTCGGACGACGAGATCTGGAACCTCAAGCGCGGCGGCCACGACTACCGCAAGGTGCACGCTGCCTACGCGGCTGCGATGTCGCACAAGGGCCAGCCGACGGTCATCCTGGCGCACACCATCAAGGGCTACACCCTGGGCAAGCACTTCGAGGGCCGTAATGCCACGCACCAGATGAAGAAGCTGACGCTCGACGATCTCAAGACGTTCCGCGATCTCCAGCACATCCCGATCTCGGACGAGGAGCTCGAGAAGGATCCGTACATGCCGCCGTACTACCACCCCGGTGCGGACGCTCCCGAGATCCAGTACATGCTCGATCGTCGCAGCAAGCTCGGCGGATTCGTCCCCGAGCGCCGCGTCGACGTCAAGCCACTGCCGCAGCCCGGCGACGACACCTACAAGACGCTCCGCAAGGGCTCGGGCAAGCAGGAAGTCGCTACCACCATGGCGCTCGTGCGCGTCATGAAGGAGCTGTTGCGAGACAAGGAGATCGGCCACCGAATCGTGCCGATCATTCCTGACGAGGCCCGCACGTTCGGTATGGACTCGTGGTTCCCGTCGCTGAAGATCTACAACCGCAACGGCCAGCTGTACACCTCGGTCGACTCGGAACTGATGCTCGCCTACAAGGAGAGCTCGGTCGGTCAGATCCTGCACGAGGGCATCAACGAGGCAGGCTCCACGTCGTCGTTCACCGCGGTGGGTACCTCGTACGCCACGCACGGCGAGGTCATGATCCCGCTGTACATCTTCTACTCGATGTTCGGTTTCCAGCGCACCGGCGACGGTCTCTGGGCTGCCGCGGATCAGATGGCCCGCGGGTTCGTGCTCGGTGCCACGGCAGGTCGCACCACGCTGACCGGTGAGGGTCTCCAGCACGCCGACGGTCACTCGCTGCTGCTGGCGTCGACCAACCCCGCGGCCGTGGCCTACGACCCGGCGTTCTCCTACGAGATCGCGCACATCGTCAAGGACGGTCTGCGTCGCATGTACGGCGGCACCAAGGGCCCAGACGGAGAGTTGCTGCCTGGTTTCGGCGGCGAGAACATCTTCTACTACATCACCCTGTACAACGAGCCGTACGTACAGCCGGCCGAGCCCGAGAACCTCGACGTCGAGGGGCTGCTCAAGGGCATCTACCGGTTCGCAGAACCACAGGAGGGCGACGGACCCGAGGCACAGCTGCTCGCGTCCGGCGTCGGCATCGTCTCGGCCCGCAAGGCACGTGAGTTGCTGTTCGAGGAGTGGGGCGTTCGTTCAGCCGTGTGGTCCGTCACCTCGTGGGGCGAACTGCGCCGCGACGGCGTCGAAGCCGAGAAGGAGTCGCTGCGTAACCCGGGTGCCGACAAGCGCGTTCCGTTCGTCACCTCGGCCCTGGCCGATGCCAACGGCCCGGTCATCGCGTCCTCCGACTGGATGCGCGCCGTGCCGGATCAAATCCGCCAGTGGGTTCCGGGCGATTACGTCACCCTCGGAACCGACGGCTTCGGCTTCTCCGACACCCGCCCGGCTGCACGACGGGTGTTCAACGTCGACGCCGAGTCCATCGTCGTCGCCACACTGTCCGCTCTCGCGGCATCGGGCGAGATCGACAAGTCCAAGGCCGTCGAGGCTGCCGAGAAGTACAAGATCGACGACGTCACCGCAGCTCCGACGTCGTACGCCGATACCGGCTCGGCGTAGGTCTTCGCCGTGATCGGCCGACCCCCGTTCCACCTCGCGACGAGAGTCCAACGCGAGGTGGGCGGGGGTCGGGCGTAGGTTCTCCTTATGTCCGATGCGAAACCCGATTCACCGGACAGTTCGTCCGCGCGTGATGTCTCCCGGCGCGACGCTTACCGTGAAGCGTTGCGTGAGTCGTTGTCTCGTGACTCCCCGGCCCGTGACTCCCCCACCCGTGATTCGCTCACGACCGACAACGAGGTCCACCTTCCGGTCAACTCGTTGGCCCCTTCGCGCCAGAAGCGCGACCCTCTGCCCGACGCCCTGTTACGACGCGTCAAACAGTTCTCCGGCCGCCTCTCGACCGAGGCAGTGACCACGATGCAGGGCCAGTTGCCGTTCTTCGGCGATCTCGACGCCGCCCAGCGGGCCAGCGTCCAGCTGCTGATCCAGACGGCCGTCGATAACTTTCTCGAATGGCTCAAGAACCCGAACAGCGACATTCGATTCAGCCTCGACGCCTTCCAGGTGATCCCGCAAGACCTTGCCCGACGCCTCACGCTGCGTCAGACCGTCGACATGGTCCGGGTGGCGATGGAGTTCTTCGAGCAGTGGCTCCCCGCGCTCGCGCGCAACGACCAGCAGTTGGTCGCGCTGACCGAGGCCGTACTGCGGTACGGCCGCGAGCTGGGGTTCGCAGCGGCATCCGTGTACGCCAGTGCAGCCGAGTCACGAGGGGCGTGGGACACCCGCCTCGAAGCCCTCGTCGTCGACGCCGTCGTCCGTGGCGATACCGGATCGGACATGCTCTCCCGTGCTGCCACGTTGAACTGGGACGCCACTGCGCCCGCGACGGTATTGGTGGGCACTCCCCCGGAAGACCGCGGCGTGTCCGTGGTGGGCACCGTGCACTCCGTCGCTCAGAAGCACGGTCGAGCTGCGTTGGCGGTGGTTCAGGGGACCCGATTGGTGATGGTGGTCAGTGGCCAGCTCGACGACACCGCGGCGCATCACGCGTTCATCGACGACATGTTGCAGAACTTCTCCGACGGCCCTGTCGTCATCGGTCCCACCACCCGCACCTTGGGCGCAGCGCACTCGAGCGCGGTGGAGGCCTTTGCCGGCATGCAGGCCGTGGCGGGCTGGCGGGGCGCACCGCGGCCGGTTCACGCGGGCGAGTTGCTGCCCGAACGAGCGTTGCTGAACGACGGGGCAGCTATCTCGGCTCTCAACGATCATGTCGTCGTGCCGTTGGCCGCGGCAGGTTCGGGTTTGGCCGACACGCTCGATGCGTATCTCGACTGCGGCGGTGCCGTGGAAACCTGCGCTCGGCAGCTGTTTGTTCATCCAAATACCGTCCGGTATCGGCTCAAGCGCATTGCCGAGGTGACCGGTCGTGATCCCACTCACCCGCGCGATGCGTACGTTCTTCGGGTCGCGGCAACGGTAGGTAGGTTGGCTCGAACGCATCACGAACCGACATATCCAGCCCCATATGTCACACAGGTCACATTTGGTGAGGTGGTCACGTAACGCCGAACCGCCTTCCGGCGATAGCGCGTCTCCACGAGGCAATTTGTAGGGTTCCCACAAATTGCTTGTCGAGAGTTCATCGAGCGCGACATCACTGATGAGGGGCCCGACAGTGTTCTCTTAACCCTGTGATTGCGTTGCTTGCGCCCGGTCAGGGCTCCCAGACTCCCGGCATGCTGCTGCCTTGGCTCGAAATCCCGGGCGCGGCCGATCGGTTGGCGCTGTGGTCCAAGGCCTCCGGCCTGGATCTCGTGCGACTCGGTACCACCGCCACCGCCGAGGAAATCACCGACACTGCGGTGACTCAGCCACTGGTCGTGGCGTCGGCCCTACTGGCCTTCGAGGAAATCGCCTCGCGTGGGCTGTTCCCCGACGACGCCATCGTGGCCGGCCACTCGGTCGGCGAGCTGGCGGCTGCGGCCATTGCCGGCGTGATCTCCTCCGACGACGCGGTATCCCTGGCGGCGGTGCGCGGGGCCGCGATGGCCAAGGCCTGCGCCCTCGAACCCACCGGTATGTCCGCCGTGCTCGGCGGCGACGAAGCTGCAGTTCTGGCCCGGCTGGAAGAACTCGATCTCGCCCCGGCCAACGTCAACGCAGCCGGTCAGATCGTTGCTGCAGGTCTGCTGACCAAGTTGGCGGAACTGGCCGAGAGCGCACCCGAGAAGGCGCGGGTCCGGGCACTTCCGGTCGCAGGTGCCTTCCATACCAAGTACATGGCATCGGCAGGCGACACCGTCGCCGCGGCCGCAGCCGCCATCACTCCGTCCGAGCCGACGCACACCTTGCTGTCCAACTCGGACGGTCAGCCCGTCGCATCGGGTGCCGATGCGCTCACCAAACTTGCCGCCCAGGTCACACGCCCCGTGCGGTGGGACCTGTGCAGCGCGTACCTGCGTACCGCGCAGGTCACCGGACTTGCGGAGCTGCCCCCGGCAGGCGCACTGGTCGGTATCGCCAAGCGTGAACTGCGCGGCGTGCCCAACCTCGGCCTGAAGACACCGGCGGACATCGCCGCATTGGCCGAGCTCGAATAGCTCGGTCACCATCACACCGCAGTCTCGGTACTGCGGATCGACTTCCACTCCCCGAGTGGCAGAAATGCACAACCGCGTCTCGAAGCACATGACTTCGGCGTTCGACACAGAAGAGAAGGGAGCCACAACAGTGGCCAGCCAGGAAGACCTCATCGCCGGACTTGCAGAGATCATCGAGGAGGTCACGGGCATCGAACCGTCCGAGGTGACCATCGAGAAGTCCTTCGTGGACGACCTCGATATCGACTCGCTCTCCATGGTCGAGATCGCAGTGCAGACCGAGGACAAGTACGGCGTGAAGATCCCCGACGAAGACCTCGCAGGTCTGCGCACCGTCGGCGACGCCGTCAACTACATCCAGAAGCTCGAAGCGGAGAACCCCGAAGCCGCAGAAGCTATCAAGGCCAAGCTCGACGACTCCGCGAGCGAGTGACACGACCCATGACCAACCCATCCACCGCCAACGGACGCTTCCCCAGTGTCGTCGTCACCAGCCTTGCTGCGACCACGTCACTCGCGGGTGACGTCGATGCCACGTGGAAGGGTCTGCTGAACGGCGAAAGCGGAATCGGCACTCTGGAAGACGATTTCGTCACCGAGTACGACCTGCCCGTGCGGATCGGCGGACACCTCGCGGTGAACCCGCAGAGTCTGCTCTCGCGGGTCGAGATCCGTCGCCTGAGCTACGTGGAGCAGTTGTCCACGGTGCTCGGTCGTGAGGTTTGGAAGAACGCCGGCTCGCCCGACGTCGATCCCCTCCGCCTCGGCGTGTCGATCGGTACCGGACTCGGTGGCGGCGATTCTCTCATCGACGCCAACGACAAGATGAAGGCCGGCGGCTACCGCAAGGTGTCCCCGCTCGCCGTTCAGATGGTCATGCCGAACGGCCCAGCAGCGGTCGTCGGGCTCGAGCTCAAAGCACAAGCCGGCGTCATCACGCCCGTCTCCGCCTGCTCCTCGGGATCGGAAGCCATTGCGCATGCATGGCGGATGATCGTGATGGGCGACGCGGACATGGTCGTCACCGGCGGCGTCGAGGGATACATCGACGCGGTTCCGATCGCCAGCTTCTCCATGATGCGGGCGATGAGCACCAACAACGACAACCCGAAGGGTGCGTCACGTCCGTTCGACAAGGATCGTGACGGCTTCGTCTTCGGTGAAGCGGGTGCGCTCATGGTCATCGAGACCGAGGAGCACGCCAAGGCACGCGGCGCAACGATCCACGCCCGCCTGCTCGGTGCCGGAATCACCTCGGACGGGTTCCACCTCGTGGCCCCCGACCCCGAGGGCAAGGGTGCCGCGCGTGCGATGCAGCGCGCCATCGAGACCGCAGGCCTGCAGAAGTCCGACATCACCCACGTGAACGCCCACGCAACGGCAACTCCCATCGGAGACACTGCCGAAGCGCTGGCGATCAACAAGGCAGTCGGAAATCACGCAGCGGTGTACGCACCGAAATCCGCTCTTGGCCACTCGATCGGCGCTGTCGGCGCCCTCGAGTCGGTACTGACGGTGCTGGCAGTGCGAGAGGGAATCATCCCTCCCACACTGAATTTGGAGAACCAAGATCCCGAAATCGATCTCGATGTCGTCAAGGGCGAGCCCCGCGTCGGACAGATCGACTACGCGATCAACAACTCGTTCGGATTCGGTGGGCACAACGTAGCGCTCGCCTTCGGTAAGGCGTGATCCGCTGAGTCGACTTCTCGACTCAGCGAATCCCGCTCTCGCAGTGCATGATCCGAGCTGGGGCCGTTCTTTCGACGGACGGCCCCGGCTCGGGCCTCGCCCCCGCCAGGGGCCCTGAAGAAGGACAACGCGATGACCATTCTGGCCCCTGTCACACGATCCGGCACCTCCACCGATCCGCGCGACCCCCTCACCCGCCTCGAAAAGCTCTTCGACGCCGGAACCACTGTCCCCCTGCATGATCGGGACAAGTCGGGAATTCTGGCCGCATCGGGCGAAATCGACGGCGTCCACACCATCGCCTACTGCTCCGACGCCACCGTCATGGGCGGTGCCATGGGGGTGGACGGCTGCAAGCACATCGTTGCCGCGATCGACACCGCCATCGAACAGCGCGCCCCGATCGTCGGCGTCTGGCACTCGGGTGGTGCTCGCCTCGCCGAGGGCGTCGAGGCTCTCCATGCCGTCGGACTCGTCTTCGAGGCCATGGTGCGAGCGTCCGGCCTCGTCCCACAGATTTCCGTCGTCCTCGGTTTCGCAGCCGGTGGTGCAGCGTACGGTCCCGCCTTGACCGACGTCGTCATCATGGCTCCCGAGGGACGCGTATTCGTCACCGGACCCGACGTCGTTCGCAGCGTCACCGGCGAACAGGTCGATATGGAGTCGCTCGGGGGCCCCGACACGCACCACAAGAAGTCCGGGGTCTGCCACATCGTCGCCGACAGCGAGATGGACGCGTTCACCCGCGCCCGCCGTCTGGTGTCGATGTTCTGCGAGCAGGGCGTGTTCGACATCGCCGCCGCAGAACACGGCGACACCGATCTACGCGCACTGATGCCCGAATCCAACCGTCGTGCCTACGACGTGCACCCGATCATTCACGAACTGCTCGACAACGTCGAAGGCGAATCGACGTTCGAGGAGTTCCAGGGAGGCTGGGCTCGCAGCATCGTCATCGGTCTCGGCCGCATCAGTGGCCGCACCGTCGGCGTGATCGCCAACAACCCCATCCGACTCGGAGGTTGCCTGAACTCCGAAAGTGCCGAGAAGGCAGCGCGTTTCGTTCGCCTGTGCGACGCCTTCGGTATACCGCTCATTGTGGTCGTCGATGTGCCGGGCTACCTGCCGGGCGTCAGCATGGAATGGGAAGGCGTCGTTCGCCGCGGAGCGAAGTTGCTGCACGCGTTCGCCGAGGCCACCGTCCCCCGCGTCACGCTGGTCACTCGCAAAATCTACGGCGGTGCCTACATCGCGATGAATGCCCGCGCACTCGGTGCCACCGCGGTCTACGCCTGGCCCGGCTCCGAGGTCGCCGTAATGGGCGCGAAGGCGGCCGTCGGCATCCTGCACAAGAAGGCGCTCGCCGCCGCACCGGAGGAAGAGCGAGAGGCACTGCACGACCGCCTCACCGTCGAGCACGAAAGCATCGCAGGCGGTGTCGATCGCGCAGTGGCCATCGGCGTGGTCGACGAGGTCATCGAGCCCAGCAAGACCCGAAGCACGGTTGCCAAGGCTCTCGCCGCAGCACCTGCGGCTCGCGGAAGTCACAAGAACATCCCGCTCTGATCGACCCGACCACTACCTACTGCGGTCCGTCAGCCCTGCCCCGAGACCCCACCCCGGTTGGGAAACCCACCCCGGTTGGGATCAATGCGCCTTTCAGGCACTCCATGTGCAAGAAAGCCACATTGATTCACACCGGGGACGGGCGAACGAGGTCGATCGAGGTCGGTCAGCCCTGGATCCATCGGTGATCGTGGGCCAGTCGAACTACGGCCGATCGCACGTCGAGTATCTGCGCAGCCGTGAGCGTGCCGTTCGACGTCAGTAGTTGTTCGGTCAGCTCTGTGGTGAAGTCCGCCTCGGACAGGACGTCCGCGCCTGCGTCGTCGTGGCGCTGGTGACCACTGACGGGTGCGGTGTTGTGAAATGGGACGTCGGGTTTGTGACGGGTAACCAGAGCGGTCGACGTCGGCCCGTCGATGATCTGAACCTCGGTGGCCTTGAGACCCCGGTCACCGTCGATGGCAACGTATTCGACGCGTACTCCCGGTGCCAACAGTCGTTTGTCGAAGTCCAGATCGTTGACGTGGATGAACACGTCCTCGCCGCCCTCGTCCGGCGCTACGAATCCGTACCCCTTGAACTCGTCGAATCGAATCACTTTTCCGGTCGACAACATCGAACTCACCACTCCACGGTCGTTCCCACATGCCTACCCCAGGCACGAACGCGAAACTACCGCCGCGACGAATCCCCGGCAACCGCTGCTAGCCGACGTTGCGGCTGAGCCAGGTCACTTCTGCTCCTGCGCCTCCGGTGCGGAACGGCTCGAGTGCGGCATCCCAATCCGAGCCGAGCGCGTGCTCCACTGCGGCGGCGAGGTTGCCTTGGTTGTTCTCCATCAGGGCGCGCAGTCGCATCTCGCCGAGCACCACGTCCCCGTTGGCACTCGTCGATCCGCGCCAGAGACCCAATCCGGGTACGTGCGAGAACCGTTCGCCGTCGACGCCTTCGCTGGCGTCTTCGGTCACCTCGTAGCGCAGCATCTGCCAGGAGCGCAGGATGCCGGCGAGCTTCGCTCCGGTGCCTACGGGCCCGATCCAGTCCGTGGTGGCGCGCAGCTGACCGTCGGATGCCGGCTGCGCGGACCACTTCAAATTGGCACGGCAATCGAGGGCGTCGGACAACGCCCATTCGACATGCGGGCACAGCGCAGCGGGCGACGAGTGGATGTACACAACACCCGACGTCGCATCTGCGAATTGGTTCGATCCACGCATTGCACTACCTCCAGCTTCGACGAGGGACGTCTTCCCCAACGACCTCGACATGCTCGAACTGGTTGCAGCGATTCAACGCGTGTGTGTACTAGTGTGCCCCGAGTTGCCCCTGTTGCGCCAGTGCAATCTGTGAACGGTGGTGTTTCACCCGGCCAGGACGGCGTCGGAGAGCTCGGGCCAGAGCGGTTTGGCCCAATCTCCGAAGTTCCGATCGGTCAGCACCACACACGCGATCCTCACCGACGGGTCCACCCACAGGAACGTCCCGGCCTGTCCGAAGTGGCCGAACGTAGCCCTCGAGTTGTTACTCCCAGTCCAGTGCGGGGTCTTGTCATCGCGCAGCTCGAACCCCAGACCCCAATCGCAAGGCTTGTGCGATCCGTACCCGGGCACGATTCCGTTCAGGCCGGGAAACTGCACGTCGACGGCCGAAGACAGTGTCTGCGACGCGAGGAGAGTCGGTTCCAACAGCTCCGCGGCGAACTTGGTCAGGTCTGCAACGGACGAACGGGCACCGTGACCGGCCGACCCGGGCAGCGACGTGTCGACCATCCCGAGCGGACCGCAGACGGCCTCATCCAGGTAGTCGGGAAAGGTAATTCCCGACTCTGCTTCGATGAGCTCGGCCAAGACCTCGAATCCCGCGCTCGAGTAGATCCTCTTTGTGCCGGCAGGAGCCTGCACCTTCCGCTCGCCGAACGCCAGTCCCGAGGCATGCGCCAGCAGATGCCGCACAGTCGACCCCTCCGGCCCTGCGGGCTGATCGAGCTCGACGGCACCTTCCTCGACCGCAACGAGCACCGCGTAGGCGGCGAGCAATTTGGTGACCGACGCCAGCTCGAAGACGCGCGCGGTGTCCCCCACCTCCTCCCGCACTCCGGCGTCGGTGACGACGGCAGCACTGACATGGTCGACGGGCCACGAGGCAGTGAGATCGAGGGTAGTCACGACCCCAAAGCCTAATTGTCCGTCGATGCCGGTGGATCGGTCCCCCGCCGGGCTAGTCTCGGACGACAGGAATGGGAGAAATGCGATGTCGGTTGTGTATGGATCGTGCAATCTGTGCGAGGCGATCTGTGGTCTCGAATTCACGGTGGAGAACAACGCGGTGGTCTCGATCCGCGGCGACGAGAAGGACCCACTCTCCCGGGGCCACATCTGCCCGAAGGCTCTGTCGTTGATCGACCTTCATGCCGACACCGATCGGCTCACCACACCGGTCAAGCGGGTGGGTGAGAAGTGGGAGAAGATCGGCTGGGATGAGGCGTACGACCTCGTCGTCGATGGCCTCGTCTCGACGCGGAAGAAGTACGGCTCCAACGCTGTCGGGCTCTATCAGGGCAATCCCAACGTGCACTCGATGGGTGCGATGACCCACGGCATTCCGTTCACGTCGCTGCTGCGCACCCGCAATCGGTACTCGGCGACGTCCTTGGATCAGTTGCCGCACCAGCTCGTCGACCATCTGCTCTACGGCCACCAGCTCCTGCTGCCCATCCCGGATATGGATCGAACCGATTTCTTCCTCGTCCTCGGCGGCAATCCGATGGCCTCCAACGGCAGCATGATGACGGTGCCCGACTTCGCCAAAAGAGCACGCGCACTCCGTAAGCGAGGTGGCCGACTGGTAGTGGTCGATCCACGTAAGACCGAAACGGCGGATATTGCCGACACCCACTTCTTCGTTCGTCCCGGCAGCGACGCGCTGCTGTTGCTGGCGATGATTCACACGATCGTCGCCGACGGCTCCGTCCGAGTCGCCGACTACGTCGACGGTGCCGATCGACTTGCCGATCTCGTCGCCGAATTCACGCCGACGGCGGTGGCGCCGATCGTCGGCATGTCGGCAGACGACATCTCCTCTCTCGCAACGGAATTCGCTGCGGCGAAGTCTGCAGTGGCGTACGGCAGGATGGGGGTGTCGACGCAGCAGTTCGGCACGGTGTGCCAGTGGGCGATCCAGGTACTCAACATCATCACGGGCAATCTCGACCGACCGGGCGGTGCGATGGTGACCGATCCGGCGATCGATCTGATCTCGCAGGGCATCGTCGGTCGTGGCCATTTCGACAAATGGCGCAGCCGCGTTCGCGATCTCCCCGAGTTCGCCGGCGAGTATCCCTGTTCGACGCTTGTCGACGAGATCACCACCGAGGGCAAGGACCAGATTCGTGCCATGGCCGTCCTGTCCGGCAATCCGGTGCTGTCGATGCCCGGCGGTAGTCGCCTCGACGAGGCCTTCGCCGGTCTCGATTTCATGGTGTCGTTCGACTTCTACATCAACGAGACCTCGCGGCACGCACACGTAATTCTGCCGCCGACGATGTCCCTCGAACGCGATCACTACGATCTGATCTTCAATTCTTTCGCGGTACACAACACTGCCAAGTACATGCCAGCAGTCCTACCCAAGCAGGCTGACGCCAAGCATGATTGGGAGATCTTCCGCGACTTGTCACTGCGCTACAAGAACCGCATGGCAGGCTCCACCGTCGATCGACTGAAGGCACGATTGACGCCGAAGAGCGTCATCGGCGAGGCCCGTCTGCGCCTGTCCCCTGCTCGCACTCTCGACATCCTGCTCCGTAGCCGACGAAAAGGGTTGTCGCTGAGGAAGCTTCGAGCCAACCCGCACGGCATCGATCTGGGACCGCTGCGTCCGGGCTTTCCCCAGAAGCTGAAGACCAAGGACAAGCGCATTCAATTGATCCAGGACGTCGTGGTCGGTGAACTGCCTGCCCTGGTGGACCTGATGCACTCGAGCGCGGTTCCCAAAAACGACGAGCTCCTGCTGATCGGTCGACGACATCTGCGCAGCAACAACTCGTGGATGCACAACACCGCTCGGCTCACCAAAGGCAAAGCGCGACATCAGCTTCTGGCCCACCCGAACGATCTCCTCCAGCGCGGGATCGAGGACGGTTCGATGGTGTCGGTCACCTCCGCGGCCGGTACCGTCGACATCGAGGTTGCGGCGTCCGAAAAGATGATGCCCGGGGTGGTGAGCATGCCGCACGGATTCGGTCATCAGCGCCCCGGCGTGCAGCTCTCGGTCGCCACCACTGTCACCGGACCGAGCGTCAACGACATCACCGACCCCGCCCGAGTCGACGCGGTATCGGCGAACGCGATTCTCAACGGCGTTCCGGTGCAGGTGAGGGCCAAGTAGCGCCCCCGATGGAACCACGAGACGGCGTGATTCTGTACGATTCTGCTGGCTCGTACCTGGTACGGGATTGGGGCGGTAGCTCAGTCGGTTAGAGCCGTGGACTCATAATCCATTGGTCGCGGGTTCGAGCCCCGCCCGCCCCACCAAGACTTCTGACATTGTCTAGATGCCGGGTCGTCAGACGGCCCCTGGAGCTCAACTAGCGGCCGTCGCCAGGGCGAAGCCGGGTTTACTCAGCCGATCACCGACTCTGCAAACTTCTTTCCACCGCTTGCGCAATCTTAGATCTAGTGCCGCTCTCGGCAGCCGCTGCCAACTGCGCGGCGGTCAGGAGCAGCGCTAAACGCCGTGTTGACATTTGGGCTGCTGTCCCCTCACCCGAGGGACATCCGTCGACAACTGCTGTCACGGTTGCAAGCTCACTCGGCTCTATGAAGTCGCGGTTATCGAAAGCAAACGACCGTAGAGCAGCGACCAGCGCCAGTACCGGCGCGAAGAATGGCAATACCAGGACCAAAAGTGGCCCGTATACGAAGACTCGGAGAACGATATTCGGCAAGTACGAATATGTCGCGTTGTCCCGTTCACCGAAGCGCTGGTCGATTCCGCTTCTGATCAAAGCCATAAGCGTTAAAAATGCAGAAGTTAAGACAAAGCCCGCAAACGTGCTTTTCACCCCAAACCATTGACAAGATGCCACGAGCAGAACCAGTGCTGACAACCGATATCCTGGTGCGACTGAAGTACGGGCCCGAAGAGAACACGCGATAGCGACTCCCAAGACCGCAGCTTGTGGCCACCACATTCCCTCGGGGCTCCGCCAGTCCGAGAAGGATACGATCCAGGTCGGCATTTGCCAACCCATCGATTCTACAGGTCCTCGATACCAATCGATGGGCCTTGGGAACCCCGACTCGTTGAGGATCGCTGACACACCAGCACACCACACCCACGTGGAAACGAGAAGCAAGAACGACATATCGATGAGGCGTGCCCATGTAGTTTCGAAGAAGTCCTGGACCAACCCTTTGAGACTGGTTTGCGCGGATTCGACGTTCATCATTCTATTACTCCCCCGGGGCCGAGTTCACTTTCGTGGAGGCTAGCGCGAGTGTCCGACAAGAAGGAATCCGTCATTGCGGGCGGTGCCAACACAGGGGCGGGTACAGCGTCGCAGAAAGGGTGTTCACTTCACGTTTCAACTTCCTGAGCAAATCGAGCGATCCTTCACTACGCAACCAAGGAACTATGAAGCGCGGTGGCATACTACCTTTATCGTCACAGCGGTTGCTCTCCGATACAAAGCCGACCAATACACCAGCAGTGCAGCAGCATTGGCCCCGAACCACAGCCACGTCAGGAATGCCGCCACCACGCCGGTGACGAAGAATCCCAGCACGAGTGCCACCACCCAGCCGAGTAGGTAGGCGAGGATCGTGATGACCGCCGCTGCGGTACAGCGCCACGGGGATTGCTTCACGGTGTGTAGTGCAGCGCGCAGAGGGTTTCGGCGACCGTCCACTGCCGCTGGAAGTATGAGCAGCGCAAAGACAATCACGATAACCGGGAGCAGGGGGAAGAGAATTGCGAGCGCAACGGCCGCCCCGGTCAGCACCACGCACCAGGCCAGTACCCGCGGTCGTCGCCACGTCCGGCTCACTGCACCCGATGCGTTGCCGTCAACCACATCGAGTGCCGTCGAGGCGGTGAACCACAGGGCGCACACCACCGTTGCGGCGGAAACGACGACCAACGCAGCGAATCCGAGGGAGGACGTCGGAGCCGGATCCCCCACCACGGTCAGCGCCTGAATCAGAGCCGAGACGACAACCCCCGATGCGAGCAGTAGCACCCCTCTCACGGCGCACCGACCGTCGAATTGCGGTCGAGTACGTCCTGCACCGAACCCGAGTAGAGCACGGTTGCGCCGACCTTCACCTCGACCGTGCTCGCGTCGTCGGACGTGGCCGTACCGGTAATCGTCTCGTTACCGGTTGTCGTCCCGGCACATTCGATGTCTGCCCCGGTGCCCGAGCACACGGGCGCAACCAGGATCTCGATTCCTTGCTCGAACAGAACGTCGTTCACCGCGTAGCGGAGGTTCCCGAGTTCGGCTCCCCCGACCGGCGCGAGCGCGGCGGTCTGCGAGCACCCCGCGCAGGCCAGCACTGCCGCCACCGTGATGAGCTGTCTACGAACACCGTTCATCGCCCCTGCCTCGTCTCGTACGCAATCAGTCTGGCGTGCTCGTCGAGGTGTTGCTGTTCCAGAGCGGCGTCGGTGATGGTGCTCAGGTCGAACGGAGCGGGCAGAAGGAGCTCGGTGTTGCGATCGAGTCGCGAACCTCGTCGCATCAGCGGATTCTCGGCCCAGTCGTTCGCAGCCAACTCACGACTACGCGAAGCGAGGTCCAGGTAGCTGCCACTGTTTCCGGGCGTGATCGACGACGCGTGATCGAGCACCGTGGTGAACAGCGACAATGTCTCGTCTCTGTTGTCGACGATCTCCACCACCTGCTGTTGCTGCGGAAAGTCGATGCACGACGCGGTGGTGATCTCCCAGAACCCTCGTCCGTCTCGCGAATGCGCCAGGATCTGATTCTGGTGGGTGTGACCGTTGAGCCAACCGATCACCACAGGATATTTCAGAAGCAGATCGATGAATTGCTCTGCGCCGTACAGCTTGACCGACTGTCCCGGCCGCTGTGCACGGTTCTCCAGGGTCAGGCTGTTGTGGTGGGTGTAGATCAGGACGAGCTTGCGTTCGGCCTGCGCCTTCTCCAATTGCTGAGTGAGCCAGTCGAACTGGTCCTCGGGCACCGCCCCGTCGGGGCCGGCGACGGCGTTGCAGGTGTCGAGTCCGAACGTGCGAACGTTCGGAGTCGGGTCCGCCGCCCACCACGTTTCACCCGACTCGAGGTTGTGCTGGGTGAAACCGTGCCCGATCGGCCCTGGGGTGGGAGTCGTCTCGAAGTGCTCTTGCATGAACTCACGCTGCTCGAAGAGGTACCGAGCCGGATCCGCCGACACTGCTCGAAACCCGGGCCGAGCACCGGATCCGACCCCGAGCGCATCGACCATCCTCTGCAGCGGACTACCTGTCGATGCCTACCCGGCCAATGCCGAGGTGGCCGTCGCTTCGAGTGTGTACGCCTTCTGTCCCCCGACCGCGAGGGCATGCAGCTGAGAGGAGAGATCGAACGTGCCGAGCAACAACGTGTCGTGATTGCCGTAGACGGAATACCACGGGACGGGTAGCCCCACCGATTCGACGGCCCCCGACATCGCCTGCGTCAACAGATCGGGAAGCGTCGGAAATCCGTAGTCACCGAACGACCCTCCCGACGGATCGCCCGGCCGATACGCCGACTGCGCCTCGGGCCACGCTTGCACGCCCTCGAAGACGTCGGATGTGCCGCTCGTAGGCCGGACTGCCACGCCGTCGAGAACGTCTATGTAGCAACGAAGTTCGAGATGAGAATGCATGTCGGCGCTGTCACCGGTGACAACCGCGGCCCCCATGGGAGCGCCGGTGACCGAACTGATTCGTGCATCCGCAAATGCCTTCACCATCGCTGCCGTGACGTGCACGGTCAGCGGGTCCTGCGGGTGGAAGGCCGAGCCCCATGCGGCATGGTCGGAGACGATCATGGGCTCGATCCGGCCGGGCGATTGCGCATCGATGACATGCATGTCCGACAGGTGCCCCAAGTAGAGCAACGAGCGTCTGGCCTGCACCCGAGACGCGCTGGGTGCCCGCCCGAGGATGTCGAGGCGAGGGACGTAGGGCTCCCCCGGCCCCGCAGCGAGCACCCGGTACCGACCGGGGCCGGTCGACGATCTCAGGATGGTCTGCGCCAGCGTTCCGCCGACATCGGTCTCTCCTGAAGCCGGCTGCGCCCGAGCGACAAGGGCGTGGCCCAGAACCTGCGGTGCGATTCCCCGTGCCGCGGCGAGGGTGCCCACCCGAGTGACGAATTGACGACGCGACAGACCAGCCATGGAACTCCCCGAATCCGAGAACCGCACCACATGCGCCTCGCATCCGACGAGGTGACTGCCTATTTTTACAGGGAAAACCGCGGACTGGTTGGAATTCGAGCCTTCATGGCACCACTGTGACCGGCCAGCGGCCCGCCTTGACCAGTCGCACTGCCACAGATCCCGCCAATCGGTGCCCGGCGCGTTCGGAGGCCCCCACCACGACGGCGTCGGTGCGGAGTCCATCGGCAACCGCGACGAGTCCGTTGTACGGATCACCCTGCGCAGTGCGGAATTCCCAGCGAACCTGCTCTCGCTCCCCGAAGCGGGCCACCGAGGTTCTGATGTAGTCGAGGAGTTCGTCGGCGATCTGTCGGCCCGTTTCCACCATCGAGATCCCCGCCTGGCCCCACGACGCGGTGGCGATGGGCTGCACGTAGACCAGCACCAGAAGCGATTGTTGCCTACGGGCCAGTCCTCCGGCGTATGCGGCGGCCCGCCAGGACGAATCCGAGCCGTCGACGCCCACCACGATGGACTTCGGGCCGTCGTGGCCGTACTCGAACCCCGTAGATTCCTGCGCATTGCTCACGACATGAGGCTACTGCCAGCCCGTTGGTGCAGGGACCCCGGCGCAGGGCGGTACGGTTGATGTGCTGCGCAACCGGTTTGCCCGGCATGCGCCACACGACGGGAGAAGCAATGACCGACGACGAACAGTTCGACGCTCCGTCGACCGACCCGGCAACTGTATTCGCCGCTCTGGCCGACATCGTGTATCGCGGCAGTAGCGCAGAAGAGGTCTACACCGCTATCTGCAACGCCGCGACGATGGTTGTCCCTCACTGCGATCACGCGAGCCTCATGTTGTTGCGCCACGGAAAGGCCGTCACCGTCGCGGCCTCGGATGACGTGGCACGCGTCGTCGACGACATCGAACGCGCCACAGGTCAGGGACCGTGCCTGGATGCGCTGACCACCGAGGCCGTCCAACTCGAGCCGGATTTCAGCAGCCCCACCCAGTGGCCCGCAATGGCTCGGGGTGTCCTGAACCGCACGCCGGTCCGGGGAGCGATGGGGTTCCGCCTCAAGGTCGACGAGCAGAAGGTGGGTGCTCTCAACCTGTTCACCGACACCGCGGGTGCCTTCGATGCCGACACCGCCGACAAAGCCGTCATCCTGACTGCATTCACTTCTGTGACGGTCGGGGCGATGCTGAACGGCCAAGAGGCATCGACCTTGCGCGACGGCCTCGAGAGTAACCGCGAGATCGGCAAGGCGATCGGCCTCATCATGGCGCTGCACAAAGTATCCGACGAAGAAGCGTTCGCACTGCTCCGCAAATCGTCGCAGGATCTCAACGTCAAGATCGCCGATCTCGCATCGACGGTCGTCCAGCGGCACGGCAAGGGCCTGTCGAGCTGAACGAGCCGAGATCAGTGACCGCTCTGCACCTTCTTCGGTAGAGCGAACACCAACGCCAACGCAACGACGCTGAACGCGGCACTGACGGCCATGGCCATTGCGGCACCGTGCAGGAAGCCGGATCCCACGGTATCGGGGCCGGTCATGGTGAGTGAGCCGAACAGCACACTACCGATGACTGCGATACCGATTGCGGAGCCGACGCGCTGCATCGTCGAGATGACGCCGCTCGCGGCCCCTGCGTCGTCGCGGTCGACGGTTGCGACGATGAACTGCGCGTTGGGAGCGATGAACGCGCCGTTGCCCAAGCCCGCGATGAACAGCGGGACCAGCAGAGTCCAATGGGAGATGGTGTCGGCGGAACTGGTCGCCAAGATGATCCACAGCCAGATCAAGCCGATCGACACCAGCGATGCGCCGAGGATCAGTACGGTGCGGCCGAGTCGGATCGTGAGCTTGTTGCTCTGCGAGGACGCGATGATGCTGCCGATCGCGAACGGTATCGAGACCAACCCGGACGAGAGGGCCGTATTGCCGAGCCCGGTCTGCCACAACAACGAGATGGTGAAGAAGATGCTGGTGAACGCTGCGAAGTACACCAGCGCGAGAATCACACCGCCGGTGAATGCCGGTCGGGTGAACAGTCGCGGCGGCACGAGCGGATTGTGTCCACGACCGCTGTGGATCACCTCCCACCAGCCGAACACTGCAATCAGGCCCACGCCTGCAGCAATGGTCACGTAGGTCCACAACGGCCACCCGAGCTCCTGGCCTTCGATCAGCGGTACGAGCAGCGCGATGAGGCCGGCGGAGATCAGCACCAACCCGAGCCAGTCGATGCCCGGCCTTGCAGTCGGCTCGGATTCATCCTTCTTCGGCAGCAGAACCGCCGCCGCGATCAGACCGACGATGCCGATCGGCAGGTTGACCCAGAAGACCAACCGCCAGCCGTTCTCCTCACCGAAAGCCTGGATGATCAACCCGCCGACGATCGGCCCCAACGCAGTCGACACTCCGATGACCGCACCCATGATCGCAAATGCCTTGCCGCGCACAGGGCCTGGAAACAGCAGTTGAATGAACGCTGTGACAGCGGGCACGAACATTCCGCCTGCCAGACCCTGAACCACTCGGGCAACCACCAACTGCAGATCGTCCTGAGCGAGTCCGCAGGCGAAGCTGGCCACCGTGAACAGAGCGAGGCCGGTGAAGAACACCCACTTGTGCCCGATCCGATCCCCGACCTTGCCCGCCGGAATCAAAGCGAGACCGAACGCGAGCGCGTAGCCCGAGATGATCCACGACAGAACGGATTCCGATGCCTCCAGCGTCGTGCTGATCGTCGGCAATGCGACGTTGACGATGGTGGTGTCGAGCAGGGCCATGAACATGCCGAGCAACAGAACCACCAGGGCTTGCCAGGCACGCTTGGGTACCTCGATCGCCGGTGGGGTCGCTGACGCAATACCGTCGGTCACTGCACTGCCCTTCGTAGTAGTCGCTGAGCAGTATCGACCGAACGGTCTGGTATTGCTAGCCGATCATTGCGGACGCGGCGAACATCCAGGACAGGCCGGTGGCCAGAGCCACGAACCCCGAGGCCACGATTCGACCTGCCCACTGACCTTCCAGCAGAGCCGTTTCCACGCGAGCCGTGTCGGCGTCGGTCGTCTCCATCGGTGTCATGTTCCACTTCCCACCCTGCATCCGCGGCCGTCGTTTCCGGCCGCCGGATACCCCCGGATTCGACGCCGAAACTAGCGCGACTCCACAATGGCCTCCACTGCGTCGAGAAATGGGTGCTGCGCGGCCAGCAGCTTTGTCCTCGCCAGTGGCACCGGAAACCATTCGATGCGGTCTACCTCGGGAAACGATTGCATCTTTCCGGATTTCGGCGGCCATTCGATCTCGAATGTGTTGCTCATCGCAGTGGAGACATCGAGGTCGGACTCGATCCCGAACGCGGTGACGATCTTCCCGCCGCGCTGTGTGACGGTGCCGAGCTCGATGGGGTTGCCCGCCGGCACCTCGATGCCGACTTCCTCTCGGAATTCACGCTGAGCCGCCGCCCACGGGTCTTCGGCCTCGGTGAACTCCCCCTTCACCATCGACCACGCACCGTCGTCCTTCCGCACCCAGAACGGGCCGCCGGGATGGGCGATCAGGACCTCCACCACGTCGGCGTTCACACGAAACAGCAGAATGCCCGCGCTCTTGTTGACCATGTGATGAGCGTGCCATCAATTCGCACGCTCACCGTCATCCCCCATCACCATTCGAGCAGGCGCGCACGGTTCGCCCCTTGGGCATCGACACCGATTTTCGGTGAATTGCCGTCTTTTGACTCGGAGAGTGCCGCGAAAGCGGGTACCAGCTATTGTCTACCGATGCAAGAGCGCGCAGAATCGACCAGGCAGGCCGTACTCGTGGGAGCCGCATCGAGCTTCGACAAGTTCGGCTACGGCACAGCCAGTCTGAGCACCATCATCGCCAACGCCGGCGTCAGCAAGGGTGCGATGTACTTCCACTTCTCGTCGAAGGAAGATCTGGCGCAGGCCGTGATCGAGGCACAGATGGCTCTTGCCACCGCTGCCACCGTCACCATCATCGAGAGCACACCGAAGGCGATCGATGCCCTGATCCTGATCACCAAGGAGTTGGCGCGTCAGCTGCAGACCGACCCCATCGCACGTGGCGGCATGCGGTTGACGTTGGAATCGACGACGGCTCAGAATCCGAATGCGCAATCGTTCGACGACTGGATCGGAATGATCGCGAAGTTGACCGAGCGCGCCCGGACCGAAGGCGACATCGTCGACGACGTGGACACGGCCGCACTCGCCAGGATGATCGTCGCATCGTTCACGGGAGTTCAGACCGTCTCGGAGATGCTCACCGGACGCGCCGACCTCCAGCTTCGGATGACCGAGATGTGGCACCTGTTGCTACCGTCGATCGCCCCTCGCCGGCGACTGGCCCGGATACGAGCGGTCGCCGACGCACCGCTCATCGACTGGAACGATCGCTGAGCGGTAGCCACGGTTCGGGTGTCGCCGTGACGGACATCGCCGAGAGCACGACCCCGTCGTGCTCGAACTGAATGCGGTGAATGCCGTCGGTCGTGTCGCTGTCGACGATGACCGTGCACGGGTTGGCCCATTCGGCGAACCCCAAGAACCTGACCTCGAGGGACGTGAAATCCAGTCCCACACAACCGGTGGCCAAACGCAACGCCTGACGGGCGGCTTCGAGCATGGTGACGCCCGGTAGGTATTCCACCGAGTGATCGAACATCGCCAGGTTCCGCGGATCCGGAGCCACCACGAGCGTCCCGTCCGAGGTATGACGAGCCAGTACTACATCGGAGGGGTCGAGACGGCCCACACCGGCCGGTTCCACCACCTCGGTTCCGGCGGGAAGGTACCGAAAGTGTGGGTCGGCCATGGTCGGCTTGCGGACCTTGGAGTAGACGTCCGGTCCGATGGGACGCACGGACGCCGTTCCGGAGGCGACGACCTGACCGCGGTTGAGCAGTCGAGCCGACAGCTTCAGGTTGTCCAGCGACTCGTCCTCGAATGTGCGGTCGGTCGTGATCGACTCGGCGACAAGCGAATCGTCGATGTTGTCGACCGACAGCAGGTCGAGAATGTCGAACCGGAAGTGCTCGATGTAGACCACGTGGTCGAGCGGGACGTCGTGTTCGACGTGACAGAACAGGCTCACTGCCTGCCGTAGCGCCTCGGCGATCATCAACGAATCGTGGGTGCGACGTACCGGCACGAACATGCGATGCGACGTCGGCAGCTGTACCGCCGCACGATGCATACCGTCGACCGTCTCGTAGTCGGTCAACAGCACGTCCGCCGGAGAGCGCCGATGCACGAGCTGGCGTGGAACGGTGGATGCGTAACTCAAACTCACTTCAAAGCCCCTTAGAACCCGACCGATCCGTCTTTTTTCAGCACTTCCGAGCGTCCCGGATCGCACGAACAGTATGTCGCGAGACACCGACAAAACTGGCATCCGTCGACCTGATTCATTCGATCGATATACAGAAGATTCGGTCACGATCTGATAGCTGTCCGGGACTCTCGGTACCACATGTGCGGTACGTTCTCGCCGACCGATCCGGTCACGGGCGAGCGACCCCGGACAGCAAAAATCCCCGCCCGGACAAGCCGGACGGGGACTGCGCTCCCCCACCTGGACTCGAACCAGGAACCCTTCGATTAACAGTCGAATGCTCTGCCAATTGAGCTATGGGGGATTACCTTGCGGCGTCACACTCTCGTGCGAGCCGTTGGAAACAATAGCGCACACCCCCTTGTGAGTACCAAATCGGGCCCACGAGAGCGCCGAGGCAGCCTCCGCTGTGTACCGAATCGCCCTGCTCGAGGTTCGTCGGGCAAGATGGAAGAACGGCCGCACGCTCTACGGAAGGACCCACTGATGATTCGTTTGGTACTGGCGGCTGGAGCTGCATATGTACTGGGAGCCAAGGCCGGACGGGGCCGCTACGAGCAGATTCGCAAGACGGCCAGCGCCGTCGCGTCGAGCCCGGCGACCAAGAAGGCCATCGAGGTCGGCCGTCAGAAGTTGTCCGACTCTCTGAACACGCAGCCGAGACTCGAGCCGATGAAGCCGGTCGACGACGAAGACCAGGTTTTCGTCCCGCGCGATCAGCTGCGGCGCTAACCGACCTCGGCGACGCTTCCCACGGCGAGTTCGAGCAGGCTGCGGCGGTACTGCTCGAGGGCGATGAGATCACCGAACAGGGCGTTGTAGTCGTCCGGCTTCTCCGCAGGCGACATGCGCTGCAGCTTGGACTTCAGTTCGGCGACCTGCTGGCCCACCCACACCTCTTGAAGCCGGGCGAGCACACCGGAGATGTAGCGCGTGAGAGCGTCGTCGGCCACGCGCATCGGGTCGACGGCCAACTCCGTCACCAACGACACCACCACGGCGTCCTTGGCCTGCTTGGCCACCGCGTCGACCCACTCCCCACCGCCCAGGCCCGCGGCAGTGCCGCCGGCCGCGGCCACGGCATCACGCACCGCGGCGTACGCCGGATGGTGAAAGCTCTCGGGTGGCAGCGAATCGAAGACGGTGCCGGCGACCGCGGGCATCTGCAGCACCGCTTTGAGGGCCTCTCGTTGCGGCCACAGCGTCGGATCGGTGGGGTTCGGACGCGGCGGCCCGGTGGGGGCTTCCGTCGGCGCTGCCTGACGCTTCTCGAAGGGCACGCGTTTACCGCTCGTGTCGCCTCGGGCACCCTTCTTCGCCTCGTCGCGCACGCGGGCGAGCACCATCGCAGTGTCGTCCCAGCCGGTCCACCCGGCGAGCTGCCTGGCGTACTCGTCCCGCAGTGAGGCGTCCTTGATTCGCGCGACCACCGGAACAGTGCGCTTGAGCGCTTCGACGCGCCCCTCGGGCGTGTCCAGATCATGCTCTCGGAGCAGCGATTTGACGACGAAGGCAAACATCGGGGTCCGCCGGGCCACGAGATCGCGAACAGCGTTGTCACCGGATTTCAGGCGCAGGTCGCACGGGTCCATTCCGTCGGGTGCAACGGCGACGAAGGTCTGCCCGGCGATCTTCTGATCCCCCTCGAACGCCTTCATGGCGGCGGCCTGGCCGGCGTCGTCACCGTCGAATGTGTAGATCACCTCACCGCGAAAATAGCTGTCGTCCATCATCAGTCGGCGCAGCATCGCGAGGTGGTCTTCGCCGAACGCGGTGCCACAGGACGCCACCGCAGTCTTGACGCCGGCCAGGTGCATCGCCATGACGTCGGTGTAGCCCTCGACGATGACGGCCTGATGCGACTTCGCGATCTCCTTGCGTGCCAGGTCGAGCCCGAACAACACTTGAGACTTCTTGTACAGCATCGTTTCCGGGGTGTTTATGTACTTTCCGGGCATCGTGTCGTCGTCGAACAGTTTGCGCGCGCCGAAGCCGATGACGTCGCCGCTCTGACTGCGAATCGGCCACACCAACCGGCGCCGGAATCGGTCGATGGGTGTGCCGCGCTTGCCCGGGGTTGCCAGGCCGGCGTCGACTATCTCCTTGGCTTCGAAGCCCTTGCCCAGCAAGTGCTTGGTGAGGGTGTCCCAGCCGTCGGGTGCGTATCCACAGCCGTAGGCCAGCGCGGCGTGGCCGTCGAAGTTGCGTTCGGTCAGGTAGTCCCGTGCGGCCTGGGCATCGGGCCCGCTGAGCCGGCCGGCGTAGAACTCCTGAGCCGCCGCGTTCGCGGCGATCAGGCGCGCGCGGGTCCCTCGATCACGTTGGACCGAGGGCCCTCCGCCCTCGTAGGAGATCGAGTAGTTCAGCCGATCGGCAAGTTGCTCGACGGCCTCGACGAAAGAAATGTGCTCGATCTTCTGGAGGAAGGAGTAGGCATCACCACCTTCGCCGCAGCCGAAGCAATGGTAGTGACCGTGGTTGGGCCGAACATGGAACGACGGAGACTTCTCGTCGTGGAAGGGGCACAACCCCTTCATGGAGTCGCCGCCCGCGCGCTTGAGCGAGACGTAGTCGCCGACTATGTCTTCGATCCGTGTGCGTTCGCGAATGGCGGCAATGTCACGTTCAGGAATTCGGCCGGCCACGAGGGGCAGTCTAGTCCCGAATCGAGGGACACTCCGAATGCATCAACCCCAGCTGGCCTGAGCTCCCAGAGAGCGCTTGTCGACCAATTCGAGTCGGCTTTCGGTGTACGAGGCGATCTGATCGACGACGACGCGAGTCCGTTCGGCGTCGCTGTTCGCGCGTTGCCACGCGGGCACCAGGATGGGATCGAGTTCGCCCGGCGCCGAGCGCATCAACCACTCGGCGACGCGATGGATCCGGTCACGTTGACGTTCCTGCCGAATCTTGTGCCCAGCGTCGGACATGACGTACCGCAGTGCCATGGTCTTGAGCAGAGCCACTTCGGACGCGACGATCGACGGCACCACGAGGTCGGCGTCGTACCTCGTCAATGCTGCCGTGCCGTACTTCTGACGGGTTCCGTCGATGGCAGCCGTGGCGAATCGCCCGACCAGCTCGCTCGTCATGTGCTTGAGCGCCACGGATGCGGTGAGGGTGCCGTCGTATCTGCCGACCGCGACGACGACGTCCATCTTGGACAGCCGGCTCGCCGCCTCGATCAACTCGTCGACGTCGAGTCCGCGGAATTCCGAGACACCGAGTTCGGCCAGTGCCCGCTGCTCGATCGGATCGGATAGTGCGCGCAGGTCGATTCTGGCGTCGATGACGCCGTCCTCGACGTCGTGTACCGAGTAGGCGACGTCGTCGGACCAATCCATGGTCTGCGCTTCGAGGCACTTGTGCTTGTCCGGTGCACCGTCGCGTACCCAGCCGAGAATGGCCGAGTCGTCGTCGTAGGCACCGAATTTCGCGCCCGGCGCGGGCCTGGTCCACGGATACTTCATCGCGGCGTCGAGGGCGGCGCGGGTGAGGTTGAGTCCCGCGCTGTTGCCGTCGGAGTCGAGGATCTTGGGCTCGAGGCCGGTCAGGATGCGCAGGTTCTGCGCGTTGCCCTCGAATCCGCCGCAATCTTGGGCCACCTCGTCGAGGGCCCGCTCGCCGTTGTGTCCGTAGGGAGGATGACCGATGTCGTGTGCCAAGCCCGCCAGATCGACCAGATCGGGGTCGCTGCCGAGCCCCTCCGCGATGCTGCGCCCGATCTGCGCGACCTCGAGCGAATGCGTCAACCGGGTGCGCGGGGTGTCGCCGTCGCGGGGCCCGGTCACCTGGGTCTTGTCCGCAAGACGACGCAGGGCAGCACAGTGCAAGACCCGCGCCCGATCTCGCGCGAACGCACTCCGATGCGAGGCGTTGTCCGCCCCGGATCGAAGCCCAGCGGTCTTGGGCGGTTCGGGAACGAATCGTTCGACGTCGTGCTCGGAGTATGTGCCGGTCATCTACTGGCCTGCCGTGTAGGAGAAATCAGCGGTGAAGTGCGTCAACTGGTACCACAGCAGAGCGCCTGTCTCCCTGGCTATTCCGTGCGCCTGCGACTCGCGGGTGTAGACGGCAGGCCCGGTGCGGGTGGGCGACGTCCATGCATCGAGATCGGCGTCGCGCGCCATGGTTCGGGTGCGCAGCGAGTGCCACGGATCGCTGACCAGTACCACCGATGTCTTGCCCTGGTCTCGTAGCGTGGCGCTGACGGCTTCGATGCTTTCGAGGGTGTCCGATCCCGTTTCGACGGCCACGATCGCGTCGGCAGGCACGCCCTGATCTATCAGGTAATTGCGACCCGACGCCGCCTCGGTGAACAGGTCACCTTCCTGCTTGCCGCCGACGGTGACGATCTCGGGAGCGATGCCCTGCTCGTACAACGAGGCCGCCTGCGCCAAGCGTGCCTCGAACACCGTCGAGGGCGTACCGCTGTACTGCGCCGCACCGAGTACGACGATGGCGTCCGCCGCAGTATGGTCGTCGATCCGAGCCACCTGCCACACGCGCACCGCGGTGCCCGCCACCAGGACGAGGGCCATCAGTATCACTCCCGCGACCAACCGACCCGTCCAGCGTCCGAGCGTTCCGAAGAAGCCCAGCCGCTCGGGACCGGGGTCCGGGGCATACCGGTCGTCGTACGGGTCGCCGTACGAATCTCGGTCGAGAGTTGGATTCACCCCTCGAGTTTGCCAGGCCCGCGCATCTTCGGCGGTCACGGCGCGCCTCGGAAGGTCAGAGCCACCCGCGGTCCTCGGCGACTCGGACCGCTTCGGCCCGGGTGCTGGTGCCAGTTTTTCCGATCGCCGAAGAGAGATGGTTGCGCACTGTCCCTTCCGACAGGTGCACCTGCGCCGCGATGGCACCGGCCGTTCCACCCTTCGACGCTGCGCGAAGAACTTCCTGCTCACGGGCGGTCAGCGGCGAGACGCCCTCGGTGAGCGTCTCGGTGGCGAGCGCGGGATCGACGACGCGCAGACCCATGTGGACCCGTCGCACGGCATCGGCCAACTGTTTGGCTGGAGTGTCCTTGACGACGAATCCGGAGGCTCCGGCGTCGATCGCTCGGCGCAGATATCCGGGCCTGCCGAACGTCGTGACGATCAGCACTCTCGACTCCGGTACCACCTGAGCCAGCTCGGCGGTGACGTCGATGCCGTTCTTGCCCGGCATTTCCACGTCGAGCAGCACGACGTCGGGTCGATGTTCGAGAACCGCCGCCACCACTTCGTCGCCTCGTCCCACCTCGGCGACGATGTCGAGGTCGTGTTCGAGTCCCAACAATGCCGCGAGAGCACCACGCACCAGCGCTTGGTCGTCGGCCAGCAACAGTCTGATACTCATGGTGCCGAGACCTCCACCTTGAATCCGCCGGTCGGAACCCGGGCGACCGTCAGTGAACCACCGGCAGCACTCACGCGTTCATCCAACCCGCGGAGCCCGTTTCCTCCACAATTTTCCTCGGCCGGCCCACATCCGTCGTCGACGATGGAAATGCTCGACGGCGTCAGCGTCACTCGGCAGTGCCGTGCGTGGGAGTGCCGCACCACGTTGGTCACCGCTTCACGCAGGACCCAGCCGAACAGTTCGCGGTGTCGCAATGGAACGACATCGGCATCCGCGGGCAGCTCGGCATCGATGGCTGCGGCCACCAGAGCTGTTCGTACGCTGGCCAATTCGGTGCCGATGTCGATCTGCCGCATGCCGCCGACGGTGCTGCGAACGTCGGCCAGTGCTTGCCGCGCAAGGGTTTCCACCTCGGCGATCTCGACAGCTGCTCGGGCAGCATCGATCTCGAGCAATCTGCCGGCCAGTTCGCTCTTGACAGTGATGACAGTCAAGGAATGCCCGAGAATGTCGTGCACGTCTCGGCTCATCCGCTCACGTTCGGCGACGATTGCCAGATCCGCCAATTGCTGCCTCGCCACGGCCAATTCGTGGTTGCGCTGGAAGACCTGAGTGATACCCCACGCAGCGGCCGAGCTGATCAGCAACTGAAACGCGAAAAAATTGTCGGGCTCCCAGGACGGGATGACCCGCGGTGCCCCTTCGATGAGCACCACCATCACCGCGACCAACGTCCACGCCTGCCGAACCGGCAGCGTCATCATCGCCAGCACCGCGATGTAGATCGTTGCGCCGAATCCGGTGGTTCCGATCAGCGCGCTCATCGCCGCGGTCAGGGCCAGCATTGCCGCGAGCGCGATCCAGGCCTGCCGTATCGGCAGCGGGTGTCCGCGGCGGTGACCGTTGCGAAAGCGCCAGAAGGTGGCCGTGAACACGACTCCGAACCCGACGATCGCGGCAATACCGAGGACCCGTGCCGCCACAGACTCCAACGACAGAATCTCGTTCAACGGATAGATCAGGTAGATCAGCCAGATGGCTCCGAACATCCAGCCGTACCGCCAGACCCTGCCCTCGGGGAGGTCGGCGGTGAACGTGGTCATGTCGCCCACGGTATCTCCGTGGGCGACACGATCGGTGGTTTCCGCGTCAGGCACGCTTGGTGTCTTTCCGGAACAGCAGCGCCGCTCCTGCGATGAACACCACCGCCCACACCACCAGGTTGACCACTGCGACGGCGAGAATGCCTGCGTCGGCCGAGGTGAACGGAGCCCGGGCCACAGTCGCCAGACCGTACAGCGGGGTGAACTTCGCCAGCATCGGGAACCAGCCGCTGTCACCGAGCGGGACGAACAATCCGCCGGCCAGGGCGAGGAAGGCCAGTACCGGTCCGAGGATCTGCATGACGTTCTCCGAGGGCAGCAGGTACCCCATGAACAACCCGAATGCGGCGAACACCGCAGATCCGAGCCACGCGATCACTCCGCAGGCGAGCCACACCCAGATCGGCATGTCGGCTCCGAAGAATGCCGCGACGACGAACACCACGACGATCGCTGCAGCACCCATTGTCATGGCGACGAGCATCTTGGTGACGATGTAAGCGACAGGTTTGAGCGGAGTCAGTCGCAACTGCCTGCTCCAGCCCTGAGCGCGTTCGACGGAGACCATCGCTCCCCCACTCGTGGTGGCCAGCATCGCTCCGTAGACGGCCATGCTGATGGCGATGTAGCCCGTGACATTGCCGTGCGCGAAAGGGTAGTTGGTCCGGTAGTCCGACTGCGTACCGAAGATGACGAAGAATACCGGCGGCATGACCAACGTGAAGACCAACGTGCGCTTGTTCCGGAACAGGCGACGGATTTCGAGTCCGAGGAACGTGGGCGAAAATCCGCCGTACGCAACGGCTCTGGCAGCGGTGGGGCGGGGCGAGGTCGTGGTCATCGGATACTCCCGGCGAGTTCGGTATCGGCATCGGTGGTCAGAGCGAGGAACGCGTCCTCGAGGTTCCGCGAGACAATTTCGAGATCGGTCGCGTGCGCGTCGTTGAGCAGGTAGCGGGCAACGCAGTCGGAGTCGCGTCCGTGCACGATCACCCGGTCGCCGCGCGTCTCGACCCGGTCGACTCCGGGAAGAGCGAGCAACATTGACCGGTCGACACCGGGCAGAGTGGCGGTGACCGTGCGTCCCGCCGCGAGGTTCTTGACCTCGGCGGCGCTGCCGTCGGCGACGATCTTGCCGTGCCGCACCAGGACAATTCTGTCGGCGTAGGCATCGGCCTCGTCGAGGTAGTGCGTTGCGAACAGCACTGTTCGGCCGGTACTCGCGTCCTGGCGAATGGCGTTCCAGAAGTCACGTCGACCCTCGACGTCCATGCCGGTGGTCGGCTCGTCCAACACCAGCAGATCCGGGTCGGGCAACAGTGCAAGTGCGAATCGCAGTCGCTGTTGCTGGCCGCCGGAGCACTTGGCCACTCGCCGGTCGCCGATGTCGGCGATGCCGGCCCGAGTCAGGACTTCCTTCACCGTCCGAGTTCGGGCGAACAGCGCCGCGGTCAGTTCGACGGTTTCGCGGACGGTCAGGTCGCGAAGAAGTCCGCCGGTCTGCATCACCGCCGAGATGCGCCCCTGAGCGATGGCGTCGGCCGGAGTTCCGCCGAACACCGATACCGTCCCGGTGGTGGGTATGGCCAGGCCGAGCATCATGTCGATGGTCGTGGTCTTGCCGGCACCGTTCGGTCCGAGAAAAGCGAGTACCTCGCCCGGCTCGATGGACAGGTCGATTCCGTCCACCGCACGGACCGATCCGTATGTCTTCGTGACGCCTCGCAGTTCGACTGCCTTCGTTGTGGTCATGACAGCTACTCTGCTGCGATCCGAGCCCGACCACCTCGACCGAGCGTCACGATTGCACGATGACAACTGTCATGGATCGACCTGCTCGATTCGGACACGACCCAGCCGGTAGATTTCAGCGCATGGCAGTCCAGCACCGGCGGCACTCCAGCGCCACAGTCCGTAGGTCGGTCCATCGATTCCGTCGCCTCACCGCAACAGGTGCTCTGACCTTGTTCGCTGTGGTTCTCCTCGCCCCCGGCGTCGCCTCCGCCGAGGCACCGTCGCGCCTCGCCACCCAGATCACCGACAACGTGCAGGCACTCGATCCGGACTCGCTGGCCGAGGTGCAGACGTCCATCGACGACCTGTACGGCGGCAGTCAGCTCAGGCTGTGGGTCACCTACGTTGCGGATTTCGACAACATGTCGGCGGCCGACTGGGCCGAGCAGACATACCAACGGAGCGATCTCGGCCAGCGTGACGTACTGCTCGCAGTAGCCACCGTCGATCGGTCGTACTACCTCGGCGTCAATACTGGGCTCTCACAGATCACCACGGCAGAGCAGGACGACATTCGTGTCAACGACGTCGAACCTGCACTGGGCGAGAAGGATTGGTCGGGAGCGGCCATCGCGGCCGCCGGCGCACTCGGCGAGGCCTATGCATCGAGCGGTGGAGGTGGGTCGTCGGCACCGCTGCTGATCGGTGTCGGGGTGTTGGCCGTCGCAGGCGGCGGAGCTGTTGTCTACTCCTCACGGCGCAAGAAGGCTCGAGTGGCCGCCGAGGTGGAAGCGGTGGCGAAGATCGATCCGAGCGACCCGGCAGCATTGGCCCAATTCCCGATCGACGTTCTCGACACCCGCGCCAAGGAAATTCTGATCGAGACCGACAACGCCGTGCGAGCCAGCGAGGAGGAATTGACCCTCGCCCGAGGCGAATTCGGCGATTCGGCAGCCGCTCCCTTCATCACGGCGTACGACAACGCAAAGAAAGCTCTGGCCTCCGCCTTCGAGATCCGTCAGCGCCTCGACGACGCCATTCCCGAAACCCCCGATCAGCGCCGGGCGATGCTCGTCGAGATCATCTCCTCGTGCGGCCAGGCAGATCGCGAACTCGACTCGCGGGTCGAGGAATTCGACGGATTCCGCGACCTCGTCATGAACGCCGGCTCGCATCTCGACGAGCTCACCCAAGCCATCATCGGCTTGACGGTGCGCATTCCGCAGTCCGAAGCCGTACTCGCTCAACTGCATTCGGAATTCTCCGAGACCGCACTGAAATCGATTGCCGACAACGTCACGATGGCCAAGGATCGAGTTGCACTGGCCGAGGAGAACATCGAAGCCGGCCGGAAGGCCGCAGCACTGCCGCCCGGAAAGCAGGGCCCGGCCGTGACCGCGATTCGGACCGCGGAACGAGCTGTCGATCAGGCGAAGTCGTTGCTCGACGGAGTCGACCACGCCCGCGACGACATACGGCACGCAATAGCCACCCTGCCCGACGCCATCGCGGACGTCCGCCGGGACATCGAGCAGGCTCGCGGACTGGCCGAACACGGCGGCACCGAACTGCAGGCGGCGATGACTGCGGCACAGACGGCATTGAAGAACGCCGAGACGGCACAGTCGAGCGATCCGCTCGGTAGTTACACCGCCCTTGCCGCAGCAGATTCCGAACTCGAAAAGATCGTCGACGAAGCGTCGGCGGAGAAGGCCGCCGAGGATCAGCTGCGTGCGCGTCTGGAACGCGATATTGCGGCTGCTCAGGCGCAAATCACTGCTGCTGCGGACTACATCTCGACGCGCCGCGGCGGCGTGGGTGCCGATGCTCGAACGCGTTTGTCCGAAGCCGAACGGCATCTCGGTGCAGCTCGTCAGCTCGAGCCGGACAATCCCGACGAGGCTCTCAAGCACGCGCATGCCGCCAGCCAATTGGCTTCGCGCGCATCGCAGATCGCCCAGTCCGATGTGCGGAACTGGGAAAATCGGCACGGTCCACGCGGCGGCAGTAGCGGCGGCAACGTAGCAGGCGCCGTGCTCGGCGGAATCCTGATCAACAGCGTGCTGCGCGGAGGCGGAGGCGGATTCGGTGGTGGATTCGGCGGCGGCGGGGGCTTCGGCGGCGGTGGAGGCGGAGGCGGAGGCTTCGGTGGCGGCGGCGGCCGCTTCTGATTCGACCCAGACATGCGACAGGGCCCGATCTCTCATCGAGAGATCGGGCCCTGCCGATTGCCTACAGCCCTACGCGCCGATCAGACGGGCGGCGATGTAGCCCTCGACCTGATCGAGAGCCACGCGCTCCTGTGCCATCGTGTCGCGCTCACGAATGGTGACGGCGTGGTCGTCGAGAGTGTCGAAGTCGACGGTGATGCAGAACGGGGTACCGATCTCGTCCTGACGACGGTAGCGGCGACCGATGGCTCCGGCGTCGTCGAATTCGACATTCCAGTACTGACGCAGTTGCTGCGCAAGATCTTTCGCCTTCGGCGTCAGATCGGCGTTACGCGAGAGCGGGAGCACCGCAACCTTCACCGGGGCAAGACGACGATCGAGCTTGAGCACGACACGCTTGTCGACACCGCCCTTGGCGTTGGGTGCCTCGTCCTCGGTGTACGCGTCGACGAGGAATGCCATCAGCGAGCGCGTCAGACCTGCCGCCGGCTCGATGACGTACGGGGTGTACCGGGTATCGGTGGCCTGCTCGTAGTAGCTCAGGTCCTGGCCCGACGCCTTCGAGTGCACCGTCAGGTCGTAATCGGTGCGGTTCGCGACGCCCTCGAGCTCACCCCAGGCACTGCCCTGGAAGCCGAAGCGGTACTCGATGTCGACGGTGCGCTTGGAGTAGTGCGACAGCTTTTCCTTGGCGTGCTCGTACAGCCGCAGGTTCTCCGGATCGATGCCGAGATCGGTGTACCACTTCATGCGGTAGTCGATCCAGTACTGATGCCACTCGTCGTCCTCGCCGGGCTTGACGAAGAACTCCATCTCCATCTGCTCGAACTCGCGAGTGCGGAAGATGAAGTTTCCCGGCGTGATCTCGTTGCGGAAGCTCTTGCCGATCTGGCCGATGCCGAACGGCGGCTTCTTGCGTGAGGTCGTCAGCACGTTGGCGAAGTTGACGAAGATTCCCTGGGCGGTCTCGGGGCGCAGGTAGTGCAGCCCCTCTTCGTTGTCGACCGGGCCGAGGAAGGTCTTGAGCAGGCCGGAGAATGCGCGCGGCTCGGTCCACGAACCGGGCTCACCGGTCTCCGGGTCGCGGATATCGGCGAGGCCGTTCTCGGGCGGGTGGCCGTGCTTCTCCTCGTAGGCCTCGATGAGGTGATCGGCACGGTAGCGCTTGTGGGTGTGCAGCGACTCGACGAGCGGATCGGAGAACGTCTCGACGTGGCCGGAGGCCTCCCACACCTGGCGCGGCAGAATCACCGACGAGTCGAGCCCGACGGTGTCGTCGCGGCTGGTGACCATGTTGCGCCACCACTGCTTCTTGATGTTCTCCTTGAGCTCGACGCCGAGCGGACCGTAGTCCCAGGCCGACTTCGTACCGCCGTAGATTTCGCCGCACGGGTAGACGAGACCTCTGCGCTTGGCGAGGTTGGCGACGGTTTCGACCTTGGACTTGGGTGCCACTGGCGGAGCTCTCCATCTTCGGTTACATCGTGTAAGAGGTGACGTGGGCGGTTTTCGCCCTGATCAGACTATCTGGCTCGGTCATCGATTCCGAACAGCGGTCGGGCACCGAAATTGACATGCGCACCTGTGCATATCACAATGAATATGATTTGCAATAACGATGACTGCACTAGCCTGAGTTCATGACGTCGACCGTGCAGGGAGAATTCGACAACCGACCGGTGACCGAAGGAGCCGCAGCCATGTCCACGGTGCACACCCACAGAACCGACTCGTCCATGGAGACAGCGGCGCACCTGCAGGATCCGGAACGCCCGGTGCACGACGACCCGTTCGCCGCCGCTCCCCCGGCGTTGCTCCCGCCGAAGGAGACCTTGGCCGCCGCCGGTGACATCCTGCGTGCACTGGCCGCACCGGTTCGGATCGCCATCGTGCTGCAGCTCAGAGAATCCGAGCGCTGCGTTCACGAACTCGTCGTCGCCCTCGGTGTGACGCAGCCCTTGATCAGCCAGCATCTGCGGGTTCTCAAGGCCGCCGGCGTGGTGCGCGGAGAACGCAACGGCCGCGAGGTCCTGTACAGACTGGTCGACGACCATCTCTCCCACATCGTCGTCGACGCCGTGGCTCACGCCGAGGAAGGCCGAAACCTGTGACCGAGAAGACGACCGATACCGCCACTCCGAGACGACCCGTCGTAGTCGGAGTACGAGCCACGAAGCAACGCAGTGCGATCTCGGATCTGCTCGACACCATCGAGGAGTTCAAGTCCGCGCAGGATCTGCACGACGAGCTGCGCAAGCGCGGTGAGGGGATCGGCCTGACAACCGTGTACCGCACACTGCAGACCCTTGCCGACGCAGGAACGGTCGACGTTCTGCGTACCGACAACGGCGAGTCGGTCTACCGGCGTTGCTCCTCGGGCCATCATCACCACCTGGTGTGCCGAGCATGCGGATTCACCGTCGAGGTCGAGGGTCCCACCGTCGAGAAGTGGTCGCAGAGTGTCGCCGAGTCCAACGGCTTCAGCGACGTGAGCCACACCATCGAGATATTCGGCACCTGCAGTCAGTGCAGCACGGCCGGTCACTGAACAGCTCTCACCCCACAGCACCCGCCAGGCGAGGCACCACCGAATCGATGGCGAACGGAATGGACAGCACCGAGTTGTACGTGATCGCCCCGCGCTGATCGGTGGACAACGGAATGATCGCGTCGTTGCGAGCAGCTGTCAGCGTTCCGAAGATCGGGTTCTCGGCCACGACGTCGATGTCGTCGCCGGTGCCGAGATAGAGCACCACATCGGCGTCGAGCTTCGAGATGTTCTCGGCCGAGACCGGAACGAAGAAGTTGGTGCCGTTGTCCTCGGCCAGGATCGGGTCCGGAATTCCGAAGCCCAATGACGTGACGAACGTCCCCCGTGCATCCCCGGGTAGATATGCGCCGAACTGACCGTCGTACGGAAGTACCACGGCGGCAGTCTTACCCGCGAACTCCGGATGTGCGGCTCGAACCTGTTCGAGTGCAGCCGTGGTCTGGGCGTTCAGCTCCTTGCCACGATCGGATTCGCCCATCGCGCGGGCGATGGTGTCGGTTGCCACCTCGCGATCGACGGCGTATGCCGCCGATCCGGCCGGTCGAGCGACGGTCGGGGCGATGTCACTGAGTTGCGCGTAGGTGGCCTCGTCGAAGCCGGCGTTCAGCCCGGTGATCAGATCCGGTTGCAGAGAAGCGATCAGCTCGAAGTTCGGTTCGGACTCCGAGCCCAGCAGCGTCAGTGGTGCGTCGCCCACCAACTCGTCGGTCCACGGACCGAGTCCGGTCTCGTAGAAGGTGTATCCGGTGTTTCCGACCGGGACGGTTCCGAGCGCGATGACGGCATCGGCGTCGGACACCCCGAGCGTGACTATGCGGGTGGGCTTCTCCGGAACGGTCGTGCTGCCGTAGATGTGGTCGATGACCACCGGGAAAACACCGTCCGCAGACTGGGCCGCGCTGTTGTCGGGTTCTGCTGTGGAGCAGGCAGTTGCGGACGCGCCGATGGCCATCACCGCCACCACTGCCGTCAGCATTCTGGACACTCGAACCGCCATTGCAACCGCCTTCACGTGAGTTAGTAAAGGCTTACCTTAGACAACCGTTCAGGGCAGCAAACCCTCGCGGGCCTTCTCGACCCCAGCGAGCACCAGAATCAACATCGTCAACATCGCTTCGTCGTCCAACCCGTTGGCCGGAAAGGTGTAGCGCAACAACACATCTGCGAGCTTGTCGTGGGTGTTGACCGAAATCGCGCCGAACTGCGAATCGGCGTTGCGGTCGGCTACCTTCTTGTGTAGTGCGGGCTTGAGCGGTCGATCCCAGGCCAGCACCGCGGTGAGCGAAAGCACCTCGAGCTCCGGCGAGAGCTGCACCGCGCGTAGCGAGCACAGCGCACCTGCATAGTCGAACCCCAGAGACCCTTCCTCACCCACAGTGACAGTGGCGAACTGCGCCAGCGCCAACTGAGCCCGCGTCTGCAAGGTCAGGCCAGATACATCGTCACTCATATTTCACTCCACCGAATCGTCGGTCCCGCGACGCGAATTCGATGCAGGCCTCCCACAGATCTCGACGATCGAAATCGGGGAACAGTTTCTTCTGGAAAACGAACTCCGCGTAGGCCGACTGCCACAGCAGGAAATTGGAGGTTCTCTGCTCCCCCGAGGGACGCAGGAACAGGTCGACGTCGGGCATGTCCGCCTCGTCGAGGTACTTCGCGACGGTCGCCTCGGTGATCTTTTCCGGGTTGATCTTTCCGGCGGCAACCTGACGCGCGATTTCCCTTGTGGCGTCGGCAATTTCGGCTCGCCCGCCGTAGTTGACGCACATGGTCAGCGTCATCACCGTGTTGTGCTTCGTCAGCTCCTCGGCCACTTCGAGTTCTTTGATGACGCTGCCCCACAGTCGCGGTCGCCGACCTGCCCAGCGCACCCGCACACCCATCTCGTTCATCTCGTCTCGTCGACGCCGGATCACGTCGCGATTGAAGCCCATCAAGAACTTGACCTCGTCGGGACTGCGCTTCCAGTTCTCCGTCGAGAAAGCGTACGCAGACAACCACTGCACACCGATTTCGATGCAGCCACAGACGGCATCCATCAGTACTGCTTCGCCCTGCTCGTGCCCTGCGGTTCGCGGCAATCCACGATCCTGAGCCCACCGGCCGTTACCGTCCATGACCAGAGCGACGTGACGAGGAATCAGCTCCGGCTGCAAGATCGGCGGCCGCGCACCCGAGGGGTGCGGGTCCGGCGGGCGAACCGCCGGCCGTTCGTCAGGCCGGTGTTGCGGCTCGCGTCGTCGAATCACGGTCCCCATCCTGCCCGACGGTGTCGGCGAACACGGAGTCAGGTTGGGCCAGCGGCACCTGGTGCGGGTGCGAGCGCTCGATGAGCGGAAGTGTGCGGAGCTGGCGTTCGAGATGCCACTGCAGATGAGCCGCCACCAGGCCACTGGCCTGCTTTCGGACCGCATCGGAGGTGGTGACGGTGTAGTCCCACTCCCCTCGTTCGAGGGCCACCATCAAATCCAGAACACCGCTCGATGGCGTCGCAGATCCCGGCGGTCGGCAATGCACGCACACAGCGCCACCCGCGGCGACGTGGAACGCACGATGCGGCCCCACCGCAGCGCATCGAGCGCAGTCCGTCAGTGCGGGAGCCCATCCGGCGAAACCCATCGCACGCAGCAGATACGCGTCGAGTACCAGCTCGGGCGGCCGCACGTGCTGCGCAAGGGCACGCAGCGCGCCGACGGTCAGCTGATGCAGGCGCTGCGCGGGGGCGTGTTCTTCGCCGGCCAGACGCTCGGCGGTTTCGAGGACTGCGCAGCCGGTGGTGTAGCGGCCGTAATCGGCAACGATGTCCCCGCCGAACGCGTCCACCGTGTGCACCTGGGTGACGATGTCGAGGTTGCGTCCCGGATAGAGCAGGACGTCGATGTGCGCAAACGGCTCCAGCCGTGCGCCGAACTTGGACTTGGTGCGGCGCACCCCCTTGGCCACCGCACGGACGATACCGTTTTCCCTGGTCAGCAACGTGACGATGCGATCGGCCTCACCCAGCTTGTGCTGGCGCAGGACGACTGCGTTGTCACGGTATGGCCTCACGCACTCCAGTGTCCCACGTGGGCGTCGACGAAGATCGTTCCCGCGCTGACGGTGAGTCGATACTGTGCACACGTGGATTTTCATCGGTCGACACTCGTTGCTCAGGCTGCCGAACTCGCGTCGAGACGCGTCACCTCGGTCGAGGTGGTCACCGCTGCGCTGGATCGCATAGAACGCAGTCAACCCACCCTCAACGCGTTCCGGATCGTGCGACGAGATGCCGCCCTCACCGAAGCCGCCGAGGCCGATCGGCTGATCGCTGCGGGCTCGTCCGCTCCCCTGCTCGGCGTTCCGATCGCAGTCAAGGACGACGTCGACATCGTCGGCGAACCGACCGCATTCGGCTGCGCGGGCCGGTTTCCGCGTGCCACCGAGGACTCCGAGGTGGTCCGCCGACTGCGTGCCGCAGGGGCGATCATCGTGGGAAAGACCAACAGTCCCGAACTCGGGCAATGGCCGTTCACGGGCGGATCGTTCGGCCACACGAGAAATCCGTGGCACCGAGACCGGACTCCGGGCGGTTCCTCCGGTGGCAGTTCTGCCGCGGTCGCAGCCGAATTGGTCTCTGCCGCTCTCGGTTCCGACGGTGCCGGCTCGGTGCGCATCCCGGCGTCGTGGACCAACCTCGTCGGTATCAAGCCGCAGCGCGGCCGAATTTCCACCTGGCCCGATGCCGAGGCGTTCAACGGCATCACCGTCATCGGACCACTCGCCCGAACGGTGGCCGACGCAGCCCTGCTTCTCGACGTGGTCTCCGGTGGGCACGACGGCGATCTGCACCGGCCGACTCCGCTGACCGTCTCTGACGCTGTCGGCCGCGACCCCGGTTCGCTGCGCATCGCGTTGAGTCTGCGCAAGCCGTTCATTCCGACACCCGCGGCACTGGATCCCGAGATCACGGCTGCGGCGTACGAGATGGCGGCCGTGCTGCGGTTGCTCGGTCACCGCGTTGTCGTCGACGATCCTGCGTACGGAATGTTGTTGGGGCTCAACTTCTTACCGCGGTCGTTGGCCGGGGTCGCGGCCTGGCTCGACCGCCTGCCCGACCCGTCGCTGGCCGACCCCCGCACCCGAGCCAACGCCCGGAGCGGACGCGCCCTCGCCGGCGCACCGCTGCGGGCAGCCCGCGCGGCGGAGCCACGGATAGCCCGCCGCATCGGCCAGTTCTTCGACGACTACGACATCGTGCTCGCCCCGACGACGGCCACGCCGCCTCCGCGGGTCGACGCCATCGACGGCATCTCCAACGCCGACACCGACCGTGTGATCACCGAACACTGCCCGTACACGTGGCCGTGGAACGTCCTCGGTTGGCCGAGCGTCAACGTCCCCGCGGGACTGACGAAAGCCGGTCTACCGATCGGTCTGCAGCTGATGGGCCACGAATCCACGGAGCCTCTGCTGGTGTCGGTGGCCGCTCAACTCGAGAACGTACTGCAGTGGCATCGCCGACGCCCCGAGCCGTGGTGGACCCAGGTGAGCGACACCTCGTAGTCCACTACGAATTGCCGTGCGCAGGGCATGGCCGGGGCAGATCCTCACCGGACCAGCCGCACGGTCCGGTCGAGCGCCGTCCGCAACGCACCGCCCTCTTCTGCGGCCATTCGCACGGCATGGCCGACGCCGTTCGGAAGCTTCGTGACCACCAGGTGAACACCCTCCACGTCCGACAACGACGGCACGGTCGCGGCCGAACCCAGGACGTATACGGTGCCGAACGCGCGAAGCGAGCGCGGCCACAGGCTCGAATCGAGCAACTGGGCATCGACCATCAAGGGTTCCTGGCCCTCGACGCGACGAAGCCGGACGGTGGAGCCGATGCTGCCGACGTCGTCTGCGGTCAGCGCGGGATGCAACACGAAGGCGTCCACGACGACTGCGGACCCGTCGCCGATCTCCACGTCCATCAGTTGGACGAAATGCGCATGCCGCGTGAGGATTCTGGGCTCGGGGCAATGAATCAACCGACCGTCGCCCCGCAACCGCAGAACCGTCGACTCGGTCGCCACTGCACAGCCTGGCTTTCCCGTCACCAGCATCGCGCCCTGGCCGAGAACCTGTACATACGCGCCCGCACCGACGTGCACACGTTGCTCGATCACATCGCCGGGGTGGATCGACGCCCCCGAGTTCTGAACGATCACCGAACCGGACCCGGGACGCGGCCCGGGAAACATGCGCCCCACCGACTGCGGCCAGCGGTAGCGCTTCCTGTCGAATACCGTGCGTCCGTCCACCGCCTCGAACGACAGATCCAAAGACCGTGAGATCACACGAACAACACGTCGCGGTCGAGCTGCGCCACCACCGCGTCAATACCGTCGCCGGTGCGGGCATTGGTGGGCACGATGGGCTTGCCGCCGCGCACGAGATTCGCCTCGTGCAGTAGCAGCCCGAGATCCACTCCGACGTACGGAGCGAGATCGATCTTGTTGACCACCAACAGATCACACCGAACCACACCGGGGCCTCGTTTGCGGGGGATGTCGTCTCCGCCCGCCACGTCGATCACGAAGATCCAGTAGTCGACCAGATCCCGAGAGAAGGTGGACGCCAGATTGTCTCCGCCACTCTCGAGGAGGATCACCTCGGTGTCCGGAAACTGCGCCTCCAACTCGTCGGCGGCCGCGATGTTGAGCGACGGGTCCTCACGAATCACGGTGTGCGGACACCCACCTGCCTCCACAGCCCGTACCCGTGCCGGGTCGATAAGGCCGCTGCGCTTGACTCGTTCGGCGTCCTCGGCCGTGACGAGATCGTTCGTGATGACCGAGATCGATCGATCTGCAGCGCCGAAGACGGCGATGAGTTGCTCGACGAGGGCGGTCTTTCCCGATCCGACGGGCCCACCTATCCCGATCCGTGCTGCGCGTCGGTCCTTCATCGGAGCAGGTACCTCCCCGAGAAGGGGACGGTGGTCGCAGGCTCGCCGGTCAGCAGCACTCCGTCTGCCCTGACCTCGAAGGTTCGAGGATCGACCTCCACCACCGGAAGTGCCGAGTTGCGCACCATGTCGGATTTGCGCAGGCCCCGAACCGACGCGATGGGGACGACGCGTTTGCGCAGACCCAACCGGTCCGCGATGCCGGCGTCGACGGCGAGCGAGGACATGAAGACCATGCCCAGTTCGGCGGACGCCGCCCCGAGCGCACCCCAATTGGGCCGACTCACCACCGGTTGTGAGCGCGAGATGCTGCCCGCTGCATCCCCGAGTGCAGCCCACGCGACGAAACCGTTCTTCATGACCACCTCGGGTTTGACGCCGAAGAAGGCGGGCGACCACAGTACGAGATCAGCCACCTTGCCCACGTCGACGGACCCGATGTGCTCGGCGGCACCGATCGAGATAGCCGGATTGACAGTCAATTTCGCGATATAGCGCTTGACGCGCTCGTTGTCGGACGCCTCGGTCATCTCCTCCGGCAGTCGTCCCACCCGCTGCTTCATCACATCCGCCAGTTGCCAACAATTGGCGATGTTCTCCGCCACTCGGCCCATTCCCTGTGTGTCGCTTCCGAAGATGGAGATCGCGCCCATGTCGTGCAGGAAATCCTCGGCGACCATCGTCTGCGGACGAATGCGTGCTTCGGCGAACGCCACGTCCTCCGGTGCCTGCCAGTTCATGTTGTGCGCAGCCATCGTCATCGGTATGCCCTCGTCGAGGGCGTACGCGGTGTACGGGTTGGTGGGGTTCGTCGAGGCCGGTATGACGTTGTCGTATCCGACGCATCTGATGAGGTCGGGCGCGTGGCCACCACCTGCACCTTCGACGTGATACATGTGGATCGTCCGGTCGCCGATGGTGTTCATGGTCGTCTCGGCGAACCCGAACTCGTTGATCGAGTCGGTGTGCAGGTGCACGGCGAAGTCTGCGGAATCTGCTGCGCGAAGGGTCTTGTCGATCACCGCGGGCGATGCGCCGAAGTCCTCGTGAATCTTGACCGCGCCCGCACCCGCTGCCACCGATTCCGATACCGCTCGCTCGTCGGACGCACCTCTGCCGAACGCGACGAAGTTCATCGGAGTGTGCTCACCAGCTTGGAGGAACAGTCCGAGATTGCGCGCACTTCCCGTTCCCACCTCGAACGCCGGGCCGGGTGAACCTCCGATCAGGGTGGTTGTCCCAGTGGCCAGCGCGTGTTCGCTCTGCTGCGGAGAGATCAGGTGAGCATGCGTCTCGATGGCACCGGCCGTGACGATCAGCCCCGCTGCCGGTATCGGTGTGGTCATGTGTCCGACGACCATGCCCTCGGTGACGTCGGGCATCACATCGGGATTGCCTGCTTTGCCGATACCGGCGATGAGACCTCCGCGAATACCGATGTCGGCCTTGATCACTCCTTGCACGGCATCGATCACCGTAGCCCCGATGAACACGTAGTCGAGTGCGCCGTCCGATGCCGTCGACGTCGGCCGGTACCCCTCCCCGTCGCGTACGTTCTTTCCCGCCCCTGCCAGCAGTTCGTATCCCGGAGTGGTCAGATCCCGTTCGACTTCCACGAACAGCGACGAATCCGCGAGACGAATCCTGTCTCCTACCGTCGGCCCGAACATGCGCACATACGAGGCCCTGTCGATCGCAATTCCGTCGGTGCTCACGAGGGTGCTCCCGCTGTCGCATCCTCGTTCGAGTCGAGCGGACCGTCGACCAGTCCCCGGAAGCCGTGCACCACTCGGTCACCGGAGATCGGAACGAGCCGCGCGACGACGGACATTCCAGGCTCGAATCTCACACCCGCACCCGAGGCGACGGCCAACCTGCGTCCCCACGCCGCGCGCCGGTCGAATTCCAGGGACTCGTTGGCTTCGAAGAAGTGTGTCTGACTGCGTACTTGAACGTCGCGATCTCCCCTGTTGACGACCGTGACCGTGGTGATCTCGGAACCGCCGAACAGCACGACCGGTCGATCGGCCACGATGATCTCGCCGGGAACGACATCGTCCGCCGAGGGCGCGATGGGGTCGACCACGGTGATCAGCTTCGTGCCCTCGGCGAACGGCGCGTCCACCATGATCATGTCCACCATCGCCGCAACTCCGTCCTGAACCTGCGCCGCAGTGAGCAGGTGACCGGCGTGGTCGATCACCTCCTCGAAGCTCAGATCTTTGCGGGCAGCGAGCAGGATCTCGTCGGTCAGGTACGCGACCGCCTCGGGATGCGAGAGACGAACACCGTCGCGGAGATTTCGCCGGGCGAACTCGGCTGCCGTGAAGATGGTCAACCGCTCGCTCTCGGTGGGAGTGAGGAACACAATCGAATTCCGTTCTCGTGTAGAGGTATCGACGTCAATTGGCGAACAGGCGCGCGCCATCGCTTCGCCGCTGAGCCGAGATATCTGCGAATGCGGTGAAGGAATGGAGGTTCGCCGCGTCAGCGGGAGGTCGGTCGGTCAGCAGATGGGCGATCGTCGGCTCCAGATCGGCCAGGATGCGCTGTGCACCGAGGTGCCCCACGATGCCCAGCCTCAGGCCCGCACCGGCGATCCCCGAGACGGCCTGCCAGGCACTGACCGTTTCCGCCGACCCCAGTGACAACCCAGCCGCGCGGAAGCACAGCGCCTGGGCCACCGGAAGATGACCTGGAACGGCCCCGGACAGAACGGACCGACGGTAGTCGGACACCTCTTCGTGACCGAGAGCGGCGAACGTCCCCAAGAGAGCTGCCCCCGCCCGGCGCGAGGCTTCACGCAGCACCGACATGGTGCTGTGCGCCTCGCATCGGCGGTCGGCGACCTCGGCGGCCCCGTGAGGCCATGCCGCCCTCAACACTCGGCGGTCGACGGTGTTCCAACGCCCGATCAGCTGCTCGCGAGCGAATTCCTTCATTCCGGACTCGTCGGTCACGAATCCGTCGCGACAGGAGCCTTCGAGTCCCGACGAGAAAGCGAATCCACCCGAGGGAAATGCACTGTCGCCCAGACGCAGCGTCGTCAACACTTCGGACACAGTCACTGTGACTGCACTTCCACCGATCCAACGGCGACGAGCTCGGCGATTCGGTTCAGGTAGTCGTCCACCTCACCTTCCATCGACACCTCGACGACGTCGTCGGTGATGGAGGATTTCCAATGCAGATGGCCCGCGAGAAAACCGAGCCGGAGTGCCGCCGACACCGAGGTCGCCCGCAACACCAGTACTCGGGGTTCGCCCGCGCGGACCACCACTGCACGCTCGGACTCGAGCAGCAGCACGGAGCCATCCTGTACCCGATGCTCGCGACCGAGCGCGATGCGATAGTCACGACCGGCATCGGAGTTCACGCGAAGCCGGGTCCGATCCATATCCTCTGCTGGGATGTGTACGTATTCGACGAACCCGTCATGCCGAAGCCGGTGAAGGTGCTCCGAGATAGACGGATCGGACTCGTGCCCGACGATCGACTCGACCACGGGCCCCTCGATGTCGGCGGACGTCACGTCACCGAACCGCGCTGCTCGCCGTGACGACGGGCGCGATACGCCCGACCACATCGGACGACTGCTCCAGCGCATAGCCCACCCTCAGTATCTCGGCCTCGCAGAACGGCTTTCCGATGATCTGAACGCCGATCGGCAAGCCACCGGCCGAGAACTCCGCGGGTACCTGCAGTGCGGGAAGGCCAGTAACGTTCGCCGGGGCGGACATTCGCGAGTACGCGCTGGTCGAACCCTCCACGGTTCCATCATCCCAGCGGAAGAAGGGATCGCTGCGTAGCGATGCGACACCGGGAACGGTCGGGGCCAGCAACACGTCGATAGTCGAGTACATATCCCTCCATGCCTCCTGGATTCGCGTACGCAGACGAACCGCATTGATGTAATCGGTCGCGAGAATTGCTTCGCCCGCTTCGACCAACGTTCGTACTTCGTCGGTGAACAGCCCCGGCGACTGCCGCGTCGAATCCATGTGGTAAGCACTGGCTTCCGCGGTCAGGATTGCCCACTCCACCGGCAGGACGTACTCCGCGAGCGGCACCTCGACCTCCACCAGGATCGCGCCGAGTCGTTCGAGCGCTGCTGCGGCGCGATGCGCAACCTCGGTCACTTCCGGCTGGACGTTGTGGGTGTAGAAGTTCGACGGTATGCCGATTCGAGTCCCAGCGACCCCGTCCGTGATGCCCGCGAGGAAATCGGGAACCGGCATGTCGACCGACGCCGGGTCGCGCCGGTCGTAGCCCGACATCGCGCCCAGCACGAGTGCCGCGTCGGAGACGTTGCGGGTCAACGGTCCTACGTGATCGAGAGACCACGACAGAGAAGCGACTCCAGCGCGGGATGCGCGTCCGAATGTGGGCTTGAGACCGACCGTCCCGCAGACACCGGCGGGGATTCTGATCGATCCGCCGGTGTCGCTACCCAGCGCGACGTGCACCACGCCGGCGCCGACTGCGGCTCCTGAACCACCGCTGGAGCCGCCGGGCGTGCGAGTGACGTCCCAGGGGTTTCCCGCAGTTGGAGTCGTTGCACCGTAGGCGAATTCGTGTGTCTGGGTTTTTCCGACCATAATCATTCCGGCGTCGTACAGCTTGGCCACCGAAGCACTGTCGGCCGTCGGCACGTTCGTGGCACGTTGTTGGGAGCTCGACGTCGTCAGAATTCCCGCGGTGTCGTACAGATCTTTCACACCGAGCGGGATTCCGTGCAACGGACCACGGTAGTGACCGCTCCCGATTTCCAGCTCGACCTCTGCTGCTCGCGTCAGAGCTTCCTCGCCCGTGACGGTGACGAATGCCGTGATCGCGGGCTCCACCTCGGCAAGACGGTCGAGAGAGGACTGAGTGACTTCGACGGGCGATACCTCCCGGGTGCGGATCTTCTCGGCTACCTCGGTGAGGGAGAGTTCGTACAACTGCATGTCGGTGATCCTTTCGTGCAACGAGTGAGTTCCGGTACGGCAGCGTTCAGGTCCAGGAGGCCTTGAACGCCGAAGCGGGGACGGTCTCTCCGATGCCCGTGACGCTTGCCTTTCGGATGAGTCCCAGCGTGGTGCGATAGACCTCGAATTTGTCCTCGAGGCGCTCCGGCTCGATGTCGAGTCCCGCGTACTCGAAAACTGCTGCCAGTTGTTCGCGGGTGGGATCGAAATGCTGTGCGCTCATGGTTCGACTCTTTCTCTCGAAGGTTCTCTCGAAGGGACGACAGGTACCGCTGCGGCACTGTCGGTCAGGGACTGGTACGAGTTGCCCACGGCCAGTGCGAGTGCTTCCTCGAACGGTGGCGTCATGATCTGCAGTCCGATCGGCAATCCTGCGGAATCGAACCCGGCCGGCACCGTCAGCGCCGGCATCCCGGTCACGTTCGCCGGAACCGTCAGAGCATTCAGGCCGTTGAGTATGTCGATATCTTTGCCTGCCAACGCCATTCGCGATGCGCCGAACGGTGGCGCGGTGGTGGCGATGGTCGGTGAGAGCAACGCGTCCACCGAACCGAACATCCGATGCATACCGTCGAGTACTACCGCCCGGGCTCGTTGCGCATCGACGTAGGCGACGCCGCTGTGGAGGTGACCCACCCGCAGCGCATCGATCACATCGGATCCGAACAGATCCGGACGTTCGTTCGCGCGCGCCTGGTGCACCGATGCGGCCTCCACGGAGGCGATGACACCGACGATGTCGGGACAGAGCTCGACGCCGTCGAAACTCACGGGAACGATGGTGGCACCCGCAGCTTCGAGTGCCCGGACAGCATTCTCGAACGCCGCTGCCACATCGGGATCGAGACGGTCGGTGAAGTAGCGTTCGCTGACCCCGAGACGCAGGCCCCCTACCCCTCTGTCGAGCTGTACGGTGAAGTCCGGAACTTCGACCGCAGCGCTGTACGGGTCGCCGGGGTCGTGTCCCGCCAACACATCGAGCATCGACGCGCAGTCGGCGACCGTCGTCGTCAAAGGGCCGGCATGGTCGAGCGTCCAGCTCAGTACCGTCACTCCACGCTTGCTGACCCGACCGTACGTGGCCTTCAGGCCGGTGACCCCGCACAATGCAGCCGGTATCCGGATGGACCCACCGGTATCGGTTCCCATCGCGGCTGGGACGAGCCGCGCTGCAACGGCAGCACCCGAACCGCCGCTCGACCCCCCAGGCACCCGGTCGAGTGCCCACGGGTTACGTGTCGGCGGCGTGTTGACCCCGTACGCGTACTCGTGCGTTGTGGTCTTGCCGAGCACGATGGCACCGGCAGCACGGAGACGGGCAACGGTCTCCGAATCTCGCTGTGCCGGAACATCTGACGAGGCAAGAGAGCCTGATCGTGTGGGGATCCCCTCGACGTCGTAGAGATCCTTGACGGCGACGGGCACCCCTCGCAACGGTCCTCCGAGCTCCCCGCGGCGAATGGCATCCCGTTGACGCTCGGCAACGGCGCGGGCCTGCGCCTCGTTCACCACGACGAAGGCCTCCAGGTCGTCGTCCACCTCGCCGATTCGGTCGAGGTAGGCATCGACCACACCGACCGGGTCCAGCACTTCTGACTCGACGCCACGGTGGATATCTGCGATCGACGCGGTGAGTGGGTCGAACTCGCGGCGGGCACCGTCAGCAGTCATCACAGCTCTTTTCGATGGTCAACTGCAGTGGAATCGGTGTGTCGACGGCCAATGCGGACTCCAGACGCCGCGCCGACTCGATCGCCGCCGCCGCCGCTTCGTCGGCCAGAGCTCCGCCGGCGATCGCTGCAGATACCGAACGTGATTCCAATGCTGCTGCTGCCCAGCCTTGTTCGATCATCGAGTCAGTCCGAGCGTCGGCTCGAGTACTGCATCGACGAGGGTGCGGGTGATATCGGTGCGTGGATCGGTCAGTAGCTCGTCCACGGGCCCGGATTCGACCAGCTTTCCGCGAGCCAGCACGCCTGCGCGATCGCACATGTGCTCCACCAGCGCCAAATTGTGGGTGATGAGAAGCAGCGTGAGTCCGCGTTCGGCTTGTAAGTCTTTGAGCAGGTTGAGTATTTGGGCCTGGACCGAAACGTCCAGAGCAGCGGTCGGCTCGTCGAGAACGATGAAGTCGGGATCGGTGATCAGAGCGCGCGCGATACCCAGACGTTGCCGCTGGCCGCCCGAAAATTCGTGAATGTAGCGGTCGTAGTGTGATGGTTCCATACCCACTCGATCGAACATCTCGAGCACCAAGGACCGAATATCTTTCTTGGACGCGAGCGCAAAGCGTTCGAGCGCATAGCCGACCTGGGATCCGACGCTACGTCGCGGGTTGAACGCGGAGCCCGAATCCTGGAATACGATCTGCATGTTCTTGCGGTAGCGACGCATGTCCAACGAGCTGAGCGCGGCGATGTCGTTGCCGTCGAACAGAACCGAACCGGACGTCGCTGCTTCGAGAGCGAGCACCATGCGACCGGTCGTCGTCTTGCCCGAGCCGGATTCTCCGATCAGTCCGAACGTTTCACCCCGCCCGATGTCGAAACTGACATCGTCGACCGCTACGAAATCCGCCATGGATCGACCATCGCCTCGAACCCGATAGACCTTACGCAGATCACGGACCGAGACCAGGGGTAGTTTGCCGGCCGATGAAATGGTCGCTGTCTTCGATCGGTCACGCTGAGACATTGCTTCTTGCCCCTTCGGAGATGGAATCATGTGAGAACTCGAACAACCGGCGGCTCGAGCGCGGGATGGCTCGTTCGGCTGCGGACAGGCGCAATTTGGGAACCGCGTTCATCAGCCCCTGGGTGTAGGGGTGCTGTGGCCGCTCGAGAATGTCTGCGCGCGTTCCGGTTTCGACGATTCGACCGTGCCGCATGACAGTGACCTCGGAACACACATGGGCGACGACGCCGAAGTCGTGGGTGACGATCAGTATCGCGGTGCCGAGCTCACGGTTGATGTCCAGGAGCAGGTCGAGGATCTGCTTCTGCACCGTGGCGTCGAGTGCGGTGGTCGGCTCGTCCGCCAGCAGCAGTTCGGGCCGACAGGCCAGCGCTATCGCAATGACGACTCGCTGCCGTTGTCCACCGCTGAGTTCGTGCGGATACGCCTTCATCCTTCTCACCGCATCCGGCAGTGCCACGAGCTCGAGTGCGTCCAGCGCCGTTCTACGCGCGGTCTTTGCATCGACGTTCTGGTGCAAACGAATGACCTCGACCAGTTGAGCACCGATCGTGAACGACGGGTCGAGTGCGCTGAGCGCATTCTGCGACACCAATCCGATGTGGCCCCCGCGAATCTTGCGCATGCCTCGCTGGTCCTTCTCCAGCAGGTTTTCGTCACGAAAAAGAATGCGCCCGCTGCTGATTCGGGCGCGCTCCGATCCGAGGAGTCCGAGGACACTGAGCGAGGTGACGCTCTTGCCTGATCCCGACTCGCCGACCAGCCCTCGGATCTCACCCGGTTCGACCGACAGGTCGACGTGCTCGACCGCGTGCACCACGCCACCGTCGGTATGGAAATCGACGCTCAGGTCTTCGATTCTCAACAATGCGGTCATCAGCTCGTCTGCTTTCTCGGATCGAGGGCGTCGCGAATTCCGTCGCCGACGAGGTTGAAGGACAGGGCAACGAGAAGGATGACGATGCCTGGGATGGTGGCGATGTGATAGATGCCTTCGAGGAGCACGCTGGAGCCGTCGGAGGTCATGATTCCCCAGTCCGCTGTGGGCGGCACGACGCCGACACCGAGGAAGCTCAGTCCGGCAGCGACGACGATCATCAAGCCGCACAACGTGGTTGCGTACACGGTGAGGTTGGCCACGACGTTGGGAGCAAGCTCTCGGAACATCAGATGGCCGATGTTCGCGCCGTAGGCCCGCGCCGCCTCGATGTATTCCTTGCCCGATTCCTGCACTGTCGCGGTGTAGGCCACCCGCGCCATGTACGGCACCAGGGTGATTCCGATGGACAGCATCACGTTGCCGAGTCCGGCACCGAGAACTGCAGACAGCGCAATAGCGAGCAGCACGAGGGGAAAGGCGAACAGGACGTCGAGAATGCGCATCAGCAATTCGCCTGCGCGGCTTCGCTTGTAGCCGGCGAACAGACCGATCATCAACGCGATCGGAAAGACCACGAGTACCGGAACCACTGCAACGACGAGGGAGTTGCGCCCACCGTAGAGCAGCCGGGAAAGAATGTCCCGCCCTTGGCCGTCGAGGCCCAGTGGGTGCCCGTTGGTGCCGATCCCGGCGAGTCTGTTCACCGGATCTCCCATGGTCGGGCTGTACGGGGTCAGCAACGGCGCACAGATCGACGCAAGTACTACCAGCAGCAGGAACACCGCTGACGCCACCGCAACCCTGTCGCGTCCGAATGCCCGCAGACCGAGGCGCAGAGCCGAAGCCTGAACTGCCGCCTCGGTGGTCGGCGGAGCTGTCGATCGCCTTCGAGACACTCGGCGACGCGACCGAGTATCGACACCGACCGATACGTTCATGCCGAAACCTTCTTCCGTGAGCGCGGATCGAGAAGCCCGACCGCCGTGTCGGCGACGAGATTGATGACGACGAATGCGAGCGCGATGAAGAGCACCCCGGCCTGCACAACCGGGATGTCTCGCTGTGTGATGGATGTATAGAGCTGTTGCCCCAGACCCGGCCACCCGAACACGACTTCGACGAAGACCACGCCGCCGAGCAAGTACCCCACCTGCAGACCGATGACGGTGACGATCGGCGGCAACGCATTGCGAAGTCCGTGTCGCCACAGCACCGACTGCTCCGACAGTCCCGACGCCCTGAGTGTGCGAATGTAGTCCTGCTGCAACACATCCACCATCACCGAACGTGACATGCGGGCGATCACCGCCAACGGCACCAGTGCCGCCGCGACCGCAGGCAGTACGAGGTGGATGAGCATGTCCCCCAGGCCTCCTGGGCTCCGACTGTTGTACATTCCCGAGGTCGGGAACACCCCGAGACGTATCGAGAAGAAGCCGATCAACACGAGCCCGAACCAGTAGACGGGCACACTCGCTCCGGCGAGCGAGGCGAACATCGCGATCCGGTCGAACACACTGTTCTGCTTGCGGGCCGCCGCAATTCCGAGCGGAACTCCGATGACGACACACAGCAGCAGAGCAGCGAACGTGAGAATGATCGTGTTCCACAGTCGAGGCAGCATGATCTCCGAGACCGGCTTGTTCACCGTCAAGGAGCGACCGAAATCACCCTGCAGCAGGCCGCCCATGTAGTCGAGGTACTGGATCGGCAGTGAGCGATCGAGACCCAGTTCGGTCCGCACTGCCGCAACCGATTCCGCGGTTGCACCGGATCCGAGAATGGTGAGCGCCGGGTCTCCCGGGACCAACTGCAGCAACATGAAGACGATCAGGCTGACTCCGAACAGAACCAGAATCGTGGACAGCAGGCGATGTGCCACCGTACGCATCATTGTTCGAGCCTCACTTCTTTCAGGTCGTACCATTCCTCGCTGGGCGAGACGAATCCGGATACGTACGGGGCCAACACGTAAGGAGCCTTGTCGTTGACCACAGGTGCCAGCGCGGCGTCTTCGGTGACGATGTCGTTCGCCTGACGCCAGTAGTCGTTCGCAACGTCTTCGTCCGTCGCTCGGATCGCCTGATCCATCACGGAGTCGAGGTCGGGATTGGAGTAGTACCCCACGTTGACTCCATTGGGAGACTGCAACTTCGAGGACGTGACGATGTAGAGCCAGTACGGGGTGGTCATACCCCACGACATCTGGGCCATACCGACACCGGGCTTCATACCCTGCGCCCACGTGCCGAGATACGAGATCCATTCCTGCGTCTGGATCTGCATGTCGATTCCGATCTCGGCCAGATTCTGCTGCAGATATTCCGCCATCTGCGTCGGAATGATCTGACCCGAACCGTCCACGGAGGTGATCAGGGTCGTCGTGAAGCCGCCCTGCAGCCCGACCGAGGCCAGCAACTCCTTCGCCTTGGCGATGTCCCGCGTGTAGGCATCGGTCCGCTCGACGTAAGCGCCGTTCGCCGGCGCTTGAACACCGTAGGCGGGGTTGACACTTCCGCGAAGCAGGTCATCAGCCATCCCGTCCCGATCGATGGCCAGATTGATCGCTTGCCGCACTTCTTTGATCGCCATGTTCGGGTCCTGCATGTTGAACGAGAGGTACCACACGTGCGGCGGTGTCCCCTCGGACAGCTGATAGCCCTCACTCACCAAGTTGTCGATACTGTCCGGGCTCGGTACCGCGATCATGTCGACATCACCACTGCGCAATGCAGCTACCCGCGCCGACGCGTCGGGAAGAGGCCGGAACACCACGCCCGAGATCGAGGGCTTCGTGCCCCAATAATTGTCGTTGCGCAGCAAGCTGATCCGCTCACCGCGAATTCTCTCGTCGAAGACGAACGGCCCTGTACCGACAGGATGGTCGCCGACGTCGTCACCGTAGGTTTCGATCGAGGCAGGGCTCATGATCGCTGTCGAGCCGTTACCGCCCTGGGCGAGCATGCGGAGGAAGGGCGAGAACGGTTGAGACTCGGTCACGACGAGCGTGTACTGGTCGACGGCCTGGACATCGGTTGTGTTCTGCCAGATGAAGTTCGTCTGACCCGCAGCCTTGGCCGAATATTGCGGAGCCGTCTTGTCCCACATGCGCCGGAAGTTGTATTCGACTGCCTCTGCATCGAGCGCCGTTCCGTCATGGAACGTGACGCCCTGGCGAATGTGGAACGTGTAGGTGAGTCCGTCCTGCGATACGTCCCAGGATTCGGCCAAGCCGGGCTCGAGGGCGGGTACAGCCGCCTCCGACGACGGCGTTCGCAGATCTTCGGTCACCAGCGGCTCGAAAATCTGTTGGTTGATACGCCAGCTGACCCACCCGCCCGCTACTTGAGGGTCGAGAACGTCGGCCTCGGATTCGATTGCCACCACGAACGTATTGCCGGTCTCGACGTCGGCGGCACTGCCGGCACTGCAGGCCGAGAGTGCGCTCAGGGCGAGCACCACGACAGCGGTGGCGGCGACGATCGATCTCGGACGTCGCCGAGTCGACCTGCGCGGCATCATGCGGTGGCCGTTCTGACAGCCAGTTTCATGGGAGATGTTCCTTCGATCTGAGGATTGACCGGTCCGGAGGGGACGCGTTGTCGGGCCCTGGGAACGGAGCGCGAGTCGAGGATTCCGCGTAGTGCGACATCGAACTGTGCGGATGATCAACGGTAAACAGCCACGTGCGGAGTTCATATACGTCGAAATACGTATACTTCATGCGCTGCGTCACGGAAATTCTCGTTGCTGCACAACATGTTTCGATGTTGTTACGCGGCGGAGTCGATCGGCTACACGAAAAACGGCGTCGGTGTCACCGACGCCGTCATGGCGATGCGAGTTGCATAGTGTTGCGGATCAGCGCAGACCGGCACCCTGCGAGTCGACGGACCGATCGTCGGAACCCAGACCTAGTTCCGTGGCGTACACCGCAGCGAGGACACGATTGGGTACACCCAGTTTGCGCAGGATCTTCTCGATGTGGGTGGTGACCGTACGCGGCGACAGAAAGAGTTGCTCGCCGATCTCGGAGTTGGACATCCCTCGCCGGACGCAGTCGAGGATCTGCAACTCTCGATGTGTGAGTCGAAAGCGCGCTGCGGAACGACGGTCGAGCGCATACCCGGTGAATGCCGGCCGCATCCGTTCGAGCAGTTCCTTGCCGGTGCCGGGGAAGTCCTTCTTCTCCACGTTCCCGTGGCACATACCGATGATCTCTCCGACGCTGTCGTGCAGCAACATCAGCACACCGTTGTTGAAGCCCTCGGGCCGCAGGACCTGGCTACCGCTGTAGGAGGTGGCGAACCCAGGCACCTCGGTCCAATCGAAAATGAACTCGTGGTTCGAGAACTGCTTCTCGAATTCGGGTCTCGCATCGATGCTGTCGGTCAGGAAATCTGCAACCGCGTCGCCGTATCCGCGCTGGCCGACGGTGACGAACCTGCCGGCGACGTCATCCTTGTAGGCAAACAGGAAACCGTCGCATTTGCCCTCGAATCTCAGGAAGTCGATCGCGCCGCCAATTCGGCGCTTCGCCACCGGAGACGACAGATCCGCCGCCATGGACGCAATATCGAAAGACATGGATCACGTCCTTTTGCTGAGGTTCACCGACCCATGCCAGGTCGAGGATGAACTTCAGTAAACAGGCCGACGCTTTCGTTCATGTTAAACCGAGGTTGCAACCGCACTTCCGAACGCGAGAGCGTCAGAAACCGAGCTTGCCCATCTGCTTGGGGTCGGTCTGCCAGTCCTTGGCGATCTTGACGTGCAGATCCAGGTAGATGCGGGTACCGAGCAATTTCTCGATCTGCAGTCGCGACGCGGTGCCGACCTCTTTGAGTCGCGAGCCGCCCTTGCCGATGATGATGGCCTTCTGGCTGGACCGTTCGACGTACAGGATCGCGTGCACATCGAGCATGTTGTCGTGGCCCTCGCGCGGCACTACCTCCTCGATGACCACTGCCAGCGAGTGCGGGAGCTCGTCGCGGACACCTTCGAGCGCTGCCTCGCGGATCAGCTCGGCCATGAGGATTTCCTCCGGCTCGTCCGTCAGTTCCCCGTCGGGATAGAAGGCGGGACCCGGCGGCAATTCGGAGGCCAGGAGGTCGACGAGCTTCTCGATCTGCTCACCGGATTCGGCCGATACCGGGATCACGTGCGAATTCTCGCCCAGCAACTTCGACAACGACATCAACTGCTGTACGACGCGTTCCTTCTTGACCTTGTCGATCTTGGTCACGATGCCGATCAGGGTGGTCTTCGGCGCGATGTGCCGCACTTGTTCGAGGATCCACCGGTCGCCCGGTCCGATCTTCTCGTCGGCGGGGATGCACAGTCCGATGACGTCGACCTCGGAGTAGGTGTCCTGCACCAGGTCGTTGAGGCGTTGTCCCAGAAGCGTTCTCGGTCGGTGGAGCCCCGGGGTGTCGACGAGGATCAGTTGCGCGTGGTCGCGGTGCACGATGCCGCGGATCGTGTGGCGCGTGGTTTGGGGTCGCGAGGACGTGATGGCGATCTTCGACCCCACCAGTGCATTGGTCAGGGTGGACTTGCCGGTGTTGGGCCGGCCTACGAAACAGACGAATCCGGATCGGAACTCTTCGGTGTGTTGCTCGGACATCGAGCACCTCCAGATTTCAGTGTTGGTGAGTGACGTCCGACGAGTCGTCGTCCTCGGTGGATTCTTCGTCGGGTTCGAGCTTTTCGACCAGCACGGTGGTGATGCGGACGCGGCCCTTCGGGTCGGCTCCGCCCTCGCCGCGCAGCAACAGCCCGTGAGTGGTTACTTCGGAACCGGGCAGCGGCACGCGGCCGAGCTCGTAGCCGAGGAGTCCGCCGACGGTATCGACCTCCTCGGATTCGATGTCGATACCGAAGATTTCACCCAGATCCTCGAGCGGTACCCGCGAGGACACCCGGAACCGTCCGTCTTCGAGTTGCTCGATGGGTGCTACCTCGTCCGAGTCGTATTCGTCGGCGATCTCCCCGACGATCTCCTCGATGACGTCCTCGATGGTCACCAGGCCCGCGATGCCGCCGTACTCGTCGACCAACAACGCCATATGGTTTCGGTCTCGCTGCATCTCGGCGAGAAGACTGTCGAGCGGCTTGGAGTCCGGCACGAACACCGCCGGACGCATCAGTTCGGAGACCTGTACGCCTCGCCCACCGTCGGTGGAGTAATACGTCTGCTGCACAAGGTCTTTGAGGTACACCACGCCGACGATATCGTCCACGTTCTCGCCGATCACCGGGATGCGAGAGTGCCCACTGCGCACGGCCAGCGACGTCGCCTGCCCCGCCGACTTGTCGGATTCGATCCACACCATCTCGGGCCGCGGCACCATGACCTCGCGGGCCGAGGTATCGCCCAGCTCGAACACCGATTGAATCATTCGGCGTTCGTCGTCGGCCACGACTCCGCGCTCGCGAGCCATGTCGACGAGCTCACGTAGCTCGATCTCGGATGCGAACGGGCCGTTGCGAAATCCCTTGCCCGGGGTGATCGCGTTACCGATGAGGATGAGCAGCCTGCTGATCGGCCCGAGGAGCCAGCCGAGGGCGCGCAACGGCAACGCTGCGGCGAGCGCGATCGAGTACGCGTTCTGCCTACCCAGCGTTCTCGGACCGACGCCGATCACGACGTAACTGACCAAAACCATTGCCACAGCGGTGATCACGAGCGCGGTGGTCGAGTCGATCAATTGGGTCAGGCCGCCTGCGAGCAGCACCGTGCCGCCGATTTCGCACAGAATACGAAGCAGCACCATGAGATTGACGTACCGCGGGCGGTCGGCAACCACGACGACGAGGCCGGTGGCACCCGGTCGCTCGTCCTTGACCATGTCTTCGATTCGCGCCCGCGAGACGGTGTTCAGGGCCGAATCGACTGCGGCGAACAAGCCGCCGAGAGGAACCAGCAGAACGGCGAAGACGATGAGTGCGGCAGCACTGCTCACGCGCTAGGACCCCGCACTCCCGCTGGTCCGAAAACGCACATCATCGGTCGAGACCGTCGACGAAGCCGGCCTTGCCGAGCAACCGAGCGTCTCGAACGGCCTGTTCGGCTGCCTGCTCCGCCCGCCTGGCGTCCTCGTACCATTCGGCCAGCAGACGGTTCTGCAGCTCGAACATTTCCTTCTCTTCGTCCGGCTCGGCGTGGTCGTAGCCGAGCAGGTGCAGCACGCCGTGCACGGTGAGCAGCGCGAGCTCGTGTTCGAGCGAATGTCCTGCTGCCGCGGCCTGATCCGCCGCGAAGGACGGGCACAGCACGATGTCTCCGAGCATCGCCGGTCCGGGCTCGGGAGCATCGGGGCGACCGCCCGGTTCGAGCTCGTCCATCGGAAACGACATCACGTCGGTGGGTCCGGGCAGATCCATCCAGCGCATGTGCAGATCTGCCATGGTTGCCGAATCCACCAGCACCATGGACAGTTCCGCAGCGGGGTGCACGTCCATGCCGGCGATCGCGAACCGTGCGACCGAGACCAGTTCGGGCTCGGAGATGTCCATCCCCGACTCGTTGGACACTTCGATACTCATCTAGCCACTACCCACGCTCTCGTTGCCTGCATTACCGTTTCCGTACGCCTGAATCATCTTCTCGCCGAACGCGGCCCACCGGCACGGCGTTGCGCGCGGTTCGCGATGACGCCCTCCGATGCGGACTCGAAGCGCTCGTAGGCGTCGACGATTTCCGAGACGAGCCGGTGACGCACCACGTCACTACTGGTCAGTTGCGCGAAGTGGATGTCGTCCACATCGGTGAGAATCTCCGACGCCGCACGAAGGCCCGACCGAGCACCGCCGGGTAGGTCGACCTGCGTCACGTCTCCGGTGACGACGATCTTCGATCCGAATCCGAGACGCGTGAGGAACATCTTCATCTGTTCGGCCGTGGTGTTCTGCGCCTCGTCGAGAATGATGAACGCGTCGTTGAGCGTACGGCCACGCATGTAGGCGAGCGGCGCGACCTCGATGACGCCGGCCTGCATCAGCTTGGGGATGGCCTCGTCGTCCATCATGTCGTGCAAGGCGTCGTGCAGTGGACGCAGATACGGGTCGATCTTCTCGTGCAAGGTTCCGGGCAGAAAGCCCAGGCGCTCACCTGCCTCCACCGCAGGCCGCGTCAGGATGATGCGGCTGACCTGCTTGGTCTGCAATGCCTGCACTGCCTTGGCCATGGCCAGGTAGGTCTTGCCCGTTCCGGCAGGACCGATTCCGAACACGATCGTGTTGGCATCGATCGCGTCGACGTAGCGCTTCTGGTTCAACGTCTTGGGCCGAATGGTCTTGCCTCGACGCGACAGAATGTCCAGGCTCAGCACCTCGGCGGGAGAATCCGACACCCCCTCGGTGAGCATGGCGATCGACCGGCGTACTGCGTCGGGAGTCAGTGGCTGAGCACGTTTGGCCAATGCCGCCAATTCGGTGATCACCCGCTCGGCCAACGCCACATCGGGCACCTTCCCGGTGAGCGTCACGGCGTTTCCTCGTACGTGGATATCGGCCGTCAGCATCTGCTCGAGCGCCCTGAGGTTCTCGTCGGACTGTCCCAGCAGCGGCATCACTGCTTCGGGGGCGAGCTCCAAGGTGGACCGAACGTCGCGCTCGGCGGGAAATTCGCTGTGTTCACTCACGTGGTGGCTATGGCCTGCTCTCTTGTTTCGACCGGTGACGCTGATGTTTTCGAACGCGTCCGTCAGGTCGCGCTCGGACCAAGTTTAACGCCGCAGGATCGATGCGCATTCCTATTACCCACGGCGCTCGCCCAGGACGGCCTCGAGCGAGAGCGCCCAGCACCGCGAATCCGGGTTCAGGAAGGCGAAGTGGTCCTCGCCCGGCACGATCGCCGGCTCCGCGTCGTCGCCCGCGGCTCGTGCGGCCTCGACGTACCTCGAGCTCTGCGAAGCCGGGACCTGAAGGTCATCGGATCCGTGCAGACAGATCGTCGGGATTCCGATGGGTAGTCGGGCCAGAGGTGAGGCCGACCGGTACAGCTCGGGCTCGTCTTCGTAGCGGGCCTGCAGCAGGGCCTCGACCGCCGGATTGGTACGTCCCGACGCCCCGCGCGGCTCCAGATCGAGGACACCCGCCTGCGAGACGATGCGCGACGGCCGGACCGTCGTGTCGGTTTCGCCGCCGAGCCACACTGCGAGGTGGCCGCCCGCCGAGTGCCCGATGACGCGGACATCGTCGACACCGACCGGGGCGTGGTGCTGTACCACCCCGGCCACGGCGTCGAGTGCGGCGCGCACGTCGGCCTGCATCTCCGGCCAGTGCCCGCCCGCACCGACGCGTCGGTACTCGATGTTCCAGGCCACCGCACCGGCTCCGGCGACAGCTCGGGCGAACTGGGTGCCCAGATTCGACGCGTACTGCCCACTCCAGAATCCACCGTGCACGATCACGACCACCGGTGTCGCGGGCGTGATCGGCGCGGACGGCAGATAGAGGTGACCGAACTGTTCCGGATGCGCGCCGTACGCGATCTTGATGCGAACGCTCATGCGTTCGGGAAATCGGGCGGAAGTTGCGCCCACCGCGTCGTCAGAACGCCGAGAGCTCCCAACGCAACAGCTCCGGCCGTCGAGGTTCGCAGCACCGTCGGCCCCAGCACCACCGGGGTCGCGCCTGCCTCGGTCAGAGCCGCGATCTCTCTGTCGTCGAGGCCACCCTCGGGTCCGACGACGATCGCGACCTCGGGCACCGAATCGAACGGCAGGTCGCGGAATGCCGAGGTGGCCGCTTCGTGCAGGACGGCGACGATGCCGCCGCCCGCCACGATCCGGTGCACGAGGGCGTACACCGAGCGTGAATCGTGCAACTCGGAGACCTCGGGGATGTATGCGCGACGCGATTGCTTGGCCGCCTCGGCGGCGGTGCTGCGCCAGCGCGCGACCCCCTTGGTCGCCTTGGGCCCTTCCCAGCGAGCGACGCATCGCGCCGACTGCCATGGCACCACGGCGTCGATCCCGGCCTCGGTGGCCAGCTCGATCGCCAGTTCGGAGCGGTCCGCCTTCGGCAGTGCCTGAACCAGCGTCACCGTGGGAGTGGCTCGCGGCATGTCCGTGCGCGACTGCACCGTCAGTTCGAGTCGGTTCTTCTCGGCACCGACGACGACCGTGTCGGCCAGACCGCCGGCACCGTCACTGAGCAGCAGCCGCTCGCCGACTCGGATCCGCCGCACGGTCGCGGCGTGATGACCTTCTTTGCCGTCGAGCACGGCGAGCTCTCCCACGGCCGGCAGCGGCGTGAGGTAAAAGACCGTGGGGGCCATGAATCAGCGCCCGCTGAAGGCTTCCCGCAACCGCGAGAACAGGCCACCGCTGTGTGCCGAACCGGTGGTGACGACCTCCGCCGAATCGCGGTCGCGCATGGTCTTGAGCTGTTCGAGCAGGTGGGTCTGCTTGCTGTCCAGCTTGGTCGGCACGATGACCTCGAGGTGGGCGTGCAGGTCACCGCGGATACCGGAACGGAGCTTGGGCATCCCGTGCCCGCGCAGCACTGTCGTCGAGTTCGGTTGTGTCCCTTGCTCGATCGAGATCTCGGTCGGGCCGTCGATGATGGCGTCGACCGTCACCGACGTACCGAGTGCCGCGTCGACCATCGGGACGCGAACGGTGCAGTGCAGATCGTCGCCGTCACGGACGAACACCTCGTGCTGCTGCTCCACGATTTCCACGTAGAGATCGCCTGCGGGGCCGCCACCCGGCCCGACCTCGCCCTGCGAGGCCAACCTGATGCGCATGCCGTTGCTGACGCCGACCGGGACCTTCACCGAGATGTCCCGACGCGAACGCACCCGGCCGTCGCCGCCGCACTTGCGGCAGGGGTCCGGGATGGTCTCGCCTGCACCGCGGCAGGTGGGGCACGGACGGCTGGTCATGACCTGGCCGAGGAACGAGCGCTGCACCGACTGCACTTCGCCGGCACCGCCACAGGTCTCGCACCGAACGGGCTTGGAATCGCCGTTGGTGCCCGAGCCGGTGCACAGGTCGCACAGGATCGCCGTGTCGACGGTGATGTGCTTGGTGACGCCGGTGGCGCATTCGTCGAGGGTGAGTTTGGTTCGCAGCAGCGAATCGGCTCCGGGTTGTACGCGTCCCTTGGGTCCGCGCTGTCCACCGCCTGCGCCACCGCCGAAGAACGCTTCGAAGACGTCGCCGAGGCCGCCGCCGAATCCGGCACCGCCGAATCCGCCGCCACCACCGCCGCCGCCTTGCTGCAGAGGATCGCCGCCGAGGTCGACGATCCGACGCTTCTCCGGATCGGAGAGCACCTCGTATGCGGTGGAAATGTCCTTGAACCGGGCCTGTGCGGCCTCGTCCGGGTTCACGTCCGGGTGCAACTCTCGCGCCAATTTGCGGTAAGCGCGTTTGATCTCCTGGTCCGTCGCCTGCTGGCCGACGCCCAAAGTCTTGTAATAATCCCGTGCCACGTCGTCTCTTTCGTCCTAGAAGATGAATCTCGTTCGTTGATGCTGTGTCGCGGCCGCTGTGCCCCCGCGGCCGACGATGGGTCGTCGGCTCGTGTCAGCGCTCGGCCAGGACCTCGCCGATGTACCTGGCAACCGCCGCGACCGACGCGATTGTTCCTGGATAGTCCATTCGGGTGGGGCCGAGAACGCCCATCCCTCCCAGGACCATGCCAGCAGAGCCGTATCCGGTGGAAATCACCGATGTTCCGCGCATCTCCTCGACCTGCGTCTCCTCGCCGATACGCACGGTGACGGTGCGGGTGTCCTGCGTCACGGCGAGCAGCTTGAGTACCACCACTTGCTCTTCCAGCGCTTCGAGTACCGCTCGGAGCGATCCCGGAAACCCTGCGTCGCCCGCGAAGTCCGCCGCGTTGCGCGTCAGGTTGGCCGTTCCGCCGAGAACCAGCCGCTCCTCGGGATGTTCGACGAGCGATTCCACCAGCACCGTGGCCGAACGAATCATCGCGTCACGCAGGGCGGGAGGTGCATTTTCGGCCAGCTCGGCCACGGCGGCGGACGCCGCCGCCAGCCGCTTGCCTTCCAGTGCGCCGCCGAGCAACCGCCGCAGCTGAGCCAAGTTCTCGTCGTCGATGACGTCACCGAGTTCGACGATGCGCTGATCGACCCGGCCGGAGTCGGTGATGAGCACCAACAGCAGCCGAGCCGGTGTGAGAGCGACGACCTCCAGATGTCGAACCGAGGACGCCGACAGCGTCGGGTACTGAACCACGGCTACCTGCCGGGTCAGCTGAGCGAGCAGTCGAACCCCACGGCGCAGCACATCGTCCAGGTCGACGCCGTTCTCGAGAAACTCCAGGATGGCGCGACGCTCGGCCGCTGACAACGGTTTGACGTCGGCGATCCGGTCCACGAACTGGCGGTAGCCCTTGTCGGTCGGCACCCGCCCGGAGCTGGTGTGCGGTTGGGCGATGTAGCCCTCGGCCTCGAGGACCGCCATGTCGTTGCGCACGGTCGCACTCGACACACCCAAGTTGTGACGCTCGACAAGAGCACGCGATCCGACGGGCTCCTGGGTGGACACGTAGTCCGCCACGATCGCTCGCAGAACCTCGAACCGCCTGTCGTCGGTGCTCGACATCGGTGCCCACCTCCGTTCTCGTTGCCAATCGTCGCTCGAGTCTAGTAGCCGAGGAACGCATGCTCGTGCAAGGCCTTACTGTGGTCCGAGTGGAAACTGTCTTTCGATTCGGTCCAGCGGTTCGAGGCTCGCGATGATCTTCAAGGGTGTACGAGACGGTAAGCCCTACCCGGAGCACGGCCTGTCCATCAGGGACTGGTCGAGAATTCCTCCACGCCAACTGCGTTTGGACGAGATCGTCACCACCACCAAGGTGCTCGAACTCGACCGGTTGTTGTCCGAGGACTCCACCTTCTACGGCGACCTGTTCCCCCATGCTGTGCAGTTCCGAGGCGTCATCTACCTCGAGGACGGCCTGCACCGCGCTGTCCGGGCGGCGCTGCGCAGTCGAACGGTGTTGCACGCCAGAGTGTTCGACTACGACGCCCTGGGAGCCTGAGGGTTCGAGGGCCCGAGAACACTGCAGCCTGAAACAGATCGTTCAGGCCGCGGCGATGGTGCGCACCACGGCGTCGGCGAGCAACCGGCCGCGGTCGGTCAGCACGAGGTGATCGCCTCGCTGCACCATCAACCCGTCCGCCACGGTCTGCTCGGCGGCTGCGAGCTCGGTCGGCCCCAGCAGACTCGTCGGCACTCCTGAGCGCAGACGCACGGTCAGCATCAGTTCTTCGAGATGACGGTCCTGCGCGGTGAGCAGCTCACTGCCCTGCACCGGCAGCTCGCCCGCGGCGAGCCGATCGGCGTAGGTAGCCGGGTGTTTGACGTTCCAGAATCGCGTGCCGCCGATGTGGCTGTGCGCTCCCGGCCCGGCACCCCACCAATCGCCGCCGTCCCAATAGCCGATGTTGTGCCGGCACCGCGCATCGGCATCGGCGGCCCAGTTCGATACCTCGTACCAGGACAGGCCCGCCGCGTTCATGGCCGTGTCGATGCGCTCGTATCGGCTCGCCAACACGTCGTCGTCGGGTGCGGGCAACTCACCTCGACGCACCTTTCGCGCCATGGCGGTGCCGTCCTCGACGATCAGTGCGTACGCGGAGACATGGTCGACACCCGCGTCGAGCACCGCAGCGAGGGACTGATCGAGATCGCTGTCTCGCTCGCCCGGCGTTCCGTAGATGAGGTCGAGGTTCACGTGCTCGAAGCCGGCTGCGGACGCTTCCTTCGCCGCGGCCACCGCTCGTCCCGGTGTGTGGGTGCGATCCAGAACCGCCAGAACGTGCGGTGCCGCGGACTGCATGCCCAACGACACCCGCGTGAACCCGGCGTCGCGCAGCCGCTCGAAGAATGCAGGCGACGTCGATTCCGGGTTCGATTCCGTGGTCACTTCCGCACCGTCGGACAGCCCGAAGCTCGACCGGACCGCGCCCAATACGTCCGCGAGGCCGTCGCCTCCGAGCAACGACGGCGTCCCACCTCCGACGAAGACGGTGTCGGCCGTCGGTACTCGACCCGCGCCCGTTCCGATCAGGTTCGCCGCAGCGTCGAGTTCTCTGCGCAGGCCCTCCAACCAGGACTGCGGCGACGCCGATGTGCCCAGCTCCCCGGCCGTATACGTGTTGAAGTCGCAGTACCCGCATCGCGTGGCGCAGAAGGGCACATGCACGTAGATCCCGAACGCACGTTCCCCCACTCCGTCGAATGCGCCGGACGGCAGCTCGAAGACTGAGGAGGTATCGACGACGGTATTCACGGACTCCAGTGTCCCAGAGTTCACCGGCGGCCCGATGCACGCGCCGCCCAGGGCGCTGTGCACGCACGACTCGCACCCTGCCAGCCTATTTACCGGAATTTTGGGGTAAATAGGCTGCCGCGGTCGGCACCCGGTCGATGACGTGGCACAATGGCACCCGTGACCGACTCAGGAATTCGACTCGTGGCGCGCCGCCATGTCGATCTCGGCCGCGTCTGCAGCGCGTCGTGTCGACACACGACCGGCTGCTGACCCAGCCCTCCTTGGAGCAAGTCCATTCGATCCACCGGTTCCGCACCATTTTGTGAGCGCTCTTCTGCGCAACGATCGGAGCCGGCCCGCACCGAAGATGCAGGAGCATTGCATGTCGTCGACCAGCGACGCGACCACCGACGCTGCCTCCGCCACACCGCGAGAGCGAGCGCCGCGGCCGACCAAGCGTCGCGCCGAAGGCCAGTGGGCTCTGGGCTATCGAGAGCCGCTCAACGCCAACGAGCAGTCCAAGAAGGACGACAACCCGCTCAACGTGCGCGCCCGCATCGAGAACATCTACTCGAAGCAGGGTTTCGACAGCATCGACAAGGGCGATCTGCGCGGCCGGTTCCGCTGGTGGGGTCTCTACACCCAGCGTGAACAGGGCTACGACGGCACCTTCACCGGTGACGACAACATCGACCTGCTCGAGGCGAAGTACTTCATGATGCGCATCCGGTGCGATGCCGGTGCATTGAATCTGGAGCAGCTGCGCACTCTGGCTCAGATCTCGAAGGAGTTCGGCCGCGACACCGCGGACCTCTCCGATCGCGAGAACGTCCAGTTCCACTGGATCGAGGTCGAGAACGTCCCCGAGATCTGGCGTCGGATCGAGGCAGTCGGCCTGAAGACGACCGAGGCGTGCGGAGACTGCCCCCGTGTGGTGCTCGGTTCCCCGCTGGCAGGTGAAGCGGTCGACGAGATTCTCGACCCGACGTCGGCCATCGACGAGATCGTCGAGCGGTACATCGGCAAGCCCGAGTACTCGAACCTGCCACGCAAGTTCAAGACCGCGATCTCGGGTCTGCAGGACGTAGTGCACGAGATCAACGACGTCGCCTTCATCGGTGTCAACCACCCCGAGCACGGGCCCGGCCTGGACCTGTGGGTCGGCGGCGGCCTGTCCACCAACCCTATGCTCGCGCAGCGCGTCGGTGTCTGGGTTCCGCTCGCGGACGTTCCCGATGTGTGGGAAGGCGTCGTCTCGATCTTCCGTGACTACGGCTACCGCCGGCTTCGCACCAAGGCGCGCCTGAAGTTCCTCATCAAGGACTGGGGCATCGAGAAGTTCCGCCAGGTCCTCGAGGACGAGTACCTGCACCGCAAGCTCATCGACGGCCCGGCTCCCGAGAAGCCCGCTCGGCCCCGTGATCATGTCGGGATCCAGAAGCTCAAGAACGGGCTCAACGCCGTCGGTGTCGCGCCCATCGCGGGTCGCGTGTCCGGCACCATCCTCGCGGCCGTCGCCGACGCCGCCGAGAAGGCCGGGTCGGATCGCGTCCGATTCACGCCGTATCAGAAGCTGATCGTGCTGGATGTTCCGGACGAGACGCTCGAGCAGCTGATCTCGGACCTCCATGCGCTGGGCCTACCGGCTCGCCCCTCGCATTGGCGCAAGAATCTGATGGCGTGCAGTGGCATCGAGTTCTGCAAGCTCTCGTTCGCCGAAACCCGCAAGCGCTCACAGGTTCTCGTCCCCGAGCTCGAAGAGCGCTTGTCCGATATCAACAGTCGACTCGACGTTCCGATCACCATCAACATCAACGGTTGCCCCAACTCGTGCGCGCGGTCGCAGATCGCCGACATCGGGTTCAAGGGACAGTTGGTCGACGACGGGGACGGGAATCAGATCGAGGGTTTCCAGGTTCACCTCGGAGGCAGCCTCGGCCTGGACAGTGCGTTCGGCCGAAAGTTGCGTCAGCACAAGGTCAACAGCTCCGAGCTGGGAGATTACATCGACAGAGTGGTGCGCAATTTCGACAAGCACCGCGAAGACGGCGAACGGTTCGCTCAATGGGCCGTGCGAGCAGACGAGGCGGATTTGCGATGAGTACCAGACTGAATTTGACGGTCGACCAACTGAAGGACATCGCCGAGCGCGGTGCCCGCGAACTCGACGGCGCAAGCCCGCTCGAGTTGTTGCAATGGACCGAGGACACCTTCGGTAGCGATTTCATCGTCGCCTCCAACATGCAGGACGGGGTTCTCGTTCACCTCGCCGCACAGGTTCACCCCGGAGTGGACGTCCTGTTCCTCGACACCGGCTACCACTTTGCCGAGACCATCGGAACGCGCGATGCCGTCGAGGCCGTTTACGGCGTGCACGTCGTCAACGCCCGCGCCGAGAAGACTGTCGCAGAACAGGATGCGATCGACGGCAAGGACCTGTTCGCCCGCGAACCGAACCGCTGCTGCGCGATGCGCAAGGTGGCGCCGCTGAAGAAGGAACTGGCGAACTACAGCGCGTGGGTCACCGGCATCCGGCGAGTCGAGGCCCCGACGCGCGCCAACGCTCCGTTGATCTCGTTCGACGACGCGTTCGGCCTGGTGAAGATCAACCCGATCGCACCGTGGTCGGACGAGGAGATGCAGGCCTACATCGACGAACATTCGATCCTGGTCAACCCTCTCGTCGACGAGGGATATCCGTCCATCGGGTGCGCACCGTGCACCGTCAAACCTGCCCCCGGAGCCGACCCGCGCAGCGGTCGTTGGGCCGGCAAGGCCAAGACCGAATGTGGGTTGCACGCCTCATGACACTCGACCTCACGACGGCGACCGTCGGACGCACCCATCTCGATGCAGATCGGTTCGACACCCTCGACGCACTCGAGTCCGAAGCCATCCACATCTTCCGAGAGGTGGCCGGCGAATTCGAGCGTCCCGTCATCCTGTTCTCGGGTGGCAAGGACTCGACGGTTCTGCTGCATCTGGCGATCAAGGCCTTCTGGCCCGCTCCCCTGCCGTTCGCATTGCTGCACGTCGACACCGGGCACAACCTGCAGGAGGTGCTGGATTTCCGCGACCACGTGGTTGCGAAGTACAACCTGCGCCTGCACGTGGCCAGCGTCGAGGAGTACCTCGCCGACGGACGTCTCACCGAGCGCCCCGACGGCATCCGCAACCCTCTGCAGACGGTTCCTCTCCTCGACGCGATCTCCGAGAACCGGTTCGACGCCGTGTTCGGCGGTGCCCGACGCGACGAGGAACGCGCCCGCGCCAAAGAGCGAATCTTCTCGCTGCGCAACGCATTCGGGCAGTGGGAGCCCAAGAAGCAGCGTCCGGAACTGTGGAACCTGTACAACGGCAAGCACTCCCCCGGCGAGCAGGTGCGCGTGTTCCCGCTCAGCAACTTCACCGAACTCGACATCTGGCGCTACATCGCTCGCGACGACGTGGAGTTGGCCAGCATCTACTACGCCCACCAGCGCCCGGTGTATCAGCGCGACGGCATGTGGATGACGCCGGGCGTCTGGGGCGGACCGGCCGAAGGTGAAGAGTTGCAGACACTGTCGGTGCGCTACCGCACTGTCGGCGACGGATCCACCACCGGTGCCGTCCTGTCCGAGGCTGCCGACAATCAAGCAATCCTCGCCGAGGTCGCGGCGTCCAGGCTGACCGAACGCGGAGCCACTCGCGGCGACGACCGCGTGTCCGAGGCTGCCATGGAAGATCGCAAACGAGAAGGATACTTCTGATGAGCAGCACGGGCATATCCAACGGTCATTCCGCAGGCTCCACTCGCGGCACCCAGCTTCTTCGCCTCGCCACCGCGGGCAGCGTCGACGACGGCAAGTCCACTCTTGTCGGACGCCTGTTGTACGACACCAAATCTGTTCTCGCAGACCAGATCGATGCCGTCACACGCGCGTCCGTGGACAAGGGACTGGCCACACCGGACCTATCCCTCCTCGTCGACGGCCTACGCGCGGAACGCGAACAGGGCATCACCATCGATGTCGCCTACCGCTACTTCGCGACGCCGCACCGCTCGTTCGTGCTAGCCGATACCCCCGGACACGTGCAGTACACCCGCAATACCGTCTCCGGTGCGTCGACTGCTCAGCTCGTCATCCTGCTCGTCGATGCCCGTAAAGGTGTGATCACCCAGACCCGCAGGCACGCAGCCGTTCTGGCTCTGCTCGGTGTTCCGCGCCTGGTGCTCGCCGTCAACAAGATCGACCTGGTCGAAGACCCCGCGACGGTGTTCGCCGACATCTCGGCCGAGTTCAATTCGCTGACCTCCTCGCTCGGTTGGTCCAGCGAAGACGTCATCGAAATTCCGGTGTCCGCGCTGCACGGCGACAACGTCGCGGTCAAGTCCGACAAGACCCCGTACTACGACGGGCCCACCCTCATCGAGCACCTCGAGTCGGTCCCGGTGGACGCCGAACCGCACCGGGTCGGTCTGCGCTTCCCCGTGCAGTACGTGATCCGGCCGCGCACAGCGGAATTCCCGGACTATCGCGGATATGCCGGCCAGGTCGCAGCAGGCTCCGTCGACGTCGGCGACGAGGTCGTCATCCTGCCGTCGGGTACCAGAACGACAGTGGAGCGCATCGACACCGCGGACGGCGAGCTGCGTACCGCGCATGCCGGCCGTAGCGTCACCCTCGTTCTGGCCGACGATGTCGACGTCTCCCGCGGCGACACCATCGCTTCGCCGCAGGACGCACCGGAACCGATCGGCGACTTCGAGGCCACGGTGTGCTGGCTCGCCGAGAAGCCGCTTCGCCCGGGCGCTCGTCTGCTGCTCAAGCACGGCACTCGTACCACCCAGGCCATCGTCGGGGCGCTCGTCGAGCGATTCGACGAACAGGACCTCACTGCACACGAGGGCCCGGAATCGTTGGAGCTCAACGAGATCGGACGCATTTCTGTTCGCGTTGCCGAGCCGATCGTGGCCGACGACTACGCCGTCAACAGGCACACCGGCAGCTTCTTGCTGATCGATCCGGCCGGTGGCAACACACTGGCAGCCGGCCTGGTGGGCAACGCACTGGCCGCTGTCGAGCTGGGGTCGGCAGTCCCGGCGTGACGGCTCTGCTCGCGGTAGCGCACGGCAGCCGCGATCCCCGCTCGAGCGAGACGGTCCACCGCGCCGTCGACGTCCTGCGTCGACGGCGTCCGGATCTCGATGTCCGCGTGGCGTTTCTCGACCTCAGTGAGCCCAGTGTCGAGCAGGCACTCGACGAGCTGGCCGATGCCGGGCATATTCGCATCGTCGCGGTTCCGCTGCTGCTGGGCAGTGCTTTCCACGCCCGAGTGGACCTGCCGGCATTGTTGGCTGCAGCGCGGGTGCGGCATCCGCACGTATCGATCGGTCAATCCGAGGTGCTGGGCGACGACCCACTTCTCGTCGACGCCGTTCGTGATCGCGCTCTCGACGCCGGCGCGGTGTTCGGCGATTCGACCGTCGGAGTTGCCTTGGCTGCCGTCGGATCGAGCGATTCCTCGGCGAACGACCGTAGCCGTCGAGTTGCGAACGAAGTGGTGTCCGGCACCGGCTGGGCGGGAGTTGTCACCTGTTTCGCCACGTCCGTCGATCCGTCTCCACTGGACGCGGTCGCGCAGTTGCACGCGCTGGGAGCCACCCGGATCGTGGTGGCTCCCTGGTTTCTGGCACCCGGGAGGCTCACCGATCGCATCTCACAGGTGCTGGTCGGCGTCCCGAACGTGACGTACGCCGATGTTCTGGGCCACCATCCGGCAGTGGCCGAGCTCGCCTTCCGGCGGTACGACGCAGCTCTCGCGCACGATCGCTCGATCGCGTAACACGAACGGTCCTGCTCGTCCGATCAGTGCACCGGAGCCGATTCGGTCGTATCCGTGATCGTCGGAACCCGAGTCGCACGGACGTACACGGTTTCGCCCTCGTGCAGCCCCAGCGCCTCGCTGTCGCCGCGCGTGATCTGCGCCGCGAACAACTCGCCGGTGGCCGCGTTCTTGAGCTCGACCTTCACCTCGAAGCCGAGGCGTACGACCCGTTCGACGACGGCCCGCGTCACCCCGGCAGATTCTGCCGTGCCACTTGCCTGCGCCTGCGCCAACGACGGGTCCCGCCCGACACGAATGTCGTGCGGGCGCACCAGAAGTCCGTTCAGCCTGGCCACCTGACCGAGGAACGACATCACGAAGTTGTTGGCAGGGCGATCGTAGAGATCCTCCGGGGTGCCGACCTGTTCGATTCTGCCCTTGTTCAGCACCGCGATTCGGTCGGCGACGTCGAGCGCTTCTTCCTGGTCGTGGGTCACCAACACAGTGGTGACGTGCACCTCGTCGTGCAATCGGCGCAGCCACGTCCGTAGATCTGCGCGCACCTTGGCATCGAGCGCCCCGAAGGGCTCGTCGAGGAGGAGAACCTGCGGGTCGACCGCGAGTGCACGTGCCAGCGCCATGCGTTGACGCTGTCCTCCGGACAGCTGCGCCGGGTAGCGGCCTTGGAAACCCGCCAGACCGACGATCTCGAGCAGTTCGTCGACCTTCTTGGCAATTTCGGCCTTGGGCCGCTTGCGGATCTGCAAGCCGAACGCCACGTTGTCGCGCACCGTCAGGTGTTTGAACGCGGCGTAGTGCTGAAACACGAACCCGATCTCGCGACGCTGCGGGCTCACCCAGGTGACGTCCTGGCCTGCCAGCACCACTCGGCCCGTATCGAGCTGCTCGAGGCCTGCGATGGATCGAAGCAGCGTGGACTTGCCCGAGCCACTGGGTCCGAGCAGCGCCGTCAACGAGCCCTTCGGGATGTCGATGCTGACGTCATCGAGGGCGGCGAAATCGCCGTAGCGCTTGTTCGCGCCGACCACGGAGATCTCGATCTCGGAAGATGTCTCGGTCATTACTTCGTCCTCTTCTTGTCGAGAACCGTCATCAGCAGCAGCACGATGACGGCGATCGCCATGAGCAAGGTGGACGCCGCGTATGCGCCCTGCTGATTGAAGTCCTCGTACCGTGAATTGACCAGCAGTGTGAGCGTCTGGGAAATGCCGGGCAGGTTGGTGGAGACCATGATGACGGCGCCGAATTCTCCGAGCGAACGTGCGACGGTGAGCACCACGCCGTAGGTCAGTCCCCATCGGATGGCAGGCAACGTGATTCGCCAGAACGTCTGCCAGGTACTCGCACCCAGAGTCGAGGCAGCCTCTTCCTGCTCTTCACCGATCTCGTACAGGACCGGTTCCACTTCGCGAACGACGAACGGCAAGGTGACGAATATCGTCGCGATGACCATGCCGGGTAGCGCGAAGATGACCTTGAAACCGAGGCTTTCGATGCCACCGAACCATCCGTTGGCACCCCACAGCAGGATGAGCGCGACGCCGGTGATGATCGGCGACACCGCGAACGGCAGGTCCACGATCGCTTCGAGTATCCCCTTGCCGCGGAACCGTCCGCGTACCAATGCCAACGCTGTGACGATTCCGAACACGACGTTGATGGGAACGACGATCGCCACGATCAACAGGGAGAGTTGGAGAGCGGATTGCGCGGCGGGAGTGGTGATCTGCTCCCAGAACGCCACCACCCCGTCCTCGAACGTGCGAAACAGGATGGCACCGAGGGGGAACAGCACGAGCACAGCGAGATAGATCAGTGCGACGGCACGCAGGGACAGTTTGATCGGGAGACCGATTTTCACGAGATCTGCTCTTCCCGTCTGGCCAACCTGTTGCCGATGATGCGGAGCACGAACAGCACAGCGAAGGCGATTGCCAACAGCACCACAGAGATTGCGGCTGCGTCGACCGGCCGGTCGTACTCGATGAGTTCACGGATGTACTGCGAAGCGACCTGCGTGTCGTTGGGGATGTTGCCGCCGATCAACACCACAGACCCGAATTCGCCGATGGCACGGGCGAACGCGAGCCCACCGCCCGAGAGCACAGCCGGAAGCAGTACCGGCAACACGATGCGCCGAAAAATGGTCCAGTTGTTCGCACCCAGCGATGCGGCCGCCTCTTCGACGTCCTTGTCGAGTTCTATCAGCACCGGCTGCACCGCACGCACCACGAACGGGAGCGTGACGAACAGCAGCGCCACGATGACCGCAGGCTTGGTGGCGTTGAAGACGATGCCGATCGGACTCGACGGTCCGTACAGCGACAGCAACACCAAGCTCGCCACGATGGTCGGTAGTGCGAACGGCAGGTCGATCAGGGCATTGACGAAACGCTTGCCGGGAAACTCGTCGCGTACCAGAACCCACGCGATCAGAGTGCCGAGAAAGAGGTTGATCACGGCGGCAGCCACGGACACCAGCAGAGTCACCTTGAACGTGGCGATGGCACGTGTCTCGGTGACCGCATCCCAGAAACCACCGAGGCCGCCGTCGAACGACTGAACCGTCAACGCCGCCAACGGCAGCAGCACGATGACACTGAGCCACAGAACGGCGACACCGAGGCCCAGCGGACCCACCGAACCGGGGCCCCGGAACTTGCGACCTTCCCGCCCAGCACGAAACCGAGGTGTCGCCCTGGGCGGGGCGATCGAACCCGGGGCCGCGGGTTCACCGGTCGACGACGACATCTACCGAGTACTTTCCTGGTAGATCGTCGCAATTGCGCCGTTGTCTCCGAACAGGTCGGCGTCGACCTGAGTCCAGCCGCCGAGATCATCGATGGTGTAAAGCTTTTCGGGCGTGAAGAACTTGTCCGAGTATTCGGAGGCGATCTCCGGGTTGGTCGGCCGGAAACCCGCCTCGGCCCAGATCTTCTGGCCTTCGTCGGAGTAGACGAAATCGTTCAGAGCATTCGCACGCTCGAGGTTCGCACTGCTGTTGATCACTGCCACCGGGTTGTCGATGCGGAAGGTGACGGGAACGTCCACGTGCTCCACCTTCTGTCCCTGCTCTTCGATGAGCAGTGCCTCGTTCTCGTAGCTCAGTAGCGCGTCGCCCTGTCCCTGCAGGAACGCTTCGGTTGCGGCGCGACCGGATTCGGGCTGCACAGGGAAGTGATCGGCGACGAGCGTACGAACGAAGTCGAGACCGGCCTGCTTGTCCTGGCCACCGTTGCTCTTGGCGGCGTACGGCGCGAGCAGGTTCCACTTCGCCGATCCGGAGCTGAGGGGGCTCGGGCTGATGACCTGAACGTCGGGCTTGATCAGGTCGTCCCACGTCTGGATGTTCTTCGGATTGCCCTCGCGGACGACGATGGTCACCACCGAGCCGAACGGCACCCCGCCGTACGCGTTCTGGTTCCAGTCCTCGTCGACCTTGCCCGCCTTGACAAGTCGAGTGACATCCGGCTCGACGGAGAAGTTGACGATGTCCGCAGGCGCGCCGTCGGCAACCTTGCGCGACTGGTTTCCCGATGCGCCGTAATCGGCGTTGATCGCCGTACCCTCTCCATCCTCGGTGGCTGCGAACGCCGGACCGATTGCGTCCCAGCCGTTCTTCGGGACTGCGTAGCCGACGAGTGTCAGTGCCGGGCCACTGGCAGTGTCCGACCCGCCCCCGACGACATCGCTGGAACCGCCGCCGCAGGCGGTGACCAGAAGAGTTCCCACAGCTGCGAACGTGGTGAGCAGATAACGAGAACGATGCCTCATTGCGAAAGGCCTTTCATGGTGGTGTGACGATGAGGAAAGAACACAAGACACGCAAGGAGATTCGCGCTGAGCGCCGTAGCAGTCAGGACCCGGCCGGCGAAGCAGCGAACTGGCGGCACGGACTCCGGTCCGTCGTGCGGACACACTGCGCTACGCGGCGACAGTGGATCGACGAAACCGATTCGCGAAGGAAAGAATCAACAACAGTCGATATCGGCGACTGCCAGCATGCCGACAGCAATCAACGCCAACTGGTGGCGGACGCGGTACTCGGCGGCAGAAGACACGGTCAGGAATCTAGCAGAGGTTCCGGACCGACTCTAATCAGAGGAGTCGTGCAGGTGCACGACGGGCGCGTGTCAGCGGGTGATCAACCACGCGATGACGACCAACGCCAGCAGCGCGATCAGAGCCCATGTCACCCGAGACCGCGGCATTACAGTCCATCCTTCGTCGTAGACGTCGAGGCCGAGAGCTCGGCCTCGCGTGCTGCGCTGGCGTCACGGCCCAACACGCGCAGGATCACTGCCAGCACGCGATCGAACACCCGAGCCGAGACGAACGCAACCGGAACGAGCACTGCGAGGACGACCACCGACTGCGGAACGAACGGAAGGCCCGTCACCCACAGCTCGACGCCGTCCCACCACCGCGCGAACGATTCCATCCTCGCAGCTTAAACCAGGGCTCCACCTGAGCCGCGCCACGCCGAGTACGGCCTCTCAGTGGACGGCTGCCACGGATCGGTCGATGATTACGCCATGACGGCATTCGATGAGGTTTCGCCCGTGCCCCCGGTCGCCGAGGAGCCGGCCATGGGCTCAGGACATCCAGGCCTGGGCGGAACGGAAGTCCAAGGTGCGTTGGGCAGCACCGATGCGCCGGTGTCCACGTTGGTCTCCTACCGCAGCGCGTTTCCGCCCATCGACGACTACGCATTTCTCTCGGACTGCGAGACGACGTGCCTCATCGCCCGAAACGGCTCCGTCGAATGGATGTGTGTACCGCGGCCGGACTCCCCCAGTATTTTCGGTGCCGTCCTCGATCGAAGCGCGGGCCACTTCCGCGTCGGGCCGTACGGACAGTCGGTACCCGCCGCCCGTCGATACCTGCCCGGCGGCCTCATCGTGGAGACGACCTGGCAGACCGAGACCGGGTGGCTCATCGTGCGTGACGCGTTGGTGATGGGCCCCTGGCACAACACCGATCAGCGTTCTCGAACTCACAAGCGCGCACCGAGCGACTGGGATGCCGAGCACATCTTGCTTCGAACCATCAAATGTGTCAGCGGCACAGTCGAATTGGAGATGAGCTGCGAGCCCGCCTTCGACTACCATCGGGCACCCGCGACATGGGAGTACACCGGCAAGGTGTACGAGGAGACCACCGCGACCTGCGAGGCGAGCGCCGACGGCGACCAGCCCACCCTGAAATTGACCACCAATCTTCGGATCGGCATCGAGGGCCGCGAAGCACGCGCGCGGACCCGAATGACGGAGGGCGACAACATCTTCGTCGCGCTGTCGTGGTCCGATCTTGCCGCACCGCAGACGTTCGAGGAAGCGGCCAGCAAGATGTGGCAGACCTCCGAATGCTGGCGGCAGTGGATCACGATCGGCCGATTCCCCGATCATCCGTGGCGCGGCTACCTCCAGCGCAGCGCTCTGACCCTCAAAGGACTGACCTACGCACCCACGGGAGCACTGCTCGCCGCGTCGACCACGTCACTACCCGAAACACCTGGTGGGGAACGCAATTGGGACTATCGCTACACCTGGGTCCGCGACTCGACATTCGCTCTGTGGGGTCTGTACACGCTCGGGCTCGACCGTGAGGCCAACGACTTCTTCGCCTTCATGTCCGATGTAGCCACCAGTGCAGACGGGGAGGTCAACCCGCTTCAGGTGATGTACGGCATCGGAGGTGAGAAGACCCTCGACGAGGCCGAGCTACCGCACTTGTCCGGGTACGACGGTGCCCGGCCGGTACGTATCGGCAACGGTGCCTACGACCAAGAGCAGCACGACATCTGGGGCACCATGCTCGACTCGGTGTACCTGCACGTCAAGTCGCGTGAACACGTCCCGGAGTTCCTGTGGCCTCTGCTCAAGCGGCAGGTCGAGGAAGCGATCGCGAACTGGCGCAAACCCGACCGTGGCATCTGGGAGGTACGCGGTGAGCCCCAGCACTTCACGTCCTCGAAGCTGATGTGTTGGGTTGCGCTCGATCGCGGTGCGAAGCTTGCCGATATCCACGGCGAGAAGGACTACTCGACCAAGTGGAACGAAATCGCCGACGAGATCAAGGCCGACATCCTCGACAACGGCGTGGACTCGCGCGGCGTGCTGACGCAGCGGTACGGAGATCCCTCTCTGGACGCGTCGTTGCTACTCGCACCGCTCCTGCGATTTCTGCCGGCCGACGACGAACGCATTCGTGCAACAGTGCTCGCCATCGCCGACGAGTTGACCGAGGACGGCTTGGTTCTGCGCTATCGAACCGACACCACCGACGACGGTTTGTCCGGCGAGGAAGGCACGTTCACGATCTGCTCGTTCTGGCTCGTGTCCGCTCTGGTCGAGATCGACGAACTCCCGCGCGCCAAGCACCTGTGCGAACGCCTGCTTGCCTACGCGAGCCCGCTCAAGCTCTACGCCGAAGAGATCGACCATCGCACCGGCCGTCACCTCGGCAACTTTCCGCAAGCATTCACGCACTTGGCGTTGATCAACGCCGTGGTGCACGTCATCCGAGCAGAGGAAGCGCAGGCATCGGGACACTTCCAGCCCGCCCACGCCAACCCCTGAACTGTCTGGTTCAGCGGCCGAGTTGCCTCGCCCATTCGGCGACCAGCTCGGCCGCCGGTTTCGCCTGAGCGCGGCGATAGCCGGTCCCGGCCCACATCGACAGTCCCGACGGGTCACCCGCAGCTGCGGCCTTCGCGCGCATCGGCGCGGTCAGATAGTGCAGATCGGGATACGCCAGCGGGGCGGCTTCGGAGTTCTCGCGCATGAACTCGTTCACCAAGCCCCGCGCAGGACGGCCCGAAAAAGCCTTCGTCACGGCGGTACCCGACGCACTGGCCAGCTGCTCGCGGTGCACGGGCTTCGTTCCTGCCTCGGGAGTGTTCAGAAACGCGGTACCCAGCTGGGCTGCATGCGCGGCACCCGAATCCAGCAGCGGCGCAATGTCGTTGCCGTCCATGAGCCCGCCGGCCGCGATTCGGGGCAGATCCGATATCTCGCGCACTGCGACCAGCAACTCTGTCAACGGCTCTTCCGGAGCCGACCCGTCGAACGTGCCTCGGTGTCCGCCCGCCTCGGGACCCTGCACCACCAGCGCGTCCACACCGTTCGCGGTGGCGATGGACGCGTCGGAGGCGGTTGACACCGTTGCCCACACTTCGGTTCCCACCGAATGCAGCTGGGCAACCTCGTCGGCATCGAAGGTGGCGAAAGTACTCGACACCACCGGCACCGGATGGGCAAGCAGCCAGGCGAATTTCTCCGGGTAGTAATCATCGCGGCGTTTGAGCACGCCGGGTTCGGCGTCGAATCGCTCGAACCACGATGCCAGATGCTGGGCGTAGGAGTCGACATCCGCGCCCGACGGCTCCTCGGGTAGGAAAAGATTGACCCCGAACACCAGACCCCGCATCGAATCCACCTGCGCGGCAAAGGCATCCGGCGTCAACAACGCGCCGGCGATCATTCCGAGTCCGCCGGCCTCGGACACAGCCCGGGCGAGCTCGGGAGTACTCGGACCGCCCGCCATGGGCGCACCGACAACGGGAACACGCAATTTCTTCAAGATTGGCGTCGTCACAGATTCGAAATGTACTCTCCGAGCGATATCACGGACCACCGACACCTTCCGCTTCCCAAATCCTTGTGCACAGCAATAGTTTTCGATTGCACCATCATTGTGTATCGAACATCCGTTCGATACACTTGGTTCATGGCAACGGAGATCTGGCAACTGAGCGAAAGCGAACTCCTCGCCGACGCTGCTGACGTCTCCCACCGGATCCAACTGCTCGAAGCCCGGCGGATCGCTCTCGTCGCTGAAATCGACACCCGCGTGAGCCGGGAGAAACTCGGCTTCCCCGGACCCGCAGGGTGGCTCACCTCCACCACCCTGCTCACCCCCAGCAAAGCCACCAAGATCGTTGCCCTCGCCCGCGGACTGAAGTACTTCCCCGACATCGCCGACGCCGTCAACACCGGCGTCATGTCCGTCGACCACGCCGCCCTGATCCTCACCTTCGCCGAAACACCCCCGAAGAACCTCCCCCAAGAGGGCCGCGATGCCGCACGTAAAGCTCTGATCGCCGCCGCCACCGGGCCCGAAGCGCGCACCGACCGCATCCGTGCAGCCATCACCAAGTTGCAGGACACCTTCGGCGGTAAGAAGCCGGCCGCCGAGGACACCGACCGCAACGAACTCTTCGCCTCGAAAACCCTCAACGGACGTCTCGTGGCGAAGATGGATTTCGATGCGATTACCGGAGAAAAGCTGCTCACCGCACTTTCCCCGTTGACCGAACCCCACCCCGCAGCCGACGGCACCCAAGACGACCGCAGCCCCGCCAAGAGACGAGCCGACGCCTTCGGACACATCCTCGACCGCTACCTCGCCTCGAGCAACCGCCCCACCGAAGGCGTCGAAAAACCACACGTCAACCTGCACATCCGACTACAGGACCTCCAAAGCCAGAGCAGCCAGAACAACAGCGACATCACCGACGACGAAACCACCCGCGCCGCAGCAGAATCCGACAACACCGATCCAGCCGATCCGGTCGACATCGACACCGGAAACCCGATCCGCCCCGACACGGCCGACGAACCCGATCCCCAGGGCGAACCAGATCGCCCGGCCGCCGACCGCGGCGCGTATCGGGACCTGTTCGGTGACGGCATGTCGGTCGGGTGGCTACCGTGGATGGGACCCCTCTCCCGCGAGACCTCCCGCCAACTCGCCTGCGATTGCATTCTCACCGCCATCGTCATGGACGAGAACGGCAACCCACTCAACCTCGCCCGCACCGCCCGTACCGTCACCGCGAAACAGAAACGCGCATTGACTGCCCGCGATCACGGCTGCGCGTTCCCAGGCTGCGGCAAACCCGCCGCCTGGACCGAAGGTCACCACATCTGGCACTGGGCAGACGGTGGTCCCACCGATATGGACAACCTCGTCCTCCTCTGCGGATTCCACCACCGCCTCATCCACCACTCCGACTGGGAAGTGTTCATCGCCGCCGACAACCACCCCTGGTTCGTACCCCCGGCCACCGTCGACCCCAACCGACAACCGAGACAATCCCACGCCCGAGCCGGCCCCCACATCGCATAAGCCCGCGCAAACACGCACCAGCCCCACACAAACACACCAGCCCCGCACCGAGAACACGGTGCGGGGCCGGAAAGGTTGCGTTACAACGATTTCAGAGAGCGGAAGTCCCGTCCCTACTTCTTCGGCTTGTCCGACGAGGACTCCGAGGACAGTGCCGCCACGAAGGCTTCCTGCGGAACTTCGACCCGTCCGATGGTCTTCATTCGCTTCTTGCCTTCCTTCTGCTTCTCGAGCAGCTTGCGCTTACGGCTGATGTCGCCGCCGTAGCACTTGGCAAGCACGTCCTTACGGATGGCGCGGATGTTCTCGCGGGCGATAATGCGAGATCCGATGGCAGCCTGAATCGGCACCTCGAACTGCTGCCGCGGAATCAGTTCCTTGAGCTTGGTCGTCATCTTGTTGCCGTAAGCCGCAGCGGCGTCCTTGTGGACGATCGCGCTGAAGGCGTCGACAGCCTCGCCCTGCAGCAGGATGTCGACCTTCACCAGCGCTCCGCTCTGCTCGCCGATCTCCTCGTAGTCGAGGCTGGCGTATCCACGAGTACGTGACTTCAGGATGTCGAAGAAATCGAAGATGATCTCGGCCATCGGAATCGTGTAGCGCAGTTCGACACGAGTCTCCGACAGGTAGTCCATACCGCCGAGCTCGCCTCGTCGCCCCTGACACAGCTCCATGATCGAGCCGATGAACTCGCTCGGCGAAATGATGGTGCACTTGACCATGGGCTCGAACACTTCCCGCGCCTTGCCCTCGGGCCAGTACGACGGGTTGGTGACGATGTGCTCGGCACCGTCTTCCATCTCGACGCGGTAAACGACGTTCGGCGAGGTCGAGATCAAGTCAAGGTTGAATTCACGCTCGAGCCGCTCGCGGGTGATCTCCATGTGCAGCAACCCCAGGAAGCCGCAGCGGAAGCCGAATCCGAGAGCCACGGAGGTCTCCGGCTCGTAGGTCAGGGCCGCGTCGTTGAGCTGAAGCTTTTCGAGGGCGTCGCGCAGGTCCGGGTAGTCGGAGCCGTCGAGTGGGTAAAGGCCCGAGTAAACCATCGGCCGTGGCTCGCGGTAACCGGTCAGCGGCTCGGTAGCACCCTTGCGGAACGTGGTGACGGTATCGCCGACCTTGGACTGACGGACGTCCTTGACGCCGGTGATCAGGTACCCCACCTCGCCGACGCCCAGGCCCTTCGTGGCCTTCGGGTCCGGCGACACGATGCCGACTTCTAGCAACTCGTGCGTCGAGCCGGTCGACATCATCGTGACCTTCTCACGAGGGTTGAGTGCGCCGTCGACCACTCGGACGTAGGTCACGACGCCGCGGTAGGTGTCGTACACCGAGTCGAAGATCATCGCGCGGGCCGGGCCGTCGGGATTGCCCACCGGGGCCGGCACCAGCTTGACGACCTCGTTGAGCAGTTCCTCGACGCCTACTCCGGTCTTGCCGGACACCCGCAGCACGTCGTCGGCCTCGCATCCGATGATGTGCGCGATTTCGGCGGCGTAGCGATCCGGGTCGGCAGCGGGCAGGTCGATCTTGTTGAGCACTGGGATGATGGTGAGCTCTTTGTCGAGAGCCAGGTACAGGTTCGCCAGCGTCTGCGCCTCGATGCCCTGAGCAGCGTCGACGAGCAAGACCGCACCTTCACACGCTTCGAGCGCGCGGGACACCTCGTACGTGAAGTCGACGTGGCCGGGTGTGTCGATGAGGTGCAGAACGAATTCTTCGCCGTCGACGACCCAGGGCAGACGCACGTTCTGCGCCTTGATGGTGATGCCGCGTTCGCGCTCGATGTCCATCCGGTCCAGATACTGCGCACGCATCGACCGGTCGTCGACGACGCCGGTGAGCTGCAACATCCGGTCTGCCAGCGTCGACTTTCCGTGGTCGATGTGGGCGATGATGCAGAAGTTCCTGATCCTGGACGGATCGGTGAACGTCGTGTCGGCGAAGCTGGGCACTCGTATCCTTCGGCTGGCGTGTTCGAAATGAGCGAACGGGTTTCCCTATCGTCCCACGAGCGGAACGGTGCGCCGTCCCCGGCTGTCCGTCGTGGCTGGTCGCCCTGTGAGTCAGGGCGGTTTGTCGCGCTGCCGCCGTGGCTACACTCGCCGCATGGCTGGCAACTGGAGCAGATTCGGCAAGGAACTGGGCAAGATCGCACTGCGCGAGGGCCCGAGGCTACTGCGTCAACTACAGAACTCCGGTGCGCTGCAGAAAGGCAAGGACGCGATCTCCGGAAGCGCGTCGCGCACACCGGCTCCGGCACCTCGCCCCGGCCGTCCGGTGGCATCGCAGACCAGGCCGACCGCCCAACGGGCGCGGACCATCGAGTACTCCCCCGATCTGGACGGCAAGGCCGATCCGGGTGAGATCGTCTGGACCTGGGTTACCTACGAGGAAGACGCCACTCAGGGCAAGGACCGCCCGGTGCTGGTCATCGGGCGTGAGGGCAACGATCTGCTCGGCCTGATGCTGTCGAGCCAGAGCAGCCGCGACGGCGACCGCGACTGGCAGTCGATCGGATCCGGTGCGTGGGACGCCGAGGGGCGACCGAGCTGGATTCGTCTGGACCGAGTTCTCGACGTGCCCGAGGACGGTATTCGTCGCGAAGGCGCAATCCTCGGTAGAGCTCAGTTCGAGTCCGTGGCAGATCGGTTGCGTCGGGACTACGGCTGGAACTGACCTCGTGCGCGTTTTGCGTATCCCTGGGTACGCAAAACGCGCACGACGCTAGGCCAGTCGCGTGATCTCCACGACCACGTCGAGAGCCGTCGAACCGCCGCCGGAGAAGATGCCCTTGAGCGGCGGGACGTCGGCGTAATCACGGCCGAGTCCTACCGACACGTGCTGCTCGTTGACGGCGATGGCGTTGGTCGGGTCGTAGCCCCACCACGCCCCGGTCCAGGCCTCGATCCAGGCGTGGCTCTGGCCTTCCACCGTCGCACCGATCGCGGCCTGTTTCTTCGGGTGCAGGTAGCCCGAGACGTACCGGCTGGGGATACCGACGCTGCGCAGCATCAGCAGCGTCAGGTGGGCGTAGTCCTGACACACACCCTTCTTCTCCGACCAGGCCTCCACCGCCGAGGTGTGCACACCGGTGGTACCGGGAACGTACGACATCTCCTGGTTGACCCAGTTGGAGATCTCGACGACCGATTCCTGCGGCGGCAGACCCTTCGACAGCTTTTTCGCGACCGACGCGAGTTGCCTGTTCTTCGGCACGTACTCGGTGTTGTCGAGCACCTCGTTGAAGCGGTCGGTGATCGGGTCGCTGGCCAGCTCCTCCCATGAGGCGTTCTCGTCGGGGTAGACGAAGGGGTCGGTCTCGACCACCGACGAACCGGTCACCTCGAGCTCGGTGTGCGGCGCGTGCAGGTCGAATGCCGTCACCGCCGTTCCCCAGTAGTCGGTGTACCGGTAGGAGCGGGTCACCGGGTTGGTCTCGACTCGGTTCAGAATGACGTTCTGCCGGTTGTCACTTCGCGGCGTCAGTCGAGCCTCGTTGTACGACGACGTCACCGGTGCGTCGTACTGATAGCCCGTGGTGTGCACGACACGCATACGCCAGCTCACAGTTCACCTTCCAATTGATCTTCGTATGTGCCGGACCCGGCATCGGTCCACGCCACCCACGGCGCGGCATGGAAGTACTGCTTCGAGATCGCCTCGCCGAGTTCGCGGCAGGTTTCCTGCAATGCCAGCAGCCGATCCTGCAGGTCCTCGAGAATTGCACCGGGACGCAGGAATTCGAGCTCACTTCGAGCGCGACCGAGTAGGCGCTGCGCCTCGGCGCGGGCACCGACGCGACTGTTCGGCTGATGATCGAGCTGGTCGAGAGACCGTTCCGCCTCGGTCAGTGCGTAGAACACCGAACGCGGAAAGAGCCTGTCCAACAACATGAATTCCAGTACTCGCTGGGCATCGAGCGCGCCGCGGTAGGTGCGCAGGTAGGTGTCGTGGGCACCGGCCGAGCGAAGCACAGTGACCCACGCCGGCGACGACGGCCGGTCACCGGCTCGCGAGAGCAACAACCGAACGATCATGTCGATGCGCTCGACCGAGCGACCGAGCAGGAGAAAGCGATAGCCGTCGTCGTGGCTGAGGGTGGAGTCCGCGAGACCGGCGAACATCGCGGCGCGCTCCTCGATGTAGCTGAAGAACTCGGCCGGGCCGGTGCGCTTGGACGCCCTGATGCGCTCGTTCAATCCGTTGTACGTGGTGTTCAAGCACTCCCACATCTCACTGGACGTGACTTCACGCGCACCTCGGGCGTTCTCGCGCGCACTCGACAGTGAGTCCACGATCGAACCCAATCCGTCGCGGCTGAAGGCGACGACCTCGGTAAGCGACCACACGTCGAGCGAGACGTCCGGCTCGTGCTGGAAACCGAGCACTCGCAACAACACTCGCGAAGTGTGGTCGGGATCGACTGTGGCGTCTTCGAGAAGTTGATGGACGGTGACATCGAGAATGCGGGCCGTGTCGTCCGCTCTCTCCACATACCGCCCGATCCAGTAGAGCGACTCTGCGTTGCGCGCGAGCATTTACTGTCCACCGCCGTTCGAGTCCGAGTTCGTTGCCTGCTGCTGTTGCTGCTGCTGCTGCTGCTGATTCATCTGTTGGTCCATCGTCAGCTCCGGGCCTTGTTCGGCCATCGGTGACTCCGGCGGAACGCTGACGATCTCGTCGCCGGCAAGTTCCTGCTCCTCCTGCGACGTACGGGTGGCGAGCACCCAGGTGTCCTTGCTGCCGCCGCCCTGGCTGGAGTTCACCACCAGGGACCCCTCCGGCAACGCCACCCGGGTCAGACCGCCAGGCAACACCCAGACGTCGTCGCCGTCGTTGACCGCGAACGGCCGCAGGTCGACGTGGCGGGGTACCAAGCGATCGCCGATCTTCGTCGGCACCGTCGAGAGCTGTACGACGGGCTGGGCGATCCAGCCGCGCGGATCCGCGCGGACCTTCTTGCTGATGGTGGCGAGTTCCTTCGGCGAGGCGTCGGGTCCGAAGACGATGCCGTAGCCGCCAGAACCTTCCACCGGCTTGATCACCAGTTCGTCGATGCGGTCGAGGACTTCCTCGCACTCGTCGTCGAGCCAGCACCGGAACGTGTCGACGTTGGCCAGCAGCGGCTTCTCGCCCATGTAGTAGTCGATGATGGTGGGAACGTAGGTGTAGACGAGCTTGTCGTCGCCGACGCCGTTTCCGACGGCACTCGAGATGACGACGTTGCCTGCGCGGGCGGCGTTGACCAGACCTGCCACTCCCAGCACCGAGTCGGGACGGAACTGCATGGGGTCGAGATAGTCGTCGTCGATTCGTCGGTAGATGACATCGACCTGACGCTCACCCTCGGTGGTGCGCATGTAGACGATGTTGTCTCGGCAGAACAGGTCTCGACCTTCGACGAGCTCGACGCCCATCAGCCGAGCGAGCAGCGAGTGCTCGAAGTACGCCGAGTTCGCCACGCCCGGAGTGAGAACCACCACGGTCGGGTCGGCCTCGTTGAGGGCGGCCGATGCGCGCAGTGCCCGCAGCAGATGCGAGGCGTAGTCGCCGACGGCACGCACGCGGTGACTGGCGAACAGGTCCGGGAACACCCGGGCCATGGTCCGGCGGTTCTCCATGACGTAGGAGACGCCCGAGGGTGAGCGCAGGTTGTCTTCGAGGACACGGAACGTGCCCTGCGCGTCGCGCACGAGGTCGATTCCGGCAACGTGGATACGTACGCCGTTGGGCGGGGTGATGCCGACGGCCTCACGGTGGAAGTGCTCGCACGACGTGATCAGGCGTTTCGGAACGACGCCGTCCCGCAGGATTTCCTGGTCTCCGTAGATGTCGGCGAGAAACATCTCGAGAGCCTTGACGCGCTGCTTGATGCCGCGTTCGAGACGCGACCACTCCCCTGCTGCGATGACGCGGGGCACCTGATCGAGCGGGAACGGGCGTTCTTGGCCGGACAGCGAGAACGTGATGCCCTGGTCGACGAACGCGCGTCCGAGCGCATCCGATCTGGCGTCCAGGTCCACGGCGTTCGCCGGGGCGAGCGCCGTGTGGATTCCTTTGTACGGCGTTCGAGTACGACCGTCCGAGTCGAACATCTCGTCGAAGGCGAGGCTGTACTTTCCGACGTCGGAGTACCCCCCGAACACCCCGTCTGCATCGGGTTCGACACGATCCGCTGACTTCGTTCTGGTCGCTTTGGCCTTGGAGGCGGCATGCGTTGCCGATCGCGGACTCATCCTGGCAATGTTGCTACAGAGACAGGAGTTAGGCGCGGTAGAAGCGTTAAATTCTTGAAACGGCTGTGGAGGGCGACGCCGGATTGGGTTCTGCCGTCCTGTGCTGGTATTCTCGATCTTCGGCGCAGGGCTCAACGCTCAGCAGCAGACTTCGGGCATTCCAGCATGGATCGCCCTGACCGGAATACCGACGAAGACGACAAGGATTTTACGCGTGGCCAATATCAAGTCCCAGAAGAAGCGGATTCTCACCAACGAGCGTGCACGCCTGCGCAACCAGTCGGTGAAGTCCTCCCTTCGCACCGTCATCCGCTCGTTCCGCGAGGCACAGGCTGCGGGCGACAAGGACAAGGCTTCCGAGATTCTCCTCGATGCCGGCCGCAAGCTCGACAAGGCTGCCAGCAAGGGCGTCATCCACAAGAACCAGGCCGCCAACAAGAAGTCGGCACTGGCTCTCGCAGTCAACAAGCTCTGATCTCGTACTGAGCTCGACCGAGCCCGCTGCATCCGACGAGGACGCAGCGGGCTTTGTCGTGCGCCGGGCACCCCGCTAGCGGTCACCCAACGAGGCGACCTCGGCGACAGCTCGCTCCACCGCGTAGTCCGCGTCCGCTGCTTGGCCTTTGACGTCGGCGTTCAGCTGCGCCACCACGCGCAGGGCCTGCGCTATCGAGCGGCCGTTCCAGCCGCGCGCTTGGCCCTGCGCCTTCTTGATCTTCCAGGGCGGCATTCCCAGTTCGCCTGCCATCCGGAACGGGTCACCGCGACCGGCCGAGCCGACGAGCGCGATGGTGCGCACGGCATCGGCGAGCGCATCCGCGAGAAGAACGTGGGCCACTCCCCGGTGCATCGCCCACCGCAAGGCTTCGAGAGCGCCGGCTCGATCACCGATGACGGCCTTGTCCGCGACGTCGAATCCCGATACCTCCGCTTTGCCCGAGTAGTACCGACGCACGGCGGCCAGATCGACTTTGCCTCCGGTGTCGGAGACCAACTGTGAACACGCCGAGGCCAATTCGCGGAGTTCGTTACCGACGGACTCGACGACAGCCTCGATCACCTCGCCGCTGACGCGGACGTCCGCCGCGCGAAACTCGCCCCGGACAAAATCGATCCGCTCGGCCGGTTTGGTCGGCTTGACGCATTCGTGGACCTGAGCCCCGCATTTCTGGAGGGCACCGACCATCGCTTTGGCGCGGCCGCCGCCGGAATGCATGACCACCACGACGGCACCCTCGGGTGGATCGGTAGCCGCGTCGAGCACCAGAGTGACTGCATCCTTACCGGCCTCGGCCGCCGCCTCGAGTACGACGACACGGTCCTCGGCGAACAGCGACGGACTCAGCAGTTCGGCGAGCTCGGGAGCACTTGCGTCACCGGTCCGCAGCCGGGTCACCGGCAGGTCCTCCCCCGGGATCGCCGCATTCGCGCGCACCTGCGTCACGATCGCGGCCACCGCACGATCCATCAGTAGTTCCTCGTCGCCGAGTACCAGATGCAGTGGAGCCACACTCGAAGTCACGACCATGATCGTGCCATGCGCCGCCGACACCACGGACATCCGCTTCGGACCGTCACTCACCACACGACGTGGGCCGTCCACAGCGCCAGAAGTGCAATCGCGAACGTGGCCGACACCCAGCGGAACAACGCCCATCGCAGCGCGCCCAGGAGCACGACAGTGCCGACGGTCGCCGCCGCGATTCCTCGGACACCCTCCGGAACGACGACCGATGCTGCCGGCACCGACGCGGCACGCTCGGCCACCGTGATCAACCACCACAACGGTGCCGACGCCAGTTGCACCGTCATGTCGGCGAGCGAGGTACTGACCACAGCCAACACCGCAGTCACAATGCCTACCACGGTGATGGGGGCGACGACCGGCGAGACCAGTACGTTCGCAACCACACCCACCACGCTGAAGGTTCCCGCCATTGCCGCGACGACGGGCGCCGTCACCACGTGGGCCGCCGCGGCGACCGCCACCACCTCCGCAGCTGCCCGGGGCCATCCTCGGGCCCGCAGCCAGTCCACCCAGATCGGTGCCACCAGCACCAGCCCCGCGGTGGCGAACACCGACAACACGAATCCGACGTCCACGGCGAGCCGCGGCCACCACCCGAGTAGTACCAACACCGCGCCGCACAAGGCCGGGACCGCTTGCTTCCGTCTGCCGGTGACCAAGGCCAGCAAACCGATCGACCCCATCACCGCGGCGCGCAACACGCTCGGGGACGGTCTGGCCACGACGACGAAGGCAATCAGAACGACGAAGGCAATCGTGACGGTGGCGCGAGGCCCGATCCCTACGCCGCGCAACACCAACAGCACGGCACCGATCAGGATCGAGAAGTTCGCACCCGACACCGCCGTCAGATGCGTCAAGCCCGCGGCTCGGAAGTTCTCGACTACCTGCTCGTCCAATCGTGAGACATCGCCCACGACGAGGCCCGGCAGTAGACCTGCCCGGTCCGACGGGAGCGAATTCTGCGCCACGTCTGCCAGATTCGAGCGAAACGAGCCCGCCGCCGACGAGACCGGTCCGGGCTCACCTACTGCCACCGGCGGACCGGTCGTTCGGATGACGGCCACTGTCATATCGGACCTGGTGGGTACCCCGAGCCGGCCTCGGACCGTGATCTGCTGGCCCGGAAGCAGCGCCGACCATGTCAACTCCGGCGCCACGATCGATACCCGGCCGCCGACGTAGAGCGCCTCGCCACCGACATCGACGCGGGTCATCTCCGCCTGCAACATCACCATCGGCGGCCCGGGCGCGGGCAGACGTCGCGGGTCTTCTTCGATGTCGACCACTGCCGTGATCCATGCCCGATTCTGCGCGGCCGCAGCCACTGGATGCTCCGCCACCGAGCGCATCTGGAGCCAGATCGCACCGCCGAAACACAACGCCACGACGATCACCGCGGCCGCCCCGGACCACACGTGTCTCGCGGTGTCCGCTCGACCCTTCGAGATCATTTGCAGCACAACGGCTCCCAGCACTACGATCGCGCACGTCACCACCGTGGCCTTCACCGCCGCGCTCGGACCGGCGAGAATACCGGTCGCAGTGATCGACCAGGACGCCGCTGCCGCCGGAATCAGGCGGATGTCGAAAGGAACTGGTTCCTCGGAGTCCGTCGACGACGGCACCCCGGTCACGAGACTCGGACCAGGTCGCGAATCTTGGTGAGCCGACCCGGGCCGATACCGTCGACCTCGGCGAGCTGATCGACCGATACGAAGCGGCCGTTCGTGTCTCGCCAGCTCACGATCGACGTTGCCGTCACCGGTCCCACACCGGGCAGCGCATCCAATTCTGCGACCGTGGCCGTATTGAGGTCCACTGCTCCGCCGGCGGCAGGGCCCGCCTGGTCCGTCGTCGAACCGGCACCACTGTCGGGCCCTGCGCCCTGACCCGACGTGGTGCCGCTGACCGGAGGGGCCGCCGGAGCCGGGACCAGCCCCACGACGATCTGATCGCCGTCCGACACCCGAGCTGCCATGTTCAGCGCCAACAGATCGGCACCCTCCACGGCCCCTCCCGCTGCGGCCAAGGCGTCGGCGATGCGCGAGCCCGGTTGCAGCCGAACGAGACCGGGATGCGCGACGAGTCCGACGACACTGACGACAAGTTCTGTTTCGGCAACAGGTGCCGTGCCGGCCGTTCTGTCCGGCGGCCGGCTCGACGATCCGGATTCGGACAACGCCGAGTCCGGCGCGCGGGCATCGGCGGCGTCGGTGGAGACCACCGCCAGTGGTGGTGCGGGCGCAGGCGTCGGCGCATCTCGAAACACCGCGAAGCCGGCGACGAGGACCACGAACACACCCGCCGCCGCCAACGCCTTCACACCGGGTCGGCCGGGATCCACCCGCGCGAATCGCCACCGCTGCGGTAGCAACGACGACCATGGTGATTCGGGACGCTGCACGGCAGGAAGCAGCCACTCCGGATCGGGGTGCACGACGCCGGCCTGTGGTTGCCCGATCGGCGGCTCGCCCTGGGGGTCATCGAATTCGTCGACTCGGCGCGGCTCGGCGCGCGCGGAATCACTCTGCCTCCGCACGGAATTCAATCGTGCCACCGTGTGTGCCCGATCGTCGTCGCCGCCCATGTCTCAGGACGCTAGCGCCCTCCGGACGGACCTGACCGGGGCGAACAGTGGTCGCGAACTGCCCTGTGCACAACCGAGATTCTGTGGATGATGCGGCTCGATACGCCCTACCGATGATCAGGAGCGACGACTACGCCGACGGCACCGGGACCGACGTGTGCACCGAGCACCGCACCGAACGGCAGCACGTCGACGCTGGTCAGGTTCGGGATACGCGCCATCAGCATGGCTGAGACGTCCTCGGCTCGCTCGGCGCACTGCATATGATGCACCGCCACGACAACCCCGGAATCCGTACCGATGTCGGCTGCCGCGGCAGCTGCCGCGTCCACCAGCTTGCTCAGTGCTTTCGAGGAGGTTCGCGTCTTCTCGCGCAACACCAGCGCACCATCGCTGATGTGCAGCACCGGCTTCATCGCCAGGGCCGTACCGAGCAGGGCTGCGGCAGTGCCGATACGACCGCCGCGGCGCAGGTGATCCAATCGATCGACGACGATGAAACATCTCGACGACGCAGACCTGCGAACAGCATCGTCGTAGACCTCGTCGAGTCCGGCTCCACCCGCTGCAACATACGCTGCTGCCAGCGCCGGGTAGCCCAATCCCATTCCGGCAGAACCGGAATCGACCACCTTCACCAACGATCCGATCTGCTCGGCGGCCTGCCGCGCAGCCTCCCAGGTGCTCGACAGGCCCCGGGAGATGTGCAGTGCGACGACGCCCGCCCCGCGACTGCGTTCGAGAGCTGCGGCATAGACCTCGGTCAGCTCGCCCGGAGACGCCCCCGCGGTCGTCACCGGCTTTCCGTCGGTCGATCGTTCGGGAATCTCGTCGATACCCTCACGATGGTCGACGCCGTCCACCAACACATGCAGCGGTGCCACCGCGATACCGCACTCGGCGGCTACGGACGCGGGCAGGCAGGACGACGAGTCGGTGACGACGGCGACGGTCATGGGTGCCGGATCGCTGCCGCCGCTGCCACCGGTCGCAACACCGTCAGCATTGCGTCGGCCACGGCCACGTGTGCGTCCCAACCCCAGTGGATTCCGTCGGGGTTGGCGTTCTCGGACTCGATGTTCGGCCGAACTGCCTCCGCGAGATCGACCATGGGAACACTATTTTCGTCGCTCCAGGCACGCAGCGCTCGTACCGCGGGCTCGCGCCCCGAATGCACCCGCCCGTAGGCGTCGCACCGATGCACCGACGGATAGGTACCGACGACGGGCAATTCCGGCCGCACGTAGGCCAATGCGGCGCGGGTCTGCTCGAGGTAGTCGACACTCAGTCGCGGCGGAAGCGCCACCGGCCAACCGAGATGCGACAGAACCGGCTGCACCGCTTGATAACCCGCGCGAACGACCCGCCGAAGTGCGGGCGGACGGATGTAGCGGATCTGCTCACGCAACGCGGTCGGTAGCGGCGACGGCAACGAGTCCATGCCGCCGATTCCGAGTACGACGGCACCGGCCCGCGGTATCACCGCCCACACTCGCGGATCCTGGGTCAGAGCCCACCACGCATCGCGGCTCGTCCAGCCGATACGGGCTACCAGCTCGACATCCCAATCCAGCTCTGCAGCAACGATATTGGGCCACAATCGAGGATCGTCGACCGGCAGCCCGCCCTCGGGTCCGTAATAGCTCAGCGAGTCCGCCAGCACGAGCAGCACGGGGCGCGCGGCGGCCTCCTCAGAGGACGTCACTGGCCACCCGCGCCGAGGCGTTCCAGACGTCGAGCCGCCAGGACGGGTTGTCACCGGGTCCGTGCGCACCGAGCTGTACCCAGCTGGTGTTGGCGAGGCCGCCGAGCACCGGCCAGCGATCGGTCGGCAGTGCGAGCAACGCTGCGGTCAGGGCAGCAATCAACCCTCCGTGCGCCACGAGCACCAGTGGTCGCTGGTCGCCGTCGGCACCCCACTCGGGGACGCCGCCGAGGAGCTCACGCACCAGCGGCACGCTGCGGTTCGCAACGTCGATGCGACTTTCCCCACCGGGCGGGGCGACGGTTGCGTCGGCACGCCAGGCCGGACGCGCACCGGGGGCAATGTCGTCCACTTCGGTGTGGGTGAGTCCCTGCCAGTCGCCGAGATGTGTCTCCCGCAGCCGCTCGTCCGTGGACACCGGGACTCCAGCCGCGTCCCCGAGAGCTTCCGCAGTGTCGAGAGCGCGCTTGAGATCGGAGGAGACGATGCGGATGGGCGCGCGGACAGCCAATTCGGCCGCAGCCGTCTTCGCCTGACTGCGGCCCAGCTCGGACAGATCGGTATCGAGCTGGCCCTGCATACGGTCGGTGGCGTTGTAGTCAGTCTGACCGTGGCGAAGCAGGATGAGCCGCCGGATCATTGCTCCGGTTCCGGTGCCGGATGCTGACCGAGGCCCGGAACCTCGATCGTCGGGCAGTCCTTCCACAGCCGCTCGAGCGCGTAGAAGTTGCGCTCCTCGTTGTGCTGGACGTGCACCACGATGTCGGAGTAGTCCAGCAGCGCCCAGCGGCCCTCTCTGGTGCCCTCGCGACGCACCGGCTTGTGTCCGGCCTCACGAAGCTGGTCCTCGATGTTCTCGACGATCGAGTTGACCTGACGCTCGTTGGGCGCGGAGGCGATCACGAAGCAATCGGTGATGTAGAGCTGGTCGGAGACGTCGAGGATCACCACGTCGCTGGCCAGTTTGTCGTCGGCTGCGAGCGCGGCGATACGCGCCATCTCGGCGGCTTCGGCTGTTGCAGTCACTTCGGTGTACTCCCACTCGTATGGCTCGGGTTCGCGGTCACTGCGCTGGTGACCGACCCGGCCGGTTGCTTCTTCTGTGGCGCCGGTTCCGACATGGTGACGGATCCGTCGAGGCGCTGCGCGCCCCGTGGTCGATAGAGGTTCCTCTTCGAGATGTATTGCACGACGCCGTCCGGGACGAGGTACCAGACCGGCCGATTTTCACCGGCACGACGTCGGCAGTCCGTCGACGATATCGCGAGTGCCGGGATTTCCATCAATGTGAGAGTGTCGGCGGGCAACGATCGTAGATGGTTGGCCAGATGATCGACGCCGAGCTCGAACCCCGGCCGCGTCACTCCGACGAACTTCGCGAGCTCGAAGAGCTCCTCCCAGTTCTGCCACGTCAGGATGGACTCGAGCGCATCGGCACCGGTGATGAAGTACAACTCGGCATCGGGGTGCTGCGCTCGAAGATCCCTCAGGGTGTCGACGGTGTAGGTCGACTTCTCCCGGTCGACGTCGACCCGGCTCACCGAGAACCGAGGATTCGACGCGGTGGCGATGACCGTCATCAAGTAGCGGTCCTCGGCCGGGCTGACCGACCGGCCCTCCTTCTGCCACGGGGTCCCGGTGGGAACGAAGATGACCTCGTCCAGACCGAACGTGGCCGCCACCTCGCTCGCAGCCACGAGGTGACCGTGGTGAATGGGATCGAAAGTGCCGCCCATGACCCCCAACCGGAGAGTCGGCGTGGTGTTCGTGTCCTCACCGGGGCCGGATTCGTGCTGCACAACCGACGATTCTACGTCCGTGGCAGCGACGCCGGTTACACGCCTCATACCGGCAACAGACGTGAGACCACCGTCGCGAGCTGCTGGGCCGACCGACACTCGTGCATCGCAATCACGTCCGCATACACCTTGGCCGCCGAATCACCGGATCCCCACTGAGATTTGGGCTCGGGGTTGAGCCAGTAGGCGTGCTTGGCCACCGAGACGATTCGGGCCAACGCCGGCAGCTTCGGTTCGCGATAGTTCGTCCGGGCATCGCCCAGAACGAGAACCGAACTGCGGCTGGTGATGACCTGCGCGTACTTCTCGTCGAATGTCGTCAGAGCATGCCCGTAATCCGAATGACCGTCGTAGGTCACCAGGTCCGCTTCCCGCACGATCCGGCTCATGGCGGCCCCGAGGTCTGCCCCGGAATCGAAGAACCGCGTCACCTCGTCGGTGGAGTCGACGAACGCAAAGATTCGCACCCGGGAGAACTGTTCACGAAGAGCGTGCACCAGCAGCAGGGTGAAGTTACTGAATCCGGCCACCGACCCCGAGACATCGCACAGCACAACCAGTTCCGGCCGGGCCCGACGCGGCTTACGCTCCACCAGATCGATGGGAATACCGCCGGTCGACATGGATTTGCGCAGCGTGCGTCGCAGATCGATGGAGCCGTGCCTGCTTCGACTGCGGCGCACCGCAAGTCGCGAGGCCAGCAACCTCGCCAGCGGTGCGACGTTACGCCGCAATGCAACCATCTCCGCGTCCGAGGCACGCAGGAAATCGACTTCCTCCGCCAGTTTCGGCACGCCGTAGCTCGCTACCCGGTCGCGGCCCAGTTTCTCGGCCGACCGTCGCCTCGTCTCGCTCTCGACCATCTTGCGTAGGTCGGCAATGCGTTGCGCTGCAGTCCGTTTGGCCACCTCGGACTCGTAGTCGTCGGTGGGCCGATCCGGCGTATCGTCACTTCGGCCCAGCAGGCCGTCGAGGATCTTGCGGAGCAGCGTGTCGGGAGCGACATCACGCAACGCCTGATAGGCCGAGAACGACGGCCCGTTCGAGGACTTGTACTGACCGAGCTCTTCGACCATCTGGGCCGCCAGCATCTGGGTCAGTTCGGCCGCCTCCGCCGAGTCGTCCGAGAGCAGTTCGACGATCAGTTCACGCAACGCATCGATATCGACCTCGCCCGTCTCGGTGCGAGGCAGCGCGGTGTCGATCTGCCCCGAATCCCGGGTACCCGATGCCACCGGAAACCACAGGTCGAACAACGCGTCGAACACCCCGCGGTGCGTCGGACGTCTCAGCAGCGCGCAGGCCAGCCCTTCGCGGACCGCTTCTCTGTCCAACAGATCCAACACCGACAGGACGCGTCCGGCATCGACGGTCTCCGACGGCCCCACCGAGATCCCACGCTTACGCAACGCCTCGACGAAGCCGACGAGATGCCCGGGAATTCCGTGTGGGGCGAGCATGTCAGTTCAGCCGCAGTTCGGCGGCGGCGCGCACCTGATCGGACTGATGCTTGAGCACCACTCCGAGCGTCGACCGGACCGCGTCGTCGTCGAGGGTGTCCATGCCGAGGGCCAGGAGTGTGCGACCCCAGTCGATCGTCTCGGCCACCGACGGCAACTTTTTGAGCTGCATCCCTCGGAGCACGCGGACGGTCTTGATCATCTGCTCCGCGATTGCCTCGGGCAGTTCGGGAACGCGGCTGGCCAGGATTCGACGCTCGAGGTCCGCGTCGGGGAAGTCGAGGTGCAGGAACAGGCAGCGGCGCTTGAGAGCTTCCGACAGTTCGCGCGTGGCATTGGACGTCAACACGACGAACGGGGTGCGCTCCGCAGTGATCGTGCCCAGCTCGGGAATGGTGATCGCGAAGTCGCTGAGCACCTCGAGCAGCAGGCCCTCGATCTCGACATCTGCCTTGTCGGTCTCGTCGATCAGGAGCACGGTCGGCTCGGTTCGGCGAATGGCCTGCAGCAGCGGCCGAGCCAGCAGAAACTCCTCGGAGAACACGTCGAGCTTCGTCGAGTCCCAGTCGGCACTCGAGCCGGATTGGATACGCAGGATCTGTTTGGCGTGGTTCCACTCGTACAGTGCCCTCGCCTCGTCGACGCCCTCGTAGCACTGCAGTCGCACCAGTTCGGCTCCGGTCGACTGCGCGACCGCGCGCGCCAATTCGGTCTTGCCGACTCCGGCGGGACCCTCGATCAACAGCGGCTTGCCGAGGCGATCGGCGAGAAAGACCGATGTGGCCGTGGCCTTGTCGGCCAGATACCCCGTCTCGGCCAGACGGGCCTGAACATCGTTCACGCTCGCGAACAACGGTGGTGTCGTCGGTAGGGCACGGTCCACGTCACAACTCCTGGAAGATCGGGTCTGGCGGGTCGAGTGGCTGCAGGCCGGTCAGACGGGTCTGACGTGCCCGTCGCCCCACACCGTCCATTTGGTCGAGGTCAGCTCGGGCAGGCCCATGGGGCCGCGGGCGTGCAGCTTCTGGGTGGAGATGCCGATCTCGGCACCGAAGCCGAACTGCTCGCCGTCGGTGAACGCGGTGGAGGCGTTGACCATCACGGCAGCCGCGTCGACTCGTCGGGTGAATTCGCGCGCAGCACCGATGTCCGACGCGACGATCGCCTCGGTATGGCCGGTGCCGTATCGGTCGATGTGGTCGATTGCCTCGTCGAGGCCGTCGACCACCTTCAGCGCGATGTCGAGCGAGAGGTATTCCTGCGACCAATCGTCGTCGCCTGCAGGAACCAACCCCGGCAGATCACCGTGCACCGTGACGCTGTGCATCTGGAACGCCTGCAACAACCTCGGCACCATGGTCTCGGCGATCGCGGCATCGACCAGCACCGTTTCGGCGGCGTTGCACACGCTCACCCGGCGGGTCTTGGCGTTGAGCACGATCTTCTCGGCCGTCTCCGCGTCGGCGGAGGAATGCAGATAGACGTGGCAGTTACCCACCCCGGTCTCGATGGTGGGAACCGTGGCATCACGCACGACCGCGGCGATCAAACCCGCTCCCCCACGCGGGATCACGACATCGACCAGCCCGCGGGCCTGAATGAGGTGGGTGACCGTCGACCGATCAGCACTGCCGAGCAGTTGTACGGCCGATTCCGGCAGCCCGTGGCTCGTGAGCGCACCCTGCAGCGCCTCGACCAGGGCTGCGTTCGACTGCGCCGCGGACGAGGACCCCCGCAGCAGCACTGCGTTCCCGGATTTGAACGCCAGACCGAACGCGTCGACGGTCACGTTGGGGCGCGCCTCGTAGACCATGCCCACGACGCCCAGCGGTACCCGCATCTGCCTGATCTCGAGCCCGTTGGGGAGCGTCGATCCGCGGATGACCTCGCCGATCGGATCGGGTAGGCCCGCCACCTGCCGCAGCCCGGCGGCAATACCGTCGATGCGCGGAGCCGTCAGCCGCAGCCGATCGAGCAGACCCTCGTCCGTTCCCGCAGCGCGGGCGATCTCGATGTCGGCGGCGTTGGCTGCGAGTACCGGCTCCGCTGCGGCCAGCACGGCGTCGGCCGCGGCATGCAGCAGCGAATCCTTTTCCGCAGTGGTCAGCAACGCCAGTGCACGTGAAGCGACGCGGGCTCGGCGAGCAGCCGAGTGCACGTTCTCGCGCTCGTCGGCAGAGGACGGCACCGAAGCGGCCGAGACGGAAGCAGTCATGCACTACACACTAATAGGGCCGGGGAATGAAGCTGCATCTCCACGTCGTTGCAGCACAGCGTGGACATCGCCGACGTCACCGACGTCGAGACCGACAGACCGGAGGAACCACCTGTGAGTGCCCTGTTCGAGCCCCTGACATTGCGCGAGCTCACCTTTTCCAACCGGGTATGGATGGCACCGATGTGCCAGTACTCGGCCGACGAGACGGGCGCGAACGTCGGCGTCGCGGGTGCCTGGCATCGCACCCACCTGGTGAGTCGCGCGATAGGCGGAGCCGGTCTGATCATCACCGAGGCCACGGCGGTCAGCCCCGAGGGCCGAATCAGCCCATCGGACCTGGGGATCTGGAACGACACACAGGCCGACGCACTGGCCGAGATCGTCACCGAGATCTCGTCCTTCGGTACCGTCCCGGGCATCCAGCTGGCGCATGCGGGCCGGAAGGGCTCGACGGCGGCTCCCTGGCTCGGTGGCACATCACTGCCCGCCGAGGATCCCCGGAGCTGGGAGACCGTGGGCCCGAGCGCCGTACCGTTCGGTCGTTACGCGACACCACGGGAAGCGACAGCCGACGACATCGCAAAGATCGTCGACGATTTTCGTAACGCTGCGCAGCGCGCACTGAAGGCCGGGTTCCAGGTAGCCGAGATACACGGCGCGCACGGATACCTCCTGCACCAATTCCTCTCGCCTGCCAGCAACACCCGCACCGACGCCTACGGCGGCGACTTCGCGGGACGGACTCGCCTGCTGATCGAGGTGGTCGACGCGGTCCGTGAGGTGTGGCCTGCCGAGCTTCCGGTGTTCGTCCGTCTGTCGGCGACGGACTGGCTCGACGAACCCGAGAAGTCCGAGGCTGCAGCCGACTTGGAAGCTCCGAGTTGGACCTCTGATCAGACTGTCGCGCTGGCGCAGATACTCACCGAGCACGGCGTGGATCTCGTCGATACGTCCACCGGCGGGAACGTACGCGCCGAGATTCCGGTCGAACCCGGTTACCAGGTGCCGTTCGCACGGCGTATCCAGAACGAGACCACGATGCCGGCCGCAGCGGTGGGGATGATCACCGAACCGAAACAGGCCGAGGACATCGTTTCGCTCGGCGAGGCGACTGCGGTGCTTCTCGCCCGTGAGCTGCTGCGCGATCCGTACTGGCCACGGCGCGCGGCCCGCGAACTCGGAGTGGAGATGACACCGGCAGTGGCACCGCAGTACGAGCGGGCCTACTGACAGTCACATCACAAGACCGGTCACACCACGAAACCGAGCTTCTTGTCGACGACGTTGCGCGGCTGTTCGCCGCGGAAGTATCGCTGCGCGTTGTCGACGAAGACGTCGGCGAGACGACTCTTCCACCCCGACGCGTCCCCGCTCATGTGCGGAGTGACGACCACGTTCTCGGCCGCCCACAGCGGGTGGTCGGCCGGGAGCGGCTCGGTCTCGAAGACGTCGAGCGCAGCCCCGGCGAGGTGTCCCGAATCGAGATGTTTGAGCAGGGCATCGGTGTCGAGTAGCTCGCCGCGACCGACGTTGATCACCCTGGATCCGGGCTTCATCGCGGCCAACACGGAATCGTCGACCAGGCCCCTCGTCTGTTCGGTCAGCGGGGCAACCAGAACCAGGTAGTCGGCCCGCCCTACTTCGTCCACCAGATCATCACTGGCGTACACGGTGCCGAAGTCTCCGTCGCCGCCTCGCGCTGTTCGACCCACGCCGGAGACCGACATTCCCACAGCACTCAGCAGAGTCGCGATGGCACGACCGATTGCTCCGGTGCCCACGATCATCACGTGTGCGCCATCGATGCGTTCGGTCTCGCGATGCTGCCACATCTTCGAATGCTGCAGTGTGCGCGAACGTTCGGAGTCCTTCGCGAACGCCAGAATCTGGGCCAGGACGAACTCGGCGATCGGTCGGTCGAACACTCCACGCGAATTGGTCACGACCACATCGGATTCCACCAGTTCGTCGAACAACAACGAGTCCACTCCGGCAGCGGCGATATGGATCCACTTCAGCGAGCCACACCGCGGCCACGCGGATTCGACTGCGGGCGAGAAGAAATCCCACAGCAGCAGGGCGTCGGCACCGTCGACGGCCTCGGCGAGCGTGTCGGCGGTGGCATATCTGATGTCGGCGACGTTCGCGACGGACTCGAGTCCGTCGGGAAGGTCGCCGGCATGCAGAACGGCCAGGACCGGACGCACTACTTCGACTTGTATCCGACGAGCTCGACGCCGGACGCAGCGACCTCGTCGTCGTTGTCACCGGGGCACTGGGTGCCGCGCAACGACCGGCCGGCGGTTTCGGGCATCAACAGGATCGGAACGAACGCGATGGCAGCTGCGATCATCATGTACCAACCCGGGATCAGGTTGGAACCCGTTCGGTCGATCAGGAACGTCAGAATCAGCGGTGCCGTGCCACCGAAGAGCGCCGTCGAGACGTTGTATCCGATGGCGAACGCTCCGTAGCGCACCTGGGTGGGAAACAGTGCGGGCAGCGTCGACGACACGCAGGAGCACATGATGACCAGCAACACGCCGAGACCGAGCAGGCCGATGCTCTGGCCGATCAGGCCGGTGTTGATGATCAGCAGAAACAGCGGGACGCTGAAGACGAAGTACCCCACACAGGCGACCAGCAGCAACGGCTTTCGGCCCACCCGGTCGGACAGAGCGCCGATGGGGTTGATGATCAACATCATGATGATCATGATGGCCACGAGAGTGAAGTTCGACTGAGTCGTGCTGTGCCCCAACGTGTCGCTGAGGTACGAGGGCAAGAACGTGAGCACCGTGTAGTACGCGATGTTGAGCAGCAACACGAATCCCATCAGAATCAGGATTCGCTGCCAGTACGTCAGGGTGGCCTTGAGGGAGGTGACTGCTCCACCTGCACCTTCTTCGACCGTGCCGCCGTCTTCCTTGGCCTCGGCGAACACAGGAGAATCCTCGAGCCGGGTCCGCAGCCACAACGCGACGATGCCCAGCGGGAGCGTCACCAGGAACGGAATTCGCCAGCCCCAGGCCTCCATGGTCTCGTCTCCGAGCCCGACGTTGAGCAGGGTGCACAGGGTGGCACCGCCCACCGTGCCTGCGAGGGTGCCGAATTCGAGGAACGACCCGAAGAATCCGCGGCGCTTGTCGGGCGCGTACTCGGCCATGAACACTGCTGCGCCGCCGTACTCACCGCCGGTGGAGAAGCCCTGCACCAGTCGGCAGACGAGCAACAGCAACGGCGCTGCGATACCGATGGTGTCGAACGTCGGCAGCACACCGATCGCCGCCGTGGCCAACGTCATCATCGAGACGGTCAGGACGAGGACCTTCTGACGACCGATGCGGTCGCCGAGCGGGCCGAGCACGATGCCGCCGATGGGGCGAATGATGAACGACGCGGCCAGCACGGCGAACGTGGAGAGCAGGCTCGCTCCACCGTCGTCCGACGGAAAGAAGTTGGCGGCGATGTAAACGGCGAGGTAGCCGTACACCGCGTAGTCGAACCACTCCACGGCGTTGCCCAGTGCGGACCCGCCGATCGCGCGATGCAGAATTTTCGTTTCGTTCGCGCTGAGTGTGTCGGTACTCGGCGGATACCCGGTCGGCGAAGCTGCCGACCCTGAAGTTTCGGTCACGGTCCAATACCTCTCGCTTTATGACAACGTGGAGCGTCGGTTTGGTACTTCGCAGCGTCCGACTCTACGTCGACGCCGGACGCACGTCTCGAACAACCCCCTCTTGGAAAACTAAAGACCAGGTGGCGCAGCGATTCTGGTGGCGATCAACGCGTACGCCTTTGCGCTGTCGGTCAATTGCTGCACGGCGACGGACTCGTCCGGCCGGTGCGCCTGGTTTTCGATCTCCCCGGGACCGAGCACGACGGTGCGGATACCCATCTGCTGTGCCACGAAACCACCATCGCACGAAGCCGTCCAGATGTCAGTGAAACCGGCAGATCCGATGTCGCGAACCGATTGCATTGCAGTGGTGACCAATCCATCGTCCGCAGCGGTCAGAAAGCCCGGCATTTCCATCGACACCTCGAGATGTACCTCGATTCCCGAACCGGTGATACCTGCCGCGTCGATCCGCGAACGCAGGTCGTCCACCACCTCCGCAGCGCTCTCATCGGGTAGCAGCCGACGGTCGACCGTGAGCACGCACCGGTCGGCAACCATCGACGTACCGGTGCCTCCCGTCACGGTGCCCACGTTCCAGGTAGCGGGACCGAGTTCGGCGTGTGGATCCTCGTCCAATTCGATCTGCCAGTCCTCGATGACGGCGACGATGCGGGCGGCAGCGGATATCGCATTGGCACCGTTACGCGGCCGACCTGCATGAGCCGAACGCCCGCGCACGTCGATCTCGATATTCGCGGCTCCTCGGCAACCGACGATGGTCACCAGGTCCGTCGGCTCGGCCACCACGCAACACTGGAAACGACGGGGTCCCGGGTCGGCGACGAATGCTCGAATACCCAGGCCCGTGTCTTCCTCGTCCACCAGACACGCCAACGTCATCGGGAAGCGATCTGCAAGACCGGCACGGTTCACCGCATCCATAGCGGCCACCACTGCGGCCACTCCCCCCTTCATGTCGCATGCTCCCCGTCCGACCATGCGCCCCTCTCGCACGACCGCGGTGAACGGATCCGTCGTCCAGCCCGTGCCCGCCGGAACGACGTCGGAGTGGCCGACGAACAGGACCCCGGGGGTGTCATCGGGTCCGATCGAGGCGATCACGTTCGGTCTGCCGGGAGCGACCTCGATCGTGCGAACGTCGAATCCCAGTGCGCGACATCGCTCCGCGAGTATTTTCGCGCACTTTTCTTCGGTGTCGCCCGGATTTTCACCGCCCGCCTCGATCAACGCGGCTGTGAGAGAAACGATCTCGCTCTCATCCACGGCGTCGAGCAGAGACTGCTGGGCACTCGGAACGGTCATCGCGTGGGGTCGGAGGCGAGCAGATGCTTCGATTTTTCCACCGCGACGGCCAACCGCCTGATGCCTTCCTCGATGCGCTCGGGTGTCGACGAGGCGAAGCACAGCCGTAGCGAATCGTGAAACTTGCCGCCCACCGACAACGCCGGTCCGGGAATGTAGGCAACCCCCTCGGCCAGTGCGGTTTCGAACAGGTCCTGCGTCGAGAAATCGTGGTCGTTTCCACGTAACGTCGCCCACAGAAAGAAGCCCCCGTCGGGATCCGTGGTGGACATCGCGTCACCGAAGTGTGTCGCAATGCTGTTCTGCATCGCCATCTTTCGCGGTAGGTACACCGCAGCCAGCGACCGCAGGTGCTCCTCGAGCAGCCCGCGCCGGATGTACTCGGCCACCATCCTCTGTGCCGGAAGATTCGTACAGGTGTCCATCGCCTGCTTGGCGTTGACGATCAACCGACGCGCTTCGGGGGCCGCGTCCACCCACCCCACGCGCAGACCGGGAGCGATCATCTTCGAGAAGGTCCGCACCGAGAAGATCAGCGGATCGTTCGGACTCAGCGCCCCGAAACTCGGGATCGGGTCCCCCGAGAAACGCAGCAGGCCATAGGGATCGTCGTCGAGAATCACCGAGCCCCATCGGTGTGCCAACTCGATCAACAACAGTCGACGCTCGAGTGACAGCGTGACCCCGGACGGGTTCTGGAAGTTGGGAATCACGTAGATCATCTTCGGTAGACGCCCGGCTCGCTCGACGAGTTCGGGTAACGCCTCGACGATCAGACCGTCACTGTCCATCGGTCCCTCGAGAATATCGCCGCCGTAGCTCAACACGGTGGCAGTTCCGTTGGTGTACGTGGGACTTTCGACGATGACCAGATCACCGGGATCGACGAACAGCTTGCAGGCGATGTCGAGACCCTGCATGCCGCCCGAGGTGATGACGACCCGATCCTCGGACGTGGGTTCGCCGACGGACTCGAGATACGCCAACAACGCGTCGAGCAGACCCGGATCACCCTCGGTGGCACCGTAATCGAAGGCGTCCGCTGTGAGCACACTGCCGGCGATCTCGGTGAACGCGGCAGCCGGGACCGTCTCGGCTGCAGGAGATCCCATCGCGAACCTGACGATGTCGTGTTTCTGGGCGGCGAGAAGCGATGTCGACGAGTCGATCACCGATCCCACCAGTTGGTCGGTGCGCAGGGCCCAGGGAATGGCAGGAGTGGAGCCTGCGGAACGACCCGCAGCTGCAGGAGTGGAGCCTGCGGAACGACCCGAAGTAGCAGGAGTGGAGCCTGCGGTGGAGGTGGTCATGTCTCACTCCTTCGTCAGTAGTTCTCGGGGGTATGCGGTGAATGTTTCGACGCCGGTGTCGGTGACTCGGACTGCTTCGGACACCTCGTATCCGTAGTCGTCCATCCACATTCCGCCGATGATGTGAAAGGTCATGTTCTCGGCCAGGACGGTCTCGTCGTCGGTGCGGAGGCTCACCGTGCGCTCGCCCCAGTCTGGGGCGTACGCGACGCCGATCGAGTAGCCGATGCGCGAGGGTTTGTGGAGGCCGTGCTTGGCCAGGCTGGTGTTCCATACCTGAGCCAGCTCGGTTGCGGTGACCCCGGGGCGGACCGTTGCCAGTACCTCGTTCAGCGCTTCACCGGTGGATTCCGCGAGGTATTTCAGACGCGGACTCGGGTTGCCGAGCACGATCGTGCGGGCCATCGGAACGTGGTATCGCCGGAACACGCCGGCCAGTTCGACGACGGTGGTCTCGCCGCGGACGAACCGTTGGTCCGACCACGTCAGATGCGGAGTGTCCGCTCCTGCCCCGGTCGGCAGCATCGGCACGATGGCTGGGTGATCGCCGCCGAAGTCGGCTGTGCCGCGTACCTGTGCGTTCATGATGGCGGCAGCGGCATCGCACTGCCGTTCTCCTACCGAAATCGCGTGGTGCGCAACAGACATCACGGCCTCGCACACCGTCGCCGCACCACGCATCAACGCGATCTCGGCCGGCGATTTGACGACGCGGATCCAATTGACCAACTCGTACGAGTCGGTGAATCGGTACTCGGGTAGCGATTTGACGAGCGCTTCGAAGGCTTTGGGGCTGAAGTAGTACGAGTCCATCTCCAGTCCCACTTGACCGTGCTCGAAGTTGTTGACCAGCCCCAACTCTCGTAGCTTGGCGGCTACCCAGACGAACGGGTGGGTGTCTCTGCGCTGAACGAACGTCTCCGGGTATCCGAAGGTGTGGTCCTGCGGCAACCACGATGTACGGAACGCACCGTTGGCATCCATCTCGCGAGCGAAGAAGTACAGCTCGCCGTCCAGCGGCACGTACAGCATTTGCGGGGTATAGAACGAGAGTGCGTTGTAGCCCAGCAGATAGTAGAGATTCGCGGGGTCGGTGACGATCAGCGCAGTCAGGTTCTGCGACGCCATGCGCTGACGGACGGCTGCGAGCCGGTCGGCGTATTCCTCGTCGGTGAACGTGATGGGCGTGCTGTTCGGTACGTCCGGGTAGCGGGCCAGGCCGGGAGCAGCCCGTCCTGGAGTCTGCGCGGGTCCGATTGCGGTGACGTAGGCATCGTCGGATGAGGCGTTCACGGGCACCCCCTTCGGGAGGTCTTTTAGTAGATTGTTGACAATCAGGCTATCCGCCGGTGCCGGTGGGGAGCAAGGGCTGCCGTGTTAAAGCTGTGTTGCGCCCGAAGGCTCTACCCGGGTGATGCGAGTACGGATTGCCCGGCCTGCTCGTCGACCATGGCTCGCGTCAGATCATGCACGGCGGTGTCCATGTGTTCGTGGACACCCTTCTCGAGCGCATCCCAATCCGATCCCAGCAGCAGATCGACGATCAGCTGATGTTCCTCGACCAGAGCCTCGGGACGGTAGTAAGCAGTTTCGAGATTTGCCATGCAAATGCGTGCCTCGGCCGCCAGCGTGGCGTACATACGAGACATCCGACTGTTTCTCGTGGCCGCTACCAGGGCAGTGTGAAAGGCAAGGTCGCGTTCGGCGAGGCCACGCCAATCCGCCCGATCGATGAACGGCTGCATCTGCATCACGATGGCCGAGAGTTCGTCGGCGGTCTTGATCAGCTGGGCACGATCTCCATGTACCAGAGTCCATGCCGCGCCGACCTCGATCGCTGCACGCGACTGGTAGATCTCGGCGACGTCGCCGCTGCTGAGCTCGACGACGAACACACCGCGGTTGCGGTAGCTGACGAGCAGTCCCTCCTGATTCAGACGCTGCAACGCCTCTCGCACGGGGCCACGTGAAATCTCCAGCTCCGCCGCGACATTCGCCTCGTTGATCTGTTCTCCGGGCGCGTAGGACCCGTCGATGATGCGATCGCGAATCTGATCCGCGATCACCATCGACGTGTTGCGTGCGTCGATCGGTGTCAGGCGTCTCGAACCGGGCATGATCAGAACCTTCCTCAGCTGCGGGGAATCGCGAAGTATTTGTACTCCAGAAACTCGTCTATTCCGACTTTCCCGCCCTCGCGGCCGAGTCCCGATTGTTTGACACCACCGAACGGGGCTGCCGGATTCGACACCAGCCCGGTGTTGAGCCCCACCATGCCCACCTCTAGGCGCTCCCCCATTCGCAGAGCCCGATCGATGTCCTGGGTGAACACGTATCCGACCAGTCCCCATTCGGTGTCGTTGGCCAGCGTGACGACCTCGTCCTCGGTGTCGAAGGGAACGATGGCGGCCACCGGTCCGAATATTTCCTGGGACATCAGATCCGATTCGGTATCGACATCGGTCAGGACCGTCGGTGGGTAGAAGTAGCCCGGCCCGTCCGGGGCCGCACCTCCGACGACGGCGCGGGCACCGCGCGCGAGAGCATCGTCGACCAGCGCCTGGACCTTGCCCCGGCCTGCGTCGTCGATCAGCGGCCCCACCTCGGTCCCGTGAGAAGCGCCCGCGCCCACCCTCAGCGCGCCCATTCGGTCGGCCAAAGCATCCGAAAAGCGTTGTGCCACAGTGCGGTGAACGAAGAACCGGTTCGCTGCGGTACATGCTTCGCCCATGTTGCGCATCTTGGCAACCATGGCTCCGTCGACGGCGCGGTCAAGGTCTGCATCGTCCATGACGACGAAGGGCGCATTCCCGCCCAGCTCCATCGACGTCCGCATCACCGTCGCCGCTGCCTGTTCGAGCAGAATCTTGCCCACCGCCGTGGATCCGGTGAAGCTGATCTTGCGGGCAGCGCCGCTGCTCATCCACGACCCCACGACACCCGACGCATCGGTGGTCGGCACGATGTTGACGACGCCCGCAGGCACCCCCGCCTCGTGCAGAATCTGCACCAGCGCAAGTGCGGTCAGCGGCGTCTGCTCGGCGGGCTTGAACACGACGGTGCAGCCTGCCGCAAGGGCAGGCCCGATCTTGCGAGTTCCCATGGCCAGCGGAAAATTCCACGGCGTGACGAGAATGCAGGGCCCGACCGGCGCGCGGGTGACCACGATGCGGTTCTTCCCGTCTCCGGTCAGGGTGTGATCACCCGAGATGCGTACCGCTTCCTCGGAGAACCAGCGAAAGAACTCGGCTCCGTACGCCACCTCGCCGCGCGCGTCGGCGAGCGGTTTACCCATCTCGGCGGTGATGATCGCAGCGAGCTCCTCCGAGCGGGCCATGATCATCTCGTATGCCGTCCGCAGTATGTCGCTTCGCACTCGCGGTGCGGTGGCCGCCCACTCCGCCGCGGAGTCGACGGCTGCAGCGAGCGCTTTCTCTGCGTCCGCGATACCGCCGTCCGCAACCGTGGCGATGACCTCGCCCGTGGCCGGGTCCACGACGTCGAATCGGGCGTCCGATACCGACGGAGACCACGCCCCACCGATGAAACAATCGGTGGGAGAGGTGATGCGCGGACGCGTGAGGCTGGTGGTCGAGCTGGCGGTCATGGCCGCGGTCCTTTCGTCGAACGTGGATCGAGTATCTGTGCCAGGTGTACGGATGCATCGTCGCCCGAATCACCGGTGAGCTGGCGCACCTGCATGTGACAGCTGAATCCATCGGTCAGAACAGGAGTGTCGGGTTCGGTGGCCCGCAACGCGGGCGCGAGAGCCTGCTCGGCGACATCCATGCTGAGCTCGTAGTGTCGACTCTCGAAACCGAAATTACCTGCTACACCACAACATCCGGTGGCCTCACGTACCGACTCGATGCCCACCGCCGCGAGGGCTCGGCGCTGCGTTGCATCGCCGAAGACGGCGTACTCGTGGCAGTGAGTCTGCACCGTGACCGCAGCCGGCATGCCGCCCGAGGGCTGCCAGCCCGCGCTTGCTTGATCGATCACCGCTCCGGCGAAGCTCTGGACGCGTGCCGCGACCCTCCTCGCCGCGTCCGTGGGGACCAGTTCGGGCATGTCCTTACGGAACGCGGCCGCACAGCTCGGTTCGGTCACGACGATCGGCCTGTCGGTACCGTCGTCCAGCGCCGCAACGGCCTTAGTCAGCTGCTTGCGAGCGGACTTCAGCTGACCCGTCGAAATCCACGTCAAACCGCAACACACATCCGTTCGGCATTCGGTGGTGCGTCCGGAGTCTTCGAGAACGCGTTGTGCCGCACCCGCGACCTCGGGGCGAAAACCTTGTGTGAACGTGTCGACGACGAGCACCACATCGGCGTCGCGGCCACCGCCGACTCGGACGGCATCGGCCAGTTCCTTCGACGACGCGAACCGAGGCAATGCGCGTTCGGTGGTCAGCCCACCCAGACGTGCCGCCACTGCCGACACCCGGGGTGTCAGCAGACGATTGAGCAGCGGTGCCGTTCGCTTCGTCACCGCGAGCCATCGAGGCAACCACCCGAGCGAGTAGTGCGACAGCGGCCGCAGCCGCCTCGCGTAGTGATGGTCGAGGAACTCCGATTTGTACGTGGCCATGTCGACGCCGACGGGACAGTCCGAGGAGCAGGCCTTGCACGACAGGCAGAGATCGAGCGACTCCGCAACGTCCTTCGATGCCCATCCGTCGGCCACCGTCGGAGAACTGCGCACCATCTCCTGCAGCACCCGCGCCCGGCCCCGCGTCGAATCCTTCTCGTCACCCGTCGCACGGTAGCTCGGGCACATGACGCCACCGGTTGTCGTTCGACATTTCCCCACGCCCACACAGGATTGGGTGGCATGGACGAACGGGTCCAGATCGGGTCGCGACCCTATCTGGTGCAGATCGAAGCTGGTCTTCCACTCCCGGGCCGGGATGCCTTGAAGCATCAGGTTGTCCATCAGGGGTTCGGGGTCGGTGATGGATCCGGGGTTCAGGATTCCCGCGGGGTCCCAGATGCGCTTGAACCGGGAGAAGGCGTCGAGCATGCGAGGGGAATACATGACCGGCAACAACTCCGAGCGCGCGCGGCCGTCACCGTGCTCGCCCGAAAGACTGCCGCCGTGCTTGACGACGACGCGTGCGGCAGCGCGCAGGAAGTCGTACATCACTCGCCGTCCGGCGTCGGTGCGTTGGTCGAAGGTGATCCGTACGTGCATGCAGCCGGCACCGAAGTGTCCGTACATCACTCCGGTCAAGTCGTGCTCCGCCAGTAGCGAATTCAGATCCGCGAGATACGCCGACAGGTTTTCCGGTGCCACGGCGGCGTCTTCCCAACCGCCCCAGGACTCGACCCCACTCGCCAGGCGCGTCGCCAAACCGGCACCGTCCTCGCGCACCCGCCACAACGCTGCGCGATCGGCCGCATCGGTCACGATACGACCCTCCTTGACGCGCCCGAGCCGACCGAGCGCCTCGAGCAACCGAGATGCCTTGTCCTGCACTTCTGTCGCATCGGCCCCGTCGAGGTCGACGTACAACCAGGCATTGCCTGCAGGGAGACCTCGTACCGAGTCCGGTCCCCGGCGATACTCCATCGTGCCGGCGATGTTGTCGTCGATTCCTTCGACGGCGGCGGGTGAGAACTCGAGAATGGTCGTCACGTCCGCCGCAGCGGCCACCACGTCGTCGTATCCGAGACACAGCAGCAGTGCGGCTGGGGGTACGGGCACGACGGCGACGGTCACCGACACGATCACCGCGCAGGCACCTTCGCTTCCGACGAGAGCCCGGGCGACGTCGAAACCGTTCTCCGGCAACAGATGCGAGAGGTGGAATCCCGATACCTGACGCGGGATGCGACCCAACTCGACCCGCAAGAGCGCCAGGTTGTCCGACACCAGCGAGCGCAGCTCGTTCGAGATACGTTCGGCTGCAGCGACAGCCGCCGAGTCCTGAGTTCGCAGCGCCTGCACACCGGTGCGGGTGACTCGCAGCAGGTATCCGTCGGCGGTCACCACGTCCATGGCCACCGTGTGATCGGCGGTGCGTCCGTACCGCACGGAGTGGTTACCGCACGCGTCGTTGCCGACGGCTCCGCCCACCGTCGCGCGGGTCTTGCTGGACGGATCGGGCGCAAAGGTGAAGGCACCGTCGGTCCGCGTCACCAGCCGACGTTGCAACTCCGAGATGACGATTCCGGGCTCGACGACGGCCGTCCTGGACTCGGTGTCGACCGAGAGCACCCGGTTCATGTGGCGCGAGAAGTCGAGGACGATCCCACGGCCGATTGCGTTGCCCGCCATGGAGGTACCGCCGCCACGCCCGATGACGACAACGTCGGCGGCGGCACACAGCGACACGACCGTAGCCACTTCGTCGGCGCTGCGCGGAAAGACGACAGCGGCCGGCGGGACTCGGTAGTTCGACGCGTCGTAGGAGTATTCGGCCAACCGTCGGGACGAATCGTCGACGTCGATGCCCAGTCTTCGCACTCGCTGTACGAGTGCGGGCACCTCGGAACGAACAGGGGCTGCTGTCACAGCACGTTCTTCAATGTCCGCGACAACGCGTCGAGTCCGAACGTCATCTCGTCGTCGCTCACGATCAGTGCGGGGATGATACGAACCACGTTGCCGAGCGCACCGCAGGTGAGCAACAGCAGCCCTTCGTCGATGGCACCCTGTTGCACCCGCAGAGCAGCGGCGGCGTCGGGATTGCCCGAGCTGTCGACGAATTCGAGCGCCTGCATCAATCCGAGTCCCCGAGCATCACCGATGGCCGAGTGCTGTTCCTTCAGCGCGAGAAGGCCGTCGAGGAGAACTCGGCCCTGCGCTGCCGCGTTGTCGACCAGCCCTTCCTCGCGCAGGACGTCGAGGGTAGCGACTCCCGCCGCAGCAGCGACGGCGTTGCCGCCGTAGGTTCCGCCTTGCGACCCCGGCCATGCCTTGCCCATCAGCTCTGCCGATGCGGCGATCGCCGAGATCGGGAACCCGCTGGCGAGTCCTTTTGCGGTGATGAGGATGTCGGGAGTGATCGACGAGTGCTGATGGCCCCAGAACGTTCCGGTGCGTCCGACTCCGGCCTGCACCTCGTCGACGATCAGGACGATGCCGTGGGTGTCGGCGCGTTCGCGCAAGCCCTCGAGGAATGCAGGGGGCGTGGGCAGGTATCCGCCGTCGCCCAGCACCGGCTCGATGATGAACGCAGCCGTGTCGGCGGGGCTGGACATCGTCATCAACAGGTAGTCGAGCTCCTTCAGCGCGAAGGCGACTGCGGTGTCCATGTCCCATCCGTACCGAAATGCATACGGAAACGGTGCGATGTGCACCCCACCCATGATCGGCGAGAATCCCGATCGGAACTTGGTTCCCGCCGTGGTGAGCGATGCAGCCGCCACCGTTCGCCCGTGGAAGCCGCCGTGGAATGCAACGATGTTCGGTCGACCGGTTGCCATGCGCGCCAATCGGATCGACGCCTCGACTGCCTCGGATCCCGAGTTCGCGTAGAACACACTGTCCAACCCGGCAGGCAACACTTCTCCGAGCTTGTCCGTCAGCGCGAGCAGAGGTTGATGCATGACGGTCGTGTACTGGGCGTGGATGATCTTGCCCACCTGCTCGCGAGCCGCCTCGACCACGCGGGGATGGCAATGACCGGTGCTGGTCACGCCGATGCCGGTGGTGAAGTCGAGGTATTTGCGCCCGTCGGTCCCGATGATCCAGCTGCCCTTTCCGTGGTCGACGACGATCGGGGTCGCCTGCTTGAGTGCGGGGCTGAGGTGGGTGCGAGTCGACGCTGTCATGGTGCCATCGTCACCCACCGATTACGGATTGTCAACAATCTGCAATTACCAATTCGGGGCCGGATCACGCCGTTCGGTCGAGCCCGGGGCGATAGGGTTCGGTCGTGTCCGCATCGAACCCTCGCTCGAACAGCCCACGCATCGTCGTACTGGGCAGCATCAACATGGACCTGATCACTCGGACCCCCGCCCTGCCGGAACCGGGCGAAACCGTGTTGGGGACCTCGTTCGACACCGCACCCGGCGGCAAAGGTGCCAACCAGGCGATCGCGGCGTCGAAGTCGGGAGCTCGCGTGAGCTTCGTCGGGGCAGTCGGGGACGACGAATTCGGGCCGACACTGCGGCACACACTCATCAGCGCAGGCGTCGACGACCATGCTCTGCGAACCGCAGCAGGAGCGTCCGGTGTAGCCGCCATCACCGTCGACGACCGAGCCGAGAACAGCATCGTGGTCGTCGCCGGAGCCAACGGCGGTGTACACGAGCTCACCGACGACGACCTGGCAATCATCGACGAGGCCGATATCCTGCTGTGTCAGTTGGAGATTCCCCTCGAGACCGTGCTCGCCGCGTTCGAGTACGCACACTCCCGCGACGTCGTGACGATGCTCAACCCGTCCCCAGTCCAGGATCTGCCCGACGCTCTGGTTGCCGCCACCGACGTCCTGGTGGTCAACGAGGCCGAGGAAGCGCGCATCGGGAGCCGAGTGAAGAACATAGAACATGTGGTCACCACGCTCGGCGCACGAGGCGCGAAATACCGCGGCTCGGAATCGTTCGAGGTACCTGCGCCGAAGGTCGAGGCGGTCGACACCACCGGAGCGGGTGACGCATTCGCCGGGGCACTCGCGGCATCCTGGTCCAGCGGACCCCGCGCTGCCATCCAATGGGCCGTCGCCGCAGGTGCTTTCGCTGCGACGGGAGCCGGCGCGAGCGCGTCCTCGGGAACGAGGGCCCAGATCGAATCCCTCCGCGGTGCGGACGCGCGATGAGTGCGTACGACCCGACCGAGCTCCGCCTGCTGCGCCGCGCACGCGATCGAATGGATCGCGATTTCGCGAAACCGCTCGACGTCCCGTCACTCGCCAGAACCGCGCTGATGTCCACTGCACATTTCAGTCGCCGGTTTCGGGAGGCCTACGGCGAGACGCCGTACGCGCATCTGATGACACGACGGATCGAGCGCGCCAAAGCGCTGCTGCGACGCGGAGACGTCACGGTCACCGAGGCGTGCTTCGCCGTCGGCTGTACCAGTCTCGGGTCGTTCAGCTCGAGATTCACCGAGATCGTGGGCGAGACACCGAGCGCCTACCGCGCCCGCGATCATCGTGGCAGCCACGCCGTACCCAGCTGCACCGCGATGGTTCTCGGACGCCCGATGCGAGGGCCCACATCCCCGACGGCGGCGGTGACCGAGCCGAGCAGAATCGAAGAAGCATCTGCGGCCGGGGCGTCCTAGCCTTCATCCATGACACTTTCACTGAGCCACGTTCACGTCTACACCGACGACCCCGATGCCTCGGTTGCGTTCTACCGGGACGCTCTCGGACTCGAGGTCAAGAGCGAGGTGGCCAACGACGGCTACCGCTGGATCACGCTGTCCACCAGCGAACAACCCGAGATCGAGGTCGTGTTGTCGCAGCCGCACGCGGGCCGTTCTCGGGAACTGGGCGATCAGCTCGCCGCGCTGCTGGCCAAGGGCGAGTTGCCGGGACTACTGTTCCGCGCCGACGACCTCGACGCCGCGTTCGAGCGGATCCGCGCGGCGGGTACGGGCGAGATACTGCAGGAGCCGACGAGTCAGCCCTGGGGTGCCCGCGATGCCGCGTTCCGTGACCCGGCCGGAAACATGGTGCGCGTCAGCCAAGCCTGAAGTGTGGCGCCCGCCTCGACTACAGAGCCGAGGCGAGCGCCAGACCGCCACCGCACGCGAGTACGGACGCCACCAGTGTGCCGATCGCGTTGACGGCGGCGTCGACCCGACGGCGCTGCTGCAGTAACCGCACGGTGTCCACGGTTGAGGTACTGAAGGTGGTGTAGCCCCCACAGAACCCGGTTCCGAGAACTGCCTGCGCATCGGTGGAGCCGGCGCGCAGCATCACCCAGCCGGCCAGCAACCCGAGCAGGAACGAGCCCGAGATGTTGATACCGACGGTTGCCCACGGGAAGCTCGTGCGCGAGCTCAGCCGTGACTTCACCTCGGCATCGACGAAGAATCGCGCGACCGACCCGAGCGCGCCGGCCAGGATCACCAGGGCCGCGATCATCGGATCACTCTGTTGGCGAACATGATTCCGGCTCCGGCCGCCACAACTCCCAACACCACACTGACGACGGCATATGCCGACGCCAGTCCGATGAATCCGCCCCGGACACCCTCGACCGTTTCGAGGGCGAAGGTGCTGTACGTGGTGAACGCGCCACAGAACCCCGAACCGCCGAGCAACCGGAGCCGACGCCGTCCACCCGTATCGGGACCACTGCGCAGCAGCGACTCGAGCAGCAACCCCAGCACGAACGCACCGACGATGTTGATTCCGAAGGTGGCGAGAGGCCACTGCGACGTCGTGTGCGGGAGACGTTCCTCGATCGCATAGCGAGCAGCAGTGCCTGCCGCGCCGCCGACGAATACCGTTGCCAAGGCCGCGAGGTTGCGATGCGATGCCGGGTCGCTCACCGCCGGCTCTGCTCTCTGTCGTACCGATGCTGCACGATGAACAGTATGACGACAGCGACGCACGCGACCGTAGGCAACTTGCGCGAAGACGCCGAAAGGCTGCTGCGTGAGCTCGCCGGCCCCGATGCGGTGTTGCGCGAGGACCAGTGGACGGCAATAGAGGCGCTGGTCGTGCACCGTCGGCGGGCGTTGGTGGTCCAGCGGACCGGTTGGGGTAAGTCGGCTGTCTACTTCATCGCCGCGAAACTACTGCGCGCCCAGGGTCTGGGACCGACGGTCATCGTGTCGCCGCTGCTGGCGTTGATGCGAAACCAGGTCGCCTCTGCGCAGCGCGCCGGGGTGCGGGCGGCGACCATCAACTCGGGCAACATGACCGAGTGGGACGAGATCCATGAACAGGTGAACTCGGGTGAGCTCGACGTGCTGTTGGTCAGCCCGGAGCGCCTGAACAATCCCGACTTCCGCGACCAGGTGCTGCCGTCGTTGGCCGGTGACGCCGGCCTGGTCGTGGTCGACGAGGCCCACTGTGTCTCCGATTGGGGACATGATTTCCGGCCCGACTACCGGCGGATCCGAACCCTCATCGCCGAACTGCGCGACGGCATACCCGTGCTGGCCACCACGGCGACCGCGAACGACCGGGTGGTCGACGACGTCGCCGCCCAACTCGGGGTCGGCGGCGGAGACACCCTGGTCCTACGCGGCGGACTCGCACGAGACTCACTACGGATGTCGGTGGTGCGGATCGAGAACGCCACCGAGCGCGCAGCGTGGCTCGGCGATCACCTGAAGACCCTGCCGGGCTCCGGAATCATCTACACGCTGACGGTCTCGGCCGCCAAGGATCTCGCCGCGCTGCTCACCGACCAGGGCCACGTCGTGGCGTCGTACACCGGTCAGACCGACCCCACCGAACGCGAATCACTCGAAGCCGACCTACTCGCAAACCGGGTCAAGGCGCTCGTCGCGACCTCCGCACTCGGCATGGGGTTCGACAAACCCGACCTCGGCTTCGTCGTGCACATGGGGGCACCGTCCTCGCCGATCTCCTACTACCAGCAGGTCGGTCGCGCCGGCCGCGCCACCGAACGCGCCGACGTCGTACTACTCCCCGGCCACGAGGACCGGCAGATCTGGAGCTATTTCGCCTCCGTCGCATTCCCGCGGGAACATCTCGTGCGACAGGTCATCGAGGCACTCGATACCGACAAGGCTCAGTCGACCCAAGCTCTCGAGCCACTGGTCGAGCTCAATCGCAGCAGGCTCGAGATGGTGCTCAAGGTCCTGGACGTCGACGGGGCCGTCAGACGCGTCCGTGGCGGTTGGATGGCCACCGGTGAGTCGTGGACGTACGACGCGAGCCGCTACGAACGCCTCGAGCAAGCCAGGGACCGTGAGCAGCAGGCGATGCTCGACTACCAGAGCACCGATGGGTGCCGGATGGAATTTCTTCGTCGGCAGCTCGACGACCCCGATCTCGGCGCACCCGGCACCGAGTCCGACCGTTGCGGCCGATGCGACAACTGCACGGGCGAGCATCTCTCGTCCGCGGTCGATGCCACGTCGGTCGACTCTGCGAGGGCCCGGCTCGATCGCCCCGGACTCGATCTCCAGCCCCGAAAGCAGTGGCCCAGTGGGATGAAAAAGCTCGGTGTATCGCTCTCGGGCAAGATCGGCAACCCGCACCGACCGGGTCGCGTTCTCGGCCGCCTCACCGACCTCGGGTGGGGTGGACGCTTGCGAGCCCTGCTGGATGCACCCGACGCTCCCGTCACCGAGGCGCTGGAGAAGGCCTGCATCTCGGTGCTGGCCAACTGGGACTGGGCCGACCGCCCGACCGCCGTGCTGGCCCTCGACTCCCCCACCCACCCGCTGCTGGTGCGCTCGGTAGCCGAGCGCCTGGCAACCGTCGGGAAGCTGGAGAACCTGGGAGTGATGCAGGTCAGACCCGGACATCCCCCGGTATCGGCCGCGAATTCGGCCTTCCGAGTTGCCGGCCTGGTGGACTCGTGGGAGGTTCCGGACGTATCGTCCGTAGACGGGCCGATTCTGCTCGTCGATCTGCTCACCGACACCGGTTGGACGTTCACGTGTGCCACCGCCGCGCTGCAGGCTGCGGGAGCGGATGCGATCCTTCCCTTCGCATTGGCAACGCCCAAGTAGGGCTCCGGCACAACGTGCGGGTTTGAAAACGCGCCAGGTGGGTACCGCCAGCCGATCCTGAAATATGTGAGCACCATCACAATCGGCGGTTAACCAGGCAAAGCATGTCCGATTCGGGCGTCGATTCTCCGACGCACTCGATATGCTCCCGCCTCCTTGTTACGGTCGTATTTCCTATGAAGCCTGCATTGCTGAGAGGTACCCCGCTCACTGCGCCGGACGCAGTGAAGTTTCGTAAGCCACAGATCTCCGACGGAGTCCGGCTCTGGGAGATCGCAAGAGATTCACGAGTTCTGGATCTGAACTCCAGCTACTCGTACGTGTTGTGGTGCCGAGATTTCGCGGCCACCACTGTCGTATCCGACATCGACGGCCGCGCAGTCGGTTTCGTCACCGGATACATCCGCCAGGACGCCCCTCGAACGCTGTTCGTGTGGCAGGTCGCCGTGGATGCGGACCAGCGCGGCAAGGGACTTGCCGGTCGCATGCTCATGGAGCTGCTCGACCGCCTCGAGCCACAGGGCATCACGCACCTCGAAACCACGATCAGCCCGGACAACGAAGCGTCCATCGCAACCTTCACCAGCCTCGCACGCAAGCGAGGTACCGACATCGTCAAGTCGGATTTGTTCGCGCCCAACGATTTCCCTGATAGCCACGAAGCAGAAGAGCTCTACACCGTAGGCCCGGACGCATCGCGGAATTACGAAAGGAACAAGCAGAACATGACCGAAAAGAACACAGTGACAACAGAGAAGCCCGACGTATTCGAGACCGTCGAGTCCGGCGTGCGTAGCTACAGTCGCCAGTGGCCCGCCGTATTCACCACAGCGAAGAACTCGGTCATCACCGACGAGAACGGCAACGACTACCTCGATTTCTTCGGTGGCGCAGGCGCACTCAATTACGGCCACAACAACGACATGATCAAGAGCGCGTTGGTGGACTACATCACCAGCGATGGCATCACGCACGGACTCGACATGTCCACCGTCGCCAAGCGTGAGTTCCTCGAGTCGTTCAAGAAGAACATCCTCGACCCCCGTGGCTTGGACTACAAGGTTCAGTTCCCCGGTCCGACGGGCACCAACACCGTCGAGGCAGCGCTCAAGCTCGCTCGCAAGGTCACCGGGCGCGAGGCGATCATCAACTTCACCAACGCATTCCACGGCATGACACTCGGCGCGTTGTCGGTCACCGGCAACTCGATGAAGCGAGCTGGCGCCGGAATTCCATTGGTGCACACCACTCCGATGCCGTACGACAACTACTTCGGCGGCGTCACCGAGGACTTCCAGTGGTTCGAGCGCGTTCTCGACGACTCGGGCAGTGGATTCAACCGACCGGCCGCGGTGATCGTCGAGACCATTCAGGGCGAGGGCGGCATCAACGTCGCACGTCCGGAGTGGTTGCGCGCGTTGGCCGAACTGTGCTCGCGACGCGAAATTCTGCTGATCGTCGACGACGTGCAGATGGGCTGCGGCCGCACCGGCCAGTTCTTCTCCTTCGAGGAAGCCGGCATCACCCCGGACATCGTCACCCTGTCGAAGTCCATCGGCGGCTACGGCATGCCGCTGGCGCTGACACTGTTCAAGCCCGAGCTGGACGTCTGGGCACCGGGTGAGCACAACGGCACCTTCCGCGGCTTCAACCCGTCGTTCGTCACGGCGAAGGCAGCCATCGACCACTACTGGTCCGACGACAAGTTCGAGAAGGACGTTCTCGCCAAGGGTGAGCACATCCAGGATCGGTTCATGAAGTTGTGCGCCAAGTTCGACGGCATCTCCACCCGCGGACGCGGCATGGTCCAGGCTCTGGTGTTCGACGACGCGGAGTTGGCCGGCAAGGTGTCTCAGCTGTGCTACGACGAGCGTCTGCTCGTCGAGACCGCGGGCCCCAAGGACGAGGTCGTCAAGCTTCTTCCCCCGTTGACTACGACGATCGACGAGCTCGACCGCGGCCTGGACATCATCGAAAGTGCAGTGGCGAAAGTTCTGTCCTAGCAGCGTCCAGCACACACCGACATCGAAGGAGACATCGCATGATCGTTCGCACCACCGAAGAAATCACCGGAACCGACCGCGACATCTCGAGCGAGGACGGCAACTGGCGCAGCAAGAGAATCATTCTGGGCGGTGACAAGGTCGGCTTCTCGTTCCACGAGACCACCATCCAGCCCGGAACGGTGAACAACTTCCACTACGCGAACCACGTCGAAGCGGTGTGGCTCATCGAGGGTGAAGGAACGCTGACCGATCGCGAGACCGGACAGACGTACGAGCTCGGACCGGGGTCGATGTACCTGCTCAACGGGCACGAGCGTCACACCGTGGAGCCGCGCACGACAATGCGCATGCTGTGTGTGTTCAACCCGCCGGTCGTCGGCAACGAGACGCACGACGAAAACGGCGTGTACCCCCTCGTCGAGGTACCTGCGTAACGCATTTCGTCACAACACCGGGCCCGCACCGACGCATTGTCGGTGCGGGCCCGGTGTCGTCGTTGTGGGTCGATGCGTGACACGACTCTTCGCTATCCTGGACGAGGTGAATGCTCCGACCGCGCCCGCGGAAACGTATCGGCAATTGCTCTCGATGCTGGACGGAAGAACTGTTGCAGTGCTCACCGGTGCCGGCATGTCGACCGACTCCGGAATTCCGGACTATCGGGGTCCGAAGTCACCACCGCGCAATCCGATGACTTTTCAGCAGTTCATCGGTGATGCCGAGTTCAGAAGGCACTACTGGGCGCGTAATCACGTGGGTTGGCGACACATGGACGCGGCAGTGCCCAACGACGGCCACCGAGCCCTGACCCGTCTCGAACGCGCAGGAGTCGTCACCGGCATCATCACCCAGAACGTCGATATGCTGCACACCAAGGCCGGCAGCCGCAACGTCATCGATCTCCACGGTGTCTACGCCCGCGTGCGCTGCCTGAACTGCGAGCGGTTGGTGTCGAGGTTCGAGTTGGCCAGACGCTTGGATCGAGCCAACCCCGGCTTCGTCGAATCCTTTGCTCCGGCCGAGGGCGTCGAGATCGCACCCGACGCCGACGCGATCATCTCGTCCACCGCGCATTTTCGGATGGTCGATTGCGAATCCTGTTCCGGCATACTCAAACCCGACATCGTCTATTTCGGCGAGAGTGTCCCCAAACCGCGCGTCGCCGAGGCCTTCGACCTCGTCGATCGCAGCGACGCGCTGCTGGTGCTGGGGTCCTCGCTGGCCGTGATGTCGGGCCTGCGATTCGTCAGACACGCGTTCAAGACCGGCACGCCCGTTGTCATCGTCAATCGGGGTTCTACCCGTGGCGACGAATTCGCCTCTCTCACACTGCATACCGGCTGTTCGGAAACAGCGACAGCGCTGGCCGACGCGTCCGATCAGGCGCGGACGAGATCGTCCGCGTGAACCACCGGACGCTGTAGCTCCGCGGCCAACTCCCCCGTGGACCGCCCGAGCATTCCGGACAACTCCCCGGAGTCGTAGGCGACGACCCCACGGGCCACCAGTACACCGTCGGTATCGACGAGAGAGACGACGTCTCCGCCGTGAAAAGAACCGGACACGGCCGTGATCCCCGCAGACAACAACGACCTGCGCCGCTCGACGACTGCTCGCACGGCACCGGCATCGAGGTGTAGCTCACCTGCCGCGTCGGCCGCATGCCGCACCCAGAACTTTCGTGCCGACAACCGCGTCGGGCGCGCCGCGAAGGCGGTGCCCACTGCGGATGTCGTCAGAGCGTGAGCAGCATCGGATGCCGCGGCCAGCAGCACCGGAACCCCGGCGTCGGCCGCCAGGCGCGCAGCAGAGAGTTTGGAGGCCATACCGCCGGTACCGAGCGCTCCCCCGGACCCGGCGACGACGCCGTCCAGATCCTCCGGGCTGGTCACCTCGGGGATCAACGTGGCCGAGCCCTTGCGCGGGTCACCGTCGTACAGCCCGTCCACATCCGAGAGCAGGAACAGCGCGTCGGCACCGACGAGGTGTGCCACGAGTGCCGCCAACCGATCGTTGTCACCGAACCGAATCTCGGCGGTGGCCACGGTGTCGTTCTCGTTGACGATCGCTACTGCGCCGAGCGACCGTAGCCGATCCAAGGTGCGCTGGGCATTACGGTGATTGGTTCGCCGCGCGATGTCCTCGGCGGTCAGCAACACCTGCCCGACCGTGCGGCCGTACCGGTGGAACGACGAACTCCAGGCGTTGACCAGAGCAAGCTGCCCTACGCTCGCCGCAGCCTGCTTCGTTGCGAGGTCACGCGGGCGTCTGGTGAGGCCGAGTGGTGCCATGCCTGCACCGATCGCGCCCGACGAGACGACGACCACGTCGGTGCCGCTACGCATCCGCGACTCGATGGCGTCGGCCAACAGGTCCAGTCTAGCCAGATCGAGACCGGCATCGAGGCTGGTGAGCGCCGAGGATCCGATCTTGACCACGATGCGCTTGGCATCGGCGATCGTACGACGGGTATCGGTGAGAGCCTCTGCAGGCGAATCGGATTCACGCACCGACACCTCGTTTACTCCTGTTCGGTATCGAGCCCGCGGCGAACCTGACGGGCGTGCTTGCGCTCGGAGGCACCGATGCGCTCGACCTGATCGAGTCGAGCATCGGTGCCGCGACCGGTCATCGTGATCTCGACACCGGCCGGGGTCTGCGGTTCCCAATCGAAGGACACGTCGCCGATGGTGACCGACGCGCCCGGCTGAGCGCCCGCCTTGATCAGCGCATCCTCGACGCCGAGCCGCGCGAGGCGGTCCGCGAGGTAGCCGACGGCCTCGTCATTGGTGAACTGCGTCTGGCGCACCCACCGTTCCGGACGGGTACCGCGCACGATGAAGCCGTCCGGGATGTCCGGATCCTTGACGACCTTGAAGCTGTCGTCGTTTCGTGCGACGGGACGCAGCACCTGACGCCGCGGCTCCGGTGCCGGGTGAGCTGTGCGGTAATCCTCGACGAGCTTCGCCAACGCGAACGTCAGGGGCTTGAGACCGGCGCGCGTCACTGCGGAGATGGTGAACACCGGCCAGCCGCGAGACTCGAATTCCGCGGTGACCATCTCGGCGAGCTCGGCACCCTCGGGAATGTCTGCCTTGTTCAGCACGACGATGCGGGGCCGGTCGGCGAGATCACCGAGGCTGGCATCACCGGACAGGGCCGGCTTGTAGGCCGCCAGCTCCGCTTCGAGAGCGTCGACGTCGGAGATCGGGTCGCGGCCCGGATCCAGTGTCGCGCAATCGACTACGTGTGCGAGCACAGCGCATCGCTCGAGGTGACGCAGGAAGTCCAGTCCGAGACCGCGGCCCTGACTCGCGCCGGGGATCAGTCCGGGGACGTCGGCGACGGTGAACGTGGTGTCTCCACTGGAGACGACACCGAGGTTGGGCACCAGTGTGGTGAACGGGTAGTCGGCGATCTTCGGCTTCGCTGCGGAGAGAACCGAAACCAGCGAGGACTTACCGGCCGACGGAAACCCGACGAGGCCGACGTCGGCGACGGACTTGAGCTCGAGGACGAGTTCGCGTTCGATGCCCTCTTCGCCGAGCAGAGCGAAACCGGGCGCTCGACGAGCCTTGGACGCCAGTGCTGCGTTGCCGAGCCCGCCGCGCCCGCCGGGAGCGGCGTCGAAACGCGTTCCCTCACCGATCATGTCGGCGAGGACGTTGCCCTTCTTGTCGAGCACGACGGTGCCGTCGGGGACCTTGAGAATCAGGTCCTCTCCGTTGGCCCCTTCACGGTTTCCGCCCATGCCCTGAGTTCCGTTGCCGGCCTTCGCATGACTGGAGAAGTGGAAGTCGAGCAATGTGTGGACGTTGCTGTCGACGACGAAGATGACTCCGCCACCCTGACCGCCGTTGCCGCCGTCCGGGCCGCCGAGAGGCTTGAACTTCTCGCGGTGAACCGAAGAGCAGCCGTTGCCACCTTTGCCGGCGCTGACGTGCAGCACCACGCGGTCGATGAATCGTGACATAGCTGTCTTCGATCCTTTCTGGAAGAAAAACGGGGTGAAAAAAGCGATAGGGGCGGACCGGTCTCGTGACCCTGGTCCGCCCCTATCGGGAGCTGTGAACGTGCGCGGTGGACGTCCGACCCGGGCAGTTGCCTGCCGTGCCGGTCATCGTGAGCGCGAGCTGCAGAAGGACTAGGCCTCTACAGTGACCGGAACGATGTTCACGGTCTTGCGTCCGCGCTTGGCACCGAATTCGACTGCGCCGGGAGCGAGTGCGAACAAGGTGTCGTCGCCGCCACGGCCGACGTTGACGCCGGGGTGGAAGTGCGTGCCGCGCTGGCGGACCAGGATCTCGCCTGCGCCGACGGTCTGGCCGCCGAAACGCTTGACGCCGAGGCGCTGTGCGTTCGAGTCGCGACCGTTACGGGAGCTTGATGCACCCTTCTTATGTGCCATGTTGCATACCCTCCTCGGGGTGAATCAGCTGAAAAGAACTCGGGTCCGGTAAGACCTGGTTACTTGATGCCGGTGACCTTGAGGACAGTCAGCTTCTGCCTGTGTCCCTGACGCTTGTGGTATCCGGTCTTGTTCTTGAACTTGTGGATGCGAATCTTCGGGCCCTTGGTGTGCTCGACGATCTCACTGGCGACCGAGATCTTTGCCAGCTTGTCTGCATCTGTGGTCAGGTCGGATCCGTCTACGACGAGGACCGGAGCAAGCGAGACAGCAGTGCCGGGCGCTCCCTCGATCTTCTCGACCTTGACGAGGTCACCAACAGCGACCTTGTACTGCTTTCCGCCGGTCTTGACGATCGCGTACGTTGCCATCGGAGGGCTACCCCTTGCTTCTTCGAACTTGCTCGCGTTGCGCATGGCACCGCGACTGGTCTGGTAAAACGTGTTTGCTTGCTCCCATTCGGCCGATCCGGACCGAACTGCATCCGAACCACTCGAGAACTGTTTCCACTTGCAGGACCGCTAGGCACAACAAGACAGTGTCACCGGGAGCGACTTATCAAGGTTACGGCAGAGAGACGGCCAGGGTCAAACCGCCTCGACCCCTACACATCGATGTCCACCGGCGGGCCTGCCGGACGTGCCGCTGCCCGTCTCCTGCGTGGACGTGCGGTCGGCACGTCCACCTGCTCGACAGGCTGCTCCGCCGCCGCTGTCAGCGGTGCTGAATCGGCCACCGTGTCACCGCCGGCCGAACCTGCGTCGGTAACATCGTCGGCGTCTGCCGTGGCCGAAACCACCATCAGCACACCGGCATCCGGCGCTGCACTGGTCGGCGCGGCGGCCTTCCGAGCCACCCGTCGACCCCGTCGTGGAGTGGCCACCACCGGCTCCGGCTGAGCGGGGGTGTCGTCGGAGGACTGCGTCGCCCCGGTATCCGCGGAACCGCCGTCGCCGACGGATTCTGCAGCCGGCACCGGCTCGTGAGCCTGCGCGCTGTCCACGGTTGCCTGCGCGGCGTCCGCGTCCTCGTTCGCCGCTGCGGCGACAGCAACGTCCTCGGCCGAGACCACGGTGACCGACTCGTCCTTGTCACCGGCGGAGCCGGACGGTGCCTGTGAGACCTCCGCGGGGCTGACATCGGCCACCACGTCGTCGTGATGCGCTGCCATCGCCAGAGCCACGGGGTGTGCCCGCTTGATAGACGGGTCGACCACCGGGTGGTCGGTCCCGTCCGTCGTGCCCGACTGTCCGTTCGGCGTCGACCGCTCGGTGTTGTCGGACCGATCGTTTCCGTCGGACTTGGCGTCCTTGCCGCGTCGACGCCTGCTGCCGTTGCCCGAACCGTTCGAGTCCGAACGTGACGAGCTCGGGCGTCCACCGTCGGAGTCCGGCTTGGCGTCGATGGGGAACGGATGCACGATGATTCCGCGACCCTGGCAGTGCTCGCACGTGGTGGAGAAGGCCTCGACCAATCCCGTGCCGAGCTTCTTGCGCGTCATCTGCACCAGACCGAGCGAGGTCACCTCCGACACCTGATGACGGGTCCGGTCACGGCCCAACGCCTCGGTCAGGCGGCGGAGCACCAGATCACGGTTCGATTCCAGCACCATGTCGATGAAGTCGACGACGATCATGCCGCCGATGTCGCGCAGACGCATCTGGCGGACGACTTCCTCGGCCGCCTCGATGTTGTTGCGGGTGACGGTCTCTTCCAGGTTGCCGCCGGAGCCGGTGAACTTTCCGGTGTTGACGTCGACGACCGTCATCGCCTCGGTGCGATCGATCACCAGCGTGCCGCCCGAGGGCAACCACACCTTGCGATCGAGGGCCTTCGCCAGCTGTTCGTCGATGCGGTGAGCTGCGAACACGTCCACGGAGCTGCCGTTGGCCTCGTAGCGCTGCAGGCGCTCCATCATGTCCGGAGCCACGGTCTCCACGTAGTTCGACGTGGTCGTCCACGCCTTGTCACCCTCGATGACGAGCTTCGAGAAGTCCTCGTTGAAGAGGTCGCGGATGACCTTCACCAGCATGTCGGGCTCTTCGTACAACGTCTGCGGCTGCACGCCCTTGCCTGTTTCGGCGTTCGCGGACCGCTCTTCGATGCTGGCCCACTGGGCCTGCAGCCGCGTCACGTCGCGCGCGAGTTCTTCCTCGCTGACGCCCTCGGCTGCGGTCCTGATGATGACGCCGGCCTCGGGGGGAACGATGTCGCGCAGAATCTCTTTGAGTCGCTTGCGCTCGGTGTCGGGCAGCTTGCGGCTGATGCCGGTGGAACTGCCACCGGGAACGTAGACGAGGAAGCGTCCGGCCAACGACAGCTGAGTCGTCAAGCGAGCGCCCTTGTGGCCCACCGGGTCCTTGCTGACCTGCACCAGAACCTGATCGCCCGGCTTGAGGGCCTGCTCGATCTTGCGCGCGCTTCCGCCGAGACCGGCGGCGTCCCAATTGACCTCGCCTGCGTACAGCACACCGTTACGACCACGGCCGATGTCGATGAACGCTGCTTCCATACTGGGCAGGACGTTCTGCACGCGGCCGAGATAGACGTTGCCGACCATCGAGGCGGTGGCGCTACTGGTCACGAAATGCTCCACCAGAACGCCGTCTTCGAGCACGGCGACCTGCGTGGTCAACGGATGGTCCGGGGTGGCCTTCTCGCGAACGACCATCACGCGGTCCACGGACTCACGACGAGCGAGGAATTCCGATTCGGTCAGAATCGGCGGACGACGTCGCCCGGCATCGCGGCCGTCACGGCGACGCTGCCGCTTGGCCTCGAGCCGAGTCGAACCGGAGATGCCCTGCACCTCGTCGCGCGGTGCGCGGCTCTTGTTGCGCGGCTCGCGTTCGTGCACGACGGTGTTGGGCGGGTCGTCCTCGGACGAGGCAGCTGCTTCCGCCGCGGCCTCGGCTCCGGTCTTACGACGGCGGCGACGCCGACGACGACGGCTCGAGCCGTCTCCGTCCGAATCACCGTTGTCGGAATCACCGTTGTCGGAGTCGCCGAAGTTGTCCTGAGCGCCGGACTCGGACTCGTTGTCACTGTCCTCGCCCTGGTTGTCCGACCCGTCGGCGGTGGCGTCGGTCGTGGAGTTCTGCCGATCGGACCCGCGGCCGCGTGACCGCGATCGACGCGAACGCCGTCCCGAACTCGAGGGCTGGTCGTCGCCGGAGGTCTCGTCCGCATCGGAATCGTCGGTTGCGTCCGCCCCGGTGGACTCGCCGTCTGCCGAAGAGGTGGACGTGCTGCTGTCCGTCTCGGAGTCGGTGTCGTCCGAATCCTCGTCGGTCGAGTTGTCGTCGGACGACTGCTCTCCGCGTCCCCGCCCACGACCGCGGCGACCGCGCCGACGGCGACGGGGCTGAGACTGGTCGTCGTCGTCGCCCGCGCCGTCCGCTGCCGAGGAAGCCCCGGACTCGTCGGACGACGCATCCGATGCACCGGACTCGGACACGGGAGCACCGGACACAGCGGTGTCTTGCGCGGCGGTGTCGGCGGCGACCGTCGAGACGTTCTCGGTGGCGGGCGACTCGCCGGTGGCGGTCTCGTCCGTGGCCTTGTCGGACGCAGCGTTGTTGTCGGACGGTGCCTCGTCCTTGGGTGCGGCCTTGCGACTACGTCGACGCCGTGCGGGGGCCTCGGACGGCGCATCCGCCGATTCTGCTGCTGGCTCTGCCGCTGCCGGCTGCAGGAACACCGGCGTCGCGAAGGTCGTGGCCGTGGGTTGGGCGGCCTCGGGCACGGCCGTGGGCGCGCTGGTGAACAGCGTTGCCTCGGCAGCGGGGACCTCTATCGAGGGAGCCGTCTCGGCCGGCACCTCTACCGATGCGGGCTCGGGCTGCTGGTCTGTCGACGCATCCGGTGCCGGCGACTCCGCTGCGGAGGCATCGAGGGCGGGTGCGGTCGGCCCGTTCACCGAATCGCGCACCGACTCGGCAACGTCTCGGCTCAGACTCGACTGCGCGCTGCGGGCTTCGATGCCGAGCTCACCGAGAGTGACGAGCAACTGCTTGCTGGTCACACCCAGAATCTTCGCCAGTGCATGCACACGCAGCCTGGTCGGCAATTCGATGGTGTCGGGTTGCACGGAAACCGCGTCGGATTTCGCGGACGACACCGCGTCGGTGTCCTCCGGATTTCCTGCGTTCGTGCTCTGTACATCTTCGGGCGGGCTTTGATCGGCCACGTAGTCTCCTCGGGCCCCCGGGCGCGTTCATCCGAAATCGGGTGTGACGCGGCCACGCGAGGGCAATCCTTGTGTACTCACGTCGGGTTGGACGTCAGCTGTTCGGTCTCGCTCTCCACAAATCGTGTGAGCCACCTCGTGAATCTCGGTGGCCGACGACGGCGTGTGCAGTGCCTGGCTGGATGGTGGTGTCTCGGCGATCCGAGCGCCTGATCATCAAGCATGAACGCGAACGAGCCTGTCTCTCGTTCGCGACTCTGCGATGACGGGCAGCGGGTCGACGACAGTCATCCGATCGATCCCACGAGCACTTTTTCTCTAGCGAACTTCGGTGGAGCTGAACAGAGGTGGAGCGTGTGAACGTACAAGTGCTGTGGGGTCGATCTCCGTCGAGTATCCCACACGCGATGATCCATACGAGCCACGCCGCACCGATCGGACTTCGAGCGGGTGCGGCGTGACTGCGGAAGTGCTCTGCGACGGGCTTCTAGGAGGCGGTCAGGTCGGGGAACCACAGGGCGATCTCGCGCTCTGCGGATTCCACCGAATCGGATCCGTGTACCAGGTTCTGCTGACCATCGAGGGCCAGGTCACCTCGGATGGTGCCGGGAACTGCTTTGGCAACCGGATCCGTGCCGCCGGCGATCTGACGGAAGGCTTCGATGGCACGGGGGCCTTCGAGAACCGCGGCCACCACGGGCCCGGAGGTGATGAACTCGAGAAGGTCGGGGAAGAACGGCTTGCTCTCGTGCTCCGCGTAGTGAGCCGAGGCCACGTCGCGAGAGACGGTCTTGAGCTCGAGGGCGACGATGCTCAGACCCTTCTTCTCCACGCGGCCGAGGATCTCTCCTACGTAACGCCGGGCAACTCCGTCTGGCTTGATCAGTACTAGGGTGCGATCGGTCACGTCGACGACAGTAATGGACACCGGCACCCGGTCGCGCGGCGCATGGCCCCAACCGACCGGTCCGGTGTCAGTCGCGTTGCCCGGGCAGCATGCCGCGTCGAATGCGTTCGGTGATGTCCCGGCGCAGATAGAGCAGATACAGCCACACGGCAAGGAAGATCAGACCCACGGCACCGATGGACAGATGGAACACGGCCCCGGCCATCACGAAGAACTGCAACGCGAGGTTGAGCTTCATCGCCCAGGGTTCGCCCTGTTTTCCCGCGGCCAGAATCATCACCACGGCGAGCGCCACGATATAGGTGGTCGAGAACCACGTTGCGCCGCCGCCGAGAGTCGCCACGACCGGAAGAGCGAGCAGAGTCACGATCGCTTCCAGTACGAGTGTGCCCGCCGACACACCGCGAAACCCCTTCCACGGGTCGGTTGTCGGTGGTCGAAACTCTGCTTCGCTCACGCGGGATCCTTTCCGAACAACGTGCGCGCTGCGCCCACGGTCACCACCGAGCCGGTGACGACGACCCCGGCACCGGACACGGCTTCGCCGGGCTCGGCCACTTCTTCGGCCAACCCGATCGCCGTCTCGAGCGCATCGGGCAGCGTCGACGCCACCACGACCCGCTCGTCGCCGAACTTGGCCACGGCTATGTCGGCCAACGCGTCGACATCCATCGCTCGACCGGACCCGTTGTGGGTGACGACGATGTCGTCGAACACCGGTTCCAATGCTTCGAGGATCGCGCCGACATCCTTGTCCGCCATGACACTGACGACTCCGACGAGTTTGCGGAAGTCGAATTCGTCGGTCAGGGCGGCCGCCAGTGCAGCGGCCCCGTGCGGGTTGTGCGCGGCATCGAGAAACACCGTGGGCGCGTTGCGTACTCGCTCGAGACGACCGGGATTGACCACGGTCGCAAAGGCTTCGCGCACGGTGTCCTGGTCGAGTTGACGGTCCGGGCCCGCCCCGAAGAATGCCTCGACTGCTGCGAGAGCGAGAGAGGCGTTGTGCGCCTGGTGCTCTCCGTGCAACGGCAGGAAGATGTCGGTGTAGACACCGCCCAGCCCCTGCAACTCCAGCTGTTGTCCGCCCACGGCTATCTGCCGACCGAGAACGGTGAACTCCGATCCGGCCCGTGCCACGGCAGCGTCTGCCTGCACCGCCGCACGAAGCAGGACCTCGGACACCTCGGGTTCCTGCTTGGCGAGGATGGCCACCGTGTCCCGTGGCACGAGTAGTTCCGGTGCCTTCTTGATGATGCCGGCCTTCTCCCCCGCGATCGTGGACAGATCGTCCCCGAGGAATTCGACGTGGTCGAGACCGATCGGGGTGATGACGGCGATCTCACCGTCGACCACGTTGGTGGCATCCCAGCGGCCGCCCAGCCCGGTTTCGATGACGGCGACCTCGACGGGTGCCTCGGCGAAGGCCGCGAATGCCATGGCGGTGACGACCTCGAACTTGCTCATCCGCGGTCCACCGGCGGCCTCGGACTGTGCATCGATCATCTCGACGAACGGTGCGATCTCGTTGTAGGTGTCCACGTAGGTGCGCGGGGACACCGGACGGCCGTCGATACTGATCCGCTCGGTAGCCATCTGCAGATGCGGGCTGGTGGTGCGGCCGGTACGCCGATGGAAAGCGGTCAGCAACGCATCGATCATGCGGGTGACGGACGTCTTGCCGTTGGTTCCGGCCACGTGGATCGACGGATACGCCTTCTGCGGAGAACCGAGCAGGTCCATCAGCGCCGAGATTCGGGCGGTAGACGGCTCGATCTTCGTTTCGGGCCAACGCTTGTCGAGCTCGGCCTCGACGAGTGCGAGCTCGGCCAGGTCGACCGGGGTCGGTGGTGGTGACGGCAGGGCGTCGTCCGGCTCGGTCACTTAGCTTCCCATCGATTCGAGGCGCGCGCCGATGCGCGCGATCTCTTCGCGAGCGATCGTCTGACGAGTTCTGATCTTGTCCACCACCGCATCCGGGGCTTTGGCCAGAAATGCCTCGTTGCCCAGTTTGCCGGTCGTCTGGGCCAACTCCTTCTCCGCAGCGGCGAGATCCTTCACCAGTCGCGCGCGTTCGGCGACCAGATCGACTGTGCCCGAGGTGTCGAGCTCGACGACGACGGTGGCCTTGCTCGTACGCACCTCCACCGATGCCGTCGCCGCGAAGTCCGCACCCGGCTCGGTCAACCGGGCCAGCGAGGTCACTGCCGAGATCTGGCCTTCCAGGTCGGCGTCACCCACTCCGACGATGCGAGCGGCGACCTTCTGCGAGGGCTTGAGCCCCTGATCGCTGCGGAACCGACGAATTTCGGTGATGAGGCGCTGCATGTCCTCGATGCGTTGCGCAGCAACAGGATCGACCGGATCGGCGGCAGGGGTCGGCCACGTGGCGACCACCAGGGACTCGCCCCCGGTCAGCACCTTCCACAGGGTCTCGGTCACGAACGGGACGACCGGGTGGAGCAGGCGCAGCACCGCGCCGAGAACGTTGCCCAGGACTCCACGGGTGGATTCGGCGATGCTCTCGTCAGCGAACTGCACCTTCGCAATTTCGAGGTACCAGTCGCAGACCTCATCCCACGTGAAGTGGTAGAGCGCCTCGCACGCCTTGCTGAACTCGTAGCGATCGAATGCCGAATCCACCTCTGCTCGAACCTGATCGAGTCGGTCGAGGATCCAACGGTCGGCGTCGGTGAGTGCGGCGCGCGACGGCAGCTCGGCCGGCGCTGCGCCGTTCATCAGGGCGAACTTGGTGGCGTTGAACAGTTTGTTGGCGAAGTTGCGCGAGGATTGCGCATGGTCCTCGCCGACGGACATGTCGGCACCCGGGTTGGCACCGCGGGCCAGCGTGAACCGCAGTGCATCCGCGCCGAAGCGGTCGACCCAGTCGAGCGGATCGATGCCGTTGCCCCGAGACTTGGACATCTTCTTACCGAACTGATCGCGAATCAGTCCGTGCAGGAAGACATCTCGGAACGGAACCTGTGGGCCCTGCTTTCCTGCGGTGATGGCGTCGTCGGCTCCGACGTAGGTGCCGAACATCATCATCCGGGCGACCCAGAAGAACAGAATGTCGTAGCCGGTGACGAGTACGCCGGTCGGATAGAACTTCTCCAGTTCGGGAGTGGCCTCCGGCCAGCCCATCGTCGAGAAGGGCCACAGGCCGGAAGAGAACCAGGTGTCGAGGACGTCGGGGTCCTGCTCCCACCCCTCGGGTGGGGTCTCCCCCGGTCCCAGGCACACCGTCTCGCCGTCGGGGCCGTACCAGATCGGAATTCGGTGGCCCCACCACAGCTGACGCGAGATGCACCAATCGTGCATGTTGTCGACCCAGGCGAACCAGCGCGGCTCTTGACTCTTGGGATGAATGACGGTGTCGCCGTTGCGAACTGCGTCACCGGCCGCCTTGGCCAGGGTGTCGACCTTGACCCACCACTGCAGCGACAGACGCGGCTCGATCGGCTCACCGCTGCGCTCGGAGTGTCCGACGCTGTGCAGGTACGGGCGCTTCTCGGCGACCACTCGGCCTTGCTCGGCCAGGGCCTCACGGACCTTGACACGCGCCTCGAATCGGTCCATACCGTCGAACTGCGTTCCGGTATCGGCGATGCGGCCGGCCTTGTCCATGATCGACGGCATCGGCAGTGAGTGCCGAACGCCCATCTCGAAGTCGTTGGGGTCGTGCGCCGGAGTGATTTTCACTGCGCCGGTACCGAATTCGGGATCGACGTAGTCGTCGGCGATGATCGGTATTCGTCGTCCGGTGAACGGATGCTCGAGGGTGGTGCCCACCAGAGCCCGGTAGCGCTCGTCGTCGGGGTGCACCGCCACCGCAGTGTCGCCGAGCATCGTCTCCACTCGAGTGGTGGCCACGATGACGTGCGGTTCGGAGTCGTCCAGCGACCCGTATCGCAGCGAGACGAGTTCGCCCTCGACGTCCTCGAACTTCACCTCGATGTCGGAGATTGCCGTCTGCAACACCGGCGACCAGTTGACCAGCCGCTCGGCGCGGTAGATCAGACCGTCGTCGAACATGCGCTTGAACATGGTCTGCACGGCCTCGGACAGGCCGTCGTCCATGGTGAATCGCTCACGGCTCCAGTCGACACCGTCGCCGATACGACGCATCTGGCCGCCGATGGTGCCGCCCGACTCGCGCTTCCAGTCCCACACCTTGTCGATGAACAGTTCGCGACCGAACTCTTCCTTGGTCTTTCCGTCGGCGGCGAGCTGCTTCTCCACCACCGACTGCGTGGCGATGCCCGCGTGGTCCATTCCCGGGAGCCACAGCACCTCGTACCCGAGCATGCGCTTGCGCCGACTCAGCGCGTCCATCAACGTGTGGTCGAGGGCGTGGCCCATGTGCAGGCTGCCCGTGACGTTGGGCGGCGGCAGCACGATGGAGTACGGCGGCTTGTCGCTGGTGGCATCGGCCTCGAAATAACCGGCATCCACCCAACCCCGGTACAGCTCGGCCTCTACCTCGCTGGGGTCCCAGCTCTTGGGCAAACGGTCGGCTGGGTTGTCTGGGGTCTCTGGCGCTGAACTGGTCACCGGTCGATTCTAGTGGCCCAGTATTCGCGGCATCGACGCGCTCTCGCCCAGGACATGCCCCGCCAGAAATGCCAGTACCACCTCGTACCAGACCTTGGCGTTCTGAGGCGTCAGAATCCAGTGGTTCTCGCCGGGGAAGTACAGGAATCGGTGCTCGGTCTCACCGTCGTCGTCGGCGGGCAGTCCCGATTCGCTGAGCAGTTCGTACCACAACCGCAGGCCCTCGCCGATCGGCACGCGATAGTCCTTGTCACCGTGGATGACCAGCATCGGCGTCGAGATGTCCGCGACGAACAGGTGCGGAGAGTTCTCCACCGCCATCTCGGGGGACATCTCCCGCGCCCAGTACCACGGTGCGTCGGTCGTCGGTCCGAACTGATCGAGTGCCCACAGACTGGCGTGGGTGACGATGGCGTCGAATCGGTCGGTGTGCCCGGCGATCCAGTTGGCCATGTACCCGCCGAACGAGCCACCCATTGCGGCGGTGCGTGTGTCGTCGATATCGGTTCGGGCAACAGCGACGTCGGTCAACGCCATCAGATCGGTGAACGGGGCACTGCCCCACGCGCCCCAACCACGCTGCACGAAGTTCTGGCCGTAGCCTGTGGACAACGCCGGATCCGGGAGCAGCACCGCGTACCCCCGCGCCACCATCAGCCATGGGTTCCACCGCCAGGACCACGTGTTCCACGAACCCAGCGGGCCGCCGTGCACCCACAGCAGCAGCGGCGCGGGCGAATCGTCCGATACAACGTGCGGCAGCGCCAGCCATCCTCGGACTCGACTGCCGTCCTCGACGACGGTCTCGATCTCGGTCAACGTGCCGGGCAGCGGGCCGTTGTCGATTCCGGCGTCGAGGTCGACCACGGTGCCGTCGGACAGGTCGATCGAGACCGGGTGCGGGGCGGCCAGATACGAGGCGGCCACAGCGACTACGCGCTTGCCGTCCGACGACACGTGAACGTGCGTGTACGCGTCGTCGGTATGCGTCAGACGACGCGGCTCCGCACCCGGCTCGATCACGAAGATCGGCGACCTGCCGTCGTCGTCCGCGGTGACCAACACGCCGGACCCGTCCGGCAGCCAGACCGGACCGATCGGCCATCGATCCCAGCCCGGAGCGAGATCGGTGACGGAGTCCGTACCGAACTCGTACTGCTGCAACGTCATTCGTGGCGCTTGTTCGGGAGTCGAGATCGATTCACGGACGAACGCGACGGCACGGCCGTCGGGCGAGATGGCCGGTGCACCCAGATCGGCATCCGCGTCGTCGACGATCGTGGTCCGTTCTCCGGTCACGGTGTCGATGCGCACCAGTATCGTGCGGACGGTTGCCAGCGGGCCGGGCACCGACCACGTGGAGACGACGAAAGTGCCGTCGGCGCTGATGTCGAAGGCCGCTTCCTGCAGAGCACCTGCCGCGTCACGCGTCAGATCACGCAGTGGTGCCGACTCGAGGTCGGTTTCCGTCTCGCCTGCGAACAGATGCGGGGTTGCGGGACCGAGATCGTGATCCCAGAAACGCACCGGCACACCGGTGTGCAGAATCGCATCCACCTTGTTCGTCTTGCGCTCGGTACGCAGGCCGTCGTCGTCCTCGTCTGTCGTGGACGAGCCGAACACCGGCGAGAAGCCGGCGAACCGATCGACGGACCGAGCCGCTCGCACGTCACCGATTCCCGCCGACCGGGTCTCGACCACGTGGGCCTCCCCGCCGGCGGCGGGCAGTACCCACAACTGTGCCGGATCATCCTCGCTGGAGCGGCGCGAGAACATCAGATCCCCGGACGCGGTGAACACCGGCGCGCTCTCGCCCAGCTCACCGTGGGTGATTCGCCGCGCCGGAGAACGTCCGTCCACGTCGATCTCCCACAGCGACGTTCGGTACTCGGTGCGCGAATCACTCAGAGCAGCAACGACAACGACCGCACGAGAACCACTGCGATCCACCGCCAACCCCGTGACACGTCGGGCCGCGATGTACTCGTCGATGTTGTCGTAGACACTCATGCGAACGACAGTAGTGGCAACAGATCGTTCCGCGTCGGCTGTGTCCGGTTCAGTCCTCGCCGAGATCCTCACGCAACTGAGCGAGCGTGCGCGCCAGAATGCGCGACACGTGCATCTGCGAAATTCCTACCTTTTCGGCGATCTGCGTCTGAGTCATGGACCCGAAGAACCGGAGCACCACGATGCGACGCTCGCGCTCGGGCAGCTTCTCCAGTGCGGGCCGCACAGCGAGGTAGCTTTCCATCTTCTCGAGTTCCGGGTCGTCGGCACCGAGCGTGTCCATCAGCGGAAGGCGATCCTCGCTCACCACCGAATCGACCGACACGGTCTGATACGCGCTGCGGGCCAGCAGTGCCTGCGATGCTTCTTTGACGTCGATCCCGAGTTCGGCGGCGATTTCGCTCGCGGTCGGGGCGCGGCCGAGCTTCTGCGACAACGATCCCACCGCCTGCGAGATCATCGAGTTCAGCTCTTTCATGCGTCGCGGCACCCGTACCGACCAGCCGGCGTCGCGGAAGTAGCGACGTGCTTCGCCCATGATGGTGGGGACGGCGAACGAGACGAAATCCGACCCACGCTCGATGTCGAACCGGTCGACTGCATTGACCAGACCCAGCCTGGACACCTGCAAGAGGTCCTCGTGCGCTTCACCGCGCCCACCGAATCGGCGCGCGATGTGTTCGGCGAGAGGAAGGCAGCGCGTGATGATGCGGTCACGCAGCACGGAACGCTGCGGTGAATTCTCGTCCAGCGCCTGCATCTGCTGGATCAGTGCGACCACGTCGCTGTAATCGTCGGACTCTCGCCGTGTGCTTCGTTCCTGCGGCACCGGCACTAGACCTTGCTCCTCCGCTTGACCACGTCGATCGCGACGGTGCGGCCGGCAACGTCGTCGATCGCGTCGTCGGCGCGGAGTTCGATGGAGTCTGCGAGAGTTTGCAATACGTGCCAACCGAAGCTGTCCTGCTTCGGGACCGACGTCGGAGTCAGTGTGGACGTCACGACGATTCGGATCCCGGCATCGTTGACGGAGAACCTGCACGAGAGTTCCGCGTCGGCGACCGAACCTTTGATGAGCTGGGAGCACACCTCGTCTACGACGAGTTTCACGTCGGCGATGTCGTCGAGAGTGAAGTCACTGAGCACCACGAGAGTCTCCGCGACGGCCCGCACCACCGGCAATTGGTCGGCTTCGGCGCGCACCCTCAGCTCGACCGGTGCACCGGAATCTCGCTCCAGTTCTTCGATCTTGCTGACCCCAGCCATCCGCACTTCCCATCGTCGCCAAGCAGTTCGTTTCTCGTGTGCCGAGCAAGACTACCCAGCGGGGAAGCTTTCAACCCTCGCAGTACACGAGTGTCGCCCCCGAACGCACCGCGGAACGAACCTGCGGTGAACGGCCGACCGGTGCGGGTGACGTGCGCCCGTCGAACTGGCACGATCGACACCGTGGCACATTCGGATGAGGATTACTCGCAGGCCCTACGAACTCTCGCCCAGCGGCTCGGTACGTCGACGTCGTACCGAGGCTGGGACTACACCCAGCACGACGTGAGCGACGCGACCCTGCGGCAGGTATTGGCTGCACGCGGTTACGCGACCGAGACCACCGAGGATGTCGATCGGGCACTGGAGGACATCGAGAACGCACCGTGGCGTCGCCTGCTTCCTCCTGTGGTCGTCACGACCCAGGGCACCGAGGCGACGGTGTGGGTGCATGTGCCACACGGCAATCCGGTGGAAGTGTCGATGGTGTCCGAGGACGGCGACGCCATCGAGGTACCGCAGGCCGACGTCTGGGTCGATCCGCGCGAGGTGGACGGACGGCTGATCGGACGTGCCACGTTCGTGGTGCCCGGCGATGCCCCGCTGGGATGGCACAGCCTCACAGCGACGACGATCGGTGAGGACAACACCGTCCGAACCTCGGACACGGTCGTCGTGGTCACACCGAAGTCGTTGTCGCCCAATGCCGAACTCGCCGACAGGCAACGTACCGGTCTGCTGGCACAGCTGTACTCGGTGCGCTCGACGCGTTCGTGGGGCATCGGTGACCTCGCCGACCTCGAGGACATGGTCGACATCGCCGGCCGCGTGCATGGATTCGACTATCTGCTGGTCAATCCGCTGCACGCCGACCGGCCGACGACGCCCGTGGAGGCCTCTCCGTATCTACCGACCACGCGACGCTTCTTCAATCCGCTGTACATCCGAGTCGAGAACATCCGAGAGACGGCGCTGCTCTCGCCCAAGCAGTTCGGCAAGATCCAGGATGCCGCGGCTCGATTCGACAAGGCGAACGTTCGCACCAAGAAGCTGAACCGGGACGCGACGTTCAAGGCCAAGCTCCGCGCCCTCGAACGCGTCCACAAGGTCGAGCGCAGTCCGGCCCGCGAGTCCGCGTTCCGGGCGTTCGTCGAACGCGAGGGCACCGGGCTCCGGGATTTTGCGGTGTGGAGCGCGCTGGCGGAGAAGTTCGGCCCGAACGATCCCGCATGGACCGATCGCGCAGCGCACCCACGCACCGATTTCGTCCTCGAACAACGCGCAAAGCTGGCCGGGCGCATCGACTTTCACATGTGGCTGCAGTGGATCTGTGACGAGCAACTGGCCGCTGCCCAGCGGGCCGCGCTCGACGCCGGGATGGATATCGGCGTCATGCACGACCTCGCGGTGGGAGTCGCCCGCGGCGGCGCCGATGCGTGGACGCTCGGCGACGTACTGGTGTCCGGAGTCACCGTGGGAGCGCCGCCGGACAACTTCAACCAGCAGGGCCAGAACTGGAATCAACCGCCATGGGATCCGGATCGACTGCGCGAGATGGCCTACGTCCCGTACCGAGACATGCTGCGCACGATTCTGCGTCACGCCGGGGGCATCCGCGTCGACCACATCCTGGGCCTGTTCCGGTTGTGGTGGATTCCGCAGGAGGCCGAGAACGCCGGCGGCGGAACGTATGTCGAATACGACCACGAGGCGTTGATCGGCATCCTCGCCCTCGAAGCCGAGCGCGCGGGCGCGGTAGTGGTCGGCGAGGACCTCGGGGTGTTCGAGCCGATGGTGCAGGAATACCTCACCGAGCGCGGAATCTTCGGCACCTCCATCCTGTGGTTCGAGGCCGATGATTCCGGGCCCATCCCGCCCGAGGACTACCGGACTCTGTGCCTGACGTCGGTGACGACGCACGACCTGCCTCCGACAGCCGGATACCTCGAGGGCGAGCACATCGAACTGCGATCTCGACTCGGCCTGCTCGAGCGCGACATCGATGCCGAAAAGGAAGTGGATTCCCGTGCGCGAGAGGCGGTCCTGGACCTGGCCCGCACCCGTGGATTACTCGCTGCCGATGCCGACAACCACGAGACCGTCGAGGCGTTGCACCGGCTGGTCCAGCGCAGCCCGTCACTGCTGATCGGCGTCGCTCTCGTCGACGCGGTCGGTGAACATCGCATTCAGAACCAACCGGGTACGGACGAGACCCAGTACGGCAACTGGAAGGTCCCGCTCGCCGACTCCGACGGCTCGGCAGTGCTGGTCGACGACCTCGCCGAACACCCGCGATTGGTGTCGCTCGTGCGGGCAATGGCAACCGAGTCGTCGGACCGATGACACGAGGGTCCACAATCGAGGTATGAGCTTTCGACGTCGCCGCGTATCGAGTCGGCACTGATGGGCCGGATCACCGCTCGCAGACCCGTCGTCCGAATACGCGGCGAACACCGAGTCGACCGTCCCGACACCTTGGTGGTGGAGGAACCGATGGAACTGCGCGTCGACGGCAGAGCCCTTGCCGTCACGATGCGTACGCCGGGACACGACGTCGAACTGGCCCACGGTTTTCTGCTGACCGAGGGCGTCATTGCATCGCGTGCCGATATCGCTGCGGCACGGTACTGCGACGGCGTCGACGACGAGGGCGCGAACACCTACAACGTCCTGGACGTCACGCTGGCACCGGGCGTGGCAGCCCCCGAGACCGGGGTGGAACGCAATTTCTACACGACCTCGTCGTGCGGGGTCTGCGGCAAGGGGTCACTCGACGCAATTCGGTTGCGCACCAAGCATTCTCCTGCTGACGACGACGTCGTTGTGACGTCCGATACCCTTGCCGGGCTACCGGACACCCTGCGCGCAGCGCAGAAGGTCTTCGACACCACGGGCGGCTTGCACGCTGCGGCGCTGTTCACTGCGGACGGCGACATGCTCGTCCTCCGCGAGGACGTCGGCCGCCACAACGCGGTGGACAAGGTCGTCGGCTGGGCCACCGAGCACGATCGAGTTCCGCTGCGCGGCACGATATTGATGGTCAGTGGCCGCGCCTCGTTCGAGCTGGCGCAGAAAGCGGTGATGGCCGGGATCCCCATACTTGCTGCGGTGTCCGCACCGTCGTCTCTCGCGGTCGATCTCGCGACCGAATCAGGACTGACGGTGATCGGCTTTCTCCGCGGCCGGTCGATGAACATCTACTCCCGCGCCGACCGCGTCCTTGTGTCAGACGGTGTCTCCTGAGTCGTTCCGCAGGCTCCACTCCCTAGCAACATCGACGAGTAGCTCGGCTGCGGTGGCGTTCCTCACCTCGTCCACCGAGATTCCCGGCGCGGTCTCGACGAGGCGCAGTCCGTCGTCGGTGACGTCCAGAACCGCCATGTCCGAGATGATCCTGTGCACGCAGCCCTTTCCGGTCAGCGGCAGAGTGCAGGACTGCAGAATCTTCGGTTCACCCTTCCGGGAGACGTGCTCCATCATGACGATCACGCGACGGGCACCGTGCACCAGATCCATGGCACCACCCATCCCCTTGACCATGTGCCCGGGGATCATCCAGTTCGCGAGGTCGCCGGTGGCGCTGACCTGCATAGCACCCAGCACGGCGACGTCGACCTGGCCGCCGCGGATCATTCCGAACGACTGCGACGAGTCGAAGTAGGACGAGCCGGGAAGCACCGTGATGGTTTCCTTGCCCGCGTTGATGATCTCGGGATCGAGTTCGTCCTCGGTGGGATAGGGGCCGACGCCGAGCACGCCGTTCTCGGAATGCAGAATCACCGAGACGTCGGTCGGAATGTAGTTGGGCACCAGGGTCGGCATGCCGATTCCGAGGTTGACGTACTGCCCGTCGCCGAGCTCCTGCGCCACCCGGGCGGCCATCTGTTCGCGGGACATCTTCTCGCTCATGCTCGTACCGTCCTCTGCTCGATGCCGACCTCGACCGGGCCGACATGCACGACCCGCTGCACATGGATGCCCGGGGTGTGCACCTCGTCCGGACCGATCTCCCCCGGCTCGACCAGGTGCTCGACCTGCGCCACGGTGATCCGACCCGACGCGGCGGCGGGTGGATTGAAGTTCCGTGCGCTGGCGTGGAACACCAGGTTTCCGTGCCTGTCGCCCTTCCAGGCGTGGACCAAGGCGTAGTCCGCGACGATGCCGCGCTCCATCACATAGGTGACCCCGTCGAATTCCCGGGTCTCCTTCGGCGGACTCGCCACGGCGATGCCGCCGCTGCCGTCGTAGCGCAGCGGCAAACCGCCGTCGGCCACCTGCGTCCCGACACCCGCGGGGGTGAAGAAGGCCGGAATACCGGCACCACCGGCTCGCAGCCGCTCGGCGAGGGTGCCCTGCGGGGTCAGCTCCACCTCCAGTTCGCCGCCGAGGTACTGCCGTGCGAATTCCTTGTTGGATCCCACGTACGAGCTGATCGTGCGCCGAATGCGGTGCTGCGCCAGCAGCACTCCCAGACCGAAGCCGTCGGTCCCGCAGTTGTTGCTGATGGTTTCGAGGTCGGTCGCTCCCTGCTCGAGCACCGCGGCGATCAGGATCTCCGGCACTCCCACCAACCCGAACCCGCCCACGGCGATCGACGACCCGTCGGGGATGTCCGCTACCGCTTCTGTGGCACTGGCCACGACTTTGTCCAACATGGCAGCGACGGTACCCGACAATGTGCGTTATGTGAACAGGTTGCCACCATGCGAACACCTGTATACGGTGGCGAGTGCGCTTGATCACCACGACCGTCAGGAGCTGTCGATGCTTCATCTCCCACCCGAGTACCGGGACCAGACGGGTGTCCATGCACCACGCGACTTCGCTGAGTACCAGACCACTGCCCTGCGGCATCCGGCGCAGCCGTTGACGCTTCTCCCCCAACGATTGACCGAGATCACCGGTCCGGTTCTGGGCGAGGGACGGGTCACCGACTCCGACGCCGACCTGACTCTCGCGCGAGGTGGTGAAGCTCAGGGGCAACGCATCATCGTGCACGGACGAGTGCTCGACAGCGACGGCAGAGCGATCCCGAACACCCTCGTCGAGGTATGGCAGGCCAACGCGGGCGGGCGTTACCGACACTCGGGTGATCGCTGGCCTGCACCTCTCGACCCACATTTCGACGGCGTGGGCCGAGTACTCACCGATGCCGACGGCCGATACCGGTTCACCACGATCAAACCGGGCGCGTACCCCTGGGGCAACCACCACAACGCATGGCGGCCTGCCCACATTCACTTCTCCCTGTTCGGTCACGCATTCACCCAGCGGTTGGTGACGCAGATGTACTTCCCCGACGACCCCATGTTCTTCCAGGATCCCATCTACAACGCAGCCCCCGAAGACGCGCGTGCTCGCATGATCAGCACCTTCGATTACGAAGCATCACAACCGAACTGGGCTCTCGGGTTCAGGTTCGACATCGTTCTGCGCGGACGCAACGCCACCCCGTTCGAGGAGGACGACCACGATGACTGACCCCGAGTTCGCTCCCCGGTACCCGGTGGTGACCGGTGCCGATTTCACCACCGCACCGTTCGGTCAGACGCCTTCTCAGACGGTCGGGCCGTACGTCCACATCGGTCTGCTGTGGCCGGACGGACAGGACGTGGTACCTCCCGGCACCGCCGAGGCGATCATCCTGACGTTCACCCTCGTGGACGGGGCTCGTCAACCGGTGTCCGACGCGATGATCGAGACCTGGCAGGCCGACTCCGACGGACGCTTCGACCATCCGGACGATCCACGGGGTGCCGTGGCACCACGTGTCGCAGGTTTCCGCGGCTTCGGTCGAGCATTTGCCGATGCACGGGGAACGATGACGATCACGACCATCAAGCCGGGGCCGTTGCCCGCCGAGAACGACCTCGTCGAAGCACCCCACATCGACGTCGGAATCTTTGCCCGCGGAATGCTCGAGCGGGTCGTCACGCGGATGTACTTCCCGGACGAGGCCGAGGCCAACGAAATCGATCCGGTGCTGTCCGACTTGCCCGCCGACAAGCGAGCCCGACTCGTCGCCACCACAGTGGACGGCGGCTACCACCTCGATATCGTGTTACAGAACACCGATCCGGACGGAGACGAGACCCCGTTCTTCGCGCTGTGATGCACGCTCCCGAACTGATCGACGATGCGGTGAAAGAGGACCATGGCTTCCGATAGAGGGGCACTGTTCGATCCGACATTCGGCAGCGAGATCATCGCACCGATCGTCGGCGACCGAGGCTGGGTTCGGGCGATGTTCGACGTCGAGGCAGCCCTCTCCCGGGCCGCTGGCTCTGTCGGCGTGGTCGACGCGAAGCATGCGGACATCATCACCGCGGTCGCGGCAGAGCTGGGTGAATCTCTGGACATCACAGCACTCGGAGCGGCTGCAGCGGCCGGTGGGAATCCGGTGATACCACTGGTGAAAGTACTGCGAAACGCGGTGTCCGAGCGCGGAGTTCCTGCTGCTGCAGTGCACCCCGGGGCGACCAGCCAGGACATCATGGACACCGCGTCCATGCTCGTCGCACGTGACGCACTCACGGTCGTCGAGGCGTCGCTCGGTGATGCACATACCGCGGCGCGAGGCCTGGCGCTGGCGCACCGAACCACTCCTATGGTCGCGCGCACCCTCGGCCAGCAGGCGTTACCCACTACTTTCGGGCTGGTGGCCGCCAATTGGGCTGGGGCGCTGCATCGTTCGAGTCACCGTCTCGCTGCGGTTCGGCGGTCGTGCTGTGTGCAATACGGAGGTGCCGCCGGAACGATGGCCGCCGTACATCCGCACGGTCCGGCCATTGCCGCCGCGCTCGCGGAAGCACTGGATCTGGCACCACAGACTGCGCCCTGGCACACCGACCGCGTCACCGTCGCAGATCTGGCGTGCGCGTTGGGTATTGCCGCGGGCTCCATTGCGAAGATCGCCGGGGACATCGTGTCGATGTCCGCCACCGAACTGGCCGAGGTGTCCGAGAACGCGCCGGGAGGTTCGTCGGCAATGCCACACAAGCGGAACCCGATCGCCGCCATCACCGCGCGGGCTGCGGCCCGCCGGGTGCCGGGAGCCGTTGCGACAGTGCTGGCGAATATGGACCACGAGCAGCAGCGCGCCGCTGGCCCGTGGCACGCCGAATGGGAGACCGTCACCGATCTGCTACGACTCACCGGCGGCGGTGCGCATCGTATTGCGACGAGCCTCACGGGTCTGCATGTGCATCCAGATGCCATGGCGCGCAACCTCGAAGCGACGGGTGGTGCACTACTCGCCGAACGGGTCACGGCGGCGCTGGCACCGCACACCGAGCGCGCCCGCGACATCGTCACCGACCGATGCGCAGCAGGTGCGCCACTGGACACGGATCCCGCCATCACCGCCTTCCTGACGCCGGCGGCGGTGCGCGAGATGTTGAATCCAGCAGGCTATGTGGGTCACGCACCCGACTTGGTCGACGTCATCCTCGCTGCGTGTGCACCGGACACCGAACGCCCCACGGACTCGAAGGACATCTGATGACAGTCACTCTGGCTCACCACCGCACCGAGGGGCCGCACCCCGATGCGGATACCGTCGTGCTGATCGGCTCGCTCGGCTCGGACCGATCGATGTGGGACCCGCAGGTGGGCGCACTGTCGGCTTCTGTCCACGTGTTGACGGTCGATCTACGGGGACATGGTCGATCACCGGTACCGCCCGGCCCCTATTCCGTGGCCGATCTCGCCGGTGACGTTCTTGCACTGCTGGATTCACTCGCTCTGGAACGCGTCCACGTGGTCGGACTCTCCCTCGGCGGTGCCGTCGCTCAATGGATTGCGATTCATCGCCCCGAGCGGGTGCGCACTCTGTCTCTGCTGTGCACGTCCGCCAAGTTCGGTGAAGCCGCTCAGTGGATCGACCGTGCCGCGACCGTCCGCGCCTCGGGGACAGCAGCACTCGCGGACGCTGTACTCGCACGGTGGTTCACGCCCGAACTCGCCGCCCGCGACACCGATCTCGTCGCACGGTGTCGACGCATGATCGCCGAGACCTCCGACGAGGGGTACGCGGCATGCTGTGAGGCGTTGTCCGAGTGGGATTCTCGCGCGGACCTCGCCAGGATCGCCGCTCCCACCCTCGTGATCGCGGGCCGACAGGATCCGTCGACCACTCCGGACGATCTGCGCTTCATCGCCGACGGCGTTGCAGGATCGACGCTCCTGACACTCGACCCGGCCGCACATCTGGCGAACGTCGAACAGGCAGGCCGCGTCACGGCGGCCATTGCCGCTCACGTCGGAGCGAATGCGTACTCCGCCGGACGGTCCGCGGCGCACGACACCGGAATGGCAGTACGGCGCAGTGTGCTCGGTGACGCCCACGTCGACCGCAGCATCGCATCGAGAACCGAATTCACGGCCCCGTTCCAGGATTTCATCACCCGAACCGCATGGGGCGACGTCTGGGCTCGTCCCGGACTCGACCACCACACCCGCCGACTGCTGACTCTGGCCGTTCTGACGGCCCTGGGTAACCACCACGAACTCGACATGCACATCCGAGCGGCGTTGCGTGCCGGTATCGCACCCGACGAACTCGCCGAGGTGTTCTTGCACACCGCGGTCTACGCGGGAGTACCGAACAGCAACAACGCTTTCGCATTGGCTCAGGCCGCCATCACCGAGAGCGAAACCTCGTGAGTGCCGCGGACACACCGCCGTCCTCGGATTACGTCCAGTCTCTCGGACGCGGCTTGGCAGTGATCAGAGCCTTCGACGGTGAGCATCCGCGTCGAACGCTGGCCGACGTGGCCCGAGCGACCGACCTGACCCGCGCCACCGCCCGACGGTTTCTGCTCACGCTCGTCGAACTCGGATACGTGCGTACCGACGGCTCGATGTTCTGGCTCACCCCGCGCGTACTCGAATTGGGGTACAGCTATCTGTCGAGTCTCTCGCTCCCCGAGGTCTCGGGCCCCCATCTCGAGGCGCTCGCCGAACGAGTGCGTGAATCGTCCTCGGTGTCGATACTCGACGGTGACGATGTGGTGTACGTCGCCCGGGTTCCGGTCAGCCGCATCATGACCGTCGGCATCAACATCGGCACCAGGTTTCCGGCGTTCGCAACCTCGATGGGGCGGGTGCTGTTGGCCGGTCTTCCCGAGGACGAACTGGATGCGTACCTGGAGCGAGTGCGGTTGACGCCGTTGACGGGCAAGACCATCACGACCGCGGCCTCGCTCGCGCGGGAACTCGAACGAGTGCGGGTCGACGGCTTCTGCCTGGTGGACCAAGAACTCGAAGAGGGACTGCGTTCGATCGCCGCACCCATCCGCGACAACACCGGCGTGGTTGTCGCGGCAGCCAACGTCTCGACTCAAGCTGCACGTCATTCTGCGGACGCCGTGCGCGCCGAACTACTCCCGGCCTTGCTCGACGCCACCCGCGCCATCGAGACCGATCTGCTCCGGGTGAGTACCGGAGCCAACGACAAGCGAGGAAACACCCATGCCTGAAGCCGTGATCTGCGAACCCCTGCGTACCCCCGTCGGCCGGTTCGGTGGCCAGTTCCGCGACATTTCCGCCCAGGCCCTCGCGGCCACGGTCATCACCGAACTCGTCGCGCGAACGGGTATCTCCGGAGCGGACATCGACGACGTGATCCTGGGCCAGGCGTCACCGAACGGTGATGCACCGGCCATCGGTCGAATCGCCGCCCTCGACGCCGATCTCGGCATCGATGTGCCCGGCATGCAGATCGACCGACGCTGCGGCTCCGGCCTTCAGGCAGTACTGCAGGCGTGCATGCAGGTGCAGTCCGGCGGCAACGACCTGGTTCTGGCAGGCGGCGTCGAAAGTATGAGCCAGACCGAGTTCTACGCGACCGGCATGCGGTGGGGCGTCAAGGCCGAGGCGGTCGCCCTCGCCGACCGACTTGCGCGGGCCCGAGTGACGGCGGGTGGCAAGAACTTTCCGGTGCCCGGCGGCATGATCGAGACCGCCGAGAATCTTCGCCAGGAGTTCTCCATCAGCCGCGCCGATCAGGACGCGCTGGCCGTGCAGTCGCATCGGCGGGCGGTCGCCGCGCAGAACAGCGGCGTGTTCGCCGAGGAGATCGTGGGTGTGTCCGTCCCCCAGCGTAAGTCGGAACCTGTTCTGGTCTCGACCGACGAGCATCCACGGGCCGACACGACCGTGGAGTCGTTGGCGAAGCTGAAGGCAATCCGTGCATCGATCGATCCCGAATCGACGGTCACCGCGGGCAATGCCAGCGGGCAGAACGACGGTGCCGCGATCGCCATCGTCACCACCCCCGAAAAGGCTGCGGCGCTGGGACTTCGACCACTGGCGCGACTCGCGAGCTGGGGCGTCGCCGGAGTCGCTCCGCGCACCATGGGAATCGGCCCGGTGCCCGCCAGCGAGAAAGCGCTCGGACGCCTCGGGCTCACTCTCGACGACATGGGCGTCATCGAACTCAACGAAGCCTTCGCCGCCCAGGCGCTGGCCGTGACTCGGTCCTGGGGTATCGAGTCGGACGACCCGCGGTTGAATCCTCACGGTTCCGGCATCTCGCTCGGCCACCCGGTCGGGGCCACCGGTGCCCGAATCCTTGCCACCCTGCTCCGTGAAATGGACCGCCGAGAAGTCCGCTACGGACTCGAGACGATGTGCATCGGCGGCGGACAGGGCCTGGCCGCGGTGTTCGAGCGACTGTCCTGATCGCTACTCACTGCTGTAGTTGCGCAGCCAGGCGCACAGCCGAGTTGGTCTCCCCGTAGCCTTCGTACCCGCCTACCCGCTGCACCACCTCGAAGAAGAGGTCGTCGCCCACGGTGCCGGTGAAGAAGTGGAAGAACTCGCCGCCTGCGGAGTCGGCGTCGTACAGGATGCCGAGCCGCTGCATCGCGTCGAGGGTGTCCGGACCGAGGCCGAACCGTGCGTTCAGGTCGCGATAGTAGTTGGGCGAGATGCGCAACGGCGTGAGACCGCGTTCGGTCATTGCCTCGGCCGCGGCGTAGATGTCCTCGCATCCGAACGCCACATGTCCGACGCCTCCGCGGCGGGCGGCGGGCAGGGGGTCGGCATCGGACGGGCGACCGGGAACCATGTTGAGCGACAGGCGAATGGTGCCGTTCGTGGTCGTCAGGGTGAGGGCCTGGCTTCGCACCAGTCCGATCGCGTCCACGACGTCCTGACCGTCCCGGGGCACCATGCCGAACACCGAGCGGAGCAACAGCATCACGCCGTCCCAGCTTTCCGCCGGGACCGCGAGGGCGATGTGGTCCACGTGCGAGACCAAGGGCTTGTCCTGCGGCACAGGCACTCTGGGAGCAAGGTCGAATGCGGACTGCCAGGCACCGGCGCTGTCTCGGGTGCGTAGGTCGAGCGAGGTTGCACCGGTGACGGCGAGCCGCACCACCGCGTCGGTCGCGTCGGCCACGCCCGGCATGGTGACCGTCGCGGCGGGGACCCCCAGGGCGCGGGCTCTGGTCAACCACAGATCGGGCCGCTCGCTGCGGACCCCGATCTGGGCCAGTGCGGGCAGGTGGGCGGGGACGCCCGGTGCCGTCCACAGGGTGTCGACGGTCGTGTCGACCGCGACTGCGAGTGGGCCCTGGGTGAACAGCGACAGTCCGTGTTCGCTGTGCGCGGCGGTGAGGTCGAAGCCGAGGTGACGCAAGGTGGTGCCCAACTGGGCGGCCTTGGCAGGGCCCGCGGCGATACGTAGGGACACGATGTTTTCGATCGGGCCGGGCGGAGGCGGGGAGAACAGATCGGGATTCGGCACGACGGTGTCGACGCTGCGGACCTGCTCCTGCAGGTGGAGCAACGAACGGTGTGCGTCCGACGCCGTTCGGCCGGTGTCGGAATGCCGGAAGACGTCGTTGAAGATCTCGAGAGACCACGGGCCCGTATAGCCCGAGGCCACGACGTGGGCTCCGAAGGTTGCCAGATCGAAGTTCCCCTGACCGGGGAAGCATCGGTGATGGCGACTCCACTGCAGGACGTCCATCACCATGTGCGGGGCGTCGGCCAGCTGCAAGAAGAAGATCTTCTCGCCGGGTATCTCGCGGATGCCGGATGGGTCGTCGCCGCGGGAGAGGATGTGAAAGCTGTCGAGACAGGTCCCGAGCGCTGGATGGTCGACCTGCCGGACGATGTCCCAGGCATGAAGGTAGGTGTCGACGTGGCTACCCCAGGCGAGCGCTTCGTAGGCCAGCCGCAGTCCGCGGCGATGTGCACGCTCGGCGAGAGTTGCCATCTGTTCGATCAACTTGTCGTCCTCGCGCACTGCACCGGCCAACGGTGACGAGCAGACCAGCAGCAGGTCGCATCCCAGCTGTTCCATCACGTCGAATTTGCGTTCGGCGCGAACGAGGTTGCGCGCGAACTGGTCCGGGTCGTCGGAGTCGGCGTCACGGAAGGGTTGGTAGAGATCGACGGTCAGACCCAGGTCTGCAGCCTTCTTCGCAATGTCTGCAGGCAGGTCCGGTGAGCTGATCAGATCCGGCTCGAACACCTCGAACCCGTCGAACCCGGCTTCGGCGATGGCGCGCATCTTCTCGTCGAGAGACCCACTGAGCGAGACAGTGGCCACCGACGTGGCAATGGCCGTCATGCGGAGGCCCCGGCGGCAGCGACGCGATCTTCGCTGTCGATGAGGGTGCCCATGTGCGCGATCATCCGATCTGCGTTCGCAATTCGGCCGGTGAATATCTCGAAGGCGTCCGCTGCCTGGAACACGGCCATGCCGGTGCCACTCAGGGTTCGGCACCCCGCTCGCGCTGCCTGCATGAGCAATTCGGTCTCGGCCGGCCTGTACACGACTTCCGAAACCCACATCTGCGGACGCAGAAATTTTTGCGGCACAGCAGATCCCGGGTGCTCGAGCATTCCGACCGGCGTTGCGTGCACCAGCCCCGACGCTGCGCTCAGCACGTCGCCGAGCCGATCGAGTCCGGTCGAGAAGATCTCGGACTCGGGGAACATCGAGGCCAGCGAGTCTCGGAGTTGCTGCGCCCGAGAACGATCGGCATCGACGAGTGTCACCTTGGCGGCTCCCCGGCGTGCCATTGCGTATGCCACGGCCGCACCTGCTCCCCCGGCTCCGAGTTGCACCACATCACTCAGATCGGCTCCCGGTAAGCCACGTCCGAAATTTCGGTCGAACCCGGACCAGTCGGTGTTGTGACCGATCGCGCGCCCGTCGGAGAACACAACGGTGTTGACGGCACCCAGACGCGCGGCATCCTCCGAGAGATCGTCGAGGCAGTGAAGGACCCGTTGCTTGCACGGGTGGGTGATGTTGAGGCCGCGAAATCCGAGGTCGGCTGCCGTGGCCACCAGACGCGGTAGGTCGTCCACGGTCAGCCCGCGCCGATCGAGATCGATGATGCGATAGAGGTAGGTCAGACCGTGCTCGGCACCCTCTCGCTCGTGCATCGCGGGCGTGAGCGATTTGCCGATACCCGTCCCGATCAGCCCGCAGAGCAGGGATTCCGGCATGTCGATCTCCTCGAGCTTTAATGTACTAATTGGTGAGTTAGCTCGACGGTACTACGGTGACGGCACGCACACACCCTTTCTCCGCAATTCGCGGCGATAGAGTCGACCCATGGCTCCGCGTACAACCGACACCTCCGACGACAGCGGACCGGCCGTCAAACGTCGGCGCAACAGCGATCTGACCCGACACAACATCCTCGAGGTAGCCACGGAGGAGTTTGCGGACAAGGGCTTTGCCGGCGCACGCATCGACGAGATCGCCGAGCGAACACACACGACCAAGCGGATGCTGTACTACTACTTCACCGACAAGGAAGGCCTGTACAAGGCCGTTCTGGAGCGGTCCTACCTCCGCATCCGCGAGCGCGAACGAGCCGTGGACGTCGAAGGACTCGGTCCGGTCGAGGCGATCCGCGCCATCGCATCGCTCACCTTCGACCATCACGAGCAGAACCCGGACTTCATCCGGCTGGTGTCGACCGAGAACATTCTGCGCGGCGAACATATCGGCACCTCCGAGGCGCTGAGCAATCTCGGTAATCCGGCCGCCGAGCTGTTGGCCTCCATTCTTGCGCGCGGGCAGGCCGACGGGCTCTTCCGAACCGATGTCGACGCGTTGGACATCCATATGGCGATCAGCAGCTTCTGCGTGTTCCGGCTGTCCAACCGATACACGTTCGAGGCACTGTTCGGTCGCGACCTCACCGACCCGGCGCACCGCACACGACTGCGGGCCATGCTCGGCGACATGATCATCGCGTTCCTCACCTCCACCGACGCCTGACACCGAGATCGAGCGACCCGCATCGCATCGGGGGTTGACACGTGGCATGGATCACGTTCAATATCTAAGAGCGCCCGGAGTTAACTATTTCGTACATTAGCGGCCGATCGGGTCGTGTATGTCGAACTGTGCGCCCGGCTTCCCGTCACACGAAAAGAGACGACACCGATGGATCCCCTCACGTCCGGTCACCCGCCCCTGCGCCCCGGAGCCAACCCGCGTAAAGCCGCAACCGCGGCCTGGGTGGGCAGCGCCCTCGAGTACTACGACTTCTTCATCTACGGCACCGCCGCTGCGCTGGTCTTCGGCCGCGTGTTCTTTCCCGGTTCCAACCCCGCCACCGGAACGTTGTTGGCCCTGGCGACTTTCGGGGTCGGATACCTGGCCCGCCCACTGGGCGCATTGGTGCTCGGTCACATCGGTGACCGTTACGGCCGCAAGAAGGTCATGGTTGCCACCGTCCTGCTGATGGGAGTCGCCACTCTCGGAGTCGGCGTCCTTCCCTCGTACGAATCCATCGGCCTCGCGGCCCCGATAGTCCTGGTCCTGCTGCGCCTGGCCCAGGGCTTCTCTGCGGGCGGTGAGCAGGCGGGTGCCAACTCCATGACCCTCGAGCACGCACCCGACCACCGACGGGCGTTCTTCACCAGCTTCACCCTCAGCGGCACCCAGGGCGGTCAGATCCTTGCCACGGCAGTCTTTCTCCCGGTCGCCATGCTCCCCGAGGACCAGTTGCTCAGCTGGGGCTGGCGAATCCCGTTCTTCCTCAGCGCCTTCGTCGTTGTCGCCGCATTCCTGATCCGGCGCTCGCTCGACGAGACCCCAGTCTTCGAGGAAGAGGTGGCGTCCGCCGAGCCGCAGCGTCTCCCGCTGACCGAACTGCTGTCCGAGCACTGGCCCGCCGTTCTTCGAGTCATGTTTGCCGCCGTGATCGCCTCGGTCAGTACGATATTCACCGTCTATGCGCTGTCGTACGCAGTCAACACAGTCGGCTTGGAACGAACTCCGATGCTGTGGGTCGGCGTACTCGCCAACGTCGTCGCGCTGTTCGCACTCCCGTTCTTCGGGTCGCTGTCCGATCGCGTCGGTCGCAAGCCGGTGTTCCTGTTCGGATCGATCGGTTGCGCAATCCTCATGTTCGGATACCTCTGGTCCATCTCGGTCGGAAACTACGCGCTCATCTTCGTCTTCGGCATCGTCATGTTCGGTTTCGTCCACAGCGCGACGGGCGGTGTCTGGCCCTCGTTCTACGGCGAGATGTTCCCGGCTCGGGTACGTCTGACCGGAACTGCGCTGGGTACCCAGATCGGTTTCGCCATAGCAGGATTCGCGCCCACCATTGCCGGTGCCATCGCCGGGGCCGAGATCGGTGCGTGGTTGCCGGTCGCCATCGTCACCGCCGTGTTCTGCGCCGTCAACGTTGCGATCGTGTCCACGTCCAAGGAGACCTATCGCACGCCCACCGACGAGCTGGGACGATCCACTCGAACGACTCGGCGCGAGTCGGTCGCTCGTACGACGTCGAACTGACCCGCGATGATCGACGGACTGCGACCGGACCGTAGCGGTGAATGGCGTGTGTACGCCGTGCGCTATGCGAGCCGAACATCCCTGCGCAGCACGCACTTCCACTATGCGGACGACCGGGGTCACGAGCCGCACCCCACCGCGTACTACGTGTGGCTCGCACTGTCGGACACCGAGACCGTCCTCGTCGACGCCGGTCTCGCACCGGCGACGGCGTCACGGATGAAGGGACTGGACTACGTCGGCTCCCCCGTGGACCTCATCGGAGAGCTGGGAATCTCCCCCGGTGACATCGACGTATGTGTGCTGACCCATCTGCACTACGACCACACCGGAGTCGTCGCAGATCTGCCGTCGGCCCGCTACGTCGTCCAGCAGAAAGAGCTCGACTACTGGAACGGTCCGTGGGCGACCCGCGTCGGGCAGGAACGCTGGTTGCACTCGCGGTCCGACATCGACCACGTCACGGGAAGTCCGCGTCTCGACATCGTCGACGGCGACCGCGAACTGGCACCGGGACTCTCGGTGCATGCGGTGGGCGGACATACCGCGGGCATGCAGGTAGTCAGCGTGCACACCGAGCGCGGGACCCTGGTGCTGGCGTCGGATGCGAGTCACTTCTACGAGAACATCGAATCCGACAGTCCCTTCGCGATTCTGCACTGCCTGCCGGACATGTTCGGCGCGTTCGACCGGATCAAGGAACTCGCCGACAGCCCCGAGCATGTCGTGCCGGGCCACGACCCGTTGGTGGCGCAGCGGTGTGCCGCGGTCGACCCGGACCTGCACCCGCACATCTCGGTCCTCGGCTGACACCCTCCCTGAAACAGAACGAGCCCCGATCATCGCGTTCGATGATCGGGGCTCGTTCCGTGTCGTGCCGGAGCTGGTCAGGCCGACTTGTCGCGTCGCTCCGGGCGTTCGGGCTTGCGCGGAACGATGGTCGGCAAGACGTTGTCGTTGACCGTCTCTGCCGTGACCACGACCTTCTCCACGTCGTCCCGGCTCGGGATGTCGTACATCACCGGAAGCAGCACTTCTTCCATGATGGCGCGCAACCCACGAGCACCGGTGCCACGCAGGATCGCCTGATCGGCAATTGCCTCGAGTGCCTCGGACGTGAACTCGAGCTCGACGCCGTCCATGTCGAAGAGTCGACGGTACTGCTTGACCAACGCGTTCTTCGGTTCGGACAGGATAGTGACCAGTGATTCCTTGTCCAGGTTGGTCACCGACGCGATCATCGGGAGACGACCGATGAACTCGGGGATCAAACCGAACTTGATCAGATCCTCGGGCATCACCTCGGCGAAGTGATCCTGCGTGTCGATCTCGGCCTTGGAACGCACCTCGGCTCCGAACCCGAGACCGCGCTTGCCGACGCGATCGGACACGATCTTCTCGAGACCTGCGAAAGCACCGGCGACGATGAAGAGCACGTTGGTGGTGTCGATCTGGATGAACTCCTGATGCGGATGCTTACGTCCGCCCTGCGGCGGGACGCTGGCCTGGGTACCTTCCAGGATCTTCAGCAGTGCCTGCTGTACGCCTTCACCGGAGACATCGCGGGTGATCGACGGGTTCTCGCTCTTACGAGCGATCTTGTCGACCTCGTCGATGTAGATGATGCCGGTCTCGGCCCGCTTGACGTCGTAGTCCGCGGCCTGGATGAGCTTGAGCAGGATGTTCTCGACATCCTCACCCACGTACCCGGCTTCGGTCAGTGCGGTGGCGTCGGCGATCGCGAACGGCACGTTGAGCATCTTGGCGAGGGTCTGGGCCAGATACGTCTTGCCGCACCCGGTGGGACCGAGCATCAAGATGTTCGATTTGGCCAGCTCGACGGATTCGCCGCGCACATCGCGCGCCTTGTCGCCGGCCTGAATGCGCTTGTAGTGGTTGTAGACAGCGACGGCCAACGTGCGCTTCGCAGCGTCCTGGCCGATCACGTAGTTCTCGAGAAAGTCCTTGATCTCGGAAGGCTTGGGCAGGTCGTCGAGCTTGACTTCGCTCGATTCGGCCAACTCCTCCTCGATGATCTCGTTGCACAGGTCGATGCACTCGTCGCAGATGTACACCCCTGGTCCTGCAATGAGCTTCTTGACCTGCTTTTGGCTCTTGCCGCAGAACGAGCACTTCAGCAGATCGCCACCGTCACCGATGCGTGCCATTCGGAGGTTCCTACTTCCTTGTCCGCGTACGACCCGGCCGACCGCATACGCGGAAGGACGGGCTACTTCTCGATCGATGGCATGCCGAGTTCGAGATGCTCCGACCGAGTTCTTGGATGCGACGCTACCCGTGTTCGCCGAACATGGGCGGGTTGTTTCCGGTGATTCGCCGCCCGTTTTCACCAATCACGGCATTCGGGGCGTGAATCGAGACAGCCGGGCCGAGTTGTCCACTCGTGCCCGGCGTCCGATCGTCTGCCGGACCGCGAGGCGATCCGACCGGTGGTACTTGCGTGCTACTTCTGAGCCGAGAGCTTGCGGTACTCGAACACGGTGTCGATGATGCCGTAGTCCTTGGCCTGCTCGGCGGTGAGGATCTTGTCGCGATCGGTGTCCTTGCGGATCACGTCGGGATCCTTGCCGGTGTGGCGGCCGAGGGTGGTCTCCATGAGTCGACGCATACGTTCGATCTCGGCGGCCTGGATCTCGAGGTCCGAGACCTGGCCCTGGATTCCGCCGCTCGAGGGCTGGTGAATCAGCACTCGTGCGTTCGGCAGAGCCGCGCGCTTGCCGGGGGTACCGGCTGCGAGCAGTACCGCGGCAGCCGAAGCCGCCTGGCCTAGGCACACTGTCGCCACGTCGGCGCGGACGTACTGCATCGTGTCGTAGATGGCCATCAACGAGGTGAACGAGCCACCGGGCGAGTTGATGTACATCGTGATGTCACGGTCGGGGTCGAGGCCCTCGAGCACCAGCAGCTGTGCCATGACGTCGTTGGCAGACGCATCGTCGACCTGGACGCCGAGGAAGATGATGCGCTCCTCGAACAGCTTGTTGTACGGGTTCGACTCCTTGACGCCGTAGCTCGAGTGCTCGACGAAGGACGGAAGGATGTACCGCGAGGACGGCAACTGGTTGGGATCGAACAGGTTTGTCATCGTTTCTCCAAGATGTGAGTGATCGAGGGTCGCCGGTAGCGGCCGAATTACTCGCCGACTCCGCCGGCCTGCCGCGCGCGGCTGACGACGTGATCCACGAACCCGTATTCCTTGGCCGCCTGTGCCGTGAACCACCGGTCACGGTCGGAATCCTCGGTGATCTGCTCGACGGTCTGGCCGGTGTGATGAGCGATGAGCTCGGCCATCTCACGCTTGGTGTGCGCGAACTGCTCGGCCATGATCGCGATGTCCGAAGCGCTGCCGCCGATACCGGCCGAAGGCTGATGCATCATGATGCGCGCGTGCGGCAGGGCGTACCGCTTGCCCTTCGCGCCGGCCGAGAGCAGGAACTGGCCCATCGAGGCAGCCAGGCCCATCCCGTAGGTGGCGATATCGCACTCGGCGAATTCCATGGTGTCGAAGATCGCCATACCTGCGGTGACCGAGCCACCGGGCGAGTTGATGTACAGCGAGATGTCGCGGGTGGGGTCCTCGGCCGACAGGAGCAGGATCTGCGCGCACAACTTGTTGGCGATGTCGTCGTCGACCTGGGTACCGAGGAAAATGATGCGGTTTTGAAGCAGACGCTCGTACACGGAGTCGCTGAGATTCAGCCCTGCTGCGGCCGAAGTCATGACGGGACTCTGCTCGTGCGAAGCCGCCGGATTCTGAACAGTCACGGTACCTGCCTTTTCCATAACAAATCGTTGGTTCCTGACACAGACACTAACGAAAGACGGCGGCTCCGGAGTCCCGGAACCGCCGTCGTTCGCTGTGAGCGTTACTTCTCTTGTTCGCCCTCGGAAGAATCAGCTGCTTCGACCTCGTCGGGAGCATCGGCGGGGCTGCCGAACAGCTCGGCGGTGTCGACGCTGGCACCGTTGGTGTCGGTCACGGTGACGCGCTCGACGACCGAGGCAAGCGCCTTGCCGCGCTTGACATCGGCGAACACGGCACCGAGCTGGTTGGCCTGCTGCACCTGCTGGATGAACTGCTCGGGCGGCATGCCGTAGCGCTGGGCCTGGAAGATGATCCGCTCGGTCAGCTCGTCCTGACCGACCTGAGTGTTCTCTGCCTCGGCGATGGCGTCGAGGAGGAGCTGGGTGCGCACCGACTTCTCGGCACCCTCCTTGACGTCCTTGTCGAACTCCTCGCGGCTCGAACCCTGCGACTCGAGCAACTCGGCGAGCGCTTCCTCGTTGTGATCGAGGCCGTGGATGGCCTCGTGCACCTGGGAATCGACCTCGGCCTTGACGACGGCCTCGGGAGCCGGAATCTCGAGGGTCTCGAGCAGCGTCTCGAGCACCTTGTCGCGGATCTGACCGGCCTGCTCGACCTTCGCGACTCGCTCGACGCGCGTCTTCAGGTCTGCGAGCAGCTCGTCGAACGTGTCGAACTCGCTGGCGAGCTGGGCGAACTCGTCGTCGGCCTCGGGCAGCTCGCGCTCCTTGACGGAGACGACCTTGACCGTGACGACGGCTTCCTTGCCCGCGTACTCACCGGCAACGAGCGTGGAGGTGAACTCCTTCGACTCGCCGGCCGAGACGCCGATGATCGCGTCGTCGAGGCCCTCGATGAGCTGACCGGAGCCGACCTCGTGGGACAGTCCGCTCGCGGTGGCCTCTTCGACGTTCTCGCCGTCGACCGTGGCAGAGAGATCGATGGACACGAAGTCGCCGGACTGAACCGGGCGATCGACACCGGTGAGGGTTCCGAAACGCTGACGGAGCGACTGCAGCTGCTCGTCGACGGCTTCGTCCTTGATCTCGAGCGGATCGACTACGACGCTGATGGTCGAGTAATCCGGCAGCTCGATCTCGGGACGCACGTCGACCTCGGCGGTGAACGTGAGCTCGGTGCCGTCTTCGATCTTGGTGATCTCGATCTCGGGCTGGCCGATGACCTTGACCTTCTCGTTGGTCACGGCCTCGGAGTAGCGAGAGGGAAGAGCGTCGTTGACGACCTGCTCGAGTACTGCACCACGGCCGACTCGCGCCTCGAGCAACTTGGCCGGAGCCTTGCCGGGACGGAATCCGGGGAGGCGGATCTGCTGAGCCAAAGCCTTGTACGCGCGGTCGAAATCAGGCTTGAGCTCCTCGAAGGGCACCTCAACGTTGATACGGACTCGCGTCGGGCTCAGCTGCTCGACGGTGCTCTTCACGGGACATGCTCCTTTGTGGTGATTCTTGCTTGCTGGCAGTTCTGGCTTGCTGTCTTCCGCTCGCCACGAGCACGGTGAGCCGTGCCCGCGGCTCTCATTTGTCGGGGTGACAGGAATTGAACCTGCGACCCTCCGCTCCCAAAGCGGATGCGCTACCAAGCTGCGCCACACCCCGTCGTACGGACACCATTGAACAGCAACCGATAGTAGCCCCTCATGGGCGCCCCACCCATGACGTTCCGTGAGACCGGGCTCGACGGGCCGGTTTGGAATCCGGCAACCGCTTTGGGTACAGTCTTGAAACGCAGGCGACGGAACTGGCGATCCCACGACTGTTGTTTGCACGCCGATGTAGCTCAATGGTAGAGCCCCTGTCTTCCAAACAGGCTACGCGAGTTCGATTCTCGTCATCGGCTCCATCGAAAGCCCCGCACTTCACGAGTGCGGGGCTTTTTCGTGTCCGCGTATCGTCGACAGTGTTCGAGTGAATCGGACGAACTGGACATGTATCGCCGATGGAAGGCTCAGAATTGAAATCGTCCTGATCGTCATCATCGTGGCCGTAGTGGCACTGCTGGTGCTGCGCAGCAAGAAGAACTCCGCCGCAGCCGCGGCCACCGCACTGGCCGATGCGAAGGCCGACGCCCGCCAGTCGATCGAACGGCTCGGCGGCCAGGTCTACAACCTCGTGGGCTCCGACACCGCATCCAAGCAGGCCCTGGCCGACGCATCCGAGCGCAATATCGCAGCAGGCTCGCAAATCGACCAGGCGACAACCGTCGAACAGGCGAGGCTGGCCAAGCAGACCGCGTTGGAAGGGCTCTATTACATTCGCGCAGCGCGCCTGGCGATGGGCATGGACCCGGGCCCCGAGGTGCAGGGCATCGACGGCCAACAGCAGGCAGGCCGTGTCACCGAGGAACGCAAGGTCGACTTCGAGGGTCGAGAGATCGCGGCCTCACCGGACCCGTCGGACCGGACCCCGAACTACTACCCCGGCGGACGAGTGGCGGGCCGACCCGTCCCCGCAGGCTGGTACTCCGAGCCGTGGTGGCGTCCGGCCTTGGTCGCCGGCGCATGGGGAATGGGCTCGATGTTCCTGTTCTCGGCGATGTTCTCCGGCATGGCCGGGGTTCCGGACGAGACCGCAGCGGGTGGCGACCTGGGTGCGGACGGTTCCGACGGGGGTGCTGGTGACAATTACGACGGTGGCGACGCCGGAGCAGGTAACGACGGCGGTGACGGCGGCGGCTTCTTCGACAGCGGAGACGGCGGTGGCTTCTTCGACGGCGGCGGAGGCGGAGGGGATTTCGGCGGGTTCTAGCTCGCCCGCCCTTACGTCGCCTGACAGACGGGGCACCAGAACAGGTTTCGCGCCTGCATCGTCGAGTGCAGGATCTCGGCTCCGCACACGCGGCACGGGAGGCCTTCCCTGCGGTAGACGTACGAACGCGGTCGGCGGGCACCGTAGGTGTCGCCGTGATCGTCCTCGGGCCGGATGGTGATGATGCGACCGCGTCGGACACCGATGGCCATGAGGTCCACGAGATCGAGCCAGATGGCGTCCCACTCGGCTCGGTCGAGGTCCTTTCCGGGCCGCATCGGGTTGATCTCGTGCCGGAAGAGGATCTCGGCGCGGTAGACGTTGCCGACGCCGGCGAGCACCTTCTGATCCATCAGCAACGTGCCGATGGCCGTGCGTGACTTGGATATTCGTGCCCAGGCCGCATCCGGGTCGGCGTCCTTGCGGAGCGGGTCCGGCCCCAGACGCGCCAGGAGGGCGTCGACCTGCTGCTCGGTGTAGATCTCGCAGGCCGTGGGGCCGCGGAGGTCGGCACCGTACTTCTCCCCCACGATGCGCAGACGCACCGCACCCACCGGATCGTCCAGTGGCACAGCGTGTTCGGTGAACTTTCCGTACAGGCCGAGGTGAATGTGCACGATCAGGTCGGATTCGTAGCGGTGCAGCAGATGCTTGCCCCACGCCTCGGCCTTCTCGAGGACGAGGCCGTCGATCAGCGCGGCACCGGAAACGAACCGTCCCTGGGGACTGCTCGCCTCCACCGGTGCCCCGCCGAACCGACGTTGATGCAACCGAGCGAGTCGGTGCAGGGTATGCCCTTCGGGCACTTACTCGGGCTTTCCCGGAACCTCGGGTGCTTCGCCGCTGCGCTCGTACTCGGACAGGATGTCGATGCGACGCTGGTGGCGCTCCTCGCCCGAGAACGGGGTGCCGAGGAACGCGTCGACGATGGCAAGTGCTTCGGGCAACGTGTGCATGCGGCCGCCGATGCCGATGAGCTGCGCATCGTTGTGTTCGCGAGCCAACTTTGCCGTCTCGACGCTCCACGCGAGGGCACAGCGTGCGCCCGGCACCTTGTTCGCGGCGATCTGCTCGCCGTTTCCGGATCCGCCGAGCACGAGGCCGCGACTGCCCGGATCGGCGACGACGCGACGTGCTGCGTCGATGCAGAAGGCCGGGTAGTCGTCGACCGGGTCGTAGTCGAACGCACCGCAGTCGACGGGCTCGTGCCCGGTTGCCGTCAGGTGTTCGATGATCTGATTCTTGAACTCGAGGCCGGCGTGGTCGGCACCCAGGTATACGCGCATGCCTAGAGTCTGACAGGTGATGTCACGAGCCGAGAAATTCGCCGGTGTCGACGGCGCGAAGGGTGCGTGGGTGGTCGCATTGTTCGACGGCACGAGAGTGACGTGGACGGCCTGCTCCTCCGTCTCCGACGTGTTGGAGCACACCCGAGACTGCGCGCGAGTGGGCGTCGACATGCCGCTGTCGCTACCCGTGGACGGTTATCGCGTCAGCGAACTGGAGGCGAAGAAGTTCCTGGGGACGGCGCGCAGTTCGATCTTTCACACCCCGGTCGCGGATGTTCTGGGCGCGGTGTCGTACGAACAGGCGTGCTCGATCTCGCGGTCGAAGACCGGCAAGGCAATCAGTAAACAAACGTGGCACATCTTGCCCGCGGTCCGGGCGTGGCGAGATTCGGACTTCGATCCGGAACGGTACGTCGAAGTGCATCCCGAATGCTCGTTCAGGGCGATGTCGCCGACCACGGTCTACGCATCGAAGAAGACCGGCCGAGGCGTCGGGCAACGGTTGGCCGCACTGACCCGATGGACCGGGGATCTCGATCTGAACGACCTGCCGAACGGGCCGCTCGTCGACGACGTCCTCGATGCGGCCGCAGCGGCGTGGTCGGCCAGGCGCTTCCACCTGGGCGAGCATCTGACGTTCGGCACCGACAGCGGCTCGGATCGAATCGTCGCCTAATCCTCCGTGCGTGAACCAGCCCCCCGTGCGCGAACTGGCCCCTCGTGCGTGAAAGTTCGGCTCCTGCTACGAGTTTCCACGCACGAGGGTCTCGCGATCAGTCGAACTGCGGGTCCTCGTTGCGGGTGCGCTTGAGCTCGTAGAAGTGCGGGTACGCCGCGAAGATCACCGACGCGTCCCACAACTTTCCTGCCTCTTCACCGCGTGGAATCCGCGAGAGCACAGGGCCGAAGAACGCCACGCCGTTGACGTGAATGGTGGGAGTGCCCACATCGGGGCCGACCTTGTCCATTCCTGCGTGGTGGCTGGTGCGCAGGTCCTCGTCGTAATCGGTGTTCTCGGCTGCCGAGGCGAGATCGGCGGGCAAGTCGAGTTCGGCCAAGGACTCCCGAATGACGACGTCGAAATCCTTGTTGCCCTCGTTGTGAATTCGCGTGCCCATGGCCGCGTACAGCGGCGCGAGGATCTCGTCGCCGTTGCTCTTCGCCGCGGCGATCGCCACCCGCACCGGACCCCACGCCTTCTTCATCATCGCGGCGTACTCCTCGGGCAGGTCGCGGCCCTCGTTGAGGACGGCCAAGCTCATGACGTGGAAATTGACGTCTATGTCGCGCACCTGCTGGACCTCGAGAATCCAACGTGAGGTGATCCAGCACCATGGGCACAGCGGGTCGAACCAAAAATCAGCGGTGTCTTTCTGTCCTGAACCGGCCACTGTCTGCTCCTCGAAAGTCGATGTCGCTGTCTCTTCATGTCGTAACACCCGGCCACCGCGCGGACATTCCACGCGACCCGTCAGCCAGCGCGCGACACGGCGGACGTGATGGGATGGACGGCACTACCCATAACTACACGAAGAGGTGTCGACTGAAGTGGTTGCTCCCAACCTGACGCGTGACCAAGCCTCCGAGCGCTCGGCGATCATCGGGGAAACGAAGTACGCGATCGTTCTCGATCTCACCGACGGCGAGGGCAATCCCGGCGAGAAGACGTTCCGCTCGCTCACCACCATCACGTTCGCCGCGACCGCCGGAGCGTCGACTTTCGTGGACATCGTCGCAGGCACCATCCGGTCGGCGACGCTCAACGGCACAGCGCTCGACACGACGAACTACGACGAGTCGACGGGGCTGGCTCTGGTCGATCTCGCCGAACACAACGAGCTCGTGGTCGATGCCGACTGCGTCTACTCGCACACCGGCGAAGGCCTGCACCGTTTCGTCGATCCGTCGGACGGTTCGGTGTACCTGTACTCGCAGTTCGAGACTGCGGACGCCAAGCGCATGTTCGCGTGCTTCGATCAACCCGATCTCAAGGCCACGTTCGATCTGAAGGTCACCGCTCCCGAGAGCTGGACCGTCATCTCCAACGCAGCGCACGGCGCCGAGCCGGCCGCAGGTGAGCACGTGTTCGATACGACTCCGCTGATGAGCACATACCTGGTTGCTCTGATCGCCGGTCCCTACGCCGAGTGGACCGATTCGTACACCGACGATCACGGCACCATCCCTCTCGGAATCTACTGCCGCGCATCGCTTGCCGAACACATGGATGCCGAGCGACTGTTCACCGAGACGAAGCAGGGTTTCGGTTTCTACCACGAGAACTTCGGCACCCCGTATGCGTTCGGCAAGTACGACCAGCTGTTCGTGCCCGAATTCAACGCCGGAGCCATGGAGAACGCCGGGGCCGTCACGTTCCTCGAGGATTACGTCTTCCGGTCCAAGGTGACGCGGTACTCCTACGAGCGACGCGCCGAGACCGTGCTGCACGAGATGGCGCACATGTGGTTCGGCGATCTGGTGACGATGACGTGGTGGGACGACCTGTGGCTCAACGAGTCGTTCGCGACGTTCGCCTCCGTGTTGTGCCAGTCCGAGGCGACCGAGTACACCAACGCGTGGACGACGTTCGCCAACGTCGAGAAGGCCTGGGCATACCGACAGGACCAGCTGCCCTCGACGCACCCCATCGCCGCGGACATCCCCGATCTGGCCGCCGTGGAGGTCAACTTCGACGGCATCACGTACGCCAAGGGTGCCAGCGTGCTCAAGCAGCTGGTTGCGTACGTCGGTAAGGAAGACTTCCTGGCCGGGTTGCGGGCCTACTTCGTCGATCACGCCTTCGCCAACGCAACGTTCTCGGATCTGCTTGCGGCACTGGAGAAGTCATCGGGTCGCGATCTCTCCGATTGGGGTGCGCAGTGGCTGCGGACCACCGGCCTGAATACTCTGAGCCCCGATTTCGACGTCGACTCGGAGGGCAGGTTCACCCGGTTCGCAGTGTCGCAGACCGGCGCAGCACCGGGCGCGGGCGAGCATCGCGTACACCGCATCGCAATCGGCATCTACGACGACGTCGACGGCAAGTTGGTGCGTACCGACCGCGTCGAGCTGGACCTCGATGCTGCCGAATCGACGAATGTCGAAGCGCTCGTAGGTGTATCGCGCGGCAAGCTCGTGCTGGTCAACGACGACGACCTGACGTATTGCGCAGTGCGGCTCGATCCGGATTCGCTCGGTGTTCTCGTCGATCGGATCGGCGACATCGCCGAGTCGCTCCCCCGCACTCTCGCCTGGTCGGCCGCATGGGAAATGACTCGGTCCGCCGAGATGAAGGCACGCGACTTCGTGGCTCTGGTCCAGCGCGGAATCGGTAGCGAGACCGAAGTGGGTGTGGTGCAACGTCTTCTGCTCCAGGCGCAGACGGCTGTCACCAGCTACGCCGATCCGGCGTGGGCGGCAGAACACGGAGTCCCGGAGTTCGCCGACGCAGTGCTCGAGCTGGCCCGCGGTGCCGAGTCGGGCTCGGATCACCAGTTGGCGTTCGTCAATGCTCTGACCGGTACCGAACTCAGCGAGCGCCATGTCGAGGTATTGCGCGCTCTCCTGGACGGTGACGCCCAGGGGCAGTCCCTGGCCGGACTCGACATCGATACGGATCTGCGGTGGCGCATCGTCACCGCCCTTGCGGCGGCCGGAGCCATCGATGCCGACGGGCTCGATTCGCCGGTCATCGACGCCGAAGCCGAGAAGGACAACACCGCCGCCGGAGCGCGGTCGGCTGCCGCTGCACGAGCTGCGCGTCCGAGTGCCGAGGTGAAGGAGCGGGCATGGACGACCGTCGTCGACGACGACGCGGTTCCGAACATCACGGCGCGGTCGATCATCGGTGGTTTCGCGGGCCCCGGCCAGGGCGAACTGCTCGAGCCGTACGTCGACCGCTACTTCGAGGCGATCGACGGCGTGTGGGCTCGTCGATCGAGTGAAGTCGCACAGACCGTCGTGGTGGGCCTCTACCCATCGTGGTCGATCAGCGAGCAGTCGTTGGCCGCAGCCGACAGGTTCCTCGATGGCGATCTTCCACCCGCTCTGCGCCGACTGGTGATCGAAGGCCGCGCCGGAGTCGTTCGGGCACTCGCGGCCCGGGCATACGACGCCGGCTGATCGCAGGTACACATACGACGAGGGCCGGTTGCGTCTCACCCGCGAAGGTGAGATGCAACCGGCCCTCGTCGTCGCCGGGACCGCCGGCCGAGAACTACGGGGATGGAGCGCGACGAGCTACGGCGCGAGGATGGATGCTGCCATCACGCGGACCGAGGTCACGAGACCGTCGATGAGGTTGCCGTCGCGGAACGGGCCGAGCGCAGCGGTGACGCCGAGCTGAGCAACCCGATCGGTAGCACGGTTCGAGACCCGCTTTCCGGTGCGGATCTCGAGCGCGTGCCGGTTGGGGTCGACAGCGATCAGAACCGAACGAATCGCATCGGGGGTGCCGGGGAAGACCGAATCCGCTCCCGCAGCCGGATCGACTCCCAGGTCACCGACGTAGATGTTGAACCGAATCTTCGTCTTCCGGGTCGCCTCGCTCAGTGCGTCGTCGAGCGCGACCAGATCCTGAGTCGCGAAAGGCAGGTGCTCCGGGCTCGGCGTGCCGAACTCGTGTGCCACCGATACGCGACCACTCGCCGTCAGCGCAGCCCCGAACGGCAGGTCCTCTTCTCGGATGTCACCGCCACGTACCAGTTCACCACTTGCCACTTGCAGCACCTCCGATCGAATCGGCTGTGTCCGCGTCGTGCGATCCGTGGCCTCCGAACGGAGTCACCTCGTCCGTAGCGCTCCACAGCAATGGCTCGCGCGTCCACTCGTCCGTCAGCCGGTACGGAGCGACGTCCATCCCCGGCTGCTTGTCGGTCAAGTAGGACAGCGCGCCGACGATTCCGATCACCGCAACCGGAATCACCCCGAATATCAGCGTGGTCTCCAAAATGCTCACGGGGTGTGACGTTAGTCGACAATTGCCCGTCGGACCACGTCGGGGCTGGTGTTGTGACCGAAAAGAGCCAACGGCCGACAGTCAGGCAGCACCTTCGCCGAGGTACGCCAACCAGCTCGGGTCCAACTCCTTGGTGGTCGCCAGCAGACGCCAGTGCGGGCCCTTCGGTGGCACGAGCTGGGCTCGCAACGTCCACCCGATCTCACTGAGCAGCTTGTCCGCCTTGCGGTGATTGCAGGAGGCGCAGCACGCCACGCAGTTCTCCCACGAGTGGCCGCCGCCGCGGCTACGAGGCACGACGTGATCGACGGTCTCGGCCTTGCTGCCGCAATAGGCGCAGCGGAATCTGTCGCGATGCATCAGTGCCGCGCGCGTCATCGGCACCCGCGCTCGATAGGGAACTCGGACGAATGTCCGCAATCGAATCACCGACGGCACCTGGACGGAGTAGTCGGCCGACCGGATGAACGGCCCCTCCGGATCGTCGTGGATCACGTCGGCCTTGCCGCAAACGAGAAGAACCACCGCCCGGCGCATCGGAAGCGCGGTCAGTGGTTCGAAAGTTGCGTTGAGAAGCAGCACACGGCGCTTGACCCACGCCGGGACGGCGTCGTCACCCGTGGCGTTGTGGGCCGTCGGCACCACGCGCAGCGGAGAAGCCCCCGAGGCCGTCTCACGCTGGTCGTGCGTGGTGCGGCCCTCAGTGGGCGGGAGTTGTCGGTGGCGGTGTTGAGAGTTCTTCATGCATTACTCCAGGGAGTGTCGGCGCCCGCGCATGGCTTGCGTGGAACACGGTTCACAGTGGAACACGAATACACCGCCCGCGCACAGCCTTTTTCTGCGCATTTTCTGTTGCCGATCGGTGAACATTCCGGTTTCCGATCAGCGAGTTCGAGGATCGATACCGCTATGCGCTGCGTGACTGGCAAGATTTCTGTGTCTCCGTAGACTTTTCGGGTGGCTGTATCAACCCTTCTGTCCGTATCGCCGTTACCCGAACCTTCGCTGCTGCGAGAGCTCGACACCCGAGCATTCGAACTGACCGACACCGGACGCGACTGGCTGGTCGACCGACCGTTGCAGATCCTCGGCTATCTGGTTCTGGCGATCGTGCTCAGGCTCGTGTTGCACCGAATGATCGACCGCTTCACTCGACACGACGCCGGCCGATCACCTGCACTTCTCCGGCCGTTACGCGACCGGTCCTCGGGAACGGTGAAGGGCGAGATACTCAACGAACGGCGCAGACAGCGGGCCAACACGATCGGTTCGGTGCTCCGATCTGCGGTGTCGGTCATGATCCTGACCTGGTTCGTGCTGTCGGTGCTCGACGTCGTGGGTGTGAACGTCGCCCCGTTCATCGCGTCGGCGGGGATCGTCGGTGTCGCCCTCGGTTTCGGTGCGCAGAACCTCGTCCGCGACTTCCTGTCCGGAATCTTCATGCTTCTCGAGGATCAGTACGGGGTCGGCGACGTCGTCGATCTCGGTGAGGCGATCGGCACGGTCGAAAGCGTGGGATTGCGCGTCACCACGATCAGAGATGTCAATGGCACCGTGTGGTACTGCCGAAACGGTGAAGTTCTGCGGGTGGGCAACATGAGCCAAGGGTTCGCGGTCGCTGTCCTCGACCTCCCCGTCTCCCACACGGCCAACATCGACGAGGCCTGCGCGGTGGCCGAGAGAACCACCAACGAGGTCGTGGACTCCGGCGACTTCGACAGTGACATCCTCGAACCCCCGGAGATGCTCGGCGTCAATGCCGTCAGCGCCGATACCGTGACCATCCGGATCACGATCAAGACCCGACCCGGCCGCCAATGGGCAGTGCAGCGTCGCCTCCACCGCGACATCCTGCAGTCGTTCGACGATGCCGGTATCAAAGCCCCGTATGCGCTGGGCCGTCCGGGTGGGGTTGCAGTCGAGAGCAGCAGCTGAGGGACAATGAGCGTGACCGACGCCGACGAGGAACGAACAGAGAGAGTGTGATGACCGAACCGCAACAGACGTTCTACGACGCGGTCGGCGGTGCGGAGACGTTCCGGTTGCTCACGGCGAAGTTCTACGAGGAAGTGGCCAAGGACGAGATCGTGCGGCCCCTGTATCCCGAGGAGGACCTGGCTCCGGCCGAACGGCGGATGCGAATGTTCCTCGAGCAGTACTGGGGCGGGCCTCGTACGTACTCCGACGAACGTGGTCATCCACGGTTGCGGATGCGGCACAACCCGTTCCGGATCGGGCCGCTCGAACGTGACGCCTGGCTTCGATGCATGCACATCGCGATCGCCTCGATCGACCCGGCCGTCCTGGATTCTGCGCACCGAACGCAACTCGTCGACTACATGGAAATGGCCGCCAATTCGATGATGAACTCGGCAATCTGAGAGCTACGGCGTCACGTTCTACAGCGTCACGAACTACAGCGATGCGCCTCGCCGCGGGCCCGCTGCGCCACCTCTGAGGCGGCCGAGCCGGCGGCGGAGCGAGCCGGCTACCCCGAGCACGAAGCTCAGCGGCGCGGGCAGGTGCTGCCGCAAGATGGCGTGCTTACGCACGTAGTTGTCGACGCGCCATTCCGACCATGTGCCGGCGCGGAACAACGCCGCGTCGCCGGCGACCAGAGTCCGGGGCGCGTGATCTTCGCTGGACACCACGACCGACCCGTCCATGATGTGGACGATCTCGTCGACCGCGAAGTACCACCGAAAGCGTCCGGCCGTGCAATCCCACACATTGGTGGTCGTGGTGCCGTCGGTACTCCTGGACCACTCCGCGACGCGAGCCCGCGGGTTTCCTTCGAGGATCCACGTGGGTTCGATGGGACTGTCGGAGAGCGAAACATCTTCCAGCCGCACGGCTTCTATGGTCGAGGTTCTCATGGTGTCGTCGCGTCCTCACCGTCGGGCGCGGCGCCGGCCGCTGCACGTTTTACGTTGCAGAACATACAACACTTTCCAAACGTGCGGATACGTGTCGGTCATGTGAATGAGCACAATCCTTTACCTTCGGATCGACCGCCATTGCAGGGTGCCGGGTGCACCCCAGCGCCCTCGAATCGTTCGCAGCCCATTCGTTTGGCACTATTGCCAGTTGTGACCGATCCGATCGAAAGCACCGAGTTGTCGTGGTGGCAGGACGCCGTCTTCTACCAGATCTATCCCCGGTCGTTCGCAGATGCGAACGGTGACGGAATCGGTGATCTCGACGGCATCAGAGACAAGCTCGGCTACCTCGAATTGCTCGGTATAGACGCCATCTGGATCGGTCCGATCACGCGGTCGCCCATGGCCGATCACGGCTACGACGTTTCCGACCCCCGCGACATCGACCCCATGTTCGGCAGTCTCGAGATCTTCGACGCGTTGCTCGACGAGGCGCACGCCCGCGACATCAAGGTCACGATGGATCTGGTGCCCAATCACACCAGTAACGAACACCGGTGGTTCCAGGCGGCTCTGAACGCCCCTCGTGGCAGCGCCGAGCGAGCGCGCTACATCTTTCGAGACGGGCTCGGCGACGACGGTTCGCGGCCGCCGAACAACTGGCCGAGCATCTTCGGGGGTCCCGCCTGGACGCGAGTCGACGAGAAGGACGGCTCCCCCGGTCAGTGGTACCTGCACATCTTCGCGCCCGAACAACCGGATCTGAACTGGGACAACCCCGAGGTCTTCGACGACTTCGCGCGCACCCTTCGGTTCTGGCTGGACCGAGGGGTCGACGGATTTCGACTCGATGTCGCCCACGGCATGGCAAAACCTGCCGAGCTGGCCGACATGAGCCTCGAGTTCAACGCACTGATGAAGAACGACGACGACGATCCCCGGTTCAACAACCCCCGAGTCCACGAACTGCACCGCCGCATCAGAGCCGTCATGAACGAATACCCCCACGCGGTGACGGTCGGCGAGATCTGGGTCCAGGACAACGTCCGGTTCTCCGAATACATCCGCCCCGACGAGCTGCACCTGGGCTTCAACTTCCGCTTGGCCAGTGTCGATTTCGACGCCGAGACCATCCGCGATGCGATCTCCAACTCGCTCGCGGCCGTCGAACTGGTCGGCGGCACCCCGACGTGGACACTGTCGAACCACGACGTCGAACGCGAGGTCACCAGATACGGCGACGGAGACCTGGGCTACCACCGGGCCCGGGCCATAATTCTCGTCGAATTGGCCCTTCCTGGAACAATTTTCGTCTACAACGGTGCCGAGCTCGGGCTACCGAACGTGCAGCTGCCCGACAGCGCCCTGCAGGACCCGGTGTGGGAGCGGTCCGGGCACACCGAGCGCGGACGCGACGGCTGCCGAGTCCCCATGCCGTGGGAGGGTGATGCCCCTCCGTTCGGGTTCTCCACCACCGATCGCACCTGGTTGCCGATGCCGCCGGAGTGGAAGGGGCTGACCGCCGAGGCGCAGCTCGAAGAGGTCGATTCGATGCTCAGCCTGTACCGCACGGCGTTCGAATTGCGCACCCTGCGGCCGGAGTTCACCGGCGGCGGCATCGATTGGTACGGTGCCCCTCCCGGGTGCCTGGCCTTCCGGCGCCGCGGGGGCTTGATCTGCGCCCTCAACGCCTCCGACGAGTCGATCCCACTCCCACCCGGCGAGGTGTTGCTGGCCAGCACTCCGCTGGTCGACGGGATGCTTCCCGCGAACGCGGCCGCCTGGCTCGTCTGAACCGGTCGGCCGGCTCGTCCGAACCGGCCGACCGGCCACGCTCAGCGTTCGACGGTGAGCGACAACTGTTGGCCCGGGCGGCGAACGAACACCGACCCGAACCTGGCATCGAGGCGCAACCACACCTTGGTGGCGCGTACTCGTACCACCTCTGCGGCGGCGATCCTCTCCGGGTCGACGTCGATCGTCAACGGATCGTTACCGTCGTGCGGCACGAAACCCATTGCGGTCAACCCGAATACGGTGCGCATGGTGACCGAGACGTCGTCGCCGTCACCGGTCACGTGCAACACCTGCTGTTCGAGCAACGAGCTCGGCGGCCCGTGACTGCTGCCGTGTTCCTTCGCCAGTGCGGCACCGCGCTGTGCGAGTCCGATGAGCACCCGCGCGGGGACGTCGTCGAGATGCTCGAATCCGCCGTCGGGAGGAAGGGTGCCACGCCAGGCGGAGTCCATCGAGAAACCCGGGTCGATCACGCCGTCGTCCGCGTTCTGCAGAGCGGACACCAACACATCGGCACCCGCACTGGTGTCGTCGGGCACGATGGTTCCCGCAATCACCCGCGCGGCGAGCGCATCGAAACCGGTTGCCGCCCAACACGACACGCCCCCGCCGGCCCGAGTGCGCAACCGAACGACAGCAGCCTCGTCCAAGCGCAATGCCCTGCTGCAGAACGTCTGGAGGTTCTCCCGCTCGACCGCATCGGGAACGGTCAGAACGCGCTCATACACGCTGCCAACTCACCAGGAACTCGCGCTCGGCGGGAGTGAGCCGGCGCAGTCGCTGCGCATCGATGTCGAACGCCGCGATCTGCGTCGACGCCACCACCGCTGCCGGCGTATCCAGCGACGCCCCGCGTGCCCGCACCTCGTACCCCACGACGAAGTCCACCGCGCGGACCGCATCGATCCACATGAAGACGTCGAGGGGTCCGTCCTCGTGTCGCAGCTGCCCGCGATACTTCACGTGCAGATCGGCAATGACGGCACCGTGACGCAGATTCGCAGTCGGCCTGCCGTCCACCAGCAGCCACGGGATCCGCGCCTCTTCGAGCAACGTCACCATTCGCGCGTGGTTGATGTGTTGATACACATCCATATCCGACCACCGCACATCCACAGCGGCGTGAAAGCCCACCCGCTCGGTGGCGGGTCGCTTGTCGGACAGATGGTCGTCGGGCACACTCACGCGCTTACTACCTCTTCTCGATCGAACGAAAGTTCCATGCTGTCAGGGAACCATGTTTCTCACCTGTCGGGCGGCAACCGAGAGTGTCGCCAGGTCCAGCGTCCCCGTCTCGGCGATCTCGGTGAGCGCTGCACGCGAGCGGGCCAACCGCGACGAATTGGTCGATTCCCATTCGGCGATCTTCTCCGTGACCGACTCGTCCGGTTCGCCCGCGGCCAACACGGCCTTGGTGATTCCGCGAAGGGAGGCGTACAGATCGTCACGAAGAGCCAAGCGCGCCAACGAATGCCATCGATCGCCGCGGGCAAGCTTCGAGACCGCGGTGAGCAACCAGTCGATACCGATGTGCGCGTCGAGCGCGAAGTAGAGCTCGGCCACCTCCGCCCCGTCCCGGTCGACGATGTCGGCGATATCGATGATGTCGAGCAGGCAGTACACGTCGAGCAAGCCGTAGATCCGACGTGCCAGCTCGGCCGGAGCACCTCGTTCCATCGCGGCCCCCGAACGCCGGTCCAAATCGACCGCCTGGTGACCGGAGATCCACGACGCGACCCGCGGCTGCAGAGCGCGAACCTGCCCGGCATAGCGACTGATCTCGGCCCCGACCGCCAACGGCTGCGGCCGATTGGCCAACAGCCACCGGGATACTCGATCGAGCATGCGACGCGATTCGAGCAGCAGCTCGGCGGACACTGCGGTGGGTACGTCGGCAGCGCGAATCGAATCCCACACCTCGTCGAGGCCGAAGATTTCGGTGGCCGCGGCGAATGCGCGGATGGCGTCGGTGCCTGCGGCACCGGAGTCCTCGGTCAACCGATACGGGTAGGTGATTCCGCCACAGTCGATGGCCTCGTTGGCGAGCGTCGTCGCCACCAGTTGACGCCGTAGCGGATGCGCCTTGATGGCATCTGCGTACGGATCCCGCAGTGGCTCGGGGAAATACTTGGGTAGCCGGGGGGCGAAGACGTCGCTGTCGGGAAGCTCGCTGTCGAGCAGTTCCGCTTCCAGTGCCAATTTCACGTGCGCCATCAACGTCGCGAGTTCCGGCGACGTCAGTCCACGCCCGTCTTGCTTGCGACGACGGAGATCGGCCTCGGTGGGCAGAGCCTCGAGCTCCCGATCGAGCCCTCGACGCGTCTCCAGATCCTCGATCACTCGGCTGTGCACCGTCACCAGATGTGGTGCGTCGAATCTGGACGTACCGAGCAACTCGTTCTGCATGATGTTGTCCCACAACACCAATCGCCCGACCTCGTCGGTCATGGACGCAAGCAGCTCATCGCGGTCTTCGCGCGCCAGGTTTCCGTTGGTGATGGCAGTCTCGAGCAGGATCTTGATGTTGACTTCGTGATCGGAACAGTCGACGCCCGCCGAGTTGTCGACGGCGTCGGTGTTGATCTTGCCGCCGGCTGCGGCGTACTCGATCCTGCCCAGTGCGGTGGCACCGAGGTTTCCGCCCTCCCCCACCACGGCCGCCCGCACATCCACGCCGTCGACCCGCACTGCATCGTTGGCCTTGTCGCCGACTTCGGCGTTGCTCTCACTGGAAGCCTTGATGTAGGTGCCGATTCCGCCGTTCCACAGCAGATCGGCGGGAGCCTTCAGGATCGCGTTCACCAACTCTGGTGGTGACAGTGCAGCAACCGATTCGTCCAACCCGAGGGCCGAACGTGCTGCGGCGCTGATGGGTACGGATTTGCGGGTCCGCTCCCACACCCCTCCGCCGGCACTGATGAGCGAGGTGTCGTAGTCCGCCCACGACGACCGCGGCAGGGCGAACAAGCGCTCCCGCTCGGCGAACGACGACTCCCGATCGGGGTCGGGGTCGAGAAAGATGTGCCGGTGGTCGAACGCCGCGAGCAAGCGAATGTGTCGGCTCAGCAGCATGCCGTTACCGAATACGTCTCCGCTCATGTCGCCGACGCCGACGACCGTGAAATCCTGACTCTGCGTGTCGATTCCGAGCTCACGGAAGTGCCGCTTGACGCTCTCCCACGCACCCTTCGCGGTGATTCCCATGGCTTTGTGGTCGTATCCGGCGGATCCACCGGACGCGAACGCGTCACCGAGCCAGAATCCGTACTCGGCAGCGATGCCGTTGGCCATGTCGGAGAAGGTCGCGGTGCCCTTGTCCGCCGCGACGACGAGGTAGGTGTCGTCTCCGTCGCGGCGCACCACCCCGGTAGGTACCGATACCGACCCGGTAGCGCGGTCGAGATTGTCGGTGATGTCGAGCAACCCGGCGATGAACAGTCGGTAGCAGGCTTTGCCTTCCTCGGCGTATGCCTGTCGATCCCGGTCGGCTTCACCTGTGGTCACCGGAGGACGCTTGACGACGAATCCTCCCTTGGCCCCGACAGGCACGATGACTGCGTTCTTGACCATCTGAGCTTTTGCCAGACCGAGAATTTCCGTCCGGAAGTCCTCCCGTCGATCGGACCAGCGCAACCCACCTCGGGCCACCGCACCGAACCTGAGATGGACCCCCTCGACGCGCGGGGAGTACACGAAGATCTCGAACTTGGGCTTCGGTTTGGGTAGCTCCGCGATGGATTGCGGGTCGAACTTGAGCGAGAGGTACGGGCGATGTGCACCGTCGGATCCCACCACGAAGTGGTTGGTGCGCAACGTCGCTCGGATGAGCTCGAACATGCTGCGCAGAATGCGGTCGGCATCGAGGCTGACGACCTCGTCGATGAGCTCGCCGAGCTGGGTCCCGATGGCCTGCGCGTCCGCCTCGGCACTGGTCTCGGGGTCGAACTGCGCCTCGAACAGTCCGGCGAGCAGCCGCGCGGTACGCGGATGCGCCAGGAGGACGCCCTCGATGTTGAACTGACTGTAGGGAAAACCCGCCTGCCTCAGGTACTTGGCGTAGGCACGCAATACCACGGCCTGCCGCCAGTGCAGACCTGCGCGCATCACCAGTTCGTTGAAACGATCCGCTTCTGCCGCGCCGCTCCACACGGCCGCGAATGCGTCGGTGAATCGATGCTGGACCCGGCTCTCGCGATCGGCCGTGCCTGCCTCGGACAGCTCGGCGTCGAGGTCCCCGTCGATGGCCGAGCGCAACATCTCACGCGAGGCAGAGAGACCGAAATCGTATATCCAGCAAGACATTCCGTCCGGACGCACCACCGGGTACGGCCGCTCGTCGTCGACCTCCACACCGAGACTCTGCAGAATGGGCAACACCTGGGACAGTGATACGCCCGCACCGCCGATGTACAGCGAGAAGCGCCAGCTCCCCACGGCCGAGCGCTCGTTTCGGTAGAGCTGCATGTCGATCGCTTCGTCGCCGAGTGCTTCGAGGCGGGCAATGTCCGTGACGGCCCTGGCCGGACTGAAGTCCTGCTTGTACGCCTCGGGAAAAGCCTCGGTGTAGCGCTGAATGCGCGCCGGGTCGACGGCTCGGTCGAGGGACACGGCGTCACCCAACGAGTCCTCCCACGTTCGAGTGGTCTCGGTCAGCGCCGCTTCGATCCGGGTGATGTCGTCGGCGGACAGGTGGGGAGAGACGGTGCCCGGTGCGCAGCGCACCGTCACGTGCAGCAGCGCGAGATCCGATTCGGTGACGCGTGCGGTGTAGTCGAGCGAGGTACCACCGAGCTCTCGGAGCAGTCGGTCCTGGATCGCGAGTCGGACGCGAGTGGTGTAGCGATCTCGCGGCAGGTACACCAGAGCACTGACGAAGGACCCACTCGCATCGGGTCGCACGAACAGCTTGACCTTGCGCCGGCGACCCAGCGCCAGAACAGCACTCGCCGTTTCGAACAGCCACGAGGCAGAGGTCGCGAACAGTTCCGACCGCGGCATCGACTGCAGCACCTCGAGCATGGCCTGGCCGGAGAAGGACCCGAGATCATGGCCGGCCTTGGCGATCACCGACCGCACTCGACGCTCGATCACCGGAATGTCGAGGACGTTCTCGTGCAGCGCGGTGACGGTGAAGACACCGACGAATCGATGCTCGGCGGAGTCGTCGGCATCGATCACACTGACGAAATAGGGGTAGACAGCACGATGAACCGTGGCGGGGTTCGGCCCCTGCGTCAGAGCAACCAGGTCGCGCTCACCGACCGGTTCGGGTCCGTCTCCATGTTGACCGGCATCGCGCAGCACACCCAGGCTGCTCGATTCGACACCCGTTGCGGTTCGGTCGCCGTCGCTACCGTCGATCGTGTATCTGCGGTAACCCAGCAAGGTGTAATGGCCGTCGCCCAGCCAACGCAGCAAGGCAGCCGCATCCCGGTGTGCGACGGCTGGTTCGGAGTCGGTGTCGCCGGACGCCGCGGCGACACCGTCCAACCGATCGGCCACGGCAGCCTGCACGCGACGCATCTCGTCGGTGTCGCCGACGACCTGACGCACATCGGCGAGTACTCGACTCGTCTCCTCTTCCAACTGCGCGACGGCATCGTCTGAGGTGGACGGGTGCAGCTGGACGTGTATCCAGGATTCGGCGATGCCGGCCGAGCTCAGCCCGACGAGCACTCCCTCTGCGTTCCGATCGACGGAGAGAATGGGATGGACCACGTCGGTGTATTCGATGCCGAGACGCGAGAGCAGCGACATGATCGATTCGACCAACAACGGCATGTCGTCGGTGACGATCTGTAGGTAACTTCCCGCTACCTGCTGTGCTGCAGACTCGTTCGGTCGATGGACCGCCACATTCGCCGTCCCCGGCAGCCGCTCTGCGGCGAGCCGAACGTGCCGCCGAAAAGAGGCGATGTCGGGGGTATGCGCGGACACTGCGACCGCAGTGGCGTCGGTGTGCTCGAAATACTCCGTACGCAATGTCGCCAACTCGGCCACAAGCCTGTCGTCGAGCCCGTCGGCCCAGTCGTCGTCGGTCAGGTCAAGCGAGCGTGACATTGTTTTCGAGTACTCCCTCGTGAGGATTTCCCGACGCCCGCCGATCGCCGGTCGTCGATGACCCCTCGACCCTAGTGCGGGTGACCCCGCAACCGCAGAGATCTCGGGAACCAGCGCGTCAGGCCGATCCGGCAGTCACGACGAATCGCTGTGGAGATACTCGCTCAGTGCAGTTCGTTCGTGTTCGCGCAGCGGCCTGGACGAGGAGGTGTCGAGGTCGAAGGCCACCATCAGTGCCTCCGCGTCTGCACACACCGTTCCGTTTCGATCGGTGACGACGTGCCGGACGCCGTACGAGGTGGTTCCGATACGAGTGATCCACAGCTCGATCACCAGCGGGCCGGAGTCGTCCAGGATCGGGTGCAAGAAGTTGGTGGTCAACGTACGAACCACCACCGCGCCGCGACCTTTCGAGCCCCCCAGGACCGCGTTCAGAAACTGAACGCGGCCTTCCTGGAGGTACTCGACGAACCGGGTGTTGTTGACGTGCCCGAGGCGGTCGGAATCACCCCACCGCACCTGAAGTGTGCAGGTGAAGGTCTGTGCCGACATGTCAGTCTCGGGTCAGCTTCCGGTGCGTGACGCGGTGGGGACGCGCCGCGTCGGGACCGAGCCGCTCGACCTTGTTGGCCTCGTAGCCCTCGAAGTTGCCCTCGTACCAGTACCAGGCAGCCTCGTTGTCTCCGAAGCCGCCTTCCCACGCCAGGATGTGGGTGCAGGTGCGGTCCAGGAACCACCGGTCGTGCGAGATGACCACGGCGCAACCGGGGAATTCCTCGAGCGCGTTCTCGAGCGATCCGAGTGTCTCGACGTCGAGGTCGTTGGTCGGCTCGTCGAGCAGGATCAGGTTGCCACCCTGTTTGAGCGTCATCGCCAGGTTCAGACGGTTGCGCTCACCGCCGGAGAGAACTCCGGCGGGCTTCTGCTGATCGTGGCCCTTGAATCCGAACGAGCTGATGTACGCGCGCGACGGGAATTCCGAGTTGCCCACGGTGATGAAGTCCAGGCCGTCGGAGACCGTTTCCCAGACCGTCTTCTTCGAGTCGATGCCCGAGCGGTTCTGGTCGACGTAGCTGAGCTTGACGGTCTGCCCGATCTTCACCTCGCCGCCGTCCGGCTCCTCGAGCCCGACGATGGTCTTGAACAGTGTCGTCTTGCCGACACCGTTGGGTCCGATGACGCCGACGATTCCGTTGCGCGGCAACGTGAACGACAGATCCTTGATCAACACGCGGCCGTCGAAGCCCTTGTCCAGGCTCTTGACCTCGACCACGACGTCGCCGAGGCGCGGCGGGTTGGGGATCTGGATCTCGTCGAAGTCGAGCTTCCTGGTCTTCTCGGCCTCGGCCACCATCTCGTCATAGCGAGCCAGACGAGACTTGCTCTTGGCCTGGCGAGCCTTGGCACCGGAGCGAACCCAGGCGAGTTCGTCCTTGAGCCGCTTCTGCAGCTTCTGGTCCTTCTTTCCCGAGACCTCGAGGCGCTCGGCCTTCTTCTCCAGGTACGTCGAGTAGTTGCCCTCGTACGGGTACAGATGTCCGCGGTCGACCTCGGCGATCCACTGCGCGACGTGGTCGAGGAAGTACCGGTCGTGAGTCACGGCGAGAATGGCACCGGCGTAGGCGGCCAAGTGCTGCTCGAGCCACAGCACACTCTCGGCGTCGAGGTGGTTGGTCGGCTCGTCGAGCAGCAACAGGTCGGGCTTGCTGAGCAGCAGCTTGCACAGGGCGACGCGACGCTTCTCACCACCGGAGAGGTTGGTGACCGGGGACTCGGGCGGCGGGCAGCGCAGCGCGTCCATCGCCTGTTCGAGCTGCGAGTCGATCTCCCAGGCGTCGGCGTGGTCGAGCTTTTCCTGCAACTCGCCCATCTCTTCCATGAGCTCGTCGGAGTAATCGGTTGCCATCAGCTCGGCGATCTCGTTGTAGCGCTTGAGCTGGACCATCGTCTCGCCGAGGCCGTCCTCGACGTTCTCGCGAACGGTCTTGGTGTCGTCGAGAATCGGCTCCTGCATGAGAATGCCGACCGAGGCACCGGGAGCGAGGAACGCCTCACCGTTTCCGGGCTGATCGATTCCCGCCATGATCTTGAGGATGCTCGACTTACCGGCGCCGTTCGGGCCGACGACGCCGATCTTCGCTCCCGGGTAGAAGCTCATCGTCACGTCGTCGAGGATGACTTTGTCGCCGTGCGCCTTGCGCACCTTCTTCATGGTGTAAATGAATTCAGCCATGCCGCCCAGCTTATCGGTGCGGCCGCGTCGGAACACCATCGACCGAGTCCGCGCCGAGCCCACATCCGTCGTCCGCGGTCGTGCGCGGGTTACATCCACCGGGGACGACGGATGTCGGCGGGCCGTCAGGCGGGTACCGCCTCGCGGACGTCGTCACCGATTCGATCGTGATCCGGCTCGTCCTCCGGTGGTTCGGCGGCACCCCGATCGTCGTCGGTGAGTGCCTCGTCTGCAGGTACTTCGGGCGCGACCGTCCTGGTCCGCTGGATTGCCACGTTGCAGCGCGCAAGGTCCGGCCCGACGGCGCTGGCCCGCATCTCGAGGTCGGATCGTTCGACGCCGTCGCGATTGGTGTATTCGTTGGTGCGCAGCTGTCCGTAGGCGATGATCGGATCGCCCTTCATCAACGATGCGCCGACGCCGCGCACGAGTCGACGCCAGCACGTGACCGTGAGATAGAGGGTGCCGCCGTCGGTCCATTCACCGGTGTTGCGGTCCTGCCGTCGGGCATTGCTCGCCATCCGGAAGCTGAGGACCTCGTCGCCGGTGGGCGTGGAGCGCTTGACGGGATTGGTGATGACGGTGCCCACAACAGCGCACTGAGCTTCGTACATGGTGTCTTCCTCTCGATGAATGTCGCGTGATTGCGATCGAGATCGACACTGCTACGCCGGAGCCGCCCGTAACGGACGTGTTCGCGAAATGTGGACAACCGCTGAGCCTGTGGATGAACGTCCAGGATCGGCTGGTCATGACGCCACTCGTGTCGGACCGGTGTGCTACTCGGTTGTTTCTACGTAAACGTGCCCACCGAGAGCCGGCACCACCCGTCCGGCGGTGAGCGACGCCAACAGCGCTGCAGTCGAATCGGCGTCTGCGACGGCGACGGTGAGCACGGCTCGAGTGTCGTAGGCGGTATCGAGCACCAAGGCCCCGTGTCCGCGTAACTCCGATTCGACCCGTCCCACCTCGGCGTGGTCGAGTTCGAGGGTCAGCACGTCGCGTCGCTCTCGGGTGAGAAACCGAGCCTGGGCAAGTGCCTCGGTGACCGCACCGCCGTACGCGCGGGCCAATCCGCCGGTACCGAGCTTGGTGCCGCCGAAATATCTGCCGACCACCGCGACCACGTTGGTCAGCCCATGACCGCGCAACACCTCGAGCATCGGCGTTCCTGCCGTGCCGCTGGGTTCGCCGTCGTCGTTGGATCGCTCGATGCGGTGGGTCCGGTCTTCGTCGACGGCAACGATGCCTGCAGCCGAGGATTCGACGATGAATGCCGAACAGTGATGTCCGGCAGTCGGATCCGCTTTCCGCGCCACTGCGATGACCGCGCGAGCGTCGGCCTCGGTGCTCGCCCTGTCCACCACGGTGACGAACCGCGATCTCTTGACCTCGGTCTCGCACACAACCCGGCCGGCGATCGTTCGAAGCTCGCTCACGCAACAGCCCTGCTCATGCAGCGACCCTGATCATGCAGCAACGCTGTCCACGACATCGTCTGCGGCACGGACCAATTGGGCGTACATACCGTCTTCGGCGAGCAGAGCCTCGTGGCTTCCGACCTCGCGCACGATGCCGTGATCGAGTACCGCGATGGCGTCTGCTGCACGCACTGTGGACAGGCGATGGGCGATCAGAATGGTGGTACGGCCGTGCATCAAACCGTCGAGCGCTGTCTGCACTGCGCGTTCGGTGCGATTGTCCAGGGCGCTCGTCGCCTCGTCGAGCACCAGAATCGGCGGGTTGCGCAGGACAGTTCGGGCGATTGCGATGCGCTGCTTCTCACCGCCGGAGAATCGGTAGCCGCGCTCGCCGACCATCGTGTCGTAACCGTCGTCGAGACCGTCGATGAAGTCGTGGATCTGGGCCGTCCGAGCGGCAGCCACGATCTCGTCGTCGGTGGCGTCGGGTTTGGCGAACCGCAGGTTCTCCCTGATGGTGGCGTGGAACAGATAGGTCTCCTGAGAGACGACGCCCACCAGGTCGGCAATGTTCTCCGACGCCAGGTGCCGCAAGTCGACACCGTCGATGGTCACCGAGCCGGCTGTCGGATCATGCAGGCGGGCAACGAGGTATCCCAGCGTGGTCTTGCCCGATCCGGTTGCGCCGACGAGCGCGAGCGTGCTCCCGGCCGGTACGTCGAGATCGATGTTGCACAACGTCGGGACAGTCGCGGCGGCATAGGTGAAGTCGACGCCGCGGAAAGCGACATCGCCGCGCACGCTCTCTCGCGAGAGTGTGATCGGGTGCTCGGGTTCGGCGACATCGATGGGCAGATCGAGATACTCGAAGACTCTGCCGAACAACGCCAAGGATGCCTGTACTTCGACGCCGGTGTTGAGCAATTGCATGGTGGGCCGGAACAATTGGGTCTGCAATGCGGTGAACGCGACCAGGGTGCCGATCGTCAACGCACTCCCCTGACCGATGGTGATGCCGGCGAACCAGTACACCAGAGCGGGCATCACGGCGAAGCTGATCTGAATTGTCGCCATCCGCCACTTGCCCGCCATCATCGCGGCCAGTTCGACACCGGCCACCTCGTGCGATCGGTCGGCGAATTTGTCGGTCAACGCCTGGGCGGAACCGGTGGTCTTGCCCAGAAGAATTCCACTGACGGACAGTGATTCCTCGATCTGGACGGATAGATCGCTGAGCAATTTCTGCCGCTTTGTCGAGATCTTGCGACGCTCGTCGCCGATACGTCGAGCGACTCGCACGAAGATCGGCAGGATGATCAGCGAGAACGTGGCGAGCTTCCAATCGAGCAGGAAGAGCGCGACCACGGTCGCAGCGACCGTCGTGGCGTTCTGCGCGATGGACGTCGCGGTGTTGGTGACGACGGATTGCATGCCGCCGATGTCGTTCGCGATACGCGATTGCACCTCACCGGTGCGCGTTCGCGCGAAGAATCCGAGGGACTGTCTCTGCAGGTGCGAATAGACCTGCACGCGCAGATCGTGCATGAGCTGCTGACCGACGCCGTTGGACATCCAGGTCTGCACCACGCCGAGAGTGCTGGTGGCGACTGCAACAGCGATCATGCCGACCGCGATGAGGCTGACGAGCGTGACGTCGCGGTCGGGAATTGCATGATCGAGGAGTTCGCGAAGAAGCAGAGGAGAGGCGAGCGCAATGATGGCGCTGGCCACGATGATCGCGCTGACGACAGCGATCTTGCGCCGGTAGGGCGTGAACAGAGCCAGGACTCGTCGGACGGGCGCTGGATCGGAAGCGAGTGGTACGCGTTCGGGACGGCTTTCCAAGTAGACCTCCGTGGTAGCTGAAGTAATATGCAGAGGTTACCTCACTATGAGGTTGTGGGCAAGCCTCGCTATGATCCGTCGTATGGACACCGGACACTCGCCCAACCTGAGCGATTCGTTCATGGCCGTTGCCCGAAGAATTCGGCGAAGCCACATGACTGCGCTGGAACCGTTCGGACTCAACCCGTCGCAGAGCAGGGCCATGCACGTCTTGGCGCGCGAACGAGAATCGGTCCGATTGCGTGATCTGGCCGAGCACCTCCGCATCGTCGCGCGATCAGCTACCGACATCGTCGACTCGCTCGAAGCGGCAGAACTGGTGACGCGAGCGCCGGACCCGAGTGATCGACGCGCTGTCCTGGTCGAGCTGACCGACGCCGGCCGCGCCCTGCTCGACCGCGTCGACGAGGCACGACGTCAGGTGTCCGCGGACCTGTTCGACGGCCTCGAGCCGGCCGAACGCACCGAACTCGACCGGCTTCTGCACAAGATCGCCGGCAGCGACTGACGAGAAGCTACTGCCTGCCGTCGCGATCGCGACGGGCCAGCTCGGCGAACATCGCGTTGTGCGCGGCCAGGTCGGCGTCGTGGTCACGCTCAGCGGCTCTGTCACCGCGCCTGGCGTCGCGATCGTCGCTGCGGGACCACTGGATCAGCAGTGCGAGCATGACCAGCACCAGAGGCACCTCGCCGGTTGCCCACGCGATGCCGCCACCGAGCTTCTGGTCCCCCAGTAGGTCGGAGTTCCAGTCGAGGCCGAGCGTGCGGTAGAACCAGGCACCCATGACGGTGTTCATGCTCATCAGCGCCACACCGAAGAACGCGTGGAACGGCAGTGAGCCGAACACCACGGCGAGTTTGGTGACCGGAGCAATCTTGCGCGGAGACGGATCGACGCCGATGACCGTCCAGTAGAACAGGTATCCGCTGAGCACGAAGTGCAGGTTCATCAACAGATGAGCTCCGTGACTGTCCAGTACGGCCCCGAAGATTCCGCCGAGATAGAGCACGTAGAAGCCGCCCACGAAGATCAGCGCCGCGACGAGCGGGTGGGTGACGAACTGCGACAGTCGACTGTGCAGGCCCATCAGCAACCACTCGCGCATCCCCGGGACGCCGTCCTTGCCTGCCGCGGGCAGGACACGCAACGCCAACGTCAGTGCACCACCGAGCGCGAGCAGAACCGGCGCGAGCATCGACAGCATCATGTGTCCGGTCATGTGCACGCTGAACACTGCCGTGGAATACCGTCCGATGCCCGAAGACGTACTGATCAGCAGTGTGAGGCAGCCCAGGACCCAGGCGACGGTGCGACCGACGGGCCACGCGTCGCCGCGCAGTCGCAGCCGACGGACCCCGATCAGATACACGACGGCCAGGACGATCGCGGCGGTGCCGAAGATCAGGTCGAAGCGCCAGTCGAAAGCCATACGGGCGAACGTCGGCGGTCCGCTGAGGTCGTATCCGAGCGCGGCCTCGGTCGGCGTCAGGTTGGGGTCGATCTCGGCGGGCGGTGGTGTTCGCCCGAGGCCGACGGCCAGACCGACGGTCGCGGCGAGAACGAGCACCTCGGCCCCGGCGAACCGGAGCAGCGGTCCACGGGCGGTGGGATCGGCGATCAGTGCGGGCAGAGCGCGGCGCCGCTGCATCCAGCCGAATCCGCCGAGCACGATCAACGCGAGAATCTTGCCCACGATCAGCAGGCCGTACGTCGTGGTGAACAGGTCGGCGAGGGACACCCGAACCAGGGCGTTGATGACTCCGCTGATGCCCATGACGACGAAGCAGACGCCGGCGATCGTGGAGAACCGCCGAGCAGCGACGTCGGTGTGCGCGCCGCGTCTGCGGACATGTGCAAGCAGTGCGAACAGCCCGCCCGCCCACAACGACGCGGCACCGAGGTGCAGGATCAGCGAGTTGGTCGCGATGTCGTGCGATCCGCCCGCCGAGGAGTGACCACTGAGCGCAATGGGCAGCAGAGTGGCCAGCGAGAATCCGAGCAGCGCAGGCGTCCAGGACCACCGCAGTACCGTCCGCGATGCAATGGCGACGACGACGGCCATGATGGCCGTCCAACGCCACGCACTGGCGATCTCCACCTGATCCAGCGCGATCCACAGATTCGCCGGCTTCACGGCCTCGGCGAACGGCTGGCCGGAGGTGTCGGACAGCGTCAACGGCACGAGGAGAAGCGCACATACGGCCCAGACGATGGATGCGACCGAGCCGGTGCGAACCGCCCGGTAGCCGTCCACGTCGAGCACGCCGTTCTTCTGCGGCGGAACCAGGAACGCCGCCAGCAGGAACGAGCCGACCGCGATGACCGCTGCGATCTCACCGATCGCACGCAGGGCGGGCAGTCCGTAGGTGGTGGCCGGGCCGGGATCAGGGATACCGAGCAGGACCAACGCGTCCGACGCGGACAGCATGACGATCAGGGCAGCGACGACACCGGCGATGACGCCGGCAGTGACGAACACCGACGTCGTTGTCGAGCGGGGATCTGCACTGCCCGCACCCTCGTCCGACCGCACATCGCCGGTGGAGTCCCCGGCGTGCGACGGGTCGGTCTTGTCGAGATCCGGTGTGGCCATACCACCAGAGTAAGAGGTGTTCGGCAGTACTCGAAACGAGAGTCCTACACAGCGTCGTACTTTGCCCCGTCCTCGGCGTCCAGCGAGTCGTGGTGGATGCGTCCGTGCTGCTGCCGGAGAGGCGTGCCGCTCCCGCCCCATCTCTGGGCGATGATCTCCGCCGCAATGGACACCGCGGTCTCCTGCGGCGTGCGTGCACCCAGGTCGAGTCCGATCGGGCTCGACAATCGCGCGAGTTCGGTCTCGGTCACTCCTGCCGCCCGTAACCGGGCGATGCGGTCGTCATGGGTTCGCCGCGAGCCCATCGCTCCGACGAACGCCAGGGCCGGAATCCGCAACGCCACTTCGAGCAGTGGCACATCGAACTTCGGGTCGTGAGTCAACACACAGACCACGGTCCTCTCGTCCAACTCCCCCGCCGCCCACTGTTGGTTCAGGTAGTCGTGCGGCCACGCGACCACCACCTGCTCGGCAGCGGGAAAGCGCTGCGGGGTCGCAAACACGGATCGGGCGTCGCAGACGGTGACGCGGTAGCCCAGAAAGGCACCCTGCTGCGCAACCGCCGCAGCGAAGTCGATGGCACCGAACACGAGCATTCTCGGCGACGGCGCATGACTGGACACGAACACCTGCATTCCCCGACCGCGGCGCTGGCCGTCGGTTCCATACGTCAGAACAGTCGAACGTCCCGCTGCAAGTAGCCCTTTCGCGTCGTCGGCAATGGCGGCGTCCGCCCGCGAGCTGCCGAGGGAACCGCGAATACCCGACTCCGTCAGAACTGCTCTCCGACCGACCCGTGTTGCGTCGGCATGAGCGATCACGGTGGCCACTGCAACCGGGACGTTGCGGCGCACGTTCGCCACGACGTCACCGAACTCGGGAAAGGTGTGCTTCGACACCGCCTGCACGAACACATCCAGCGTTCCCCCACACGTGAGCCCGACTGCGAATGCGTCGTCGTCCGACACCCCGTATCGAGTGAGTATCGGGGTACCGGACTGCATCACGTCCTGCGCCGACTCGTACACGGCACCCTCGACGCAGCCGCCGGACACCGAACCGGCGACCGCACCGTCCTGGCCGACCATCATCGACGCACCCACAGGACGCGGCGCGGAGTCGAATGTCTGCACGACCGTTGCCACCGCGGCCGCGTCGCCGGTCTGCCAGGCGTGCAGCAGCTCGTCCAGAATGTCGTGCATCGAACCTCCTTCGGGTGCCGGCCGGAACGTCTACGACATCACAGGCTTCCCCCTGCACTGCTCCCTCAACCCATGCCGGTGTGATCGCCGTAGGCGGAAAGGTACACTCGTCAACCGTGCTCGAGCGGGCCTGTCCGCGCGTGCCAGCCTCCGTAGCTCAGGGGATAGAGCAAGGGCCTTCTAATCCCTTGGTCGCAGGTTCGAATCCTGCCGGGGGCACCCTCTGACCAGCGCGAACGCTGGCCGACTCGCGTTACTGTGGTTGACTTCGCGTAACGAAGGGTTACACGTGCATCAGCTCACTCTCGGAGTCCTCTCACGTTCGCGCAAGCCCGATGAGCGTCGACTACCGATTCATCCTCTTCATTTCGATCGCATCGACGCCGACATTCGAGGCCGAATGTTCCTCGAATCCGGCTACGGCGAACCGTTCGGAATCTCCGACGAGCACCTGGCCACGCAGGTCGCGGGTATCGGCACCCGCGCCGAGCTCATTGCTCTATGCGACGTGATTCTGCTGCCGAAGCCTCAGGCCGAAGATCTCGAGTCTCTTCGACCCGGCCAGACGCTCTGGGGTTGGCCGCACTGTGTGCAGGACGAAAGGCTCACCCAGATCGCTGTCGATCGCAAACTCACGCTGATCGCCTTCGAGGCCATGAACCACTGGACGCAGGACGGCTGGTTCAATCTTCATGTGTTCCACAAGAACAACGAATTGGCCGGGTACTGCTCGGTGCTGCACGCATTGCAGCTGATCGGTTCCACCGGGGACTACGGCCGCAGGTTGCGGGCCGCTGTCATCGGTTTCGGAGCCACGGCTCGCGGCGCGGTCACCGCGCTCAGTGCACACGGGATTCACGACGTCGATGTCCTCACTCAGCGTGGGGTCACGGCGGTGGGTTCGCCGATCCACTCGGCCAACATCGTCAATTTCGATCTCGACGACGCCGATCCCCGCCAGAGCCGAGCTCTGACTCCCGACGGTCGAATCCCACTCTCGCAGTTTCTGTCCGACCACGATGTGATCGTCAATTGCGTACTGCAGGATACGAACTCACCACTGACGTTCCTGACGAACGAGGACCTGCCCACATTGACTCCGGGCACCCTGGTCGTGGACGTCTCGTGTGACGAGGGAATGGGATTCGAATGGGCTCGGCCCACGTCGTTCGCCGACCCGATGTTCACCGTCGGTGACAACGTGCACTACTACGCCGTCGACCACAGCCCGTCCTATCTGTGGAATTCGGCGACGTGGGAGATCAGCGAATCGTTGCTGCCTTACCTTCGCGTGGTTCTCGACGGGCCCGCAGCGTGGAGCGAGGACGTCACCATCGAGCGTTCCATCGAAATCAGGGAGGGTGTCATCGTCAACCCCAATATCCTTGCCTTCCAACATCGCAGTGCGGAGTACCCGCACACTGCAGCATGAGCGTCACGTGGGTCGAGGACGGCATCGAACGGTCCGCGCGATGGCAGTCGGAGAACGGTGCGCCGCCACCACGGGTGGTGCGGATCGTCGACGACGCGACGACGGCGGACGTGGCCTACAAGCTGGCGACGATCGGCGAGTCTCTGCTGTGGCGTGGCGATTACAACAACGCTCGCCAGCTCCTGTCGGCCATGACGCGGCGGGTACCACCGGCCACACAGCCCGAGAACGCGTCGCCCGCCGAGCGGTTCCACCTGCATCGTCAGTACCAGGCGCGGCGCGCACGGGTATTGGGAATGCTACTGGTGCAACTCGATTCGGATCTACGGCTCGATCTCGGCCGAGCGCCGGAGGTGCGATCGGCCGTAGCGGAAGCACTGGGTCCCGATGCCTCGGCCTGCGTGCTGTCACTCCGGGAACTGCTCGGGATCATCGGCGCACACGAGTGGCGCCGCAAGGGAGTGTTCGTGCCGGCGCTGGACGCGTCCGTTCATCCCCACTACGGAGTGTTCTCGCCTGTCCGCGGTGAGTACATCCAGCTCGTCGCCGACGCACCGCTACCTGCCACGGACCGGGCTTTCGACATCGGGACGGGCTCGGGTGTGCTGGCTGCGGTACTCGCGCGCCGGGGCGTACCTGCGGTGGTGGCGACCGACAAGGACCCCCGATCGGTCGCGTGCGCCCGCGCCAATCTCGACGCACTCGGGTACAGCGATCGGGTCGAGGTGGTGCAGACCGACATCTTCCCGAGCGGCCGCGCGGGATTGATCGTCTGCAACCCGCCGTGGATCCCCACCAAGCCGACGTCGGGGATCGAGCATGCCGTCTACGATCCCGGTTCTCGCATGCTCAAATCGTTCCTCAGCCGCCTCGGCGGGCATCTGACGCCCGACGGCGAGGCCTGGTTGGTGTTGTCCGACCTCGCCGAGTTGCTCGGATTGGTCACGCGCACAGACCTTCTCGCGTCGATCGACAAGGCCGGCCTGACCGTCGTCGACCGGATGGACACCGTGCCATCGCATTCTCGAGCGACCGACGCCTCCGATGTTCTGCACGAAGCTCGGTCGCGCGAGACCACGTCACTGTGGAGACTGCGCCGCCGCTAGCCATCCACGCCCGACACGAGAAAGCCGCCCGAGCAATGCTCGGGCGGCTTCGTCGATCGTGCGGTGAGTCAGTGCCGGTCGCGGGTCTCGAACTCCCCGTTGATCACGGTGCCCAGCGGCGCATCACGCTCGGCCTTCTTCGCGGCCTCACGCATTTCGATTCCATCGGTGATCAGATCACCGATCTCGCGAGTGACGTCACGGACCGCTCCGGCGATGATCACCACGATTCTGCCGACGTGTGTCGCCGCAGACTCGGTGAAATCCTGCACGGTGTCCTTGTTGCGCTCGAACCTTCCCACCACCAGGACCGCCCCCTTCGAAGTCGTCACGCTGCGTCGGTCTTCTTACGCTCGACGATAACACTGGCCGGGGCAGCCGATCCGGTGAGCGAGTTGGGCAGAGCGAGCTTGAAGATCTTGCCCCACACGGTGCCGATCTGGTGGAAGAAGCCGCCGGTGTTGTACGGCAGGTCGTACTTCTGGCACAGAGCCTTGACCTCGGGTGCGATCTGCGGGTAGCGGTGCGCGGGAAGATCCGGGAAGAGGTGGTGCTCGATCTGGTGCGAGAGGTTGCCGGACATGATGTGGAACAGCGGCGAACCCTCGATGTTGGCCGATCCGAGCATCTGACGGACGTACCATTCGCCCCGGCTCTCGTCGGCGGTCTCTTCCTGACTGAAGGTCTGCACCCCCGTCGGGAAGTGGCCGCAGAAGATTATCGAGTACGTCCACACGTTGCGGATCAGGTTCGCAGCAACGTTGCCGACCACGGTCGAGGCGAAGAACGGCCCGGTCAGAGCGGGAAAGATGACGTAATCCTTGAGAGCCTGCTTGCCCGCCTTGCGCCACATTCCCTGCAGCAACGGCTTGACGTCGTGCCACTTCCTCTTGCCGGCGACGATGTTCTCGGTCTCGAGGTCGTGCAGCATGACGCCCCACTCGAAGAACGTCATGAGCAGGAATGCGTAGACGGGGTTGCCCAGGTAGTACGGGTTCCACTTCTGGTCCTGATCCATGCGCAGGATTCCGTACCCGATGTCGCGGTCCATGCCGACGATGTTGGTGAACGTGTGGTGCATGTAGTTGTGCGAGTGCTTCCACTGGTCTGCCGGGCAGACGGTGTCCCACTCGAACACCTCGGAGTTCAGGCCCGGCTCACGCATCCAGTCGTACTGGCCGTGCATGACGTTGTGGCCGATCTCCATGTTGTCGAGGATCTTCGCGACGCCGAGTGCGCCGACACCGGCGAGCCATGCCGGCGGGACGAAAGGCAGGTACATCAGTGCGCGTCCGGTGATCTCGAGCCCGCGCTGCGCCTTGATGATCTTGTAGATGTATTCGCGGTCCTCGTCGCCCAGTTTGGCGACGGTGCGGGCCCGCAGGTCGTCGAGTTCGCGGCCGAGCTCTTCGACCTGTTCGTACGTCAGTACGGTCGGCTCGTCGGGCAGCGTTTCGTTGCGTCGGAAGGGAATGACGGCGGTGGGCAGGATCGAGAGAATCGTTCCGAGCATCTGCTGATCTCCAATTCGATCGGGTGGTGGGCGGGAGCTCCGGGACTAGATGTCGATGTCGACGTCGCCGACGGCAACGGACACACAGAGCTGGATCTTCTTGTCGGATTCGGTGTCGGTCTCACCGGTCTTGATGTTCTTGGTGCAGCCGGACTTCTTCACCGAGGTGCAGGTGAAGCAGATGCCCATTCGGCACCCGTTGGCCGGCGACAGACCGGCTCCCTCGGCTTGTTCGAGCAACGTTGCACCGTCGTTCTCGGCGGCGACGTCACTTCCGGAGAACGTGGTGGTTCCCGTGACGTCGTCGCTCACGGTGGCGAAGGACGGTGTGAATTCCTCGAGGTGCAGTCGGTCGCCGAGCCCTGCGTCGTCGAAGAACGACGTCACGCCCTTCATCAGCCCGGGTGGACCGCACAGGAAGGTGTCCGCGTCTGCGAACCACGGCGCCACGGCGTCGAGATGCTCTTTGCCGAAGAACCCGTGCAGGTCCCCGCCGGTCGTCTGCTCGGTGTATGCGAAGACGAGGTTCACATTGTCGTGCTCGGCGGCGATCTTCTCGAGCTCCTGCTTGTACGCGACGTCGTTCTCGGTGTACGCGTAGTGCAGGAAGGTCAGGTCGCTGCTGTACCCCTCGTCCAGCAGCGACCTGAGCATGGACAGCACGGGCGTGATGCCGCTGCCGCCGCTGATCAGCAGCGTGCGCGCCGGGCGTGGCTGGGGAAGCTTGAACGTGCCGTCCGCCTGCGACAGGCTGACGACGAGGCCGACGTGCGCGTTCTTGTGCAGATACTGCGAGACCAGCCCCTCGGGGTGCGCCTTGATCGTCAGCTCGATTCGGCCGTCCTTGCGGTACTGCGAACAGGCCGGCGAGTAGCAGCGAGTCTGACGTACGCCGTCGATGACCACCCCGACCTGAACGAACTGGCCGGCCTGAAAGCCCTTCCACTGTCGGGTGGGGCGGATGGTGAGCGTGAGCGAATCTTCGGTGGACCGGTGTATCTCGGTCACTTCACCGCGCAGATCACGAACGGTCGTCATGGGGTCGACCAGCTCCAGGTACCGATCGAGCGCGTGGGGCGTGGCCATGGCCTCGAACAGGGAAAGAAGCGAGAACTTGCGCGAACCCGTGGGTCGCGTCGGACGTTCTTGAAGCGTCATTCCATCCTCCCTAACCGGATCGAACCCTACGACCCATTCAGTGAACGATTGTGCACTAACATGAGTGTGACAGAGCGACACCGGTACCTGTCAACGTTTATGTGACCGCCATTACAGACCTCATGTGAAGTTCACGGGGACCGCGGAAGCAACCGGAGGGGAGATCACAGAGTGCCCGCCCATAAACTGGACGCCGTGACAGAACCGGGTACCCGCGCGGAGCGCAAGGAGCGCACGCGGCAGGCCTTGATCGACGGCACACTCGATCTGCTTCGCGAACGGTCGTTCGCGAGCGTGAGCCTGCGTGAGGTCGCGCGGTCCGCCGGCATCGTCCCCACCGCGTTCTATCGACACTTCGCGTCCATGGAAGACCTCGGGGTCGCGTTGGTCGAGGACAGCATGCGCATGCTGCGCCAGATGCTGCGCGACGCCAGACGCAACCCGAGTACCAAGACGGCCACCGAATCCTTCGGCATCCTGGTTCGTCAGGTCCGCAGCCACGAGGATCAGTTCCGCTTCCTCAGTCGCGAGCGCTACGGCGGAGTCACCGAGGTACGTCGCGCGTTCGCCACCGAGCTCCGGCTGTTCGTCAGCGAGCTGACCATCGACCTCTCTCGCATGCCCGGTCTCGAACGATGGGACGTCTCCGATCTCGAGATGACGGCCGACCTCCTGGTCTCGACGATGCTGACGGCGGTGGTCGGTCTGTTGGAGATCGACCGGCCGGGTAGTCAGAACGAGAAAGACCTCATCGAACGCACCGAGAAGCAGATCCGGATGATCATGCTGGGGATGAGCAAATGGGAACCGCGACGGGCCTGACCGTCGGGCACGAGCGCGAGCCGCGAAGGAGCATCATGACCACCGAGGTACACATCGGCGAGTACACGTTCGAGCTGGCACAGGCAGGTCCCGTCGACGGCGTACCCGTCGTTGCGCTGCACGGCTTTCCACAGACCAACGCGTCGTGGTCGCGGGTGACCCCCGAATTGACGGCCGCGGGCTGCCGCGTCCTGGCCCCCAACCAGCGGGGCTACTCCCCCGGTGCCCGCCCGATCGGCGTCGAGCACTACCGCATCGAGCGTCTCACCGAGGACGTCCTCGGCCTGCTCGACGCCTTCGACCTGAACTCGGCGCACCTGGTGGGCCACGACTGGGGTGCTGTGGTCGCCTGGCATGTCGCTGCCGAGTATCCCGACCGAGTCCGAAGCCTCACTGCCGCATCCGTTCCGCATTCCGCGGCGTTCAACTGGGCCATTCGCGAGGACCCGGACCAGCAACAGCGGTCGCAGTACTTCGGTTTGCTTCGCGAACCCGAGAAGGCCGAGCGAGTACTGACCGAGAACGACGCGCAACGGCTCCGCGCGATGTTCGGGGCCGAGAGCCTGGACGACGAATACGTACGGCATCTGACGGTGCCGGGAGCACTGACCGCTGCGTCGAGTTGGTATGCCGCGATGACGCGGGAGTTCGCGAACCTACCTGCGGTGACGGTGCCGACCACCTACGTGTGGAGCAACGGCGACACCGCCATCGGTCGAGCCGGCGCGGAGCGCTGTGGCGAGTTCGTCGATGCACCGTACCGATTCGTCGAACTCGACGGCATCTCCCACTGGATCCCCGAGGAAGCCCCCGACAGACTCGCAGCCGAGATCTTGGATCGTATCGGGTCGGTCTAAACCTGTTCCGGGGCGCGAACTTGCAGCAATGCCAGCAGCCCGGCGGCGAGGACGATGATCAGCCCGGCGATACCTGCGCGGTCGGCGTCGAACATCCACACGAACAGCCCGAACAGCGAGGGCGCGAGAAACGACGCGGCCCGACCCGTCGTCGCGAACAGTCCGAAGAACTGACCCTCGCGCCCGGGCGGTGCCAGTCGGGCCAGGAAGGTACGCGCAGACGATTGCGCGGGCCCCACGAACAGGCACAGGATCAGCCCGAAGATCCAGAACATCGTCGGTCCCGACACGAACAGCAGAATGGTTCCGGCACCGATCATGGACGTGAGCGAGAAGACGATGACCTTCTTGGGTCCGATTCTGTCGTCGAACCGCCCGGCGACGATGGCACCGAGGCCTGCGATGACATTGGCGGCGACGCCGAACAGCAGTACGTCCGCCGCGCCGATGCCGTAGACGCTGACGGCGAGAACGGCTCCGAAAGTGAACACGCCCGCCAGTCCGTCTCGGAACAGTGCGCTGGCGATCAGGTAGTAGACGGCGCGCCGATCTGCGCTCCACAACTCGCGCACATCACGAAAGAGAACGCGATAGGACTCCGCGAAGCCGGCCTGTGCCGCCTCGGGATCGGCGATGGCCCTGGGTACTTCGGGAACTGCGAACATCACCGGGATGGCCGAGACCGCGAACCAGACGGCCGCCAGCACGGCGACGAGCCTGATGTTGAGCCCTCCGTCGGTGCTCAGCCCCAGCAGGCCCCGAGTGTCGCCGTCCCCGACGATGAAACCGAGGTAGCACAGAAGCAGTAGGACGATTCCACCGAAATAGCCCATCGCCCAACCGAATCCGGACACGCGTCCGATATTGGCCGGGGTGGAGACCTGCCGCAGCATCGAGTTGTACGGAATACTGGCCAGCTCGAACATAATGGATCCGAGACCGAGCAGCAGCAGCCCCAGCCACAGATAGTGGTAGTCGTCCTGTACGAAGAACAAGCCGGCCATGGCCACGACCGTCAATGCGGTCAACAGCCCCAGCAGCCATTTTCTCTTGCCGCGGGCGTCGAAGTACTGCCCGCACACCGGTGCCAGCAGTGCGATGACGACGCTCGACAGCGCGATGGACCAGCTGAACCACGTGGTCGCCGAGATGGATCCGGGTAGGTCGTCACCGACGGCATCGGTGAGATACACCGAGAACACGAACGTGAGAATGACGGCATTGAACGCGGCCGATCCCCAGTCCCAGAACCCCCAGGCGGTGACCTGCTTACGCGTTGTGGCGACTCCGACGACAGCGGCCTCCGGCTGGGTTCCCATGGTTGCCAACACTAGCCCGCGACGGGCCCATGTTTGGGTGCACCTAGTTGCATAGTCACCACGTTGCATACATACTCTCGGGTGTGGCTTTGGAACACGCGATTCTGGTCTCCCTCACCGAGCTGAGCGGCTCGGGGTACGAGCTCGCCCGACGGTTCGACAAGTCCATCGGCTTCTTCTGGAGTGCAACTCACCAGCAGATCTACCGCACTCTGACGCGGATGGATGGAGCGGGCTGGATCACCGGTGAGGCAGTCGCGCAGGACGGCCGACCCGACAAGAAGGTCTATTCGGTCAGCGCTGCGGGCCGAGCCGAGCTCGATCGGTGGATCGCCGCACCGACCGATCCTTCGCAGCTTCGCGAAGAACTCGCCGTGAAGATTCGCGGAGCGGCCAACGGTGACATCGAAGCGTTGAAAGTCGAAGTCGCCCGCCACCGCGACGTACATGCCACCCGTCTCGACGTGTATCGACTGATCGAGAAGCAGGACTTTCCGGCCCCCGCTGCCCTGACCGGTACCGCGCTGCATCAATACCTGGTGCTCCGCGGCGGGATTCGTGTCGAAGAAGGATTCACCGAATGGTGCACCGAGGTATTGGAGAAACTGTGAAGACCGAGCAGACCACTGGTCCGTACCCGATTCTGTTGTCGCCGTTGGACGTCGGCGCAACCACGCTGAAGAACCGCGTGATCATGGGATCGATTCACACCGGCCTCGAAGATCGCGCCCGCGACACCGGCCGCCTGGCGGCCTACTTCGCCGAGCGTGCCCGCGGCGGAGTCGCACTCATCATCACCGGGGGTTACGCCCCCAATCGCACCGGGTGGCTGTTGCCGTTCGGGGCCAAGCTGACCAACCGCATCGAGGCCCGTCGGCACCGCAGGATCACCACTGCCGTGCACCGCGAAGGCGGCAAGATCGCGCTCCAGATCCTCCATGCCGGACGCTATTCCTACCAGCCGCTGAGTGTGTCGGCATCGTCGATCAAGGCTCCCATCAATCCTTTTCGGCCCAGGCGATTGACCTCGAGGGGCGTTCGCTGGCAGATCAGAAACTTCGTGCGGTGCGCCCGACTCGCACAGAGCGCCGGCTACGACGGCGTCGAAATCATGGGCGGCGAAGGCTACTTCATCAACCAGTTCCTCTCCGAGCGCACCAACAAGCGACGCGACGAATGGGGTGGTTCTGCGGAGAACCGTCGCCGAATGGCAGTCGAGATCGTGAAACAGACGCGGGCTGCGGTTGGCCCGGACTTTCTCATCGTGTTCCGGCTGTCGATGGCCGACCTCGTCGAGGAGGGCCAGAGCTGGAACGACATCGTCGCCCTCGCCGAGGACGTCGAGGCCGCAGGCGCGAACATCATCAACACCGACATCGGCTGGCACGAATCGCGGGTGCCGACCATCGTCACCTCCGTCCCCAGGGCGGCGTTCGCCGACATCACCGGCAAGCTCGAAAAATACGTGAGCATCCCCGTCGCCGCGTCCAACCGCATCAACATGCCCGAGATCGCCGAGAACATCCTCGCCCGCGGCGACGCGCAGCTGATCGCCATGGCCAGGCCGATGCTCGCCGATCCGTTCTGGGTCGAGAAGGCTGCTTCCGATTCCGCGGATCGCATCAACACCTGCATCGCCTGCAATCAGGCCTGCCTCGATCACGCCTTCGTACACAAGAAGGTCTCGTGCCTGGTCAACCCTCGCGCCGGTCGCGAGATCGACCTGCAGTTGTTGCCGACGAAGAAGACCAAGAAGGTGGCGGTCGTCGGGGCCGGGCCCGCCGGACTGTCTGCGGCGCTCACCCTTGCGCAACGCGGACACGCCGTCAGCCTGTTCGAGGCCAGGAGCGAGATCGGCGGCCAATTCGGTATCGCCCGTCTGATTCCCGGCAAGGAAGAGTTCGCCGAGACCATTCGCTACTTCTCCACCGCTCTGCGCGACGCGGATGTTGCGGTACACCTCGATACTCGGGTCACCGCCGCAGAACTCACCGCGGGCGAATTCGACGAGGTGGTCCTGGCCACCGGTGTCACTCCCCGGATGCCGCAGATCTCAGGTATCGATCACCCGTCCGTGCTCTCGTACGCGGAACTGGTGCGCGACGGTAGGGCCGTCGGCGACCGGGTCGCGGTCATCGGTGCCGGCGGCATCGGCATCGACATCTCCGAGTTCCTCACCACCGACGCCTCCCCCACGCTGGACCTGAAGGAATGGAAGCAGGAGTGGGGAGTCACGGAGCCCGAGGCCGCGCCGGGCGCGTTGACCACCCCGGTGCCTGCCGCATCTCCTCGGGAGGTCTACCTCCTGCAACGCAAGCCGGGACGTATCGGGGCCGGTCTCGCGAAGACCACCGGGTGGGTCCACCGCGCAGCGTTGAAAGCGAAAGGCGTGCATCAGCTTTCGGGGGTGAACTACGAGAAGATCGACGATGCGGGCCTGCACATCTCGTTCGGCGAGAAGCACGAACGCCCACGCTTGCTCGAGGTCGACACCATCGTGATCTGCGCGGGCCAGGAGTCGGTTCGGGATCTGGTCGACGAGCTGAAGGCAGCGGGTACCACCACGCACATCATCGGCGGTGCGGACGTGGCGGCAGAGTTGGACGCCAAACGGGCGATAGAGCAGGGCACCCGGCTCGCGGCCACGATCTGATCTGTCCGCTAGCCTGTCTCACCGTGAGCCTGCCCAAGCCCAGCCCCGATGCCCGCGCCGTCGTCACCGGAGCCTCCTCCGGTATCGGTGAAGCCCTGGCCACCGAACTCGCCACCCGTGGTCACTCGCTGATCGTCGTGGCCCGACGCGGCGAACTGCTCGAGGCGCTGGCCGCGAAGCTCACCGCCGATCACGGCGTCACCGTCGAGGTGCGGGCGTCGGATCTGTCCAACCGCGAGCAGCGCCAGGAGCTGGTCACCGAGCTCTCCGAGCGTGAGATCTCGATCCTGTGCAACAACGCAGGCATCGCGACGTTCGGACCGGTGGCCGGGCTCGATCCCGCGTACGAGCGTGATCAGGTGGAGCTCAATGCCGTTGCCGTACACGACCTCACGTTGGCGGTCATGCCCGGCATGATCGGTCGCGGAGCAGGCGGCATCCTCATCACCGGTTCTGCGGCGGGCAACATGGCCATCCCCAACAACGCGACCTACGCCGCGACGAAGGCCTTCGTCAACACGTTCTCGGAGTCACTGCGCGGTGAGCTCGCGGGCACCGGCGTCAACGTCACCCTGCTCGCTCCAGGCCCGGTCCGCACCGAGACACCCGACCCGGCCGATGCGTCGATCGTCGACAAGATGGTCCCGGACTTCCTGTGGATCGACAGCGCCTACACCGCGAAGCTGTCACTGGACGGCCTTGCGAAGAACAAGATGCGCGTTGTGCCGGGTCTGCTGAGCAAGGGCATGTCGGTAGCCGGGCAGTACAGCCCGCGCAGCATTTCGGCGCCGATCATCGGCAGCTTCTACAAGAAGCTGGGCAACTAGTACCCGAATCCTGGTCGTTCTGCGGGCTCCTCTCCCGACTGAGCAGGCTCAGCGCCGCCGACGCCGTCGTCCGGTTCCGAAGATGCTGCGCGAGATTTCCCGCCCGGCGGCCGAGGCAGCCGATCGAAGGAAGCTCTTGACCGCTGGGTTGCCCATGATGCGCTCCGCGGCCGACGGCCCGTCCGGCTCGCTCGGGGGTAGATCCGGCAGATCGGCGGGCAGCGGTGGGATATCGAACTTCTCTGCCGGAGCGGGCACGTCGGTCACGCGAGCGTTCATCCGCTCGTAGGCCGACTCGCGATCGATCGTCTCGCGGTACTTGGCGGACAGGGTGCTCGACGACGCGGCGGCCGCGATGGCGTCGTTGCCGATGGTGTCCATCAGGGACCGGGGCGGACGAATCTTCGTCCACGCCACGGGCGTCGGAGCCCCCTTCTCAGAGAGCACCGTCACGATCGCCTCGCCGGTTCCCAACGACGTCAGTGCCTTCTCGAGGTCGTACGCGTCGGTCTTGGGGTAGGTGCGCACCGTCTTGTTCAGTGCTTTCTGGTCGTCGGGAGTGAAGGCGCGCAGAGCATGCTGGATTCGCGCACCCAGTTGGGAGAGAACGTCGTTGGGGACGTCGGTGGGCAGCTGCGTGCAGAAGAAGACGCCGACGCCCTTCGAGCGAATGAGCTTGACGGTCTGTTCCACCTGCTGCAGAAAGGCTTTCGACGCGTCGGCGAAGAGCAGATGCGCCTCGTCGAAGATGAACACGAGCTTGGGTTTGTCGACATCGCCCACCTCGGGCAACGTCTGGAACAGGTCGGCGAGCACCCACATCAGGAAGGTGGAGAACATCACCGGACGTGACGCCTGAGCGCCGAGCTCGAACAGGGTGATGACGCCTCGTCCGTCGGGTCCGACGCGGAGCAGGTCCTCGGTCTCGAGTTCCGGTTCGCCGAAGAAGGTGTCGCCGCCGTCGGCCTCGAGATTGGCCAAGGCACGCAGGATGACTCCGGCGGTCGCCGACGACACACCGCCGATGCCTTTCAGGTCGGCCTTGCCTTCGTCACTCGTCAGATGCATGATTACCGACCGCAGGTCCTTGAGATCGAGCAAGGCAAGTCCCTGGGAATCGGCCCAGTGGAAGATCAGCCCCAGGGTCGACTCTTGAGTGTTGTTGAGCCCCAACACTTTGCTGAGCAAAATCGGTCCGAACGCGGTGATCGTGGCCCGCACCGGCACCCCGATCCCCTCGGTGCCGAGCGAGAGAAATTCCACCGGGTGTCCGGCGGGAGCCCAGTCCGTCAGGCCGGTGTCCGCAGCGCGGCTGCGGATCTTGTCGTTGTCTTCGCCCGGCGCGGACAAGCCCGAGAGATCTCCTTTGACGTCGGCCATGATGACGGGAACCCCTGCGGCAGAGAGCTGTTCGGCTATCCCCTGAAGCGTCTTGGTCTTGCCGGTTCCGGTGGCCCCGGCAACGAGACCGTGCCTGTTCAACGTCGCCAACGGAATACGAATGCGGGCAGCGGGGTCGGTGACACCGTCCAGAACGACGGTTCCCAGTTCCAATGCCGCACCTGCCGATGTGTATCCGGCGGCGATCTCGCTTGCTTTACCCTGCACCGCCGGTGCCGACCCTTGCTCTGCGGCACGCGCCTCGGCCTCGGCGGCGTCGGCCGCAGCCAAAGCTTCGGCAGCCACCCGTGCGGCTTCCACGGCCGCCGCTTTGGCCGCCTTCGCCTTCTCGGCAGGGCTGAGCGTGGGTGCCGGCTGCGTCGGGTCGCCTGTCATGTCCGCATCCTTTCGTGAACGTGCGCTGAAGTGAACGGGGTCGATCGCCACCGCAAACCCTAGTGGCTGTGGTGCGCGCACTACTGTGGAGCGAGTGCAGGACAAACTCGTGTGGATCGACTGTGAAATGACCGGCTTGGACCTGAGCAAGGACAAGCTGATCGAAATCGCGGCGTTGGTGACCGACAGTGAGCTCAACATCCTCGGGGAGGGTGTCGACATCGTCATCCACGCCGACGACGATGCGTTGGCGAACATGCCGGCCGTCGTCACCGACATGCATGCCAAGTCGGGCTTGACCGACGAGGTGCGCGCGTCGACGGTGAGCCTGGAGGAAGCCGAGCAGCGCGTGCTCGCGTACATCAAGGAGCACGTCCCGGTGGCCGGAACGGTTCCGCTCGCGGGAAACTCGATCGGGACCGATCGTGGATTCATCTCTCGCGACATGACCGCGCTCGACACCTACCTCCACTACCGAATGATCGACGTCAGCTCGATCAAGGAACTTTCCCGAAGGTGGTACCCACGGATCTACTACGGGCAGCCGGCCAAGGGCCTTGCGCACCGCGCCCTCGCGGACATCAAGGAGTCGATCAAAGAGTTGCAGTACTACCGCCGGACGGCCTTCGTGGCTCCGCCGGGGCCCTCTACCAGCGACATCGCAGCAGTTGTTGCCGAACTCGACACGCAATCGGGGGCGGATTAGCAACCTCGGATTCAACCCGCTAGTATTGTCGACGCTGCTGATGCAGAGCCCGAAAAGGTTCTGCGGACGCGTGCAATGGTGGGCGTAGTTCAGCTGGTAGAGCACCAGGTTGTGATCCTGGATGTCGCGGGTTCGAGTCCCGTCGCTCACCCCATACGAAGAAGGCCGGTCTCCTCGCGAGACCGGCCTTTTTTGTGCATTCACTCCACCGTTCGCCAGGGTGTTCGAGCGGACGGTGCGTACCCACCCTGACCTCGAATTACGTTGTTGTAATTCACTTTTCGAGTTTCTTATGGGGTTTCTGTGACGTACGGTTACCAATGGCACTTTTGGGGAAGAAAAGTACCAACGTGATTCATGTGTTTTCTGCTACGTGAGTTCAGCGTGCCCCGAAGCGTCACCGAACATGCTCGACGCCCAGCTCGCACCCATCCGACGGGTGCACGGCGGGCAGAGACGAGGAGGCTTTTTCGTGGGTCGCAGAATGCACAGAGTCATAGCGGGTTCGATCTTGTCGGCAGCACTGTGCATCGGCACAACCGGCTTGCTCAGCCCAGCGGTGGCCACCGCTCAACCCACGATCGAATTACCTCAGATCCCGATCCCCCAGCCCGATGCGCAGCAGCGGGCCGCAATACTCGCCGCGGTGCTCGACGCCACCGGTGTGCTCATCAATCAGGTCGCGGCGATCGTTCTCGACGGCGACGTGCTGTCGGTGCCGGATACCGCAACTCCCGCGGATGTACCCGAGATCGAACTTCCGAGTGCACCGCCCACGGTGGGGCTCGGCGGTGCCGTGCTCCCGATCGACGCTGGCAAATACCGCATCACTTCGGGTTACGGCGGACGCAACAATCCGACCGGGAACGGTGCTCAGTACCACCAGGGCGTGGACCTGGCTGCCGACAGCGGAACCCCGATCCACGCGGTCACCGGCGGAACCGTCGTTCAGGCCGGAGACGCGGGCGACGGCTACGGCAAGCTCGTTCGGGTGAAGAGCGGAAACACCGAGACCTACTACGGCCATCAGTCCAGCCTCGCCGTGTCGGTCGGTGACGAGGTGGCACCGGGAGATGTCCTCGGTGCGGTCGGCAGCACCGGAAATTCGACGGGACCGCATCTGCACTTCGAGGTCCGCAACAACGGCTCGAGCATCGAACCGGTCGCGTACCTGAAGACACTCGGGATCGACCCGTCGCTCTACCAGACCCGCGATCGAAGCTGATCGACACCGATCAGACAGTGGTGGCGTTGCCCGCTTTCCACTCGTCCCACGGAATGTTCCAGTCGCCGAGGCCATCGGTGCCCGACAACGTTCCACCGACCGTGTTCTTCACCACGACGATGTCACCGCGTTTGGTGTTGTCGTAGACCCACTTGGCGTTGGTCGGACTGAGGTTCAGACACCCGTGCGAGGCGTTGGAGTAGCCCTGCTGCCCCACCGACCACGGTGCGGAATGAAAGAAGATGCCGCTGTAGGACATTCGCGTCGCCCAGTCGACCGGAGTCCGGTACCCGGTGGACGAATTGACCGGCACACCGTAGGTCGACGAATCCATGACGAGATGCTCGAATCGATCACCGATGATGTAGACGCCGTTGTCCGTCGGGGTGGAGTCCTTGCCCATCGACGTCGGCATCGTGATGACATCCTGGCCGTTGACGTTGAACGTCACCTGCTTGGTGTTGTCGTCCGCAGTGGCAATGACCGCGTCGCCGATCGTGAACGACGTCGTCGCATTCTCCTGGCCGTAGATGTCGTCACCGAGATCACGCCCGTACACGTTGACGGCCACGTCGACCTTGGTGCCCGGTGCCCAGTAGTTCTGCGGTCGCCAGCGAACCTCTTTGTTGTTCACCCAGTAGAACGCACCTTCCACGGCCGGCGTCGTGGTGACCGTGATCGCATTCTGGGCAGCAAGCTTGTCGGTGATCGCCTCGTCGAACTGGACCGCGACAGGCTGCCCGATACCCACCACGTCGCCCGGGTTCGGCAGAACGTAGGGCTTGGTGAAATTGCCCGGCTGGCTGGTGGTGAAGCTCGACACCGTGCTCGACGATCCTCCGAGTCCGTACGCATCGGCCTGCACTCGATACTCGCGGTTGTAGCCGAGGGGTTCGGTGTTGGTCCACGACAGCCCGTCCGGAGCAATGGCTCCCGATACCGGCTCGCCGTCGGGGTTGAGCATGGTGACCGAGGACAACTTGCCGTCGGCAACCGAGACGGTCACCGGGTCCGCCGGTGAGAATCCGACTGCTCCGTCGAGCACGCTCGCGGTCAGCTTCGGTTTCATCAATTCGGTCATCGGGTTGGAATCGATCGGAACGGAGGGTTCGGAGATGTCCGTCTGCGAGCTGCACCCGGACAGCACCGCCACCGAAGCGACAACTCCCACCGCGGCGAGAACGAATCCTCGAGACACCCTCATGAACACACCACTTCCCACTTCGAGCCCGACCCGGACGATTCTGCCAGCGCAGAATCCACACATTCCACTCGACAGCCCGTTCGACGAATAACGTTCGAGTACCAATCGCACTGCAGAAAGTTGGTGTTACCTCCCTGCCACACAGAGCGGTGCCGCGAACGCACATCACCGCCTCGTTCGACGCCCGGTGAGGACAACGTCATATCCGGCTAACCGATGTGTAATGGCCGCGCACACTGCACCGGGCACTGTGGAAGCCATGGTCACCACGGTGAAGACGCTCTGCGCATACTGCGGCGTGGGATGCGGCATGGTGCTCGAGGTCGGTGGGCCGTCGGCGGCGAAGTCCCAGTCGAGCTCCCGGTCGACGCTGCCGACCGGGCCCACGGTCACCAAGTCGGTCGGCGACAAGACCCACCCGGCGAACTTCGGCCGACTGTGCACCAAGGGAAGCACCACCGCAGACATGCTTGCCGCGCCGGGCCGCCTCGACAAGGCTCGGATTCGCCACCGGCGCGGTGACCGGCCGGAGAGTACGGACACCTCGGTGGCCATCACCGATACTGCCCGCAGGCTCCGCACGATCCTCGACGAACACGGACCCGATTCCGTTGCGCTGTACGTATCGGGGCAGATGTCGATCGAGGCTCAGTACCTGTCGAACAAACTGGCCAAAGGGTTCATCGGTACCAATCAGATCGAATCCAACTCACGATTGTGCATGGCCAGCGCGGGGACCGGCTACAAGCAGTCACTCGGAGCCGACGGTCCGCCGGGGTCGTACGAAGACTTCGACAACGCCGACGTGTTCCTCGTAATCGGCTCCAACATGGCCGACTGCCACCCCATCCTGTTTCTGCGAATGATGGACCGGGTCAAGGCCGGTGCGAAACTGATCGTGGTCGATCCGCGGCGCACCGCCACCGCCGACAAGGCGCACCTGCACCTCATGCTCGAACCGGGATCCGATCTGGCGCTGCTCAACGGCCTGCTGGCTCTGATCGTCGACAGCGGAAACACAGACCCTGACTTCATCGCCCAGTTCACCGACGGCTGGGACGCGATGCCGGAGTTTCTTCGCGACTACACCCCTGAGAAGGTCTGCGCTGCAACCGGTCTCGCCGAGGAAGATCTGCGTGCCGCAGCGGAGATGATCGGGACTGCAGAGAACTGGATGAGCTGTTGGACGATGGGACTCAATCAGTCCACCCACGGCACCTGGAACACCAACGCACTGTGCAATCTCCACCTGGCAACGGGTGCTATCTGCCGGACCGGAAGCGGCCCCTTCTCGTTGACCGGTCAGCCGAACGCGATGGGTGGCCGGGAAATGGGATACATGGGCCCCGGACTGCCGGGCCAACGGGCGGTCACCAACGACACCGACCGCGCCTTCGTCGAGCAGGCCTGGAAAATCCCGCCCGGAACACTGCGCACCGACGTCGGTGGTGGAACCATCGAGATGTTCTCGAAGTTGGCTGCGGGCGACATCAAAGCTTGCTGGATCATCTGCACCAATCCTGTTGCGTCCGTCGCCAATCGAACAACCGTGATCGACGGTCTCGAACGTGCCGAACTGGTGATCACCCAAGACGCCTTCGCCGACACCGAGACCAACCGATACGCCGATGTCATGCTGCCCGCCGCGCTGTGGACCGAGGCCCATGGTGTCATGGTCAACTCCGAGCGGAACCTCACGCTGTTCCAGCCGGCTGTCGAAGCACCCGGCGGAGCACTCCCCGACTGGAAGATCATCGCCGACATGGCCTGCGCTCTCGGCTATTCCGAGTCGTTCACGTACTCCAGCGCCGAAGAGATCTTCGAGGAGATCAAGCAGTTCTCGAACCCCGCCACCGGTTACGACATTCGCGGCGTCACCTACGACGGGCTCCGCGATGGTTCGATTCAGTGGCCGTGCCCGCCCGGGTCGACTACCACCAGACACCCCATCCGGTACCTCAACGACGGAGTGAGCCAAACCCTGCGGGTGTCGGAGGACGGCTCGATTCCTGCCCTGTCGTTCCCCACCGCGAGCGGTCGAGCGCAGTTTCTCGCCCGACCCGCCATGGCACCGGCCGAAATGCCGGACGACGACTATCCGTTCCTGCTCAACACAGGGCGACTCCCCCATCAGTGGCACACCATGACCAAGACCGGCAAAGTCGCGAAGCTGAACAAACTGAACCCCGGCCCGTTCGTGGAAATACACCCGACCGATGCGGGCCGGCTCGATCTGTCCGACGGCGATACCGTCGAACTGTCGTCGCGTCGAGGCCGTGCAGCACTGCCCGTTGTCGTTACCGACCGAGTGTTACCCGGAGGCTGCTTCGCGCCGTTCCACTGGAGCGACGAGTTCGGCGAATCCCTGGCGATCAACGCGGTGACCAATGACGCCGTCGATCCCTACTCGCAGCAACCCGAATTCAAGGCCTGCGCCGTGTCGCTGACGAAAGTATCTGCTGCTCAATCGGATTCGCCCGATACGTCCGAGGACGTGCACGATCCGGTCGACGCTCTCGCCGTGTTGGTCGGCCGCCCGAGCCGACCCGCAAAACCTTTCACCGTCATCGAGCAAAGTTACATGGCCGGCCTGCTGGAGGGACTTCGGACCGACGCAGGTCGCTCCGCGCCGGGAATCCCCACGTTGCCCGAACGGACCCCGCTGACTCCCGAGACGCACGCGTGGCTCGACGGTGTTCTCGCAGGCCTGTTCTCGCGCACTCCCTCGCCGGGCACCGAAGCAACCGCCGGGGACACCTCGTCGGCAGCGGGCAGACCACTGCTCCTGCTGTGGGCCTCGCAGACGGGAACTGCCGAGGAGTTCGCCCAGTCCAGTGTTTCTCATCTGCGAGCTGCTGGGTCTGCCGTCACCGAACACTCCATGGACTCGTTCACCGCAGACCGACTACCGGCCGAGGCCGACGTGTTGATCGTCAGCAGTACCACCGGGGACGGCGAAGCACCCGACAACGGCGCAACCTTCTGGGAGAGCCTGACAACCGATTCGGTACCCGCACTGGACGGAATCCGTTACGCCGTGCTGGCGTTCGGCGACTCGAGTTACGCAGACTTCTGCGGGCACGGCCGCAAGATCGACGAACGCCTCGAGCAACTCGGTGCGCGGCGACTACTCGGCAGGGTCGACCTCGAGCCCGACTACGAGAACGAGGCCGCCGAGTGGCTCGACTCGGTGAGCGCGCTGCTGGCAGGTGACTCGCCAACGTCCGACCCCGCCAACGCGCCGGCCGAGCCTGGGGCACCCGCACGTCGGCCTGCGGCCGCTGACGTAGGACCGCGGTACAGCAAGAAGTCGCCCTTCGTGACCACTCTCGTTCGGAATCGAGCGCTCACCGCACGCGGATCGCTCAAGGACGTCCGTCAACTCGGATTCCACCTTCCTGCGGGCACCCTCGAATACGAGGTGGGTGACGCACTCGGGGTCTGGCCTCGCAACAGTGACCAGTACGTGCAGGAGTGGCTCAGTGCCACCGGACTCGACGGTGACGCCGTCGTCGAACTGGCCGAGCACGGTGAAATGCCGCTCCGTACGGCGTTGGGTCGGCACCTCGAGATCGCCCGTGCCACACCGGATCTGTTGAAGTTCGTACACCGGCGTACCGCGGACGACGACCTCGAGGCCATGTTGCATCCGGACAACAGACACACGCTCGCCGACTGGATGTGGGGACGGCAATCGATCGATGTACTTGCCGCACATCCGGTTCGCGCGTCGGTGGACGATTGGCTCGGCGTTCTCAAGCCGTTGCAGCCGCGTCTGTATTCCATCTCGTCGAGCCCGAAGGAGAATCCAGAGGAGGTGCAGGTGACCGTCTCGGCTGTGCGATACAACGTGCACGGTGTCGCTCGACGCGGGGTGTGCTCGACGTATCTGGCCGACCATGCCGCCAACCATGACATCGGGATATTCGTACAGAAATCGACCCATTTCAAACCGCCCGAGGATCCCGCCACGCCGATGATCATGGTCGGTCCCGGCACCGGCATTGCACCGTTCCGGGCGTTCCTGCACGAGCGGCGCGCGCTCGGGCACACCGGCCCGAACTGGCTCTTCTTCGGCGAACAGCACGCGGACACCGACTTCTACTACCGCGACGAACTCACCGCGATGCTGAGCGACGGGTCGCTCGACCGTCTCGACGTCGCCTTTTCCCGGGATCAGAAGGACAAGGTCTACGTGCAGGATCGCATGCGTGAACACGGCAGCGAGCTGTGGAACTGGATTCACCGAGGTGCCCACTTCTATGTCTGTGGCGACGCGTCGAGAATGGCCAAAGACGTGGATGCGGCCCTGAAAGGCGTGGTCGCACAGCACGGGAAACTGGCCCCGAGCAGCGCCGAGGCGTACGTCAAGGCTCTCGCTGCGGAGAAGCGGTACGTGCGCGACGTCTACTGATCCGCAGCCACCAGCGGCGGGACAGTGCGCAGGAGGAAGGCGATTTGGTCTGCGACCACCTGCTCGAAGTCAGCACCGAGATAGATGTCGAAATGGCCTGCGTCGTAGGTTTCGATCTCGCCGAGCGGGGCTGTCCGGGCGTATCGCAGGGTGGCCTTCGCCGGTGCCACAGAATCCGTGTTGCAGACGACGAAGAGTATCGGGCAGCGGGCGTCCTTCGCTCGACGTCCGGGCCGATGGCGCACGATCTGCAGCGCGAAGCGGGCGGCAACCCGATTGTGGAACGACTCGTCGGAGTCCGGAGCGAGCGCGAGGTACCCGTCGTAACTGTCGGGTGACGTCATCAATGCGGTAGTCCCCGGTCGTCCGGCGGTCGCCACCATCACCGGCGGCCGCCCGATCACCGATCCCAGCAGATCGCACACAGCCCGCACGGACAGTTTGACCGAGGTCCATGTGTTCGAAGCGAGCCCGGAGGCAATGCCGTCGGTGAACGGACACTGCGCGACCACCGCGGCGACACGCTGATCCCGTGCTGCCGCGACGATGACGTGGCCACCGCCGAACGACGAGCCCCACAACACGATTCGCGAACCGTCCACGTCCTGCCGACCCCGGGCGCACGCGATCGCTGCCGCCCAGTCCTGCAACTGGGACTCGATATCGAGCAATTGTCGCGGTCGCCCGCCACTGTCTCCGAAGTACCGATAGTCGAACACCAGGCACGCGTAGCCCTCGGCGCGAAATCGTTCTGCGTAGGCGTCGAGTCGCATTCCCCGGGTTCCGCCGAGACCGTGCGCCACGACGATCACCGGGGCCGGCTCGGTGCTGTCGGGCAGGTACAGCCACGCCGCACAGTCGACGCCGTTCGAGTCGAACGTGATGTCCTTACGATCAGGGACCGCGCCCCCCGGCTGCGAATTCATGGGCGAACCATAGCCCACGAACACCGGCAGCGGAATCGATCGTTCTACGGTGCCGAATGTTCCGCGGCGTAGGCATCGACGCGACCGTAGGCGTTCTTGGGGGTCCAGTCTCTGCGAACCAAGCCGAAGTTCTGTTCGGTGTCGGCCGTGTCGGACCCGGCGTCTCGGAGACTGTAGACGTAAGCCGGTCCGAGCCAATCGTTGCCGAGGACGGCGTCGAGAACGATCCCGATGCTGTCCGATTGCACCTGCTCGCTGACGCTGTTGGGGTTGGTCCCGGTCGGTGCGCCGAATTCGGTGATCCAGATCTGTTTGCCACTGTCACCGCCGGCAACCATGGTGTCTCGCATCGACCACATCTTCATGGCGGTGTTCCATGACGCTGTGCTGGGGTCGTTGGGTAGGTACGGCCACGTGTAGGGATGCACGTTGAAGGCGTCGAAGTACTTGTTGGATCCTTGCGCGTACATCTTCGACAGGAACGACGTGCCCGCGATGTTGCCGTTCGTGTCCTCGGACGGTGCCATCCCACCGACGAGCACGGTCGAACCGGGCTGCACCTGTTTGATCGCCGTGTAGGCCGCTCGAAGCAGCGCCGAGTACGCCGTGACGTCGGGAACGGGCTTGAAGAACGTCACGATGTTCGGCTCGTTCCATACTTCCCAGATCTTGATGCGGTTCTGGTACCGCTGAACCACCGTCTTGGCGAAAGCCGCGTAAGTGGACGGGTTTGCAGGACGGGAGTGAGAATCGTTGACCGCGGCAGCTACTCGCGCCCATCTGGGGGTGTAGGCGATGATCCCGTGCGGGCACATCCCGTGGGCCACGACGGCATCGATCACTCGGTCCGTTCGACTCCAATCGAAAGCGCCCCGTGTCGATTCGATTGCGGACCAATCGATGTCGAGACGAACCGCGAAGGCTCCCGCGGCTTTGGCAAGCGTCAGTTCGCGATCCAGATCTGCTGGGGAGAGGCTACCTATCGACGCGCCCGGCGAGACTCCGATCCGGATGGCGTCGGACTGCCCGCCACAGTTCACCGGACCGGCCTGAGCCCGCACGACGGGAGCTGCACCCACTGCCGGCGTCGCAGCGAACGGCAACACCAGAGCCGCAAGAACGGCCATCACCCGCAGAGGAGCATTTGCTTTCATCCGCGGGATGATAGCAACACCGGTAGGCGATCTTCGCCGAAACGGATTGTCATACGCTTTGTGGCAATTACGGCAGCGATTCGCGATCGAGCAGAATTCGACCCCGCAGTCATCGGTAGGAAGACATTGCCTGTACTACCATATGCCCAATGACAACAGGATTTCCCGGTTTCGACGAGCGTCTCAACGAGTTACTCGCCCGGCAGGCGGAGAAATCCGGCCTCGGGACCGATGAATTCATTCGACGAGCTGTCGTCGATCGCCTCGTTCGCGAACTGTCCGACGATCAGGATTCCGACGTGGGTGCGTTGCTGCGGGCTTTGCAGGCCGCTTCGGAGAAGGGCGTCGAACCGGCCGAGGTGACGCGGGCATTCGGTACGCCGATCGACGACCCCGAGAGGCTGGCAGCAGTGACTCGGACAGGGTTGATGGACACCGGATCCGACTCCGGCTACGACCGGATCGTCGCGATGGTCGCCGATGCATTGAGCGCTCCGTCTGCCGCATTCTCGCTTCTCGACGACAAGCGTCAGTACTTCAAGAGTGCACTCGGACTGCCGTCGGAACTCGGTGGCGCGCAAGAGGTTCCTCTCGAAGCGTCCATCTGCCGTTATGCGATCGATCTAGGCCAGCCGCTGGTGGTGGAAGACGCGAGACTCAACGACGCCCTCAAGGATCATCCGTCGGTCCAGAGCAACCTGTTTGTTTCCTACCTCGGAGTTCCGCTCACCGACGATGACGGCCATTCCGTCGGAACCCTGTGCGTGTGGGATCGACAGCCGCGGCAGTGGACCACCGGCCACGTTCAGATACTGCAGGACTTGGCCTGGATTATTCGCGAGCGAGTTTTCGAATAAGGGGCGCTTTCCCCGACAAGTATTAGCATTTTCGACCTACAACCGACTTCGAGTTTTTTTCGTGAAGTCGACCGGGTGTCCACTTTCGTGGCGGTATACATTAATTGGGATATTCAGGACCGACCTCATTCGAAACTAACCACCGGAAGAAGCCGTGCCCGAAACACTGGAATCACCCCACGCTCGCCCGCGGGCTGCCGAGCCCGACGTCGTCGTAGCCCGTCGCACACTCGCGGACCGACTACGGGTCGATCCGCTGAACACCGCCGTCAATGTTGCGGTCGACGTGTTCGGTGCCGCGGTCGCAGTTACCGGAGCGCTGCTGTGGTATTCGGGCAGTCTCGTCGACACCGGCTGGCTGCCATGGCTCTTCCTCCCGCTGCTCATCGGAATCATGGCGGGCAAGTCGATGTACAGGCGCAGCCTTCGTCGCAACTTTCTCGACGAGATCGGGCCTGCCGAAACGGCTGTTGCATTCGCTGCGCTCGCGTTGATGGTCGTGATGTTCCTGGCCGACACCGAGTACCGGCCCAGCGCGGTCGTGTTGCGACTGTGGCTGCTCAGCGCATTCACGATTGCGATCGTCCGGCTCGTACGCATCGTCGTCCAGCGCGTGATTCGCACCAAATTCGGATCGGCAGCACCGACCATCGTGCTCGGCAACGACCCGATCGCGCATCAACTCGTCTCTCGCACAAGACAATTTCCTGAGTACGGTCTTGTTCCGGTCGGTTACGTAGGAGAAATCCCCGTCGCCGACGTCTCATCGGGAGGCGAGCTGCCCGATCTGCCGCACCTGGGACTGCCCAGCGATTTGGAGGCAGTTGCGCGCAGGACCGGTGCGGAGGAGCTGATAGTGGCATTCGCTCCGACCGAAGACCAAGTGTTGGTCGGTGCGATCAGGACTGCGCACCGGCTCGGAATGCGAGTGTGGGTGGTACCCAGGCTGTACGACGCCGTCGGCGTCAACACTCGTGTCGAGCACATCGGCGGCCTGCCGCTGATGGTGCTGCCGCACGTGAACCCCAAGGGTTGGCAGTTCGCCCTGAAGGGTGTACTCGATCGAGTTCTGACGGCAATCGGACTCCTGCTGCTCTCCCCCGTCTTCCTGACGCTGATGCTGCTCGTGCGCCTGAGCTCCCCCGGCCCGATCTTTTTCGCGCAGGAACGAATCGGCCGCGATGGGCTGCCGTTCGACTGCCTGAAGTTTCGGTCCATGCGGCCTCCACGGGCATCCGACGCGGCGTTCGAGCGGAAGGCCGGGGACGCACCAGGTGGCGTCGAGGGTGTCGACCGGAGAACGCGTATCGGCAAAATCATGCGACAGACCTCGTTGGACGAGCTGCCACAGCTGCTCAATGTCCTTCGTGGCGACATGAGCTTGGTCGGCCCCCGGCCGGAGCGGCCCGAGTACGTGGACCTGTTCGAGATGCAGATCCGTCGGTACGGTGAACGGCACCGGGTCAAGGCCGGTGTGACGGGATGGGCTCAGGTGCACGGCCTTCGGGGCCAGACGTCCATTGCCGACCGCGCGGAGTGGGACAACTACTACATCGAGAACTGGTCCATCTGGCTCGATGTCAAGATCCTGTTTCTCACCTTGCTCGCCGTTCTGAAACGCGCCGAGGACTGATCGTGGTCTACGCCGAACACCGCCACGTTCGGGTGACCCCGTGACCACGTACGTTGCGCTTGCTTTCGGCGCAGCGCTGGTCCTCGCGCTCGGCTGCGCGGTGGCATCGGCGATCTACCGCCGCCCACAACGTGGAGTGTTGCTGTTGGCGGGATTGGTTCCACTGCACGGACTTCTGGTTCTCGTTCCCCTTCCCGGGGTCGTGTCGGGCTGGAAGGAAGGCCTTGTCGTCTTCACCGTTCTGTGTGCGTGGCTACGCCGACCACGACAAGTTCCCGGCTCGCCTGCTCGGGTGTTCGTGCCGTGGTGGCCGGCCGCTGCGGTGTTCGTCGTGTTCGGCAGCCTGTCTGCATTCGCCACGTTCGGAATAGTCGGTCTGTTCGGTATCAAGGTCACCTTCTTCTACGTTCTGCTGGTTGTGGTCATGTGGCTCGCGCCGTTCGACGCCAGGGACCGTGACCACCTCGTCTCGGTTCTGATGGGCATGGGTGTGTTCACGTCTGTCGTTGGCATCGCTCAACTGGTGGCCGGGCCCGCCGCACTGGTATCGCTGGGTTACGAATACGGCACGCAGGTCCGAACATCGGGCGGGCTACTGCGCACGTTCAGCACGTTCAACCTGCCGTTCCCATTCGGGCTGTACGTGATGTTGGCGCTGCTCGTCGGTGGTGCGGTCGCTTTGGCCGATCCGCGCCGTCGGCGAAACCTGTTGTTTCTGTGCGCGTCTCCGATGATGGTGGTCGCGATGTCCAGTTCGATCGTGCGTGGAGCGATTCTCGGACTCGCGGTCGGGGTCATCTACTTGATCGCCGTGCGTTTTCGATACCTTGCCGCGCCGTTTGCTCTGGCAGCACTGGCCGTCGCCGTCACGGTCCCCTTCGTACCCAAGATCACGTCGGTCTTCTTCTCGTCCAGCAGTCTGGGTCAACGCGGTGACGGTTGGGCCAATATCATCGCCAGCATCCTGATTCATCCCTTCGGCACGGGTCTGGGATCGAGTGGGTCTGCCGCAGACCGCATTTCCACCGCCGAGGGCCGAGCGTTCACTCAATCTGGACTCTCGACCAATTACCAACCCGACAATTACTACGTGAAGGCCCTGCTCGAACTGGGGCCGATCGGCCTCTGGGCGGTGGTGGCACTGTTGGTGACGTCGTTGCTGTGGTGCACACGCCTGTCCCGGGCACTACGGGGCGACGACGGGTCGCTCGCTCTCGGCGTCGGCGCATCGATCGTCGCTGCCATGTTCGCCAGTCTGGTCTCCACGTATTTCGAGATCTTTCCGATCGATGTCTATTTCTGGCTCTTGTTAGGAGTGGTGGGATGCGCAGCAGCGCAACACGAATCGTCTTCGGGGCGCTCGCCCTCAGGCCCGGCGGAAGTGGAGTACAGACCTACATTCGCGAGCTCCTGAACGAGCTACCGCATCGTCTGCCCGACGCCGATCTCACCGCGGTGGTGCAGCGCGACGCCGTCGGCGAGCTGCCACCCTCGGTTCGGGCGATGGAACGGCCTGTCACCAGCGGTGCGGCTCGGGCGGTGCTCGGCGCACTCCCCGTCGGCCGGTGCGATGTCGTACACGGCCTGGACGTCGACCTTCCGTTTGTCACCAAGGCCTTCACAGTCGCCACGGTGCACGATCTTTCGGTCATCGACATGCCGTCGGCCTCCAGTAGATTTCGCGCGCTCGGTGAACAGAGACTGGTGCGGCGAGCTCTGCGCCGTGCCGATCTGCTCATCGCTGTCTCGCAATTCACCGCCGACCGGATCAAGGCCGTCAGCGGCCGCGACGCCACCGTCGTCGGCCTGGCCCCCGCAGCGTGGGCAGAAGTCCCCACCGACAGCCGAGTGGACGCTGTTCGGTCCAAGTACGACCTACCGGACCGTTTCGTCATGCAGGTCGGAACGGTGGAGCCTCGCAAGAACGTTCAGCTGGTGGCCGACGCAGCGGAGAGTCTGGGTATCCCGTGTTTGCTGGCCGGAGCCGGCTCGACCGGTCCCCACGCTCCCCGCAATTCCCGCGGGCTCGGGTACGTCGATGTCGAGGACCTGCCTGCCCTCTATGCAGCTGCGACCGTCACCGCGTACGCCTCTCGCTACGAGGGCTACGGGCTCCCACCCGTCGAGGCCATGGCCTCGGGCGGCGCGGTCGTCGCCAGTGCAGTCGGTGCCCTCCCCGACGTCGTCGGCGACGGTGCCGTGCTCGTCGCATCGGAGAACGTGGACGACTGGGTGCACGCGATGAAACCCATCGCTTTCGACGCGGATGCACGCGCAGCCCTCGTCGGCGCGGCAGCCGACGCCTCTCGCGAGATCAGTTGGCGTCGAACGGCTGAGCTCACTGCCGACGCGTATCGAGCCGCGGGCGTGGTCTGATGTCGGACGAGCTCGCGCTCGACGGCACCGAGCAGCCCCCGGACTACCGCGCGATCGCAGCGGATCCGAAGGCCGCAGCCAAGGCGACAATCGCCGTTCTGATCAGCAGAGTGATCATCGCGGCGCTGGGCTGGGTCGGCAGTGTCGTCGTCGCGAGGTCCCTCGGCGCGGACGAGTGGGGCCAGTTCAGCTTCGTCTTCGCACTGCTGGGCCTGATGTCCGTCGTCACCGACCTGGGAGTCGGACGCGTCGTGCTGGCGAAATTGATGGACGACGATCCCGAGGAAATCGGTCGAACCGCGTCGTCGTTTCTGGCCCTGCGTACTGCCCTCGGACTCGTGGGTTACGTACTCGCCGTGGCATACGTTCTCCTGCTGCAGTATCCGAGCGAGGTGGTCCTCGCGACGGTGCTGGGTGGACTGGTGGTCGTGTTCGCCACACCGGGCCACGCCTTGAGCGTCCTCTTCCAGAGTCGTCACCGGCTGATCCTGGTGGCGGTGGCCGAAAGTGCCGGTCAGGCAATCCAGTTGGCCTTGACCGTGTTGGCGGCCGTGCTCGCTCCCACCCTGCTGATCTTCGTGCTGCCGGCTGTGGTCAACGAAGTGTTCAAACTGATCACCAAGGGGTTCGGCATAGGCAACCGTTCCATGGGGTTGCGACCGTCGAGGCACATCGAGGTGCGCCGCTGGGGTCCGTACCTGAGGGAGGCCGTGCCCCTCGCCATCGGCTTCGCCCTCACCATTGCCATGCTCAAGATCGACATGCTGATGCTCAGCCTCCTCGACACGTTCGAGGCCGTCGGTCTGTACTCGATCGGCTACAAATTTTCCGACATGATCGACACCTTCGTATTGGCGGCAGTGGCACCGATCAGCACCCTGCTCGTGGCGTCGTGGCCTCACGACACCACTGCATTTCGAGCGCGCACCCGTTCGGCCGCACTGCTGTTCGCAGTCTTCGGTGCAATGGCCGTGGCAGCATTCGTACCGTCGGCCGAGCCGTTGATCGGCCTTTTGTATGGCGACAGATTCGTGGACGGAGCACACGCGGCCCGGCTGCTCGTCATCGGCGCGGCACTGATGTCGTTGGTGATGCTGGGCATCTTTCTGCTGGCCTCGGCCGGGATGCAGCGTCACTACCCCGTGGTTGCGTTGGTCGGCCTGGCCCTGAACATCGGGTTGAACCTCGTGCTGATCCCACGGATGTCGTACGACGGAGCTGCCATCTCCACGGTCGCGACGATCGGAACCACCCTCGTCCTGCTGTGGATCGTGATAGCGCGAAGCATGCCCATCCCCAGACTACTTCCGGTGCAGTCCCTTTCGGTCGTCGTCGTGATCACCGCGGCCGCCACCGTCGGCGGCTGGCTCCTGGTACAGCACTACCCCGGCCTGTGGCTGCTCGTATCCGTCGGGGCGGCATTACTGGTCGCGACCTCGCTCGCCGCGTTCGTTGCCATCGGAGTCGTCGAGTCACCGATGCCGGGATCAGCCGAGAAAGGACGACACCGTGCGCACGTGCAGTGAGAAGCGGACACACAACAGACGAATCACCCGATTCCGGCGGCAGCCTTCGGAGCCGAAGTTCGGTTTCACGATCTTTTCCGACCACCGCCCCTGCTATTCCAATGTCGTTGAGATGCAGATCCATTCGCAGTCGGCACGGCTACGCGGACTGTATCCACACCCAGCTATCATCGAGCCTGTCGGCTCCACGAACCACCGAAGCGGTCCATCCGCTCGCATCGACGACGGAAGGGTACGCGGTTGATGTCCGTCCACGATGCCGTACACCGGGGCGACGTGCCCCCACCGATCGACCTCGCAGGACACATGCGCGAACTCGGCCGGGCATTGCTGCCCGCCGTGATCATTGCCGTGTTGGTCGGTGCAGGCATGTTCTACCTCAGGAGCGAACTCACCGACAAGCAGTACGCCGCGTCGATCGTCGCGGAGATCGAACCTGCCCAAACGCTCGTTCCCGGTGACGCGTTCATCGAGCAGATGCGCGCACCGTTCATCGAATTGGCCACCGATCGCGGCGTTCTCGATCAGGTCCTGGAACAGGTCGACGCCGATATGGACGCGTCGCAACTGGCCTCGAGCGTCGAACTGTCTCCTGGCACCTCACCCGCGCTGCTGACAGTGACCGTGACGACCCGATCTCCCGAACTCGCCGCGGAACTGGCCGAGGCGATGGTGTCGACGATGGCAAGTACGTCCTCCGCCAACGCGATCCGCGACTCGCAGGAACGAACGGCCGAGGGACAGTCCACCGTCGACGCGCAACAGGCTCGGGTGGACGCCCTGCCTGCCGACGATCCGAGTCGGCCTGCGGCACTGTCCGAACTGGCCCAACTACGCACCCAGCAGAGCGAACTCGAAGCAGCTGCCAGCGGAGATCGACTGGTCGTGTTGTCGAAACCAGAGCAGAGCACAACTCCGGTCTCACCGAAACCGGTCTCGGAGGCACTTGTCGCAGCTCTGGCTGCACTCATCGTCGCGGCCGAACTGATCGTGTTGCTTCGAGGAAGGCTCGGCCGCAAGCCCTCTCGCTCCTGGGCTCGTCGGGTGTCCCGAAAATACGGTGCACACTTCGACCCGGCAACCGGCGACACGGTACCGCCCGTCGTGGCTTCCCGGATCGCTGCCCTCGAGCGTGGCGACCGACCGGCATCGAGAAGTGCGCGACACGCAGCCCCGAAGGGCGACAGCGTGATTCTCGTCCTGGTCGGCGACGGTGCAGTCTTCGAGTCGACGCACGGCGACGGACCGACCACCGGCCACCATCGAGCCACCGCCGAATTCGGCCTGTCGGAGCAGTGGTGGCAGTACACCGACGTCGGTGACGTCGAGACCGTCGTCGTGCTGGTGTCGAAGCGTGGACGGGACAAGAAGGCAGCAACTGCGGCGCTGCGACGGCTCGACGACTTCGACATTCCCGTACACCTGGTATTGCAGAACAAGAACTCGACCCGACGAGCAGAACAGACCGCGCAGACGATCGCGCCGGAAGGCCAACGCCATGCCAGCTGACAGAATTGCCGTCGTACACGAAAGATTCACGGAGATCGCAGGATCCGAGCACGTCATCGAACAGCTGGCCTTGCACTGGCCCGCTGCGGAAGTGTTCGCACCGATCTCCCGCCCGTCCGGGGTTCCGTCCGGAATCAGCCGCGCGCCGCACACGTCCGCCCTCAATCGGGTGTACAACGCATTGGGCCAACGGTCGTACGCACCCGTTCTTCCGATGATGCCGTTGGCCTTTCGTCGGATGCCATTGCGCGGTTACGACGCCGTCGTGGTGAGCCATCATGCCTTCGCGACTCAGGCCGTGTTCGCCACCGACTCCCCCGTGATCGCCTACGTGCACAGTCCCGCACGATGGGCCTGGGATCCCGAACTTCGCGCAGGTGAAGGCGGCGGCAGAGCCGGAGCTGCGATACTGACGGCACTGTCGGCCGTTGCCCGTCGATGCGAGATCGCCGCCGCACCGAAACTGACGACCGTGGTGGCCAATTCGACAGCGGTCGCTCGGCGCATCGATGACTGGTGGGGCCGAGACGACGCCGTGGTGGTTCACCCTCCGGTCGACACCGAGGGTTTCACGCCGGATCCGTCGATCGAGCGTGAGGACTTCTTCCTGCTTGCCGGCCGCCTGGTCCCCTACAAGCGTCCTGACATCGCGGTGCGCGCGGCCGCCGAGGCCGACGTTCCCCTCGTCGTGGCGGGAGACGGCCGTGCAATGAACGCCTGCCGGGAACTGGCCGGACCCAAAACGATCTTCCTGGGACGGGTTTCGCACGAGAAGCTTCTCGAACTGCACCGCACGACGCGCGCCCTGCTGATGCCCGGAGTGGAGGATTTCGGCATAGTCCCGGTCGAGTCCATGGCCACCGGAACACCGGTCATCGCACTGGGAGACGGTGGTGCCGTGGACTCGGTGATTCCCGGTGAGACCGGCTTGCATGTACAGCCGGGCTCCGACGAGGCCGTCATCGCCGGGTTCGCCGAGGCCATGCGCTCGTTCGACCCGGCCGACTATGATCGCGCCGCCATTCGTAGATGGGCGGAAGGCTTCTCACGGGCCAACTTCCGCAGTCGAATGCAGGAGGTCGTCGATGCCGTCCGCTGAGCGTAGTTATCGCTCGACTGCACTGGATCGCGTCTTTGCCGACACCCGGATAGTCACCGCGGTCGGGCCCGTCCGCGGTCTCGACATCGAGCGGACGCGTCGAACGCTCACCGCCGCCGAACACGTCGACGCCGAGCCGCACATCGCGCTGGAACCACGCTCCGATGCTCGACGGTGGCGCTACCGCAGCAACATCGCCGGCGACAATGTCACCACGAGCAGTGGCGGCACCGAAGACCTGGGGCAGATGCTCACCGACATTCGGTCGCGACAAGGTGCTCGCGGTCCACTCGAGGTGGTCGTGTTCGACGATCACCTCGCCATCGACTATTCGCACGGAATCGGGGACGGCCAGATCGGCGTCCTGATGTTGGCGGCATTCTGCGACGATGCCGACGGCTCACTGGTTCCCGGCCTCGCCGCAGGCTTGCCACCGAGCACGACCTGGAAAGCTCTGTGGCGGCACTACTCTCGGCATCCGAAGACGCTGGCGGACTTCTGGTCCCTGCGTGCTCGACACCGGCGCGCAGCGGACGGCGGGTCCGGTCCCCGTCGTCGGATCGAGAACTGGGAAGCCGGAAAGGTCAGCCGGGCCGGGTACATGAGCAAAGCCGACGTGGACGAGCTGAAGAACTGGACTGCGGAGAACCTGCCCGGAGCGACCGCTGCGTCGATCTCGATTGCCCTGTGGAGCGCGGCGCTACGAGCGGAATCCGTCGACATCGACGAGCACATCATGGTGTTGTTCAACAGCCGCCGCTATCTCGATCCGGCCCAGCAGGGCGCGCACGGGAACTTTGCCGTCGGCATCCCACTGCATCTTCCTGCCGACACGACACCCGTCCGAATCACCGCATCGATGCGTGAGGTGATCGAATCCGGCTGGCCCATCGCGGTACTGGGCATGTCACATCTTCGCGATGTGGCGTCACGCATTCGGCCGTCTGCACCGTCGCAGGACAAGAATTCGGTCGTCGAGGTACCCGAGACCTTGCGGCTGGCCGTGAGCGACCTCGGGAAAGTGCGGGTGTTCGACCACCTCGACTGGGCCGACGACGGCAGGCCCCCGCAGATGGCCGCGTCGCTCGAACCGGACGGTCCGGACGGCTGCACGATGCTCATCGCCGAAATCGCCGGTGGGCGAACCTATACGGCCTCGTTCTGCAGCAAGATGGTCGATGTGGCCGTCATGGATGCAGCGCTACGCAGAATGTGTGAAGACCCAGTGGCACTGCTCCGCGATGCGTACTGATCCGCCAGAACCACCTTTGCCGCACAGACGGGCCGATACATGACCGACGAATCGACAGTTCTCTTCCTCGCGCACACCGGCCAGGTGTCCGGTGCCGAGAAGGTGCTGCTGGATTTGATCGACGAGGCCACGCGTCGCGGCCATGCCACCGTGATCGCCTGCCCTGCAGGCCCATTGGCAGATCGCCTGCCCGACACGACGCGACACGTCCGCATCGACGAGCTCGGACTGGGTGGGCAACGTGGTGCCGCGCGCGGTATCGCGGCGATCAGGATGGTCGCACGATGGGTGGGGGCGGCGCGCGCCGTGCGCACGATCGCCCGCGCACCGGGCACCGCCACGGTCGTCAACTCGCTGTTCGCGCTTCCGGTGGCGCGGTTTGCGCGGCCCGCTCGCGGGGCGTCGTGGCTCGTCCACGACACGATGACCTCTCTCAAGCAGCGTGTGGTGGTCCGGTTCGCCCGGCCGGCCGTTCGCGTTGCGGTACCGGTGTCCGAGGCCACCGCAGAACCGCTCCGAAAGGCCGGCCTCCCCGTGGTGGTGTCACACAACGGCGTGCCGTGGCCGGTTCCGCGGTTCGGCGGTGCGCTGCACTCTCCGCCGGTCGTCGGGATGCTGGCGTTGTTGACGCCATGGAAGGGGCACCGCGTGCTGCTCGACGCCGTCGCCATGCTCCCTGACGTCCGAGTCGAATTGGCCGGGGGAAGCTTCCCCGGTGATCGCGAATACGTCGACGAACTCCGCGCGCGCGCCGCGGAACCGGATCTTGCCGGACGTGTCGAGTTCCTCGGACACACCGATGCCGAGTCCGCTCTTCGCAGGTGGGATGTCGTTGTGTCGGCCAGTACTTCTCCCGAGGCAGGTCCGTTGTCGGTCTTGGAAGCGATGTCGCACGGATTGCCGGTGATCGGAACCGATCACGGTGGCACGCACGAATTCCTCGCCGACGGTGCTGGAATTCTGGTCGAGCCCGGCAACTCCGATGCTCTCGCTGCCGCCGTCTCGGCGGTGGTCGACGACGCCGATCGACGGCGGCTGCTCGGTGAGGCCGCCCGCTATCGGGTGGCCAGCCGGCACGACATCAGCGAGACACTGCCGGAGCTGTTACACCAATTGACCAGCTGATCGTGCCGCACCGTCGGCCAGAACACGGTGAAAGCCGAACGTCGAGCGGTGCGACTGTGTTTCAATCGACTCCCGATTGGAACGAGGGGGCACTGTGACTCGCGCACTGACGAGGTCCAACGAGCATTACCAATGGGGCATGGGCGTGATGACGTCGCTCGCTGTCACGACGCTCGTCAAGCGGATCGTGTCCGCCGCCGCCCTGGCCATGGCCGTCGTGGTCACCCTCGAGCTGGCGTTCGGGTACGGCGCGACCACCCCCATCCCCTCGATCGTGCAATGGACGTGCATGATCGCCGCATACATCATGGGCGCGTTCTGGTGGTTCGGACCGTGGCCGACGCTCGGGCAAGCCTTCGCCTTCGTCGTCATAGCCGATCTGTCGATCTTCGGAGCCACCATCACCGCGAATTTCGCGCCGGAAGTCACCCTCGGCAAATGCACCTTCCTCATCCCGATGGGAATGTTGGCCGGGTTCTTCTTCGACAAATGGCGCCTCGCTGCGCACATCGCCCTGTGCCTGTTGGGAACATCGATCGTCGCGGTGTACATAGTGCTGGAACGCGATGTGGACACATTCGTGGCGGTGGTGCTGTGGGCCCCGATCGTCGTGACGCTGACCGGCTTCGTGCTGATGCTGCAGCTCACGACACAGTCGATACGAACCGAATTCGAGTAGTAGCCCGTCAGAACGTCAACAGGACTTTGCTCGATCGGGATGCATCGGCGGCGAGCGCGAACGCGTCGAGGGCGTCTGCCACCGGATACTCCGCGGTGATGACGGGTGCCACATCGAGTGAACCGTCGGCCAGGGCTTGGATCACGTCGTCCATCTCGGTGTTGAACCGGAACGAGCCGATCAGGTCGATCTCCCGGGTGATCGCCAATGACAGCGGCACCGGCTGAGGCCCGGCCGCAGGCAACCCCACCATGACGACACGACCCCCGCGAGCCGTGCCGTCGATTGCAGACGCCAGACCGCGGTGGTTGCCCGAGCACTCGAACGTCACATCGGCCTCGACCGCCGCGACTGCCGCCCCGTCTCGGGCGTCGACTGTTCGATGTGCTCCGAGTCGACGCGTCACATCGAGCGCATAGTCCTCGAGGTCGACCGCGACGATTCGAGCTGCACCGGCTCGGCGAGCGACCGCCACGATGAGGGCACCGATCGGACCGGTCCCGACGACGAGAACCGTCTTGTCGGACACCGCCCCGGCACGCTCGACGGCATGCCACGCGACACTCGCCGGCTCGGCCAACGCGGCAATTCTCAGATCCAGACCGTCCGGCAACGCTCTGAGCATTCGTGTCGGGACGGCGACATGACCGATGAACAAACCGTCGTCGTGCGGTACCTGCGCGGCGCTTCCCATGTAGCGGCATCCGGGAGACAGGTTCGGACGATCGGCCGGATACTTCGCGCCGGTGGCGGCGGGAGTCGCCGGATGGACGGTGACCGGGGTGCCTTCACCGGGGCCACTGCCGTCTCCTGCGCGCCGAACCACGGTGCCCGAAGCCTCGTGTCCCAATCGCATCGGCGCTTTCAGTACCGATTGTCCTGCCGCCCCGTGCTTCCAGTAATGCAAGTCGGAGCCGCAGATTCCGCCGTAAGCAATTGCGACGATGGCCTCGTCCGGCGAGGGGTCGGCCACCGCCACTGTTTCGACGCGGATGTCATCGGTGCCGTACGCGATCAGGGCGACCGTTCTGTCGGGCACAGGGTTCGGTTCGGTGGTCATCGTGTAGTCCGTTCCGTTCGAGGTGGGCAGGTCAGACCCGGTCGAGCACCGGATCGGTTGCGTTGGCCGGATCGGTCAGATCGCGATCCCGAGTTTCCGGTGCGAAGGATGCGGCGACGAGCACCGAGACGGCCATGATCATCATGTAGACCGCGACCGGCACCCAGGATCCGGAGAACGCGGTGATCAGTGCCGCGCACAGCAGAGGAGCGATTCCGCCGCCGAAGACGGACGCGAACTCGCGGCCGAGAGTGACTCCGGCGTACCGGTATCGAGCCCCGAAGATCTCCGGGAAGTAACTCATCGTGACACCGACGGCCCCCTGGCACGCCAGGATGAATCCGATGATCATCACCAGGGTGATCAGTACGTGCGAACCGGTGCTGAGAGCCATGAACGTGGGAACCGGAAGAACGACGAGCAGGCTGACGATACCGATGTACACGGGCTTACGGCCCACCTTGTCCGATAGCCATCCGAAGCCCCAGGCCGCGATGCCGCCGCAGATTGCGCCGATGAGCAGAACCTTGGGTATGAACGTGGGATCGACGCCGATGTCGTTCTTCATATAGGAGGCCATGAACACCTGGTACGTGTAGGACTGAGCGCTGATGCCGACGGTCATGAACATGACGATGAACAGCGGTCGCTTGCCGTTGGTGAACACTTCCTTCACCGGTGCCTTGGGTCGCTCCTGGGCCGCCTTCAGCTCCTGGAACACCGGTGACTCGTTGAGCTTGCGCCTGATGATGAACGCGGCCACCGTGACCAGGATGCTGCTCAGAAACACCATCCGCCAGCCCCAGGACATGAGCTGATCGTCGGGGAGCAACTGGGCGAGGATCCAGGCGATGGCTCCGAGAGCGGTGCCGAGCGCCGCGCCGGTCATCACAAGAGCGGCCAATCTGCCACGCTTTCCGATCGCGGCCGTTTCCGTCAGAAGCGTTGCGCCACCTGATTGTTCGGCACCAGCGCCGAAGCCCTGAAAGAATCGACACAGGACCAGCAAGACCGGGGCCAGTAGTCCCACCTGCCCGAACGTCGGCAGCAGACCGATCGCCATGGTAGCGCCGCCCATCAGCATCAGCGTGGCGACCAGAACCCACTTGCGCCCGAGCCGGTCACCGTAGCGTGAGAAGAACAGTCCACCCAGTGGCCGGGCGAGGAAGCCGACGGCGTACGCGCTGAAGCTGGCAATGATGCCGGCCGCCGGGGAGATGTTGGGAAAGAACAACTTGTTGAAGATCAGCGCGGACGCTGTGCCGTAGATGACGAAGTCGTACTGTTCGAGTGTGGTTCCGATGAGGCCGGCCCACGCTGCGCGTCGTACGGCGGAAGGATCATGTTGGGCCGGAGCGATTCTGGGAGAATCTGACGGTTCTGTGGTCGTGTCCATGGTTGTCCTCGGGTGAGTTTCGGCTTCGGCCGAACGAAGGAAGGAGAATGGGTCAGTCGAGTGCGGTCGGAGATGCCGTGACGACGGGGCGGAGCGAAGAACTCGCCGCTTCGACGGCTGCGGCCATCGGACCGTGACGAACAACAGTATCCATGAATTCCGCTGTGCGTGTGATGAATTCAGGAAACTGCGCCAACTCGATGGGGAGTATGTCGCCGCGTTCGAGAACCGAGCGGACGAAATCCTCACTGGACGCTGCCGAAGCGGCAAGTCCTGCCAAACGCGCACGTGCAGGGTCGGCCATCGCATGCGCATGCGGGCCCGGGTCGAAACCGTCGGGCGGGCACACGCAGCAGAGATAGGCGGCGATGGTCAAGGAAAGCTGTTGCGGTACAACACCTTTTCGTAGGTGGTGGAGCGCTGGGTCCGGGATCCTCTGCGCGAGCTTCGCCGAGCCGTCCGAACCGACCTGCGCGGTCTTGTGCCCCAGAGCGGAGTTGGACCACCGCACGAACAGCTGGGCGATGTAGTCGTCGATATCCACCCCGCCCGGAACGGGCACGGTCGGGAGGTATTCGTCGACCAACACCGCTCGAGCTGCAGCCTCCACGAACGGGCGACCGATCGAGTCCGGAATTGTCGCGCGACCGTCGAGTGCGCCGAGATAGGCAATGAGAGAGTGGGTTCCGTTGAGCAGTCGAACCTTCATCAGTTCGTACGGTTCGACATCCTCGGTGAACACGGCACCACCGGCTTCCCAGCGGGGACGTCCTGCGGCGAACTCGTCCTCCATCACCCACATCGTGAACGGCTCCGCCGGCACCGCAATGGTGTCCACAGCGCCCAGCTCGGCGGTGGACTCGGCGTCGTACAACGCACTGCTGGACGGAACGATGCGATCGACCATGGAGTTGGGGAACGTCACTGCCGCGGCCAGCCACTCGAGCACATCGTCCGCACCGCAACGGTCCAAGAACTGACGCACGAGTGCAGCGGTGCGATCACCGTTCCCCAGCAGGTTGTCACAGCTGGCCACGGTGATGGGAGCCCCGTGCGTTCGTGCCCGCATCGCCAGAGCCCTCGCGAGCTGCCCCACTGTGGTCGTCGGCGTTTCCGGCCGCTGCAAGTCCTGTTGCACTGCAGTCGATTCGAGGTCGAGAGAGCCCGTCCGGGACGACAGCGTGTAGCCCAACTCGGTGACGGTGATCGTCACGATTCGGACGTCCTCGTCCGCAATGGCCCGTACGACGGCGGCGGGGTCGTCGGCGGCGACCATGGCTCCCGTGTGTGCTCCGGGGACGCTCACCTTCGATCCCGACGGCGAGATCTCGACGACGCCGTAGAGCAGTTCCTGAGCGAGCATGGCGTCGACAATCGTGCGAGATCTGTTCGCTACGCCCAGAATCCCCCACGAACCGCCGTCCTGCGCCAGTGCCGCAGCGGTGTACACGGCCTGATGCGCGCGATGGAAGTTGCCCAGCCCCAGATGGACGATCCCGGTGCCGTCCGGTCGTGCCGGGACGACGCCCGAGCGAGCGAGTGCCGAACGAGTCAGTCTGGATTCGCTCATCTCGTCACCAGTCCGTCATCGAGCCGTCGAGGCGGCGAGCGACCGGGAGATACGCGGGCTCGTACGGGTACCGCGCCGACAACGACTCGTCCATGTCGACGCCGAGGCCGGGGGCGTCACCGGGGGTCAGGTAGCCGTCGGCGAACGACCATGCGTGTGGGAACACCTCGTCCACCAGTGGGTCGTAACCCATGAATTCCTGAATGCCGAAGTTCGGAGTGGCCATTCCGAGGTGCACGCTCGCGGCGAGCGTGATCGGCGAGACGTCGGAGGGCCCGTGCGGTCCGCAACGAACCTGGTGTACCTCGGCCAGCGAGAAGATCTTTCGGACATGACTGATACCGCCGGCATGGGCGATGGCCACACGAATGAAATCGATCAGCTTCTCGGAGATCAATTGCTGGCAGTCCCAGATGGTGTTGAACACTTCACCGATCGCGAGCGGGGTCGTGGTGTGGTGACGCACCAGCCGCAGGGCGCTTTGATCCTCGGCGGTGGTGACGTCCTCGAGCCAGAACAGATCGACGTCCTCGAGCGACTTGCCCAGTCGCGCTGCCTGTTGCGGTGTCAGTCGGTGGTGCGCGTCGTGCAGCAACTTGAGCTCGGATCCCACGTGTTCGCGCACCTCTGCGAGCACCCCGGGAACGTGATTGAGATAGGCATCGGTATCCCAGACCTCCTCGACGGGAACGGCACCACGCCCTGCGGGTTCGTATCCCTGCGCGCCTCGGTGCACTCCGTACACGGACTCCAGGCCGGGAACACCCGATTGGGCCCGCACGGCGCGAAAACCCTGTGCTCGACGTCGATCGACGGAATCGATCAATTCCGACGTGTCCCAGCCGGTGGCGTGGGTGTACGAGAGAATGCGGTCGCGGACGGCTCCACCGAGCAGCTGGTAGACGGGTTGCCCGAGGGATTTGCCCTTGATGTCCCACAAGGCGAGGTCGACGGCACCGATCGCGGCCATCGTCACCGGCCCACGGCGCCAGTAGACACCGCGGTAGAGGTATTGCCAGGTGTCCTCGATGCGTGCGGGATCTCGGCCGATGAGAAGCGGCGCGACATGATCTTGCAGGTACGACGCCACCGCGAGTTCCCTGCCGTTCAAGGTCGCGTCGCCGTAGCCGACGACGCCGTCTGCGGTGGTCACTTTGAGTGTGACGTAATTACGCGTGGGGCTGCAGACGATGACGTCCGCGGCGACGATCTTGTCGGTCACGAGCGCTCTGCTTTCTCCGTGAAGTTCTCTCCGGCAACGACATCGGTCAACGGTTCGCGCGCGGCGAGTCGACCGATGTTGGCGGTGATGTCGTCGACCCGGCCCTCGAAGGTTTCGCGTGTGATGCCGGAAGAATGAGGTGTCATCAGGACGTTGTGCAGCGTGTGGAACGGATGACGCGAGGGGGCACCGATGCCGTCGGCCGACGGGTAGTCGTACCAGACGTCGATGGCGGCGCTCCCGAGCGATCCGGCGGACAGCGCGTCGAACAGTGCATCCTGCTGCACCAGGGGGCCACGCCCCACGTTGATCAGCACGCCGTCCGGTCCGAGAGCTGCGAGTTCGGTGTCGCCGATCATGCCGGTGGTGCGCTCGTTCAGTGGTGCGGACACCACGACGACGTCTGCTTCGGTCATCAGGTCGGACAGACGATCGGTCGATGCGGCCCAGGCCAATCCGTTCTCGGCTGCGTTCACCGATCCGCTTCCTGTGACCGCGATGCCCCGGCAACCGAAGGCCCGCAGCAACTGCCACGACTGCGCACCGATATGACCGAAGCCCACGAATCCCACCGTTGTCGAACCCAGCGAAGTCGACTGCCGAAGCGTGCGGTCGTACACCGGTGACGCCCACCGATTCTCCCGCATGAGGCGGTCCTGGCCGAGAAACCCGCGCCGGAGCACGACGGCGGTGGCTACGACGTATTCGGCGATCGAGCGTTCGTGGTGAAAAGTGTTGGCCACCAATGTCCGAGCGCTCAGGTCGTCGAAGGAAACGCCGTCCGTGCCTGCCCCCGCAACGTGCACCAGCTGCAGATCGGGTGCCGCCTCCGCCAGAACGGCCGGGAACTTTCCGCCGACATACACGGTCGCATCGGCGATGTCCGCGACGAGTGCATCGACGTCGAACTTCTCGTGCCACGACAGCTCGATATCGGAGGCGACTCGGCTCTCGAAGCGGCCACGATGCGGTAGGAGGTTGGAATCTGCGATGACGACCTTCATTTCGAGTCGTCCTTTCCTGGTGCGAGAGTGCGAATCCGAGCGGGGCCCGATGAGCCGCGGACCACGAGTTGGGTAGGGAGGTGGATGGTTCTGGCCGACGACTCCGGTTCGGCTGCCCGCTGGAACACCAGATCGGAGGACACCAGACCTGCACGGCCCATCGGAACGTTGATACTCGTCAGAGCGGGATGCGCGAGTTCGGCCAGGGGCGAATCGTCGATGCCGATGACGCTGAGGTCTTCCGGTACTGCCAGGCCCATCGACCGGACCCCGTTCATGACGCCGATGGCCATGGGGTCGTTGTGGGTCATGACGGCGGTCGCACCCGTGGCGACGACGCTGGCAGCCGCAGCATGGCCGCCGGCCAAGGTTTCCTGCTGCCACCCCAGTACATCGAGCACTATTCCTCGTGCTGCACAGAACTGTTCGACGGCGTCGACGCGTCGCTCGTTGGACCACGATTGCGGTGATCCCTGGACGTACGCGAGATGTGTGTGACCGAGAGCTGCCAGGTAATCGACGGCCTGCCGGATACCGTCCTCGGAATCGGCCACGACACAATCGCATTCGCTGGAGGATCGGTTGACCAGCACCAGCGGTGTGTCGCCCGCCAGCTGCACGATGTCCTCGGCCGGTAGTCGTGGAGCACAGACGATCAGAGCGTCGACTCGGCCCTGCAGGTCACCGATCACTTCACGCTCACGGTCTGCGCTTCCGTCGGTGTCGGTGAGGACGATGGTCTGTCTGCGATGCCAGCCCTGTGCTTGCGCGGACTTGACGAAGCTGGCGAAGACGGTGTGGCCGATGTCGGGTACCACGACTGCGACCGTCGTCGCCGAGACGCGGGTGTCGGAGGAGCGCCCCGAAGCCGCGACATAGCCGATCTGGTCGGCGACGGCGATGATCCGAGCCAACGTGTCCGCCCCGATTCGATCCGGGTTGCTGAAGGCGCGCGATGCCGTCGACAGCGACACACCTGCTCGTTGTGCGACCTGCGTGAGCGTGGGTGCCACGGTTCACCTCCTGAGTTCTTTGTGATGCCGAGCACAACGATGACAGAAGTTGCGCAATATTGTCAACGGTTTGCGCAACAGAGGCCCGGGCGTACCGGGTCCGCGGTTTGACACACTCGACTGCGACCACGTCCGCACAGAGGGAGACTCACCTTGCGCACCTTTACGCACCCCCAGACCGGCACAACCGTGTCGAGCATCGTCCTCGGGTTCATGCGCATCCTCGACCTGGACGACGACAGGATTCGCAGGTTGGTCGACACCGCCCTGGACGTGGGTGTGACCGTCTTCGATCACGCCGACATCTACGGCGGCAGACCCCACGGGTGCGAGGAGCGCTTCGGACAAGCGGTGACACTCACTCCGTCGCAGCGTGAGCGCGTCAGCATTCAGAGCAAGGTCGGCATTCGCGACGGCTATTTCGACTTCTCGGAAGACCACATCGTGTCGGCCGTCGAGGGTTCGCTCTCGGCACTCGGCGTCGATCATCTCGACACCCTGCTGCTGCATCGACCGGACAGCCTGGTCGAGCCCGACGAGGTCGCGGCGGCATTCGACACACTGCACACGTCGGGCAAAGTGCTCGGTTTCGGCGTTTCCAATCACACTCCCGGTCAGATCGAATTGCTCGAAACAGCAGTCACACAACCACTTCTGTTCGACCAAGTGCAGTTGAGCGTCGTCCATTCACCGCTGATCGCTGCGGGCCTGACCGCCAACATCGGCGCGCTGGACCAGTCGGTGGATCGTGACAACGGGTTGCTCGACTACGCGAGGGCACGCGGCATCACCGTGCAAGCGTGGTCGCCACTGCAGAGCGGGACCTCGTCGGGTGTGTTCGTCGGAGATCGCGAGAATTACCCTGCCCTCAACGATGCGCTCGACGACATTGCCGGCCGATACGACACGACACCGTCCGCGATAGCGGTCGCGTGGATAACACGCCACCCGGCCGACATTCAGGTGGTCCTGGGGACCACCACGCCGGATCGGATAGTAGAGGCCGCTACGGGGTCGGACATCCGCCTGACCAGGGCGGAATGGTACGGCCTGTTCCGCGCAGCGGGTCACACACTGCCCTGATGCCGGGCATCGAACTGCGTTACCTTGCCGTTACCAAGTAGCGACGAATCCGTGATGTTGCAGGCTCGGTTCGGTGATGTTGCGCTGTCAGGATTACGGGACAGCGTGCACCGGAACCTGCAGCCCTCGGGTTCCACACCGAGCACGCCGGTTCGATAGGCCACCCGAACTGAGAGGTTCGCACCGTGACTGTTTCCGATTTCACCGATGTTCGCTCCACCGCCCCCGCTCGACGCCACTCGATCGGTATCGAGTCCTACTCCCCCGATCTGACCGTTGTTCGCGCCGTCGGCGAGCTGGACATGAGTGCACGAGCAGATTTGGTGAACGCCCTCGACGGTGCCCTACTGGGCAATGCAGTTGTGCTGCTGGACTTGTCGGCGGTGGACTTCATGTACTCGGGTGCCGCGAGCGTGATCGTCGATGCTGTCGAACGTTCCGACGGACGCGTCGAGGTCTTCGCTCCTACCCGGCCGGCGCGCCGGGTGCTCGATGCGGTGGGTGCGAGCTTCATCGGGGAAGATCCCTCCGCGCGCTGATTCGCAAGGTTTGCGTGCCGGTACAACCGGCAAACCTCGTGTGGACAGCGACTCCAGTCGGTAACGACCGTGAATCGTCTCGAGAACTGGGGCGGCTTTGGTTTTGCCGCAATGGGTCCTCTTCACACGAGGCAAGGATCGACAATGTCCGACCAGTTCACCAAGAGCGACCCCACCACTGCTTTCTCCATGCCCGATCGGGACGACCAGCCCGAGCTCGAGCATCCGGGATTGACTCGCGACATGGTCACCGCACCGGATCACGGCGAGAAGTCGTACCGGGGTTCGGATCGGTTGCACGGCCGAAAAGCGTTGATCACCGGTGGTGATTCCGGGATCGGACGAGCGGTGGCGCTGGCATTCGCGCGAGAAGGTGCCGATGTCGTCATTGCTCATCTCGAATCCGAGGGCCCCGATGCCCAAGCGACCGTCGACCTGATCGAAGCCGCTGGGCGGTCGGGGCGAGCGATCGCCTGCGACCTCACCGACGAAACGCAGTGCACCAAGTTGGTCGACACTGCCGTGGAGGTGCTCGGAGGCCTCGACATCGTCGTCAACAACGCCGCGTTCCAGATGGCCCAGATAGGCGGCATCGCCGATATCACCACCGACCAGTTCGACCGTGTGCTCAAGACCAACTTGTACGCCTTGTTCTGGATTTCGAAGCACGCCGCCGCCGTCATGAGTGCGGGCTCCACCATCATCAACACCACCTCGATTCAGGCATCGAATCCGTCGCCGGAGTTGCTGGACTACGCCACCACCAAGGCAGGCATCGTCGCTTTCACCAAGGGCCTGGCCGGCGACCTCGCCGGCCAGGGCATTCGAGTCAATGCCGTTGCGCCCGGACCTATTTGGACTCCCCTGATTCCTGCGACCATGCCTGCCGAGAAGTACGGCGAGTTCGGCGAGACGGTTCCGTTGGGCCGCCCGGGCCAGCCCGCGGAATTGGCTCCGGCCTACGTTTTCTTGGCCTCGAACGAGTCCAGCTACATCACAGGCGAGACCATTGCGGTCACCGGGGGCACCCCGTTCAACTGATCTCGGGGTCTTCGGACTTCGACGCCCGCCACGCCAACAGCACCCCGTCTCCTTCGGGTCGCCGCCATGGCAGGAAGAGCGCCACAGCGATCGCGCATGCCATGGCGGCCCCGACGGTGACGAACGACGCGAGCTGAAATCCCTCCAGAGACGCGGCTTTCATCGCATACACGAGCTCCGCCTTCTGCGTCGCGAAGATCGGGTTGGTCGGCGCTTTGACGATTTCGATGACGCTGACGACGGTCTCACGGGCAAAGGCCTTCTGGTAGGGCTCCATGATTGCATCGGGAATGGCGTCGATTCGGGGGCCCACTTTCGTGGTGTAGATCGACGCGACGATCGAGCCCAGCACCGCGACGCCGAGTGTTCCACCCACCTCACGGGTGGTGTCGTTCACCGCCGAGCCCGCACCTGCTTCGTCGAGCGTCACCGACGACATGATGGATTCGGTGGCCGGGCCTTGCACGATCGCCAACCCGAGGCCCATCAAGATCATCGAGACGACGACCGGTCCCAGGTACGGCGTTTCGACCTCGACCTGGCCCGCAATGAACATGCCGATGCTCATCACGACGAGTCCGAAGACGATGACGGCTGTCGTTCCTATTCGCTGCGCGATCAGTGTGGCCATTGGTGCTCCGACCGCGATGGATACTGCGAACGGCAGTGAATGAACGCCGAACTGCAACGGCGTCAGTTCCATGACACCCTGAAAATACTGGGTGATCATGAACAGGAAGCCGAACATACTGAAGTACCCCACAGCAATGGCCAAGGCGGGCAGCGAGAATCGTCTGATTCGGAACAGATTCAGGTCCAATACCGGAGACGGTGTTCGCAACTCCCACCACACGAACGCAGCAAGCGCGACGCATCCGGCGATGTAGCCTCCGATGCTCGCCGGTGACAACCAACCGTTGTGCGGCGCTTCGATGATCGCCCACACCACGACCGTGATGCCCGTCAACGACAGCACGATTCCGACAGGGTCGTACTTGCCCACATGTTCGGCTCTCGACTCCGGAACGCAGGCCAGTGCGGCCAACAGAACGAGCAGGGCAACCGGAACATTGATCCAGAACACCGAATGCCACGAGAAGTGCTCGAGCAGAAAGCCGCCCGCTGTCGGACCGATGGCGATGGCGAAACCTGCCATCGCCGTCCACGCTGCGATGGCCAGCGCTCGCTCTTTGGCGTCGGTGAAGATATTGATGATGAGAGCCAACGTGGCCGGAAAGACCGCCGCCGCACAGACTCCCATCGCGGCGCGGGCGGCGACGACCTGCCCGAGGTCGGCGGCGACCGCGCCGCCCACCGACATCAGCGCAATGCCCGCCAGGCCGATGATCATCACCTTCTTGCGCCCGTATCGGTCTCCGAGGTGGCCGAAAGCAAGCAGCAATCCCGCGAACGTCAGCGTGTAGGCGTCGACCACCCACTGCAAGCCGCTGATGTCGGCGCGTAGCTGTAGCCCCATCGACGGCAGGGCGACGTTGACGACGGTGTTGTCCAATACGACGAGCAGCTCCGCAGCGCAGATCACGAGTAGAGCCAGATATCGGCCGCGAAGCTTCGTACCCTCTACGCGGTGTCGAGAAGTGGTGAGTGACGGCATGAGATCCCCTCCGGCTATGACGGTCGACATAGTTCCTGAAGGGAAAGTAACTGTAACTCTGCGTTATAGCAATAGGTGCTATCGGGAACTCTGCCCACCCGCTGCGTCCAGGACCGCGTCGAGCAGAGCCAACAACTCTCCCTCGGTCCGATCCAGCGCGGTGGTCGATCGCTGCGCTTTCGCCACGATCAGCGCACCCTCGATCGCCGATATGGAGAACGTCGCGAGCGCCTGCGCCCGCTCTCTCGTCAACCCGTGCTGCCAGAGCGATGCGGCGATCGTGTCTTCCCACGACGAGAACGACTCACCAGCCGCGGTGACGGCACCGGGGGCATTCGCCCCCTCGAGTGCGGCAGGAGCAATGGGGCAACCGGACACGAAATCGGTGCTCGACAGTTCACTGCGAAAGCCCTCGATGATCGCGCGCACCGTCGCCGCCGGCCCGGCCTGGGCCAACCCCTCGGAGATCATGGCCCCCATCACCGCGCCGGCCGTTCGCGTGGCCTCCTCGACCAGTTGAGGCTTGCCCCGTGGAAAGTGGTGATAGATCGAGCCTCTCGGCGCACCTGCGTGCTCGATGACGTCGGCCAACGAAGTCGCTTCGACTCCGCGCTGCCGAAACAACTGCGCGGCACTGCGCAGCATGTCCTCACGAGCACTGCTTCGATTCGCCATCCATCACCTTTCCGAACACGATCATTGACGTGACACCGAGTTACATCTACAGTCGCGTGTGACTATGACGGCAATCATATCCCGTCACGCTATCGCTGAACCGGAGTCACGCCATGCCCACCGAGACCGACGTCGTCGAACTGAGCACCCCGCTCCCACTCCCCTGCGGGCAGACCCTTCCGAACCGCGTGATGAAAGCGGCCTTGAGCGAGGGCTTGGGGACTGCCGAGCACGCACCCGACACCCGGCTCGAAACGCTGTACCGCCGTTGGGGCGCGGGTGGCTACGGACTGGTAGTGACCGGCAACGTGATGGTCGACCGATCTCACCTGGGCGAACCCGGCAACGTCGTCATCGAAGACGACCGCGACCACGATGCGCTGGCGCGCTGGGCGAAATCGACCTCCGACGGTGGCGTCCCCATCTGGGTACAACTCAATCACCCTGGCAGGCAGGCCAATCCGATCGTCACCCGTGCCACGCCCGTCGCCCCGTCTGCCATCGCGTCCGGCGTACCCGGGCTACCGACACCGCGTGCGTTGAGCGAGAACGAGATTCGAGACATCATCGACAGGTTCGCCCTGGCCGCGTCGGTAGCGGAGGCGGCCGGCTTCGATGGAGTGCAACTCCACGGTGCCCACGGATACCTGGTGTCTCAGTTTCTCTCACCCCTGTCGAACCGACGCGAGGACGCGTGGGGCGGAGACCTCGACGGCAGGATGCGATTCGTTCTTCACGTCGTGCGCGCCATCAGAGCGGCCGTGTCCCCCGGCTTTGCAGTGGGAATCAAACTGAACTCTGCAGACTTCCAGCGCGGCGGATTCAGCGAAGAGGAATCTCGCATCACCGTCGAGCATCTCGTCGAGGAAGCGATCGATCTGATCGAAATCAGTGGCGGCAGTTACGAATCACCCGCGATGATGGGCACCTCCAGCACTCGCGATCGCGAAGCCTACTTCTTGGAATACGCCCACACGGTGCGCGACGCAGCCGGGAGCGTTCCACTTGCAGTGACCGGTGGCTTCCGCACCCGCTCGGTGATGAGTGCGGCCGTACGATCGGGAGAGTGCGACGTCGTCGGTCTCGGTCGCCCGACTGCTCTCGCCCCGGCAGTAGCCCGTTCACTGGTCGACGGCTCACTGGATCGGGTCGAGACTCCGCTCGTCGCGTTGCGAGTTCCGTCGAAAGCTGGTGCTTTCAAACAGATCAACGGCGCTCTGGACTTGCAGTGGCACACCGACCAACTGCAGCGCATCGGCGATGGAAAGCAACCCGATTCGGGACGCCCCGCCTGGCGAACAGCGATAGCAATGGTGCAGCGCAACGGCTGGGACGCGTTTCGTAGTCGGCGCGCCGGGGGCACCACGACGGCGTCCGCCGCAGCTGCGAAGTTCCGCCGGGAGCGGTGGATCGGAAAGCACGTCGCCAACCCGCTCGTGAACGGGCTGGCGTCTGTCGGAGTCAGAACATCGCTGGTCACCGACATCGAGACCGTGGGCCGTCGGTCCGGTCTGCGCCGACAGGTACCGGTCTCTGCATCGTTCGACCCGGCAGGAGCGTGGGTGATCTCTCAGCACGGAACCAGGTCCGGTTGGGGAGCCAACATCGGCGACGAGCCGCGTATCAGGATTCGCGTCGGCGATCGCTGGCGAGCGGGCACAGCTACTTTCGTGCCCGACGACGACGTCAGTGCGCGAGCGCGTTCCTTTTCCGCGAACCCACTGTTCGGGCGGCTCATCGGCGCAGGTTTTCGCGCCCTCCAGACCGACCCGATATCTGTGCGGATCGATTTCACCGATTGACAGGACGATTGTGCTCGACGGTGGATCGTCGCACGACGCATAATGGCCCGATGGCACCGATACCCACGGGCACGCTGCGCGAGACCGAAACCGGCTACGCCCTCGAGCTGAGCCGAACCGTCGCCGCGTCACGAGAGGATGTGTGGGCCAGCCTCACCGAATCCTCTCGGACCGCGTTGTGGTTCGGGCCCTGGGAACGGGTGACGGACGACAGCATCCGCGTCACCATGATCTTCGAGGACGGCGAACCCGTCGCCGACATGGCGATCGGCGCCTGCGAGCCGCCCCAACGACTGGCCGTCCGTATGTCGGACGAGGGCGGCTGGCCGCTCGAGGTCAGGCTCACCGAGAAGGGCCGCGACACACTCGTCGTGCTGACCCACGGCCTCGACAGCACGGACGGCATCGGCGACATAGGTCCGGGCTGGGAGTACTACCTGGACATGCTGATCGCATCCAGGGACGCCGCACCGCTGCCGAGCTTCGACGACTACTACCCCGCACAGCAGGAGTACTACTCGTCTCTGCGGCCGGAATGACGTCAGTGATTGCGTAACGCCTCGATCAGCTCTTTCTTGTTCAGCTTGGAGTAGCCCTCCAGGCCGATCTCCTTCGCTCGATCGGTCAGTTCGTCGACGGTCCAGTCCTCGTACGATCCGGACTCGCCGCCCTTCTTGCCTACGTTCTTCCTGCCCTCGTTGGCCGCGGCATTCGAGATGCGCGCCGACTTCTCCTTCGAGTTTCCTTCGTCACGGAGCTTCTCGTACAGATCCTGGTCCTTGAGCTGGGGCTGGTCATCGTTGGTGGGCATGCTGGTCCTCCGTTCGATCGTTTGTACTGATACAACTACCCGGTGCTCCCGCCGGCAAACACACGTGCCTTCTGTCGCTGTGGGGTAGAACAACGAAAGCTGGGTACCTTCGGGACATGCCATACCTGGATCGTGTCGCGGACGTGTTCGTATTGAATCTCGGCACTCGCGACGTCGAGGACACCGAGAACCGGATGGGGCCGGATTGGGTGGCCGAGGTCAACGCTCTGCTCGACGAGGTAGAAGCCAGTAGTGGCCCGACTGCACTGGTCACGACGGCCACCGGCAAGTACTTCTCCACCGGAGTCGACTTGTCCTGGGGTGCCGAGAACCTGGACCAGATCAACCGGTTCATCGGAACGGTGCAGGAACTGCTGGTGCGGTTCTTGACCCTCCCGATGCAGACGGTGGCGGCTATGCAGGGGCACACCTACGGGGGTGCCGCATTTTTCGTCATGGCACACGACTACCGCGTCATGCGCTCCGATCGCGGCTTCCTGTGCTTTCCTGGCGTCAACATCGGTGCCACCTACAGCCCGGGAACAGTCGACATGGTCCGAGCCAAGCTCGCCCCGCACACGTTCCACGAAGCACTGACCACAGGCCGACGCTACGGCGGAGTGGACGCAGCCGCCCTCGGCTTGGTGGACGCAGTGTCCACCGAGGATCGGCTGCGTGACGACGCACTCTCTCGGGCAACGGATTTGATCGGAACCCGCGGCCCTGTGCTCGGCGAAATCAAGCGCACGATGTACGCGAGCGAGATACGTTCGCTGTCGACCCCGGTCGCCGGTGTGGACGAAATGGAATGGGCCGCAAACTGATTTTCGCTCGCTGCCGCTTACGCGTCGGCTACCAGCGGAGCGACCTCGGTACCGAGTAGCTCGATGCCGCGCAACAGATCACCGTGGGCGAGACGCGGATTGGTCATCTGCAGCGACAGTCGATCCACACCGCCGAGTTGCTCGCTTACCCGAACGATCTTGTCGGCGACGGTTTTCGGGTCTCCCATGAAGAACGCACCGTTGGGTCCCGACGTGGCGTCGAACTGCTGTCGGCTCGGTCGAGCGAAGCCGCGCTCGCGAGAGATCTTGGTGAACATCTCGTTCCAGCCCGGGTAGATGGTGTCGGCTGCCGCCTCGGTGGTGTCGGCGACGAATCCGAACACGTGCAATCCGACTTTCAGCTTCTCCGGCGGGTGACCCGCTTGCGCGCCCGCGCGTCGATACAGGTCAACGAGCGGCGCGAACTGGCGCGGTTCTCCACCGATGATGGCGATCATCAGGGGTAGGCCCAGAAGCCCTGCACGAGCGAACGATTCGGGGGTTCCGCCGACACCGACCCAGATGGGTAGCGGATCCTGCAGCGGACGAGGATAGATCCCCTGACGGTTCAGCGCCGGCCGGTGCCGGCCGGACCACGTGATCTCCTCGTTGTCGCGAATCTGCAGCAGGAGATCCAGCTTCTCGGCGAACAAGGAGTCGTAATCGGCCAAGTCGAGTCCGAACAGTGGGAAAGACTCGGTGAACGAGCCTCGGCCGACCACCAAATCGATCCGGCCCTTCGAGATGAGGTCGAGAGTGGCGAACTCCTGGAACACTCGCACCGGATCGTCGGCACTGAGTACCTTGACCGCGCTGCCGAGCCGGATGTTCTCGGTGCGCGCGGCTGCTGCGGCCAGAATGATCGACGGAGCGGAGTCGTAGTACTCGCTGCGATGGTGCTCACCGATGCCGAACGAGTAAAGACCGACCTGATCCGCGAGGGCGATCTCCTCGAGTAGGTGCCCCATCCTCTCCTCAGGCGCGATGACGCGGCCGTCGGTCGGATCGGTCACGGAAGAGACGAAGCTGTCTACGCCCAGGTGCATTGGGTACCTCTCGATTCGGGATGGACGAACCCATCAGCGTCGATGAAGGTTCAATTATTCCAGTGGACGGTGGGCAGAAAACTACTACTCTCCCCAACGCTTCGCCTCATCCGCCGCGAAGTACATCCGCTGACTTGCACCGAAGCCGACCGACACAACGCGTCACGCCTGAGCTGTTATCGTGCGTGGGCGTTGGTTTTCGATGGCCGTGCTGGTCATCGGATCGTAAGAGGGAATCCGGTGAGAACCCGGAACTGCCCCGCAGCGGTGAGTGGAAACGACCGCGGTCATCGAGCACTGGGATTCGTCCCGGGAAGCGACCGCCAATAGGAGTCGTCCGAGAACGTCGTCGGATGGCGTGTCCGCGAGTCCGAAGACCTGCCACCGCGGCTGCGCCGCCGGCGTGGTCGCCTGTCGATCCCGAGGGACACGGTCGACGAGGTCGTCGTTCGCGCTGCGCGGATTCGCCTCGGATACCGCGCTTTTCGCAGGTCGCCAGGTCAGGGATCAGCGGAGAAAGTTGCGCATGCAGTCCAGATCGGTCCTGCCCCTCACTGTGCTCGCCGCCGCGATCTGGGCGGTGTCAGCACTCTCGGCACTGATGTTCGGGGCCGCGCACATCCCGGCAACCGACGCCATGGGCTACCTGTGGGCCCAGCTGTCCGGCGGCACGATCGCCGTCGGCGATGTCCCCGACTACCGCATCGTCATCGATTCTCGGCTGCCTCGAGTGTTGCTGGCGACGGTCATCGGAGCAGGTCTGGCTGTGGTCGGACTGGTGGTGCAGGCGATGGTGCGCAACGCACTCGCAGATCCCTACGTTCTCGGAATTTCCTCGGGTGCATCGGTAGGCGCGACGTCGGTGGTCCTGTTCGGCACATTCGGTGCCCTGGGCATCTACGCACTCTCGAGTGCAGCATTCCTCGGCGCACTCGCCGCAACCGCCCTCGTGTATCTGATGGCACGCTCCCCGGTAGGGCTGGTGCCACTGCGCCTGGTCCTGACGGGTACCGCGTTGGGTTACGGATTCTCTGCAATGACCACCGTGCTGATCTTCCTGGCACCTCAGGGCGACGGCGCTCGCAGTGTGATGTTCTGGTTGCTCGGCAGCCTCGCCGGTGCCACCTGGGCCAGCGTCCCGCTGGCCGCCGCCGTCACCGTGGCCGGAGTAGCCGCGACCGCTCTGACGGCCCGCAGACTCAACGCGCTGTCGATGGGAGACGAAGTCAGCGCGGCACTGGGCTTGAACGCGGCACGTCTACGTCTGTCTCTCTTCGTGACATCCGCAGCGATGACAGGGTGCTACGTGTCGATCTGTGGCGCAGTGGGATTCGTCGGTCTGGTCGTCCCTCACGTAGCACGGTTACTGGTCGGGGCCGACCACAGCAGGCTTGTCGTCATCACCCCGGTCCTGGGTGCGGCTTTCCTCGTCACCGCAGATCTGGTGTCCCGAACGGTTCTACCGCCGCAAGAGCTCCCCCTGGGGGCGATCACCGCGGCAGTCGGAGTTCCGGCGTTCGTGCTGCTGATGCGTCGCCGCGGCGCGATGATCGGCGACCGTTGATGCGCGTCGACTACGCCGACGTCGCAGTCGATATCGGCGGCACCCGCATCATCGACGACATCACCATGAGCCTGGACGCCGGCAGCATCGTCGGCATTGTCGGCGCGAACGGGAGCGGCAAGTCGACACTGCTGCGGTGTCTGTATCGAGCGAGCGAGCCCTCGACCGGACGTATCGAGGTAGGTGGCCGCGACATCACCGCAATCACCATGCGAGAGAACGCACGTCAGGTTGCAGCACTCACCCAGGACTCCTCGATGCACTTCGACTTCACCGCACGCGAGGTCGTCGCCACCGGACGTCTTCCACACAACTCCACGTTCGGACGCAACCGCACCCACGACGACGACGCGTGCGCTCGTGCCTCGACCGTCGCCGACGTGGAACATTTGTTGGACCGATCGTTCCTGTCATTGTCCGGAGGCGAACGCCAACGTGTTCTGATCGCACGGGCTTTCGCCCAGCAACCGAACGTGCTCGTGCTCGACGAACCCACCAATCACCTCGATATACGACACCAATACGCAGTGCTGAGCGCCGCTGCGAGCCTGCAGATCACGGTGATCGCCGCGCTTCACGATCTGAATATCGCCGCCCAATTCTGCGACCGCTTGGTCGTACTTCACGCCGGCCGCATCGTCTGTGCGGGTTCACCCGATGAAGTCGTGACCGAGAAGGTGCTCTCGACCTGGTTCGGGATCGGCGGACACATCGTCACCCACCCACGCCTCGGAGTTCCCCAGGTTCTCTTCGACGACAAGGACACTCGATGACCCACCTCTTTCGCCGGCCTCGCACGATCGCCATTGCCGCGACCGCTGTTGCAGCACTGGTCAGTTCGTGCGGAGCCCAGGTCGACACAGCCACCGAGCAGGGTGGCGATCAGGTGACGGTCACCAACTGCGGCGAGCCGCTGACCGTGACCGGTACCCCACAGCGGGTACTGACCAACGACACCGGCATCACCGAGATGATGTTCGCCCTCGGCCTCGCCGACCGCCTCGTCGGATACACCAGCTACCCGGGCAAGGAGCGAGACATCGACTCCTCGCCGTGGAAGAGCGACTTCGACGCGGCACCGGAACTGGCCGACGCCTTCACCCGTGAGGTGATTCAGTCGGCGAACCCGGACTTCGTCTTCGCCGGCTGGAATTACGGCTACAAGGAGTCGACCGGCGTGACTCCCGATTGGATCCGCAGCATAGGCGCAGTTCCCTACCAACTCACCGAAGCATGCCGGCAACCCGGCAGTACTGCACGCGGAGTCATGGAACCCCTCGACGCGCTCTACACCGACCTACGAAACCTCGGCGACCTCTTCGGAGTTCGTGACCGGGCCGACCGACTCGTCACCGACTACGAGAACCAGATCGGTGCCGCGAACGCCGGGGCTCCGGACGGCCGAGACCCGGCGCGGGTGTTCCTGTTCGACAGCGCCGATCCCGAGCCCTTCACCTCCGGCCGCACCGCAGCTCCGTCGCAGATCATCCGAGAAGCCGGTGGCAGCAACATCTTCGACGACCTCGACGATTCCTGGACCACCGCGTCCTGGGAAGCCGCAGCCCAACGGAACCCCGAGTTCATCGTCATCGTCGATTACGGTGCCGGACCGTCGAATTCGGTGGACGCCAAGATCGCGCAACTCCGTGCACAGCCACTGATGTCCGGCACCACCGCCGTACGTGAGAACAACATCATTGCCCTCCCCTACGCAGCGCTCGTCGAAGGACCACGCAACCCCGCCGCCGTCACCACGGTGGCGGACTTCCTCCGATCCAAGGGCCGCTGACCGCCCACAGAAACCGGCGGCAGCGATACCTCGGCAAGTTGCGGCTACCGAGGCTCGAATCCAGTGCAGGCGCAAGCACGATTCGCAGATCGCAGTTTCGAGGCGGCCTACGACTATTGGTCAGTGCAGCGGCACCGCCACCGACTGGCTACTCAGGGAGGCCGTCGAGATTGCCCTGGTCGGCGGATGCCTAGGCGAACCGGAACCCAAACAGCCCGCCGGCCTCAGTCTCGTCTGTGAGGCGCGTGCTCAATATGTATGGGTCAGCGTCGAAGGCACCGTCGCTCTGAGCTTCCACGCTCGTAATGAAATCAGAGTTGAGCGTCACGATGTACTGGAAGCCGTGTTCCGCTGCGAGTCGAGCCCCGATGTTCAGACACGACGCAACTTGCCGTCCGTCGATTGCGTCGAAGAGATGGCTATCGTGTACGAGTATCCGTGGAGCCCGGCCTGCCCCTATTGCGGCTATCTCGCAGACGATGTCAAGCATGAATGTTTCGACACTTCGGACGCCCGTGCTCGCGTCTCCAGATATGCGGGGTTCCACGCTCAGTAGCCCCTTAGCCGTCGGCGATACGAGAAGTGATGCTTCGCGGTCCGTGTAGATTTCTGCGCCAAGTTCACTAAACAAAGAGATAGATTCGTCGAGCTTGTCGTCTCGTTCGTTCAACTCGGTGCGAACCGACGCAACGAGCTCCGCAGTCCGCAACTTGATCGTGTCGCTGATCGTGCTGATCGAGTTCGCAGCTTCAAGTCGCCGTTCGAGATCCGCGACATCGGATTCTTGCTTCGCAAGGTCACGCTGGATGCTTAGGAACGTATCAAGCGCGACGGTCTGGTTGAGCAACTGCATGACCTGGGATCTCTGCCCGTCGAGAGCTCGCCTTTCCGCATCGACAGCGTCAAGTCGTCCACGAATGGCGCTAAGCTCCTGCTCAAGGAACAATCGACGATTTCGTAAAACGGACTCATGAAAAGCCCTGACCTCCTCGTAGCGCCGACTCACAGTGTCGGGAAGCACCAGCCCTATCTCAGCGTAGACACGGGAAAGCCTTGCCGCCAGATCATCGCCTTGGGAAGACGCCACCTCATCCTGAAGTGCATCGTCAAGTTCCCGCGCACGACGCTCAAGGGCTAAGGCCTCATCGTTAAGTCGCTGTATCGAAGCGCTCAACCTATCGGCCCCATGCTGATGTTCTGCGTATTGCTCATCAACCTTGAACGAACGTAAATTGTTCTGCGTACGATCCCGCTGCCTGCGGGCTGTTGCGAGCTGCGCACGGAGTGCTGACTCGTCGAGTGAGAGATGCGCGATCGCACCTTCCCGCACCGCGGCTCGAATGGCTTTGCTTTGCTTTGTAAGGCGATCGAGGTCGCCGGCCTTACCTAAAATCTCCGGCGACAGCCCCAGCAAGAAACCGATCTTTACCCCGGACTCCCAATCGGCCTCGGATTGATGGCCCTTGATCGGGTTACCGAAGTATGTCCGGATGAGCTGGCCCCAGAGCTGACCGGCCGTCGGGCGATTTGCATCTTCTGGAATGTGAAAGACCCACCGCGAGAGCAACTCTCGCCACTCATCTACGTGCAGGTCTATGGAATCCTCATTTACAGACCAACCGGTTGCTTGGACTCTTGTCGTTGGTGAAACAGCACGCGTAACCGTAATTTCGTCTACTCCGTCGCCATCGAGGGATGGCAAGGAGAGCGTCGCTGTGAAGGTGTGTTTGGATAGTTCCGGTGCCTTGAACTCGGACGAAAGATCACCGCCGAGGACGTAGCGCAAGACCTTCACGAAGCTCGTCTTCCCGATACTGTTGCGACTGTCCCCTTGCTCCGACGTTTCAGTGCGGTCGGCGACGAGTATGTTCAGCCCCTCATGGAACCGCAGAGTTCTGAATCTCGGATCGGACGAATTGAGCGCGCTAAGAAACATGCGCTCGCCTGATGAAGCCGTTGTCGTCGGAGGTATCGACAAGCTTCATCGCATAGAGCGCCGCCAACGCAAGCGTGAACCAATCGAACGTAATCTGTTGTCCTCGAACAGATGAGCGTTTGCGGACACTAAACCTCTCCCAGAGCGCCGATACCGACAAGGGATCGCGAAGCTCATCAAGGATCTCGTACCCGATCGTCATCAGAGCGCGGTCGGATGACACGCCCTTAGTGGGTAAGAGCATCGGGTACCCCCTCCGTCGAGTCAGTTTCCTCACTCGGTGGTGTCTCGAAAATATGACAAGAGTCAAAGAAGTACGAAACGACCGCAAAGGCTGCATTCGCTCGCTTCCCATCCATGCGGAAGTTAGCACCAGCTACCGACACGTACAGCCGTTCTAGGACTTCCGCAGGGACCTCTGTAATTCCTCGGGCATCCCGATACAACGACCGAAATCGTTCTCCGTGAACGTCGTAAAGACCGGGATCGGAGGACTTCTCGTACCAGCGATCAATTCGAGGAGCTAAGCGCCTGCCTGCGTTGAACTCAAGGCGACTCGCCGCCGGAAGCTCGTTGAAGTCCATCTTGGTTGCTGGGACCGGGAGGACGTTCCCGCCGCTCTCGATCACTGAGCCGGAGGTATCGAGCGCGTCGAGCAGCGGCAGTAGGTCTGCGAGTTCCACATTTTCAGCTCCCGGAGCGCCCGGGAAGAGCTCGTTGAGAACGGCGATGTCTAAACTGCCAACTACTTCCAGCCACAGGCCCTCCGGGATGACGAGGCGAATTGTCAACGGTCGCGGGCTGGTTGGGCCATGAGATTGCTGGAGTGCCGTTAGCGCCTTTGCCGACTCCGGACCGAAGGGGGCATTCGTCACGAACTTCCAAGTATGGAAGTTACCCCACTGAGAAAGACCTCTGAAGAAGTCTGAATTGATCTTCGCTGCCAGCTCACGCTCCGCATTGCGGCCTGGGCGTTGGCCGTAACAGGCGTAGAAGATTGTGCCGGACTCGGCTAAACCATCGCAGCCACCATCGCCGAGCGTTCCAGATGGTGCCGGGTTCACGAAGTCATCGTGGAAGCGAGCCAGTACTTTGGAGACGTAGTCTTCAAAGGCCACGCCCGACTTGAAACATTCTTGCTGGTGACGGAAGTGATACCAGTCGCGCCAGTTGGCCGTCAGCAGCATCGTCACCTCCATTGTCGCCAGCATCGACCCCGTTGGCCGCGTCGTCCAAGGCTATCTTGCTCGCTGTCTAGCTCTGCAAGTGCAGCAGGGCGCTGGAATGCACAGCGCTGTGGACTTGTCAGGACCGTTCGCTCGCAATTCTTCCGGCGCCCGTCTCCAGTCCGGCGTCGAGCGGAAGTTCCGTGTCACCTGTGCGGGCACCGAATGCACGCACAGCGCGTGCCTAACCCTTGAAGCCGGGGAAACCGGAATGCAGGCACCCTAGGAGCTGCCCGCGCGGTGTAGCTCTGATGCTTTGCACATGCGAGCTTCGGTGGGCGACGCCGCGGCGACGGGTCCGCCCGCGCTCGATCCCACGAGGCTTCGGTGCGAGCTGGTTGTTCCGTTTCCTGCGAACGCCCTCAAGAATCGGTGACGCGCAACCGAGGTCTGTGCCGAAGGATGTTGTGTCACCCGAAGCCGTAGCTTGTCACCATCGATCTCGACCCATACGACCAGGCGATTCTCGGATTCGTCGTCCAGAACACCCGCCTGCATCCATACGCCTAGGTGCTGAACATTCAGCATCATTGTTCGGACAATGACCGACGCCACCGACATCCAATCGCGCTCGCTCGACAGCTGCAGTCAGCGCCACGTCTGAGCGGCTTGCCCTTTCACAATCTGTGGAGGCGGGACCGTCAGTCCCCACCACGGTCTCCCGATTTGGCGCGCTACCCACAGTCAAGACACCGCGTCTGAGATATGCAGGTAGACCTCTGCGACGTCTACCGACCGCACGATCCAGTGTTCGAGCCCCAACGATTTCTACAGCTCTAGCTACATTTTTATGCTCCTTGGCAAGCATTCAGCGTGAGATATCTAAAATCCGACCGGCGGGGATGTTTAGCGAGGAACGGTAGAAGTCCAAAAGGTAACCTGTTGCAGTTATTGTATGCAGCTCTCTGGCCGCATTATCCGGGTCATACTCGCGTACTGCGACATTTGCGCCCACAAGTTCTTCCATCGCGCGAGCTTGGCTCGCTCGACCACCAAATCTATACTTGCGGTGTTCCTCAGAATTGCTCACGCCGCCGTTCTCACAAATATCCGTAAAGTAGCTCCAACTACGATCTCGAACTCCGGTAATCTGCTGAAAGACATCTTGTGCCCGACTGCTTAACCAGCGTTCGAGCAAGATCCTCATATCCTGCGCATCCGTCGGAAAGTTCAATTCTGGAAACTCTGCAAGCAACCAATGCGAAAAGCTTTGCGCCCAACTCATAGCATCTCGCAGATTTCGATTCAAAACTGTGTAGATAAACTCGAAATTCTGCGGACTTAGAGGCACTTTTGCATCTCCCGAGCCAAAAAATTCGAGACGGCGCTCGATCGCTGCGGTCACTTCTTCGTCCGTTAAGCGAGGCACGATCTCTGGTGCCATGAAGATCCCACTTAAACGTGGAGTCCGCGCCTTCGAAAGCACCCCTCGCGCACCGCAGAGAACCCATCGAACTTCAGGAATATTGAAAATTCTATCACGTAGGGCATCCAATCCGTCACGGGCATCCTCTGACGTTTTAACAATTTCGAGGTTGTCAAGAACGCATACAATTCCGCCGCGGTCCCCATTCTGAAATATGTTCGATAATTGCTGACGTACGAACTGAGGTAGTCCGCTCCCCTCAAAAGCATTTGCTGCATTAGGCTGCCGTCCGAAACCCGCCTGGCCGTTGAAAATTCCCGCACCCAAACCAAAATTTCCAGTCTTAAATATCGGACTATTTAGCCACCGGTTATACTCATCGAGCTTTATTGTGGCAACGCGCGCACGATCAATGTCACTGGCGTGCCGTATCAAAGTCTGCAGTAACGTTCTGAAGAAATCAGCCTCGAACCCGGCCACGTCTTTATCGAGCTGAAAGGAGTTGACAGCCGGTAACCAGATCGATGACTGGGCGGATGCAAGAGACTCTTCATACATTCGGAAAATGGCGACGTTGATCAAACTGGTTTTTCCAGCACCGACTGGACCTTCAATAAGTGCTTGCGATCCACCTGAACCAATAAGTCGTTGGATCTTCAGAATTTGATGCTTTCTACCGGCGAGCAGTGTGGAACCCGTCTGGTTTGCAGGAAGCTGACCCTGGTTGTAGGGGTTTGCGTCGAAGCCTAAGGACTGCCAAATGTCGTAGCTCACAGCGCGTCAGTCTATCCCCACAATTGGGCCGTCCCCTATCGATGCTTCCGGATCACAAGCAGTACACCGTTGCTCGCAACGGCAGTGCTCGTCACCGTCTGGGCCTTCCGACCCACGGATCGGGAGTTCGACGACCTCCCAGCCGACGCCGACAGCGAAACCACGAGGGATCTGGCGGAAAACCATGGCGCGCATGTTCGTCAGCTGGCAAGCCCAATGGAGTCCGAATGCAACGGCAACACACTACTCGTACTGCCTTGAACAGGTCGTCCTCTCACCGGTTCCCAGCGCTGGTAGCTTCGTTCAGCGCGACGCTCTGCTCGTCCTGGGGTCGCACCCGCGCCCAGATGCTACCAACGCCTACGGGCACGAACGGAGACACGTGACAGAGCCGACCCGCCCGCTACCACACGCCGAGAGCTCGCCTTCCCACGAAGGCTGGCAGCACGACCTGACATGGAAAATTCTCACCACAATCAGTCTGTGGATCGATCGTGTCCGAAGGCATGTTTGGGACAGTCGACTTCGTCTCGTCTCACGACCACTGGCGAAGATAGCCCACCGCATCGACATCCAGCTGACGTAGATAAAAATGCAGCATGGTCGTTGGCGCAGCGAGTTCGACGAATACGCAGTCGGTGCCGATCAGGACGTCTCGCTACCGGCGCTGTGGGTGATAGAACTGTTCCCCCCCGAGCGAAGCTCACGCCCTTCACCACGCCATCACCAAGAATCGGTGGGATTCTGAGACCGTCAAGTTGGGCGTCACCCCTTCGACGACTTCAGTAATTTCGGAGTCCCGGGCGACGTCGGCCTACCGGTGGTGGAACGTGTGCGAACTGGCGAATACTCGAACGACGCGGCGGTTCCTCTGCGCGGCTCGCACAGACTTACCGCGGGAATTCGATCACGTCAAAATCACCGGCCTCCAGGTAGCCAAGGGTATCACCGCGATGGTAGCGTGCTTCACCTTTGCGGACACGCCATCGCGGAACCTGAACGATGCCTGGCACCGACAATACTTGCCTGAGATCCATCGTCGTCCCGGACAATTGGCAGAGGCGCAGGCACCCGCTTGGGTGGCCTACCGTCGCGTACAAACCGTTCGTGAGCGCCAACACGAAGTCGCCAGACAATGGCTCGCGGCACACGCTCCTGGTGCGTTCGCGGCAGGAGGCAATCCTCAACCACTCATCGCGTGTCTTCTTTTCTCTGGATACGGGCCGGCCGCACCCACCGACCGCGTGACTGACAGTCATCTCAGAGCGCTGGGCATCAGAAACGACGGCTTTGACTACATCGCTGCCGAGGAACTTCCGGGGCTCGCGCTCGAACCTGTCGACTATTTGATGAACAGGGACCTGGTTTCCAAAGCGACATGGTCACTTTGGGGCAAGCGAGAGCACTTCTACGACCAACACCCACGCATCAGAAGCGAGGGAGGTAGGGATGAATCCCACATCGTGCACATCATCGACTCGCATGCACGTAACTCGTTCGTGCAGATCGCGAATGGACACTTTCTGGAGCTCTTGCAGGAACGTTTCGCAACGGTGCGCGACACTGCTCGTATTCAAAACAACCGTGCTTCTAGCCGATCGCTCCGCGCCTTACGGTCAAACCTCGTTACTCTGAGCCTGGACACCAGCAGCACAAGTTCAGACGTAAAACACTTCAACCGTTCACTGCGCAAGGTGCGATACGAACACGAACCCCAGTTCGCGCGAGGTCCCGCACCATGGGTCGAAGAGCAGGATCGGACCGCCAATGTTGTGCCGATTCTTCAACGCGACTTCGGCACCGAAACTGCAAAAACACAGAAGTCGATGATCAGGAGTCTTGTTGTAGCAGAGCAAGATACTAGAGCAATCCTCTCCGCAGCCGCCAGCATAACCGCCGCCTTACAGGGACTTCAGGCAAGTCGAGTCGCCCGATGGATCGCGTTCGTGTCATTGTTGGTTGCTGCCCTCGGATTTCTCCTCGCTGATCCGGCCGATCACACGCGTCTCTCTAGTCTTCACAGCTGGTGGTTCGACCATTGGCATTCGTGGACGACATCAGACCAGTAGCACGATGTCGACCATCTCGGCGAGGGCCGTAGCGTGCACGCGGTCCGGGTGATCCGAGCTGGGATAGGTCTGAGGACCTTGACTGAACCGACCTCGTCCGAATTGACGTCAGTATGTCGAAAGCTGCTTCGCGGCGCAGGCGGCGACACACGGGAACCGGCCGCGTTCGATTGCGAGGGCTCAAAAAGATGAGTAAGTGCTGACTGGAGCGTCCACAGGCGTCCATCGGCTACCGGGCGGGGCGAATCCGGCACACAACTCGCAGGTCAGCGGCGTGGCAGCCCGAACCTGACTCCCAGTATCTGCGATTGGGAGTCGAATCTCCGAAATGCCCTACGCCGCTTAGGGACCCGCAGGTCAGAGAGTTGTCCATTTTTGCGAAGCATGCGGATCCCCAGACATACCCGAACAACAAAAAGTGCCCCTGACCAGCAAATACGCTGTTCAGGGGCACTCGTTGTGCGCCATCAGGGATTCGAACCCCGGACCCGCTGATTAAGAGTCAGCTGCTCTAACCAACTGAGCTAATGGCGCCGATCCGCACCGCGTGTTCTCTGCGGTGCGGGAGAAACATTAACAGCAGATGCGGCCAGATGTGAAATCGGCTGGTCAAGGCACCTGTTGCGTCAGTTGAAGATCCTGCGAACCACGAGAACTGCTACCACTGCGCCGACTCCGAGCAGAGTGAACTTCACGGCCGGCTCGTTGAGCTTGGCCACCACCGTCTGCTTGGTGTTGGCGACGATGTTCTTGGGGCTGGCACGGACGCTCAGCTCGTCCAGCGTGCTGGCCAGCTGATTGCGAGCGGCCTCGATCTCGCGCTCGATTCGGTCGGTGTCCTTGGCCACGTGTCCTCCAACTTGTCTGCAAATAGTCTTGGTCGTACTCGAGCCTAGAGCACGACGGTATTTCGATACTCTCGTGCGGTGACTGAATACAGCAAGCTCGAGCCGGGCGACACCGCTCCGGCGTTCACCCTGCCCGATGCCGACGGCAACGACGTCTCTCTCGCCGATTACGCCGGCAAGAAGGTGATCGTGTACTTCTACCCCGCCGCGAGCACCCCTGGCTGCACCAAGCAGGCCTGCGACTTCCGCGACAGCCTCGCCGAGCTCAACGGCGAAGGCCTCGAGGTCATCGGCATCTCCCCCGACAAGCCGGCCAAGCTCGCCAAGTTCCGCGACAAGGAAGAGCTGACGTTCCCACTGCTCTCCGACGAGGAGAAAACGACCCTGCAGGCGTGGGGCGCGTTCGGGGAGAAAAAGAACTACGGGAAGGTCTACGAGGGCGTCATTCGCTCGACGTTCCTGGTGGACGAGGAAGGCAAGATCGAGGTGGCTCAATACAACGTTCGTGCCACCGGCCACGTCGCCAAACTGCGCCGCGACCTAGCCGTCTGAACCGGCCAGCCGCTGCAGGAACAGCGCCTCGGCGACTGCCATCTGCTCGATTTCCGTCGGGTCCACGCTCTCGTTCGGGGCGTGGATCCGGCATCGGGGCTCTTCGACGCCCATCAGCACGATCTCGGCGTCCGGCAATGCCTCCGCCAACGCGTTGCACAATGGAATGGACCCGCCCTGCCCAGCCGTCCCCATGGGACGTCCGAATGCCTCTTCCAAGGCACCTGACAACGCCGCGTACCCCGGGCCGTCCGTTCTGGCCCGGAACGGCGAACCGATCGCCTCACGCTCGACGGTGACACGCGCATTCCACGGCGTACGTGCCTCCAGATGCGCCACCAACGCGTCCTGCGCCTGCTGCGGATCCATGCCTGGCGGAACTCGCAAATTGAGCCGTGCCGAGGCACGAGGGGAGATTGCGGCGGCCGAGCCCACGACGGGCGGGCAGTCGATTCCGAGAACGGTCAGAGCCGGGCGCGCCCATACCGCGTCGGCCACGGTGCCCGAACCCGCAAGAGCGACTCCGTCGAGCACCCCGGCGTCGGATCTGAACTGCTCAGCGTCGTACGGCACCCCATCCCAGGTCTGCGCACCGTCGAGACCGTCGACGGTGGTGTCACCGTGCTCGTTACGCAGTGTGGCCAGCACCTGGATCAGCGCGCCGAGCGCATCGGGTGCCGGCCCCCCGTACATTCCCGAATGCACTTCTCCGGCAAGCGTTTCCACATGTACGACGACGTTGGCTATCCCACGCAGGGTAGTGGTGACCGTCGGCAGACCCACCGCAGTGTTGCCGGTGTCCCCGATCACCACGACCTCGGCAGCGAACAACTCGGGCCGCTCGTCGACGAGTGCTTCGAGCCCGCCCGTGCCCATCTCTTCAGAACCCTCGCAGACGATGCGCACGCCGACGTCGAGCGACTCCCCCACCGCGCGCAGCGCCAGCAGATGCATCAAGATGTTGCCCTTGCAGTCGGCCGCGCCTCGGCCGTACCACCGACCGTCACGCTCGGTCAGCTCGAAAGGCTCACTGTCCCAGTAGCTTCGGTCGCCGGGAGGCTGGACGTCGTAGTGCGAATACAACAGAACAGTCGGCGCCCCCGCCGGTGCCGGCCGAGAACCGACGACAGCCAGTGAGCCGTCGTTGGTCTCGATCAACTGCACGTCGGGAATTCCGGCGTCAACGAACGCCCGCTGCACCCATTGCGCTGCACCGACGCATTCCTCCACCGGGAACTGCCGAGGATCGTGCACAGATCGGAACCGGACCAGTTCTGCCAGCTCCGACTTCGCGCGAGGCATCGACTCCGCGATCGCGGATCGAATGTCGGCGGGGCGTACATCGGTCGGCATGGTTCCTCCAGACGAGAAATGACAGACGGGCTCTCGCCAGTCTGTCATTTGCTCGCACCTACCGAAGCGACACGTCAGCCTCCGGCCAATTCCTGCGCGATCCACTCACCTGTGTGCTGCCAGTGCCGATCCCAGGCTTCCTGCTCGAGTTGCTCCTGGGATTTACCCGGCTCGGGAACGACGGTGGGCACAGTCAATTGCGGCGGATCCACAGTCGCCGCAGCGGGCTTCGGGGTACCTGCAGGCGCAGCGCCCGGCGGCACCCAGGACGGCGGAGTCCCTTGCTGTGGAGTCCCTTGCTGTGGAGTCCACTGCTGCGTCGTCCCAGTCGGCGGTGTGGTCGTCGGCTCAAGGGCTGAATCCGCCGTGGGCGGGAGCGTCTTCGGCAGGGCGTCGGCCGGAAGCCCAGGCGCAATCGGCGCAACTGTCGTCGGATCGACGTATCGCGTTGCGCCGGCCAAATCGGCACCGCTGTCGCGTCGGTCGACGCTCTGTTCGGCGGTCGCATCCCCATTACTCGGCAGCGTGGCTGCAACGGCGACACCGGCCGAGGCCACCCCGGCGAGCAGCACCGCAGCGAAGATCAGTTTGCGGCCGCCGGTCGCTGAACTCGACCTGCCCGTTGCTGCCACCGGGGACGTGAGCACCACCGAAGGGACCGTCTCCGGCACTACGGCTTCTTCCGCGTCGTCGGCCCTCTCCGTTTCCACGAGAGCGGCCTGATCCTCGACCGAAACCGACGCGAGCCAGGCCGCCCCGCAGGCGGCGACCCGATCAGCGGCACCCACCCGCACGACGGGCACACCGAGCCCGAGGGAGAGAATGTCGATCAAGTCCCGGTTGCTCGATCTGTCTCCGAACAGCGCCACGGCCCGTGGTTTCTTGCCGGATTCGTCGACCACTTCCCAGGCCAGTGGAATCGTGCTGCCGATTCGTTCGGGGGACATCGAGTCCAGGGCAGCATTCTTGGCGGGCGTGAGTGTGGCATCGGCTGCGTCGGCGAGAGAGATGGATACGCCGTGTTCGCCCATGTAGTACAGCAGCACCGTGCTCGCGTCGGCGAGATCCTTCGTACGGGCCAACCAGCACAGGAACGACTGGGATGCCGAGACGAACACCGTCGACTCGTCGGTCACTGCCGTGGCGAGTTCGGCGCGCTCGGACTCGGACCGATGCACGACGGCGACGGCGTCGACCGACACGTTCAGCGTTGCTGCCTCGGCACGCATATCCGAGATCGCGCGCGGTAGAACGGCGGTCATGTCGGGGTCGAGCGAGGTGGTGGAGTGCGCGAGCACCTCCCCCGAGGTCGGCTCGAGCAGGACCGTCTGCATCGAGCCGGATTCGATCGCTGTACCGATTGTTGCCACTGCAGTCTCCCTGTGCTCGGGGTGAGGCTCCCGACCATGAACGTCGTCCCACGGACACGAACGACGGCCACCCTGCACGGAAATTGATTCAATACCTATAACCATACCGGTTGCCCGTTTGGATGGCCCATATTGAACTTGGGGATTGTCACAGCACGACGGCCCGACAGCTGTCGACACACACAGCGCTCCCCCACAAGAACGACCGAATCCGGAGTGGGCGATGCGACCCGCACGACAGAAGTGGATACCGTCCACCCGCGACGGATAGCCTGACCGGGTGGAATCCTCTGCTCGTGCCCAGTCCTCGCGCCGTCTCGACGCCGCGCTCGAGTCGACGGCGCAGACTCAGGAGCTGATGCCGAGGCGCCGTCCCACGCAGGAACGCAGCCAACGCAAATTCGACGCGTTGCTCCAGGCGTCGCGTGAACTGCTCAGCGACGTGGGCTTCGAGTCGTTCACCTGTGAAGAAGTCGCGTCACGGGCAGAGCTGCCGATCGGCACGCTGTACCAGTTCTTCGCCAACAAGTACGTCATCGTCTGCGAACTCAATCGTCAGGACCTCGTGGGAGTCCAACAGGAATTGGCGGAGTTCGACGGCGAGGTCCCGTCCCTGGACTGGGTGCGATTCCTGAACAATTTCGTCGACCACATGGCCGGTATGTGGATGACGGACCCGTCGCGCCGCGAGGTATGGCTCGCGATGCAGTCCACACCGTCCACCCGCGCCACCGGGGTCATTCACGAGCGCGAGTTCGCCGATCAGGTCTCACGCATGCTCGGACCGTTGACGCCGCGCACACCGCGGCATCGTCGCAATCTGATGGCCCAGGTGTTGGTGCACATCGTCTACTCGATGCTGAACTTCTCGGTGCAGGACGGCCAGAGCCACGAAGATGCCGTGGCCGAACTCAAGCGAATCATGATGGCGTATCTGCTCGTCGCAGAGAAGGAAAGCAGGCGCTCGGGTGGGTCGGTCAACACCGACGACGCCTGACCCAGCCGCTTCACCCATACGAAAGGCCCGCCCGATCTCGTGGATCGGACGGGCCTTCGTCGTCGTTCAGCGCGGAGTTACTCCTCCAGGATCGCCACCGCGGCGGCGATATCGCCGTCGTGCGTCAGCGACAGGTGAATCTTGACCGTCGGCAGAAACTCCTGCGCCATGCCGTGCAGCTTGATGGACGGTCGGCCCCACGCATCGTTGACGACCTCGATCAACGGGTACGGATTGTCGCCGATCTGCGGCGGCCGTGCGAAACGTGATGTCGCCCAGGCTTTCAGAACTGCTTCCTTGGCGGCCCACCGTGCTGCGTAGTGCCGCGTCGGGTCGGAGCTCTTGGTCGCCGCGTGCCGACGTTCACCCGCGGTGAAGCTGTCGCGAATCATCGTCGTGCCGACCTTCTCCATCTGCTCGGCGAAGTCGGACACCGTCACCAGGTCGAAACCCACTCCCAAGATTGCCATCAGATGGCACCCGGCAGACCGGAGGAGTAGACGTCGTCCTCGCCGAGGCGAGCGGACTCGTTGAGCAACACGTTGGCCTCCAGTTCGCGTGTCGCCTTGGCCGGCGTCCCGTCATGTCCCAGTCGTCGATCGTCGGGCCGCTCGTAGAGGGAGTCGCCACCCACCATCGCGGAGATCAGCCTGCGCTGACCGGCGATACGACGTTCGTTCGCCTTCGCGATGTACTCCGCACGCCGCTCGGCCGGAACGGCCTCGAGGAACGCCTGCGGGTGCACCAGCGCGATGAGTCCGGACACGTGCCCGAAGCCGAGCGAGGTGAGCAGACCCGCCTTCAGCGGAACCGAGTCACCGAAGCGCAGCGGCTCACGAGCCCACACCAAGTGCTCGAAACCGGTCATCTTGTCGTCGACGCAGTCGAGGCTGCGGTTCGGCGGGATGACGCCGTTGGCCAGCACCTGACACAGGCCGATGAGCTGCCAGGCAGCCGCTCCGCCCTTCGAGTGCCCGGTGAGGGACTTCTGCGATACGACGAACAGCGGAGCGCCGTCCGAACGACCGATGGCCTTGGCCAGGCGGGTGTGCAGCTCGGCCTCGTTGGGGTCGTTGGCTGCAGTCGAGGTGTCGTGCTTGGAGATCACGGCCACGTCGTCTGCGCTGACGCCGAGTGCGTTGAGCGAGAGCGCAAGTGCCGAATCCCTGCCGCCGCGACCGGCGCTGAGTGCGCCGAGTCCCGGAGCCGGGATGGAGGTATGCACTCCGTCGCCGTACGACTGTGCGTAGGCCACCACTCCGAGGACGGGCAGGCCCATCTCGAGTGCCAGATCGCCGCGAGCGAGCAGAATCGTTCCGCCGCCGTGCGATTCGACGAATCCTCCGCGCCTGCGGTCGTTTGCCCGGGAGAAGCGTCGATCGCTGATTCCCTTGGCGGACATCGCTGCCGAGTCCGCGGTGGCCGACATGTCGCCGAAGCCGATGATGCCTTCGGTGCTCAGGTCGTCGAATCCGCCGGCGACCACGAGCTGCGCCTTGCCCAGCTTGATCTTGTCGACGCCCTCCTCGACCGAGACGGCCGCGGTTGCGCAGGCGGCGACGGGGTGAACCATCGCGCCGTAGCTACCGATGTACGACTGAACCACGTGTGCAGCAACGACGTTCGGCAGAGCCTCCTGCAGGATGTCGTTCGCACGAGCATCGCCGAGCAGGGTATCGATGTACAGCGAGCGCATGGACTCCATGCCGCCCATGCCGGTGCCCTGAGTGTTGGCGACCAACGTCGGGTGCACCCAGCGCATCAGTTCCGACGGGTTGAAGCCCGAGGAGATGAAGGCGTCGACCGTGGTGACGATGTTCCACAGGGCAACACGATCCACCGAACTCGCCATGTCGGGCGAGATGCCCCACTTGGTGGGATCGAATCCGGTCGGAATCTGACCACCCACGGTACGGGTGAGCTTCATCTTGCGCGGAACGCGAATCTCGGTGCCCGCCTTGCGAGTGACCTGCCAGTCGCTCGAATCGGGAACCGGTGTGATCAGCGTGTGCTCGGGATCCGCAGCCGCGAACGACCGTGCGTCGATCTCGGTTCCGACGACGAACGTGAGGTCGTTGTCGAGGAAGATCGAGGTCATCAGCGGAGCGGTGTTACCGACCATTGCGCCGTCGTCGCCGTACGTGCGGATACCGCACTTCTCGACCACGATGTCGTGGTACTTGTCGGCGATGTCCTCCTCGGGAACGAGGTCACCGGACTCGATGTCGTACCAGCCCGGCTTGGGATCGTTCTCCCAGGCGATCAGGCCGGTGTTCCACGCGAGTTCGAGAACGCCTGCGGCAGAGAGCTGCTCGTCGACCTCCATCTCGAAGCGAGTGCGCGCCGAACCATAAGGTCCGAGCTCACCTGCACCGACGATGACGATCAGGTCCTTCGGATCGACATCGAGGGCGGGCCACGCCGGAGCAGTGGTCGGGGCGAGCCGCGGAGGTGCAGGCAGCGCGGCGATGACCGAACTGTCCACGACCTCTTCGGTCTTGTCGGCCGCAGCAGCGGCCGCGTCCCGAGCAAGCTCGACGAGGTTGAGCTTGGTGTTGGCCAGGCCACCCGTCAGATCGGCGACGATGGGCTCCTGCGCGGCCCGACGACGTGCGTCGAAGGTGCACAGCCGCAGCAGCTCGGTCGCCATCTCCTCGGTCGACCAGGTACGGACACCTTCGGCTTCGACCGCCTCGACGATGGGATCGTTGCCGCCCATCAGGCCGGTTCCGCGAACCCACCCGATGTGAGCGTGCGCGATGGACACCCGCTCGGCCCAGTTCTTCTCCGAGCCCCACTTCGCGACGACTGCATCGAGTGCGGCCTTCGACTCACCGTAGGCACCGTCGCCACCGAACATTCCACGGTTCGGCGATCCGGGTAGCACCACGTGCAGATGAGTGTCGATGTCGTTGTCGTAGCCGACCTTCGACAGTCCGGTGATCAGACGCTCGACCGACCAGAGCAGCACGCGCATTTCCATCTCGGCGCGAGCTCCGGCGTCGGACATCTCGCCCATGACCCGGGGTGCGGCGAACGGGAACAGCATCGTCGGAGTGGCAGCTGCCTTGACCAACGTCTTTGCACCACCGGCAGTGTCGATGTAGTCACTGCCGATCCACTCGATGAGGGCATCGACGTCGGTGTACGACGCGATGTTGGCCGGAACCACCCACAGCGACGCTCCGTTGCGAGCGTTGTCGCGGTAGAGCGAGCGGTAGAAGCCCAGGCGCTCGTCGTCGAGCCTGGAGGTGGTGACGAAGACCGTCGCTCCCCCGGCCAACAACTGAGCGGTCACGGCCGCGGCGATGGATCCCTTGCTGCCACCGGTGACGACTGCGACGTCGTCGGCCCACTGCCCCTTGTCCTCGGATGCGACCGCGATGTCTGCGATGCGTCCGAAGGTCTCGGCGAGCACGGCCTTGTTCTCGTAGTCGGCCTTGGCCTTCCACCACTGTGCTTGAGCTGCAACGGCATTGCCTGCACCGGCGAAGGACTCTACGGCGACATCACCTGCGGTACCGAGCCACAACCGAGCCAGATCCTCACGGGCGGTGGCCCACCGGTCGTCGATCAGCACTGCGCGCTTGGCGTCGAACGCGGGAGCGACGAGGCGAGGCCAGTCGGAGCCGAGCTCGGCCGAAACCAGCTCCACCAGAGCAGCATCGGGGTTCTCGGCCAGCAGCGCGTTGGGTGCGTCCGCCAGGCCGAGCTGTTCGAGCACCAACCGGGCTGCAGAGGCGAGAACGCCGTCGCGACCGGTGATGTGCTCGGTGAACTCGCCCAGAGCAGCAGCGTCGACGGTTCCGCCGGCCCCGCCACCTGCCTGAGGCATGGACACTGCTATTCCGCGACGAGCGGCAACCGAAGCAACCGCGGCGTCGATGACGTTGTCGACAGCAGTGCCGTCGGCGAGAGCGCCGTCGGCCAGGCCACCGAGTGCACCGCCGCGGACCGAGGCACCGTCACGGGTACCGAGAGCGACCTCGGCGGTGACGTGGTGCGCCCAGCCGTCGCCCAGTTCCCAGGTCTTCTTGACGCGGTCGGCGATGGAGGCCGGGCGTCGTCCCGAGGGGCCGAAGACCTTGCGGAGATGGTCGTTGATCGAGTCGCTGAGCACCGGGCCGAACGGCTTGTAGGTACGAGCCAGCTTGTTCACCGTGCCCGAGAGCGCGCCCATGTCGGCGTCGGCTGCGCCGTCGATGGCACCGAGCGAGAGCTCGGAGCCGAGGTCGACGAGCAGCTGGTTACGACGTGAGGACACGCCGTCGCACAGGGCCTCGATGGTGTCGGCGGGCCCGATCTGATCGAGCTGCAGTTTGGTCCACAGTCCGATGAGGATCTTCGTCGCGTCGGCGGCGACGAACGCGATGTCGTCGGGGCGAGGTCCGCCCGACGGTGCAGCTGCCGGTGCGGGTGCGGCAGCCGGAGCAGCCGCGGCTGCAGGAGCAGCGGTTTCGGGAGCGGGTGTTGCCTCGTCCTCGTCGGCCGGAGCCGGGTCGGTATCGGTGCCGTAGACGATCGCGGCTTCGCGCTCCAGGTTGAGCACCTCGACCGGGTGGCCGAAGCGGCCGGGCAGCTTGAGAGTCTGCGACGCGAGGTTGGCCACGGTCGGTGTTGCACCGAGCCCGATCTCGACGAAACGCTCGACGCCCATACCGCCGTCGGACTCGTCTGCGAAGAGCAGATCCTGAGTCTCGATCCACCGGACCGGGCTGGCGAACTGCCATGCGAGCAATTCGGTCAGAATCACGCGGCACAGATCGCTCGGCCGTGCGGCCCACGAATCGAACTCTGCGAGAACGGTGTTCAGCGGCTCGGACGGTACGAGGTCGGCGATCTCCTGAACGAAGGCCCGGTCGAGCGAGAACGGCTTGGGCACCAGGTTCGGAATGTAGCGACCGACCAGGATCGCGGGATCGAGCTGCTCGGGCAGCAGGGTCTCGAGGCGGCTACGGAAATCGTCGACTCCACCGCGCAGAACCGTCGAGTGGAACGGCACGTCGATGCCCGGAACCATGATGTAGGCGGCCTTGCCGCCGAACTCTGCCCGGCGAATGGCGATCTTCTTCTCGAGCTCACCGAGGCCGGCAACGGTGCCTGCGATGGCGTACTGCGAGCCACGCAAGTTGAGGTTGACGATCTCGAGGAACTCACCGGACTCTTCTGCGACACCGGCGACGAAGCCCTGCACGTCCTCGTCGGCCAGGCCGATCTGGGACGGGCGGATGGCGGCCATACGGTAGTCACTGCGGCCGTTCTCGTCACGGGGAACGAGTGCGTGCATGGCCGAGCCACGCTGGAAGACGACCTCGAGAACGGCCTCGAGCGGGAGCACACCGGCAACGGCGGCCAGAGCGTTGTACTCACCCACCGAGTGGCCGGCGAGAATCGAATTCTCCACGAACGCTCCGGATTCGCGCAGTTCGGCAACCTGTGCGACACCGAGAACGGCCATCGCAACCTGGGTGAACTGCGTCAGGTGCAGCACACCGTCGGGATGCTTGTGCGTGACCCCGCGGGCCTTGAGCGACGTCGGATTGTCGCGCACGACAGCGAGAATGGAGAAGCCGAGCGCGCTGCGGGTGTGCTTGTCGGCTCGCTCCCAGATCTCACGCGCGGCCTTGGAGCGAGCGCGTGCGTCCAGTCCCATACCCGGGCGCTGGATGCCCTGGCCGGGGAACGCGTAGACGGTCTTCGGCGCGGCGGTGCGTGCGGTGGCGACCATGACCAGTTCGCCGCCGACTCGGCAGGACACCTCGACCAGTTCGGCACCCTGATCGAATCCGGTGCGGTCGACGCGAACGTCGATATCCGCTCCGGGACGGACCATTCCGAGGAAACGAGCAGTCCAGGCAGTGAGACGACGCGGAGGAGTCTTGGTGTCCTCATGGTCGACTGCGGTGACGGTCTGCTGCGCCGCAGCCGAGAGCCACATGCCGTGCACGATCGGGCTACCGAGGCCGGCGAGCAACGCCGCGGCATCCGAGGTGTGAATCGGGTTGTGATCGCCCGAGACCTGGGCGAACGCGGCCATGTTGCGCGGGGCCACGATGGTGGCCTGGCGACGGCGACGACGCGGGGTGTCCTTGGCATCGGCGCTCAGCGAACCGCCGGCGCGAGCCGGATCCACCAACTCGCCCTTGCCGGTGCGTCCACGAATGGCGAAGCGCTCCACCAGGGTTGCGACGGCCGGGGCGTCGAGACCCTCACCGAGCATGGCACCGATCTCGACGGTGACCTCGACGACGCGACCGAGATCGGTGTCGAGCACCTCTCCTGCAGCGGCCTTGACCACGAGAATCGAAGTGTCGGTCGGCAATTCACCGACGAGGTTGACGCTGTGATCGAGGTGCACCAGGTCGAGCATGCCTTCGATGACGTCGATGCCTTCGGCGTTGCGCGTCGCTCCGAGGACGGCGAAGACGGCGGGCCAGCAGGCACCGACGAGAACGTCGGGAACAGCTTTTCCGCTGACGGTCAGTGTGTCGGGCAGTCCGGATCCGGTGACGCCGGCGTGGTCGGCGATCAGATCGGGGATCCAGGCGATGTTCAGCCGCGCGACACCGTTCTTGACCGTCGGAAGGTCCTGTCCTGCCGCAACTCCGAGCAGAGCGGACATGGCCTGCTGTGCATCCTCTGCGGTGACGACGGGAGCGCCGCCGTCGATCGTGGAGGCAGGCACCGTCAGACGGATGCGTACTTCCTTGCCCGGGGCGAGCGGGACCAGCAGTTCGACGTGCTCGGTGTCGAGCTCGGTCAACGTGGAGCCGGTCTGCGGATGCGAGGCGACCGTATCGGAGTCGACGGTCCAGTCGGCCGGATCTCCCAGGCGTGCAACGGGGTTCTGCGTCATGCGCGAGGCCCAGGTGACGTCGGGAGCTGCCAGCACGATGCCCAGCAGTCCCGGTGCGATCTCGGCGTGGCGTCGGCTGGCGATGGCCGCCGGCTCGACACCCTCGGCGAGAAGCTGGTCCGCGGTGGCCTTCTCGAAGCGGTTCAGCAGTTCGCCCACCGGCTCGTCGACGCGAGTGATACCTGCGACGGCAACGGTTCCGGGGATGATGCAGACCTGATCGGCCGAGTAGCGAGCGTCGTGTGCCTGCCACAGCGAGTCACTGCGCCACCAGCGGCGCACGTCACCATCGACGACGGGAACGAAGTTGACGGGCTTGCCGGGCATGCGGCACAGCGAGGTGAAGAAGGTGATGTCGGCAGGGTGCAGCACCACGTCACCGGCGTCGGGGAACTGAGCGAGCAGTGACTTCAGTGCTGCGCGCGGACGCTCGAGTACCTCGGCGTCGGCGAACAGGGTGGGGATGGGGCCACGATCGACCGGGTGCAAGCGTGCCTCGGCGCGCTGCAGCATTTCGAGGAAACGAGTGCGCCAGGTGACGTCGAGCCACACCGATTCACGGGCCTCGGTCACCGCATCGGTGAACTCGCCGCCACAGTCGAATTCGCTGCGTGAGTCCGTTCCGATGGCCAGATCCAGGTAGCGGCTCAGCCACTGCTGGTAGGTCATCTCGGCGACGTCGCCGAAGAACGGCTTGGCGGTGCCGTCGAGTGCGGCGATGATCTCGTCGCGGCGCTCGGCCACGGCGTCGGCGTTACCGGCGACCTCGTCGAGCAGCCGACCGCAACGTGATGCCGCATTGTCGATCTCGTGAATGTCGGCACCGAGCTGGCTGCGGCCCGACGCCATTCCGCCGTTGGCGGTTCCGGCACCGACCCAGTCGGGAGTTCCCGGCGTGTCGACGAGAAGCTGCTTGACCTCGGGAGCCGTCGTGGCTTCCAGAGTGGCCATCGCAGCGGTACCGACGAGGATGCCGTCGAGAGGCATCTTCGGGTATCCGTGCACGGCAGACCAGGTTCCGGTGAGGTAGTCCGCGGCCCGCTCGGGTGTTCCGATACCGCCGCCGACGCAGATCACCAGGTTGGGGCGCGAGCGGAGCTCGGCATAGGTGGTCAGCAGCAGGTCGTCGAGGTCTTCCCACGAGTGGTGTCCGCCTGCGCGGCCACCCTCGATATGGACGTTGACCTGGTAGGACGGAACCTCGTTGGCGATGCGGATCACCGCGCGAATCTGCGCGACGGTTCCCGGCTTGAACGAGACGTAGCTGATGCCGGCCTCGGAGAGCTCTTCGATGAGAGCCACTGCCTCGTCCAGTTCGGGGATGCCTGCTGTGACGACGACGCCGTCGATGGCCGCACCCGCTGCACGGGCACGCTGCACGATGCGGCGACCGCCGAGCTGCAGCTTCCACAGGTACGGGTCGAGGAAGAGCGAGTTGAACTGGATGGCGCGGCCGGGCTCGAGCAACGTGGAGAGCTCGGCGACGCGGTCGGTGAAGATGTCTTCGGTGACCTGGCCGCCACCGGCGAGCTCGGCCCAGTGGCCTGCGTTGGCTGCGGCCGCGACAATCTTCGCGTCGACCGTCGTCGGCGTCATGCCGGCGAGCAGGATCGGCGAACGTCCGGTCATCTTGGTGAAGGAGGTCTCGACGACGACGCGGCCGTCGGGGAGCGTCACGGGCTTGGGTGCGAATGCCGACCATGCCGGCTGCACCTCGGGTGCGGCTCCTGGAGTGAGCAGATTGCGGTGGCCGCCGCGTGAGGATGCCGCGATGATGCCGACGCCCTGTCCACGCAGCGCCGGGGTGGTCATGCGGGTGAGGAGGTCACCGGGTCCGAGGTCGAGGATCCAGTCCGCGCCGGCCTCGACGACACCGTCGATTGCGTCGACCCAGTCCACGGAATCGACGAGGATCTTCTGCGCCAGTTCGCGGGCCAGGGCGGCGTCGAGACCGCACCGCTGCGCCCAGGCGTCGACGAGCTCCACTGCGTCGGTCAATGCGGGGTGATGGAAGCCGATCTCGACCGGGAGCTGCTCGAAGACGGGTGCGAACACCGCGCCGCCGCGCTTCTTGGCATCGCGCTCACGTTCTTCCCGAGCCGCGATCTGCTCGCACTTCTCCTGCACGCGAGCCAACTGAGCCGGCGGGCCGGACAGCACGACGCGGCGACGACCGTTGCGGATGGCCAGAGCAGCGGAGCGTTCGGGTGCTCCCGGTATCTCCAGCTCGTCGACGATCGCCTGCAGACGCTCGGGCTCGACGTTGCCGACCGAGACCATCGGCGCACGGTCACCGGCACCGATGATGCCGCGGCGACGTCCGACGAGTCCGGCAGCAGCACCGACCAACTGCGCGATGGCCAGGAAGTTGGCGTCCTGTGCGCCGTCCGCGGCGACGGACTCGGCGGCGATGAGGCCCTGCGAGTGTCCGACCACCTTGACCGGCGGGGTCTGGGCGGGGTCGAGGCCCTGCAGCTTCAGCGCACGCAACGCGGCGACCTGAGTGAGGAAGACGCCCGGCAGAGACACCGCAGCCGAGGTCAGTGCCGCTTCGGAAGGCCCGTAGGAGCCGGCGGTGTCGCCGTCGGCGAGGTCCTGCTCGAGCATCCAACCGATCGGGTCGAAGCCGACCGAGCGGACGACCAGCAGCTCGTCGGACACGGGCGCCAGCACTGCTGCGGCCTCGTTGACGAGATCGGTCAGTTCGGGCTCGAGTGCGGAATCGCGCGCGAGCTCTTCGAGCGAACTCAGCCAGGGCGCACCCTGACCACCGAACGCCAGAGCGTACGGCTCGCCCGCGGCGAATCGATCTGCCAGAGTCCGAGAGCCGCCACTGCTTCTAGGGGCTTTGCCTGCGTTGCCTGTGCTTCGCGAGCCGCGTCCGTGTGATGGTGTGCTCTCGTTGATCGTCAAGGCTGAAGATTCCTCTCGTGGACGTCTCGGGGGGTCGAGGCGTTCGCTGTGATGACTGCCGTGGTGCGTCGTGGGCAACAGGGCAAAGCGTGAGCCTGTCTTCGTCGACAGGTCTCCTTCGCGCTGCTCCAGGTTGACACAAAATCATGAGGAAATCCTCAGGTTTGCTCGGACGTCCGAGTGCTACCAGCGAGTACGTCCGCGCAAGCGGCTTTACTTTTTGTTTACCCAACTCGCGAGTAACCCGCATCGACCCTGGCGGGAGACTCGGCGGCGACGGCGAAACATGAGGGAACCCTCGCATTTTTCGTTATCTTTTTGTGATGTGATCTCGAGCACTCCGTGAGCGTCCGGTGACCTGTCGGTGGGGTCGTCTAGCTTTCTCCTACGAACCGCATCCGACAGGGCGGTCCACGAACTCCGGGGGGAATTCATGTATTCATCGGTTACGGACACTTGCACGACGGGCGAGCTCGAAGCAATGCTGTTGCACATCGAATCGTTTGCCTCACAATCGAATTCGCCGCACTGGACACCGGGGTGGCGCGGCGAATCCGAGGCGGCGCTACTCGACGCGATCTTCTCCGCGCGCGCTCCTTACGGAGGACCGACCAGTGGGGTGCGAGCGGTCATCGGACGGTGGCGGTCACACCGCGGCGATAACCAACTCGACGACTTGACAACCCTTGCAGAACTGACTTCGGATCCGGATCAGCTCGTGCAGATCCTGTCCAACCGTCAGCTCGTTCCAGGAAACAGCCGAACCAAGGCGGCGGCAGCCGCTGTGGCAGCGCAGACGCTGATCGCGTCGGGGTTGAGCCGTTCGACCGATTTCGAGCAGCACACGAAGGAACATTTCGATGCGTTCCGCGCGATCCCTGGCCTCGGCGAGACCACCTGGGACTGCATGCTCATGCATCTGGGCGTACGCACCGACAAGGCGACCGCACATCTGACCGCGTTCGTCGCCGACGCTCTCGAACCACTCCATCGAGACCTGGCCGCCGACACCGCCGAGGATCGCTCCCCCGTGATTCTCGACGCCGTAGCGGACGCACTCCACGTCGATCTCGCCTCGCTCGAGCACGCGCTCTGGCGTTACCAGCACAAGCTGCGCAGACCGCCGCAGCGCCACTCCGAGGCTGCGCTCCGATCGGCGGGCTGACTCTGCAGAATTATCACCTCTGCGAGATCATCACCTCGACGCCATCGAGGATGCACTCCACACCGAAACGGTAGGCATGCACGGGGTCGCTGGCGGCGTCGTACGACGTCGCCGCGGCCGTCCCGATGCGGGACGACACCGGAAAACGCTCGCGCGTCATCACCCGCTCGATGACGGGTGCGGTAGCCGCCCACCACTGAGCGTCGGACATTCCCGACTGCTTCTTCACCCGATCGACCGCGGCCGAGGCTCTCGCGGTCCCCGAGACGTGAGTGAGAACCAGTGTCAACACCGAATCGATCTCGACGTCACCGAGCCCGGTACCGACGAGGGTGCGCAGCTCTGCCTCGTACTTGTCGTTGGTGTGTGGACCGAGCACCGGACGCGCACCGACGGCGTCGAGCAGCCACGAATGTCGTTGATAGAGTTCCCAATTGCGCTCGGCAACAAAACGCAACGCGGGCCGCCACCCACCGGGAACCGATGCCGGCTCGTCGACGTGTGCGTACAGATCTGCCACGGACCGATCGATCATCAGGTCCGTCAACTCTTGGCGCCCCGGCACGTGGGTGTACAGCGACATCGCACCGACCCCGAGATGCTCGGCCACATTGCGCATCGACACCGACTCCAACCCGTTCGCATCGGCCATCTCGATTGCCGCGTCGACGATCGCGTCGACGCTCAGGCCGGTTCGGCTCGGTTTCGCGTCGACCCGCCACAGCAGTTCGAGGATGCGCGCCGGATCGAACGAGTTCTCCTTCTTCACCACCCGGCGAGCCTAATCGGACATCGACGTGGCTCGAAGAACCGCGTCGCACGCACAGCAGCATCGGTTGTAGACTTCACCGGCACGCGCGAGTGGCGGAATTGGCAGACGCGCTGGATTTAGGTTCCAGTGTCTCAGGACGTGGGGGTTCAAGTCCCCCCTCGCGCACAACGGTCGTTCGACCCGGCTTTTCTCGAGACTCCCAGGTCTACAGGTTCCGACGTGTGAAGGTGGCTCGTATGTCCAGTAATCCCGACGACGACGCGATCTTCGCCGAAACTTCCGACGAACGACGCTCTCTCGCACGCACTTTCGACACCCTGACACCCGAACAGTGGGACACCCCATCGCTGTGCGACGCCTGGACGGTCCGCGACGTCGCCGCCCATCTCGTGGTGCCCCTGATCGTCCCGCTCTGGCAGTTCGGACTCGCCATGGTGCGCACTCGAGGGAACTTCGACCGGGCCAATCAGATGATGACCCAGCGAATGAAGCGCAAGCACGGCGACGAATTACCCGCGCTCCTGACAGCTCACGCAGACAAGAAGTTCACCCCGCCGGGCCACGGTCCGCTGGCCCCGTTGTCCGACGTCATCGTGCACGGGCTCGATGTGTGCAGGCCGCTGGGAATCGAGCACCACGTTCCCGAGCACCGCATGGTTACGATGCTCGACTTCCTGGTGCCGGAAAGCGGTGCGGCACCGTTCAAAGGACCCGATCTTCGACTGCAGTGGCGCGCAACCGATCTGGACTGGAGTCGGGGCGAGGGCCCCGTCGTCGAAGGATCGGCGGGCACCCTGGCGTTGGTGCTGACGGGGCGCAGCAGCGCTCTCGCCGACATCACCGGCCCGGGTGCCGAGCAACTTGCCGAAGCACGGGCGAACCGTCGTCGGTCGTGAGTCACACCCGGCTCGTCCATGGTGAGAATCACCGGCCGACCACCCGATGTGACTACCTTCGGTAGTAGTCGCTCCGGTACCGTCGAGTGGTGACCTCATCCCGCCCGAAGCGTCGACCCGCGCTCATTGCGCTGGTGATCGTGTCCGCGGCGGTGTGTCTCGGTCTCGGCTGGTGGCAGTGGGAACGCTTCGAGGCGGTCGGCGGTAACGGCCAGAACCTCGGCTACGCGTTCCAGTGGCCCTTGTTCGCGGCGTTCGTCGTCTACGCCTACCGCAAGTTCGTCCGCCTCGAAGACGAGGACCAGGACGAGCCCGACGCCGGGCAGCCCGACGGACCGACCGAGGTCCCTCTCGATCTGCTCCCCCAGCGCCGCGTGGCAGACCCCGACGTCGGCGATCTGGACGACCCCGAGGCCAGGCAACTTCTCGAGTACAACAGCTACCTCGCGGAGCTGAACGAATCCCGCGGGACCGACAGGAGCACCACGTGAGTTCGGCACCGGACAAGACCAAGGCGTCCACCAACAAGACTCGGAAGATTGCATCGGCGCTGCTGCGCTATCGCGTGCTCGCCTACGTCACCGGTATCTGGTTGCTCGTCCTCGTGGCGGAGATGGTCGCCAAGTACATTCTGAAGATCGAAAACCTGCCGACGTGGATCCCCGTCGTGCACGGCTGGGTCTACATCGTCTATCTCGTGCTCACGGTGGACCTCGCGATCAAGGTGCGGTGGCCGGCCGGTCGGACCATCGGCACCCTGCTGGCCGGAACTGTTCCGTTCCTGTCGTTCTACGTCGAACACAAACGCACCAAGCAGGTCAAGGCCGACTTCGGCGTCTGACGTCAGCAGGTGATCGGCTGTGCGTTCTCCGGATCCAGCGCGTTCTCCACCAGCCGCTGCGCCAGCGGATCGTACGAGATTCCTGTGTGTTCGACGACATTGCCGGGGCACACGTCCTGCAGCACCAGGTTCGTATTTCCCGCTCCGGTAAGGAGCGACGCCGTGTACGGAACGACAACCTGGTCGTATCGAGTCACGATCGTCGTGTAGTCGATCCCCGCGACCGTGTCGCTGCCCTCGTTCAACCGCTCCAGCACGTCGTCCTGCACCGGCGGACCGGCGGTCGGATAGTTCGGCGGAGACAGCGCCACTATGCGCGAGACGGTGCGATCACCGCCGAGAAAGCGGGCGTAGTAGCGCGGCACCGTGCCGCCCTTCGAGTGGCCCACGATCGACACCTTCTGCGCACCCGTCGCCGCGAGCACGGAATCGACGAACGTGGACAATTCCGCGGCACTCTCGGGAATCGTTCCCAGCGCTCCCAACCCGGGCACCGGCCCGGTGTTGCCGTAGTCGAGCGCGAACACGCAGTATCCGGCGTCGACCAGGGCCGGTGACAGCGACGACCAGTTCGCGTAGGAGTTCTCCAGGAACCCGTGTACCAAGATGACCGGTTCGGGATGTCGAGCGCTGGGAACGCACGAGTAATCGTTCGCGCCCGCCGGCGTCGCACCTGGATGGGCCACCGAGTAGACCAAGGCCTCGGCGAACGATCCCGCGACCGGCGCTGCCGAAGCGGGGGTTCTCACCGAACACAGGGCAGCGGCAGCGAGCACGACCGTGGTTCTCGTCAACACTGCCCGCGCCGCCACGACTATCGCCCTGTCAACGCTTCGAGAGCAGGAACCAGCTTGCGCAGCGCGCGGCCGCGATGAGAGGCCGCGTCCTTTTCGTCCGGAGCCAACTGCGCGGCACTGCGGCCGTCCCCCTCCGGCACGAAGATCGGATCGTATCCGAATCCGTTCTCCCCCAACGGCTCTCGCGCTACAACGCCGCGCCACTCGCCGCGAACGACGGTCTCGGCTCCGCCCGGGACCACCAACGCACACGCCGACACGAAAGCCGCCCCGCGTCGTTCGTCGGGGGTATCGCTCAGCTGCGCCAGCACGAGCGCCGTGTTGGCCTCGTCCTGCCCGTGAGTTCCGGACCAGCGCGCGGAGAGCACACCGGGCATTCCATTCAATGCGTCGATTTCGATTCCGGAATCATCGGCGACGCAAGGCAACCCGGTTGCCGCCGCACCGTCGCGCGCTTTGGCCGCCGCGTTGTCCTCGAACGTCGCTCCGGTTTCGGGTGCCTCGGGAAACGGCGGCACCTCGTCGAGACCGACCAACTCGATACCCATGAGGCCGGCGGCATCGAGCACCCGGCGCAGCTCGCGCAGCTTCTTCGCGTTACGACTGGCTACCAGCAGCTTGGTGTCAGGCACCGAACTTCTTCTTCGTTTCTGCGGTGGCAGGCTCGGGCAGATCCCCCGGGTACGGCAACGCCAGCGCCTCCCTCTGCACCTCGAACAGCTTGTCGATACCGACGAACGCCGAGTCGAGGAGCTTGTCGAGGGTCGTGCGCGGGAAGGTCGCGCCCTCGCCGGTTCCCTGGATCTCCACCAGAGTTCCGGTGTCGGTCGCAACGACGTTCATGTCGACCTCGGCTCGCGAATCCTCTTCGTACGGAAGGTCGAGACGCACCCGGCCGTCGACGACGCCGACACTGACCGCGGCGATCATGCACGAGATCGGCTGCGGGTCGGCCAGGCGTCCGGCTGCTCGTAGGTAGGTGACAGCGTCACTGAGAGCCACGAACGCTCCGGTCACGGCAGCAGTACGGGTGCCGCCGTCGGCCTGCAACACGTCGCAGTCGAGGGCGATCGTGTTCTCGCCGATCGCTGCCAGATCGATGCACGCGCGCAGTGAGCGTCCGACCAATCGGGAGATCTCCTGAGTGCGGCCGCCGACCTTGCCCTTGACGGACTCGCGTCCGTTACGCGTGTGGGTGGCAGCGGGAAGCATTGCGTACTCGGCAGTGAGCCAGCCCAGGCCGGATCCCTTCCGCCAGCGCGGTACGCCCTCCTCGACGCTGGCCGTGCACATCACCCTGGTGTTGCCGAATTCGACCAGCACCGACCCTGCCGGGTGAGTGGTGAATCCGCGGGTGATCTTGATGGTGCGGAGCTCGTCGTCCGCTCTGCCGTCTTCTCGTCTGGACACGACTCGAAGCCTAGCGCGTCGTCATACGGTGAAGGCGTCCCCTGGCTCGACGGCATGCACCGGTCCGCTGAACTCTGCCTTCGCCTCGGCTATGACATCCTCGCGAGACGTCCAGGGCGGAATGTGGGTGAGCAGCAGCTCCCCCACTCCGGCTTCCCGAGCGATGCGACCGGCCTCGATACCGGACAGGTGGACGCCCTCGGGCCGATCGGGGCTGTCGGTCCACGACGCCTCGCAGAGAAAGACATCTGCACCCTGCGCCAGATCCTGCACCGCCTGGCACATACCGGTGTCGCCGCTGTACGCGAATGTTTTTCCGCCGCCGGTGGTGACCCGCATGCCGTACGACTCCGGCGGATGGAACACCTGCCGGGTCAGAATCGACAGCTGTCCGAATTCGATGGTCCGGCCGTCCACCCAGCGGCGTAGATCGATGGTGTCGGACATGTCGTCGATCTGACCGCCGCACTCGGCCGACGCCACTCCGAGCCGAAACGCAGTGTCCTTCGGTCCGTAGACGATCGCGCGCCCTTCCGGCGGGTTCGGATGGTAGCGACGCCACACGAGCAGACCTGGAACGTCGAGGCAGTGATCGGCGTGCAGATGCGAAAGCAGAACGCTCACGTCACCCGGATCGACATAACGCTGCAACGCCCCGAGGACGCCGGGCCCGAAGTCGAGAACGACCGGCGCGGTCTCCTCTTCTTCCAGGAGGTAACCCGACGCGGGTGAATCGGGTCCGGACACACTGCCCGAACATCCCAGGACGGTAATTCGCATGTAAGCCATGCTGCCACGCCGAGCGCGTCACTCGAAACGTTCGGGCAGTATTGACCGCGCGAGTCGGCGAATTTCACGCCCGAACACAGCTGTGCTCGCGGTTACCTACCGCCTACGGAGTGGGACGATCGAGTGCTCTGGCGCGCGCTCTGTCGGCCCGGGCGTCGGCGGACAGCAGCCGAGCTGCGACGACCCCACCCACTGCGCCGAACAGATGGCCCTGCCAGGAGATGTTCGGATCGCTCGGCAGCACGCCCCACAGCGCGCTGCCGTACAGCACGAACACCACGACCCCGATCGCGAGCTGGCCGAGGTGGCGGGTGAAGAATCCACGAACGAGCAGGTACGTGATGAAGCCGAAGATCAGAATCGACGCGCCGATCGTGTTGCTGTAGGTGCCGGCCGTGAGCCAGGTACCGACGCCACCGATCACCCAGACGATCCCGGTGGCAGCCAGACCACGCGCGATGCCCGAGAGCAACACCAAAAATCCGAGCACGATCAGGGGAACCGTGTTCGCGATCAGGTGCTGCCAGTCGTCGTGCAGTACGGGCGCGAACAGGATGCCCCACAACCCGTCGGCGGAACGAGGCTCGATACCGTTCTGCTCGAGCCGTGATCCGCTCGCGACGTCGATGATCTCGATGATCCACAGCAGCGCCACGAATCCTCCGACGAAGACGGCTGCCTGCATCCACGCGGGCCGCTCTCGCTCACCGGGAAGCTTGCCGGTCTCACTCATGATCGCCTCCAACCTCGGTCTCTCCACGGTACCGGTAGCGGCTACCTGCCGGTCAGAGACGCGACGCCGTGAATGCGGAGGGGAAGATCTGGCGATAGGTGGGGATGCCGGCCACCGAGGTGGCGTCGAGCAGGGCCCGGACGATGGCTCGCTCGACGACGATCGCCGCCGCTTCGGTGACCGCGGCCAGTACCGGTAGTTCCGGGGAGAATGCTGCGGGCACAGAGGACTCGGCGGTGACGGCCCTGGTGCCCGTGGACACGGCGAAGACGGTGTCGCCGTCGAGTGGCGAGTGCGCAGGTCTGATGGCCCGCGCGAGTCCGTCGTGACCCGCGACGGCTATTCGCTTGCACGACGCCGACGACAGCGGCGCATCCGTCGCAACCACGCCGATCGTGGTGTTCAGAGCAGTGGCCTTGGGTTCGAGCGCCGCCGCGGTCCGCACCTCGTCGACGTCGGGATTGCGCATGCCGAAGTCCGCGGGCCCCAGTGTGCCGGTGCCCCACAACAACCCGGTGCGCGGATCGAACACCGCGCCCACAGGGTTGACGACCATCAGAGCTGCGACCGTCACTCCGTCGGCCGGACCGCCCTCGATCACCGTGCTCGCGGTGCCCACCCCACCTTTGAGCACGCCGGCGCGAGCACCGACTCCCGCCCCGACCGATCCCGTCGCGAACTCGGTCGCCGCCGTGGCCGCAGCACGGTAGCCGAACTCCGCGGTGGGGCGCGCGGCCCAGTCGCCGACCGGAAGGTCGAAGATCACCGCAGCCGGCACGATCGGCACGACGTGAGCCGGACTGCCCATCGGGATGCCTTGTTCGTGCTCTTCGAGCCACCGCATGACGCCGTCGGCGGCCGCAAGCCCGTACGCACTGCCCGCGGTCAACAGGATGGCGTCGACCTGCTGAACGGAATGGCTCGGATCGAGCAGATCGGTCTCGCGCGTTCCCGGTCCGCCGCCTCGCACGTCGACGGCCGCCGTCGCCCCACCGAGAACGCGCACCACAGTGCAGCCGGTGGCCGAACCGGACCCCATCGCGGCGTCGTCGTCGAGTTCGTGATGATGGCCGACCAACAGACCTGCCACATCGGTCAAGCAGTCCCGGGGGCCGGGTTTCGAGAAGGCTGCGGTCACGTCGGCACCCTAGGGAACGAGGACCTGGACGAGGGAATCCTGCATCCAGGTCAACCAGTGGTACACGTCCAGATGGGGAGCACGAGGATCGCCCTCGTCGAGTACGTCAGGAGTGTCCGCACTGATGCCCAGTGTGGTCCCGAGCGCCAGTCTCACGTCGTTGAGACCCGTCAACCACGCGTCGGCCTGTTCCTGGGTGAGCACGATCTTTCCGCCGGAATCGGGCAGGGTCGCGAGGATCACTGCCCCGGCAGCCAACTTCTCGTCGATGATCTCGGGCTCGTGCAACCCGCGGAGGGCACCGTTCAGATCGGCCGGATCCTGATCGTCGTGTTCGGGATCGGCGCGGTGGAAGTCCGGCAGCAACCGGGCCAGCGCTGCATCGTCCGGCGGGCTGTTGTGGCCGGTACGCAGCCCGGTCAGCGCGGCGAGCTCGTCGGTGGGTGCCGCGGCGGAACGATCGCGTAGCAGGCCGAGAACGGATGCGACCAGGGACTTGAGCACCGCCGCCTCACGAGCGTCGATCTCGGACTTGATCTTGACCCCGGACAACGAATTTCGTCTCGTCCACGTGCGCACTGTCGGTGATGTCCTTCTCTGACGTAGAGGTGGCGAACTGCTGACTACTTGTCCTGTTGCATGGTGGCCCACAGGCCCGCCGCGTGCAGCCTTTTGACGTCGTTCTCCATCGCATCGCGCTCGCCGCTCGACACGACCGCCTTGCCCTCGGAGTGCACCTGCATCATCAACTCGGTGGCCTTGGCCTTGCTGTAGCCGAAGAGCTTCTGGAACACGTAGGTCACGTAGTGCATCAAGTTGACCGGGTCGTCCCACACGATGGTGACCCACGGAGTGTCGTGCGCTTCGTCGGCAGCAACGGCCTCGGTTTCGGCCGGCACCGCCTGCGGCGACGCCGCCGCGACTTCGAGTGCCGAGAAGCCGTCCACGGGCAGAAGCGATCCATCCACCGTCAACCAAGGCATGGCAACAGGGTACGGCGTGTCGGGCCGACCCCACACGTTCGCCCCTGCGCTCGTAGTGTGATCGAGGTGAGCAATGACGCGACCACCGATCACACGCTTTCCAGCGACGGAGCCAGCACTGCACTGCTGACCGACCAGTACGAGTACACGATGCTGTCCGCGGCCCTGGCCAGCGGCTATGCAGACAGACCGTGCAGTTTCGAGGTCTTCGCCCGCAGGCTTCCCGGCGGCCGCCGGTACGGCGTCGTGGCCGGCACCGAGCGCATTCTCGACGCCGTCGATCGCTTCCGATTCGGCCCGGACGAGCTGCGTGTCGTGTCGAAGTTTCTCGACGCCGACACCGTCGAGTGGCTGCGCAACTACCGCTTCACCGGTGACATCGACGGCTACCGCGAGGGCGAGCTGTACTTTCCCGGCTCCCCCGTCCTGACGGTCCGCGGCACGTTCGCCGAGTGCGTGGTCCTGGAAACCGTGGTGCTGTCGATTCTCAATCACGACAGCGCAATCGCCTCTGCGGCAGCGCGCATGGTCGCCTCCGCCGAGGCCAGGCCGATCATCGAAATGGGATCGCGGCGCACCCACGAAGAGGCGGCGGTCGCGGCATCGCGCGCGGCCTACTTGGCCGGCTTCACCGCGACGTCCAACCTCGAAGCAGTCCGACGCCACGGCGTCCCCGGAGCAGGCACGTCGGCCCACTCGTTCACGCTGCTGCACACCACCGCCGACGGCCCCGACGAGAAGGCCGCTTTTGCCGCCCAGGTCCGAGCGCTCGGGCTGGGAACGACACTGCTGGTCGATACCTACGACATCAAGCAGGGCGTGGCCAACGCCATCGAGGTGGCCGGTCCGGAGCTCGGCGGTGTCCGAATCGACTCCGGCGACCTCGGTGTCCTCGCCCGTCAGGTTCGCGCCCAACTGAACGCTCTCGGTGCGCCGAACACGCGGATCGTCGTCTCCGGAGACCTCGACGAGTACGCGATCGCCGCGCTGCGTGCCGAACCCGTCGATTCGTACGGCGTCGGCACGTCGCTGGTCACCGGTTCGGGCGCACCGACAGCAGGAATGGTCTACAAGCTGGTCACCGTAGACGGCATTCCCGTCGCCAAGCGCAGCAGTCACAAGGAATCGCGCGGTGGTACCAAGGCAGCGCTGCGGACCGCGCGTGGGACCGGTACGGCAGTCGAGGAAATAGTGCACCCGTTCGACGCCGCCCCGACGGTCGAGGACGGTCTGACGGTGGAGACGTTGACCACGCCGCTGATGCGTGGCGGCCGGCGCGTCGCCGATCTACCGACCCTCGCCGAGGGCCGGGACCTCCTCGCGCGACGCCTGGTCAGCCTGCCGTGGGAGGGGCTCGCCCTGTCCCAGGGCGAACCGGCGATACCGACCCGGTTCGCCCTGGGCTAGGGGCGGTGTCGGTGCCGAACCCGGTGGGCGATCGGCAGTAGTCTGCTTCGGTGCCGTCGAAGACCGAGTTGCCCACCGTTCCCGCTCTCCTGCAGGTTGCGGTGCACTCGCTCGGTGGCAAGGAACGCAGCAATCAGCTGACGATGGCCTCTGCCGTGGCGCATTCGATCGACACCGGCGAGCATCTCGCGGTGCAGGCGGGCACGGGCACCGGCAAGTCCCTCGCGTATCTCGTGCCCAGCATCAGGCATGCGGTCGAATCGGGAAAGACAGTCATCGTCTCGACGGCCACGATCGCGCTGCAGCGACAGTTGGTCGACCGCGACCTTCCACGTCTGTCCGACGCACTCACCGAAGCTGTGGGTCGGCGTCCGAAGTTCGCGATCCTCAAGGGCCGCAACAATTACTTGTGTATGAACAAGATTCACACCGGTGCCGCGCAGGAGGCACCGGACGCGGAGTTGTTCGACCCGTTCGCCGTCTCGCGGATGGGCCGCGAGGTGGTCCGGCTGACCAAGTGGTCCTCGGAGACCGAAACGGGCGATCGCGACGACGTGGTGCCCGGCGTGAGCGACCAGGCGTGGCGTCAGGTCAGCGTCACCGCTCGCGAGTGCCTCGGGAAATCGCGGTGCCCCGTCGGCGAGGACTGCTTCGCCGAGCGCGCCCGCACCGAGGCCGCACAGGTCGACGTGGTCGTGACCAACCACGCGCTGCTCGCCATCGACGCGATCACCGGAATTCAGATCCTGCCCGAGCACGACGTCGTGGTCGTCGACGAGGCCCACGAATTGGTCGACCGAGTGACCGGCGTTGCCACTGAAGAGCTTTCGGCCGCCACCGTCACCGCGGCCGCACGCCGTAGCGCCAAGCTCATCGAGGAAGAGACCGTCGATCAGCTCGAAGGAGCTGCCGAGAACTGGGCCGCGATTCTGGACGAACTACCGCCCGGTCGATGGCAGTCCCTTCCCGACGGCGTCGGACCGGCCCTGGCGTCCGTCCGCGACGCCGCCTGGGCCGTGCGCACCGCGATCGGCCCGAACAAACAGGGCATGGCGGGCAGTGATCCCGAGGCGGCCGCGGCCCGCAGCGCAGCACTCGTGGCAGTCGACGAGGTGCACGACAGCGCCGTACGAGTGCTCACTGCCTTCGACGAGCCCGACCCGGCCAAGCGCAAGGACGTCGTCTGGCACGCCGTCGACGATTTCCGAGGAAACGTCAAACGCACCGTTCGCATTGCTCCGCTCTCGGTGGGCGGGCTGCTGCGGGCACGGTTGTTCGCCGAATCCACCGTGGTGCTGACCTCCGCGACGCTCACCGTCGGCGGATCCTTCGACGGCCTGGCCGTCAATTGGGGCCTGCCCGCAGAGAAACCCTCTCGCAGTGACACCGCCATGGCGTCGGGAGTGGAACCACCCTCGGACAACGGATCCATTCGCTGGAATTCGTTGGACGTGGGCTCGCCGTTCGACCACGCTCGCGCCGGCATCATGTACATCGCCAAACATCTGTCTCCGCCCGGACGCGACGGCCTGTCCAAGTCCTCGCTCGACGAGATCGAATCGCTCGTCGAGGCAGCCGGTGGTCGGACGCTCGGGCTGTTCTCGTCGATGCGCGCCGCCAAGGCCGCGGCAGAGGAGATGCGCGAACGACTCGACACCCCGATCCTGTGTCAGGGTGACGATTCCACCGGCGCACTGGTGCAGAAGTTCGCCGACGACGAGGCCACCTCACTGTTCGGGACGCTGTCGCTGTGGCAGGGCGTCGATGTGCCCGGTCCGTCGCTGAGCCTGGTGATCCTGGATCGAATTCCGTTCCCCCGGCCCGACGACCCGCTACTGGTGGCTCGGCAGCAGGCCGTCGAATCACGTGGCGGCAACGGCTTTCTCGCGGTGGCCGCCAACCACGCTGCCCTGTTACTGGCGCAGGGCGTCGGTCGACTGCTCCGTAGCGTCGACGACAAAGGTGTTGTCGCCGTGCTCGATTCGCGCCTGGCGACCGCCCGGTACGGCGGCTATCTGCGCGCGTCCTTGCCGCCGTTCTGGGAGACCTCCGACCCGGAGGTGGTCCGCAAGGCCCTCACCCGCCTGGCCGGAAAGTAGCTGCCCCTACGGCGTCGACACCAGACCGAGCTCGGAATCGGAGGCAAGCCCGTGGTGCCGCGGCAACACCCGCACCGTGTAGCCCACCGCTCCACTGTGCGGTAGCCGCGTCTCGCCCGCGTACACGTGCTCGCCACCCTCACTGCCCACGTGCGACATCTCGGTGGTGCGAATGTCGCTGAGGTCCTCGCCCTCGTCGACCCGTCCCACCACGGCCTGCACCACAACGGCGCCCGGTTCCATACCGCCGAGGTCGACGATGGCGCGCAGCGACAGTTCGGCACCGATGACGGGGGTGTCCGGCAACCCCTCGCTGTCGACTCGGGTGACTTTCACGTTGCGCCACGCCTGCTCGACGCGGCCGCGATACGACGCGACATCCTTCGCGCCGTGGTAGCCATCGGCCGACACAGCGCGTGCGGAGTGCGCAGCGGGCGCGTAGTAGCCGAGTGTGTAGTCCTGAACCATGCGCGATGCCAACACTTTCGGTCCCAGCTGTTCCAGTGTGTGCCGCACCATCTCGATCCAGCGAGCCGGCACACCGTCCTCCCCGCGATCGTAGAATTTGGGCAGCACCGCCTGCTCGAGCAACTCGTAGAGGGCAGCGGCTTCGAGATCGTCGCGACGATTGTCGTCGGTGATGCCGTCGGCCGTCGGGATCGCCCACCCGTTTTCGCCGTCGTACATCTCGTCCCACCATCCGTCGCGAATCGACAGGTTGAGGCCGCCGTTGAGCGCCGACTTCATTCCGGACGTACCGCAGGCCTCGAGGGGCCGCAGCGGATTGTTCAGCCACACATCGCAACCCCAGTACAGAAAGCGCGCCATCGACATGTCGTAGTCGGGCAGGAACACGATGCGGTGTCGTACATCGGCCTCGTCGGCGAACTTGACGATCTGCTGAATGAGCGCCTTCCCACCGTCGTCGGCCGGATGCGATTTTCCGGCTACCACCAGCTGAACCGGGCGGACGGGATCGAGCAACATCGCCCGCAATCGCTCGGGTTCGCGCAGCATGAGCGTCAGACGCTTGTACGTCGGTACTCGTCGAGCAAAGCCGACGGTCAACACGTCGGGATCGAATACATTTGCAGTCCAACTGATTTCGGCCTCGGTCGACCCTCGCTCGAGAGCCGAACGGCGCACCCTTCGGCGCACTTCGTCCACCAACTGCGCACGCAACGCGTTTCGCGTGGACCACACCTGCTCCGAGGACAACGGCCCACCTGTCTCGGCCTCCCCCTCGGCCCATTCCCGCGCCGCCCACGTCGGCGCATGGACACCGTTGGTCACCGATCCGATCGGCACCTCCGACGCGTCGAATCCTTGCCACAGGCCGTTGAACATCTCGCGGCTGACGATTCCGTGCAGCTTCGACACTCCGTTGGCGCGCTGCCCCAAGCGAAGGCCCATGTGCGCCATGTTGAACACCGACGGATCACTCTCGCCGCCCAGCGCCAGAATTCGGCTCATCGGCAATCCCGGCAACAGGGCCGAGTCCGGTGCACCGTCGCTACCGCCGAAGTAGTGCCGCACCAGATCGGCGGGGAACCTGTCGATGCCGGCAGGCACCGGGGTGTGGGTGGTGAACACCGTGCCCGCCCGGACGGCGGCCAACGCCGAATCGAAGTCCAACCCGCTACCGGTGACGAGTTCACGGATGCGTTCGACCCCGAGGAAGCCGGCGTGGCCCTCGTTCATGTGGAACACCTCGGGATCGGGCAGACCGTGCGCGCGCGTGTAGGCCCTGATCGCGCGTACTCCGCCGATACCGGCGAGGATCTCCTGCTTGATGCGGTGGTCCTGATCGCCTCCGTACAGGCGGTCGGTGACTCCTCTGAGCTCGGGATCGTTGTCGGCGATGTCGGAATCGAGCAGCAGCAGCGGAACGCGTCCCACCTGAGCGATCCACACGCGGGCCCGCAGCACGCGCGACCCCGGCATCGACACGTGTATCAACACCGGTGAGTCGTTGTCGTCGGTGAGCAGTCGTAGCGGCAGACCGTGCGGGTCCAGGGACGGGTAACGCTCGGCCTGCCAGCCGTCGGCCGTCAGCGATTGCCGGAAGTACCCCGAGCGGTAGAGCAGTCCGACGCCGATCAGCGGTAGACCGAGATCCGACGCCGCCTTGAGGTGGTCACCGGCCAGAATGCCGAGCCCACCCGAGTAGTTCGGCAGTACCTCGGTGACCCCGAACTCCATCGAGAAATAACCGATGCCCGACGGCAGAGCTCGCCCCTCGGCGAGTTCGTTCTGGTACCAGAGCGGTCGGGCGAGGTAGTCGTGTAGATCCGCCTCGGCGGCGTCCAGTTCGGCCAGGAACGATGCGTCTTCGGCGAGTTCTTCGAGCCGTCCGGGTGCGACGGCACCGAGCACAGCCACCGGATCGCGTTCGAGTTCGGTCCACAGCAGCGGATCGATGTGCTCGAAAAGATCCTGCGTGGCCGAATGCCACGACCACCTGAGGTTTGTCGACAGCTCGGCGAGGGCATTCAGACGGGCGGGAAGGTGGGCTCGGACGGTGAATCGACGCAAGGCTTTCACAGAGCCGAACCCTACCCACGGATACCTGTGTCGATGGGGCGCTCGGCGAAAATTTCCTCGTGCGCCCGTCGCGGGCAGTATGCGTCGGCGCACGCGCCATCTGCGCTGCTGCACTACGGTTGACGAGTAGAAGCACACCAAATATCGGTTCGATCAGAGGTTGCGCCCGCGCAGCCATACCTCTAACGAAGAATGGAGTGTGAAGTGACAGGTCGACTTGGTATCGACAATGTCCTTCCAGATACGACGACCGGGAAATACCCCGCGAAAGCGGTGGTGGGCGAGACGTTTCCAGTTTCCGCCGACGTCTGGCGCGAGGGTCACGACGCAGTGGCCGCGACGCTGTCGGTGCGTGGACCGGGAGGCAAGCTCGAACGCATCCCGATGACGCCCGGCCACGAGCCGGACACGTTCGACGCGGTGTTCGTCCCATCCCGGCCCGGCTACTGGATCTGCCGTATCGAGGCGTGGAGCGACCCGATCAGCACCTGGCGTCACGCCGTCGAAGCGAAGCTCGGAGTGGGCCAGAGCGCCCACGAACTCGCCAACGACCTCGAGATCGGGGCGCGTCTGTTCCTCCGCGCTGCCACCGGCGTTCCTGCGGAGAGCAGGCAGCTGCTCGCCGACGTCGCCGCCGGCCTGCGCGACACCGACCGCCCGCTGCCGGCGCGCGTGTCTTCGGCGTTCGCATCGTCGGTCACCGAACTGCTGTTCCAGCACCCGCTGCGCGAGCTGGTGACCAGATCGCGGGCAGTGAACGTGTGGGTCGACCGAAACCTGGCCCTCAACGGTGCCTGGTACGAGTTCTTCCCGCGCTCCACGGGCGGGTGGAACGAGGACGGATCACCGCGGCACGGCACGTTCGCGACATCCATCGAGCAGTTGCCGCGCATCGCGCGCATGGGCTTCGACATCGTCTACCTGCCTCCGATCCACCCGATCGGCACGATCAACCGCAAGGGCCCGAACAATACGTTGACTCCGGGCCCCGAGGACGTCGGTTCGCCGTGGGCAATCGGATCCAAGGACGGCGGGCACGACGCGATCCATCCCGAGCTGGGAACCGAGGACGACTTCCGTGCGTTCGTCGACGCCTCGCAAGAGCACGGCCTCGAAGTGGCGCTCGATCTTGCCCTGCAGGCCGCTCCGGATCATCCATGGGCCGCAACACATTCGGAGTGGTTCACGGTGTTGCCGGACGGCACCATCGCGTACGCCGAGAATCCGCCGAAAAAGTACCAGGACATCTACCCGATCAATTTCGACAACGACCGTCGTGGCATCTACGAGGAAGTGCTACGCGTGGTCCGATACTGGATCTCGTTGGGCGTCAAGATCTTCCGAGTCGACAATCCACACACCAAGCCACCGGACTTCTGGGAATGGCTCATCGCCGAGGTCAAGAAGACCGATCCGGACGTGCTGTTCCTGGCCGAGGCGTTCACCCGGCCGGTGCGCATGTACGGTCTCGCGCAGCGTGGGTTCACGCAGTCGTACACGTACTTCACGTGGCGTACCGCGAAGTGGGAGCTGACCGAGTTCGCCGAGGAGCATGCCCGACGCGCCGACGACGCGCGTCCGAACCTGTTCGTCAACACCCCGGACATCCTGCACGAGAGCCTGCAACACGGTGGACCCGGAATGTTCGCTCTGCGAGCAGCTCTGGCCGCGACCCTGGCTCCGACGTGGGGCGTGTACTCCGGGTACGAGCTGTACGAACATCAGGCCGTACGCGAGGGCAGCGAAGAGTATCTGGACTCCGAGAAGTACCAGTTGCGACCACGCGACTTCGAGGGTGCGCTCGCCCGCGGTGAATCGCTGGAGCCGTGGATCACCACCCTCAATTCCATTCGCCGCGCCCATCCGGCACTGCAGCAACTGCGCAACATCCATTTCCACACGATCGACAACGAAGCGCTGATCGGATACTCCAAGTTCGATCCGCAGACCGGCGACTCGGTGTTGGTGGTCATCAACCTCAACCCGTTCGGAGCCGAAGAGGGCACCGTCCACCTGGACATGCCCGCACTCGGTCACGACTGGCAGGACACCCTGACGATCAAGGACGAGGTGAGCGGCGTCCATTACGACTGGGGCCACACCAACTTCGTCCGACTCGAGCCCTGGACCTCGGTGGCGCACATATTCACGCTCCCCCACATTCCCTATCCGGCACGAATCGAACTGGCCTACCGCGGCAACCGAAAGTGAGTGGATTCCACGTGACCAAGAATCCGACGACGCCCGAAGACACCGTCGCAGCCCCGTCCGACAACGATCTCGATCTTCTCGCCGCTGGTCGGCACTACAACCCGCACTCCGTGCTCGGCGCGCACCCGGTGCCAGGCGGAACAGCGATTCGCGCGCTGAAGCCCGACGCCGAGAAGGTGGTCGCGCGCGTCGGGGGCGTCGACCACGAATTGACCCACGTCGCCCACGGCCTCTTCTCTGCGCTGGTCCCGGTCGAGGACCTGATCGACTACCGACTCGTGGTCACCTGGCCAGGTGGGCACGTGTCCGAATCCGCCGACGGGTATCGGTTCCTACCGACCCTCGGTGAACTCGACCTGCACCTGTTCGGCGAAGGTCGCCACGAGCGTCTGTGGGACATCCTCGGAGCGCACCAGCAGTCGTACGCCACTCCCGACGGTCCCGTCACCGGCACCTCGTTCGCGGTGTGGGCCCCTGCCGCCCAGGGCGTCACGCTGGTGGGCGACTTCGACGGGTGGACCGGCCGTAGTTGGCCGATGCGCGTCCTCGGCTCCACCGGAGTCTGGGAGCTGTTCGTCCCGAACATCGAACCCGGTGCCCTGTACAAGTTCCGCGTCCACGGCTCCGACGGTTCGGTGAAGGACAAGGCCGACCCGATGGCCTTCGCCACCGAGGTTCCGCCGTCCACCGCGTCGGTCGTGACCGCGTCGACGTACACCTGGAACGACGAGAAGTGGCTCGACACCCGAGCCGGCATCGAACCCACGCAGGCTCCGATGAGCGTCTACGAGATCCATCTGGCGTCGTGGCGACCGGGCCTGGGTTACCGGGAGCTGGCCGAGCAACTGGCCGAGTACATCATCGAGACCGGCTTCACTCACGTGGAGTTGCTCCCGGTCGCCGAGCACCCCTTCGGCGGATCCTGGGGTTACCAGGTGACGTCCTACTACGCACCGACGTCCAGGTTCGGCAGTCCGGACGACTTCCGGTTCTTCGTCGACCACCTGCACAGCGCCGGCATCGGCGTCATCGTCGACTGGGTCCCCGCCCACTTCCCCAAGGACGAATGGGCCCTCGCCCGCTTCGACGGTGGGCCGCTCTACGAGCACGGAGACCCGCAGCGAGGCGAGCAACTCGACTGGGGCACACTGGTTTTCGACTTCGGCCGACGCGAGGTCCGCAACTTCCTGGTCGCGAACGCGCTCTACTGGATCGACGAATTCCACATCGACGGACTGCGCGTCGACGCCGTCGCCTCGATGCTGTACCTGGACTACTCGCGTCCCGAGGGTGGTTGGTCGCCCAACATCTACGGTGGCCGAGAAAACCTCGAAGCGGTGTCCTTCCTGCAGGAGATGAACGCCACGGTGCACAAGAAGCACCGCGGAGTCGTCACCGTTGCCGAGGAGTCGACCGCCTGGCCGGGCGTCACTCGCCCGACGAACGTCGGCGGGCTCGGGTTCAACATGAAGTGGAACATGGGGTGGATGCACGACACCCTCGGCTTCGTCGGGCGCGATCCCATCCACCGCAGCTACCACCACCACGAGATCACGTTCTCGCTCGTCTACGCGTGGAGCGAGAACTACCTGCTGCCCATCAGCCACGACGAGGTGGTGCACGGCAAGGGCACGCTGTGGACCCGCATGCCCGGGGACGACTACGCCAAGGCCGCAGGGCTGCGCGGAATGCTCGCCTACATGTGGGCACATCCGGGCAAGCAGTTGCTGTTCATGGGCCAGGAGTTCGGTCAGACTCGCGAATGGTCCGAGGAGCGAGGCCTGGACTGGTACCAGATCGACGAGGAGCCGTTGCACCGAGGTGTGAAATCGCTTGTCGCAGATCTGAACTCGACGTACCGGTCGCATCCGGCACTGTGGACGCTGGACACCTCGCCCAGTGGCTACTCGTGGATCGACGCCAACGACACCGAGAACAACGTGCTCAGCTTTCTGAGGTACGGCTCCGACGGTTCGGTCGTCGCGTGTATTTTCAACTTCTCCGGTTCCGAGCACGGCAGCTATCGTGTGGGACTACCGGAACCAGGCCGTTGGATCGAGATCCTCAACACCGATGCAACGGAGTACGGCGGCTCCGGAATGGGCAACCTGGGTGAAGTGACGGCAACATCGCACTCGTGGCACGGTCGACCGGCATCAGGCCAGGTTGCACTTCCCGCCAACGGGGCGATCTGGATCAAATTGGAGCAGTAGATGACCGGCGGCCGCAGACCACGACTTCTGGCTGCGGCCGCCACTGCAGGGTTACTACTGTTGACATCGTGCGCCGCCACCGTCGGCGGTAATGCAGTGTCGATCTACGAGAATCCGTTCACGGTCGCCGGCCTTCCGGTCACCAGCGGACCGAGCGGACCGCGTCCGGGAGTACCGGATTCGACCATCGCCGTCGAGAACGCCGAAGGCACCGACTCGGACATCCTGGCAACCAACGCGATCGACGACATCCAGCAGTTCTGGGCCGAGCAGTATCCGGCCCTGTTCAAGGGCTCGTTCACGCCGGTCTCGACATTGACCTCGTGGGATGCGTCGGAGGACGAGGGATCCGGCATCCGGTTCTGTGGAGACAGAACCGGTGGCGTCCCCAATGCCGCGTACTGCACCCGCGACGACTCGATCGGGTGGGACCGCACCATTCTGCTTCCGGCGTTGGTCGACGCGTTCGGGCCGATGTCGGTGGTCATGGTGATCGCGCACGAATACGGCCACGCGATCCAGCATCAGTCGGGACTCGTCGGCGACGACACCCCGACCATCGTGGCCGAGCAGCAAGCCGACTGTTTCGCCGGCGCATTCATCCGCCATGTCGCAGAAGGCGATTCGCCGCACTTCACCATCAACACCTCGGATGGGCTCAACGGTGTTCTTGCTGCGACCGTCGCGGTGCGCGACGTGGACCCCAACGATCCCGAATCGGTACACGGGTCCGCATTCGAACGAGTGACTGCCGTGCAGATCGGGTTCACCGACGGTGCAGCTGCCTGCACGCGCATCGACGAGGCCGAAATCGATTCACGCCGAGCGTCGTTGCCGCAGAAGTTCGACAGCGCCGACGACTCCGGCGAGCTACCGGTCACCGAGGACTCCCTGGGCGCATTCACGCGATCGTTCGAGACGGCGCTTCCCGTCGCCGATCCGCCGACCGTCGACTACTCGGGATCGGACACCGGGTGCACGGACGCCGAGGCCACCACTCCGGTGTCGTACTGCCCGTCGAGCAACATCATCGGTGTCGATGTGGAAGAACTGGCCCAGCGCGGACAACCGGAGACACCACAGCGCGGAGACATCCTGCCGCTCAACGTATCCGGTGACTACAGCGCGTACGTACTGTTCGCGTCTCGCTACACCCTCGCAGTACAGAAGGAAGCGGGCCAGACGCTCGACGACCCGCAGACCGCACTTCGATCCGCATGCCTGTCCGGAGTCATCACCGCAGCGTTGAGCGCCGAATCCAACGAGGCCGCTCTCGAAATCCGGCTCTCTCCCGGCGATCTCGACGAGGCCGTCTCAGGCCTGCTCAGCGACGGATTGGCCGCCAGCGACGTCAACGGAACGACGCTGCCGTCCGGATTCTCCCGAGTCGACGCGTTCCGCTCGGGAGTTCTCGGCGGCAAGCCCCTGTGCGATTCGCGCTACAGCTGAGGGATTCAGTACAGAGCGGACGCGAGTTTACGACGTGCCGAGACCACCAGAGGATCGGCGGCGTCGAACAACTCGAACAGCTCCAGTAGGCGGGTACGCAGGGCCGTGCGGTCGTCGCCCGCACTGATCTTGATTCCGTCGATGAGCCGTGCGAAAGCCTGTTCCGGCTGCTGCCCGGCCATTTCCGCGTCGGCCGCATCGATCCGGGCCTGCACGTTGGCGGGATCGGCGTCGGCCACCTCGACGGCATCGGGTGCAACGTTCTGCACCCGAGCCAAGAACTTGACCTGACGCAGCGCGGCGACCGCGTCGGTGTTCTTCGGCTCGGCGTCGATGATTGCCTGATACGCCGCCGCTGCCTTGTCGAAGTCACCCTCGTCGATCGCCTCTTCCGCAGCGACGATGCGCGGATCCTCGACCTCGGGTTCCGGCTCGGCGGCGGGAGCCGACCCGGGTGGACCGGACAGCTTTCCGGCGGTTGCCTGCTCGACGGCCTGCAGCCACTGACGCAACTGCTCGTCGGATTGCGTGCCCTGGAAATCGGCGAGCGGTTGCCCACCCGCGACGGCAACCACCGTGGGAATGGCCTGTACGCCGAATGCCTGCGCGATCTGCGGATTGGAGTCGACATCGACGCGGGCATGTATCCACGTGCCGCCGGCCTCGACGGCAAGTTGCCCGAGCTGACGCGTCAACGCCTGGGACTGCGGCGATCGTGCCGATCCCAGGTCGACGATGACCGGTACCTGCATCGATCGCTGCAGAACCTCGGCTTCGAAATTGGCCGTGGTCACGTCGACGATCGGAGCCAACCCTCCCGCATCGCCGCTGGCTTCGGCAGCGGGAGCAGGTGCCGGACGGTCCTTGAGAACGGACAGGTCGACGGCTCCGGCAATGGATGCGGGGACGGCGGCCGACGGGCGGACAGGAGGACGGGAACCGGGTCGAGTCACGTCCTACAGTTTGTCACTAACGCGATGCGTCATCCACTGGCGGGCGGTCAGGACGGAACCTTCGCGTCGGCTGCGGGTCGGCCACTGCTCAGCTCGGCAAGGCGTCCGGTACGCACGGCCCAGATCTCGAAGACCACGGTTCCGAAGGGCGGGAATGCTGCGACCAGCGCCAGCAGCGTGGCCTTGACGTCCCACTTCAGTTTCACCGCCGTCAGGACAGCAACGGCAAGGTACACGATGAACACCGCACCGTGGATGGGCCCGAAGATCTTCACGCCGATTTCGTTGCCGTCGGCCGGCAGGTACTTGAACGCCATGCCGACCAGTAGTCCGAGCCAGGTGAACGCTTCGAGCACGGCAATGAAACGGAAGCGTTTGGCCGTGCTGCTCAGGTCGAAGAAATTCGTCATGCCCGCTATTGTGCCCGGTTTGCTACGACAGAACGTAGTGGCTCTGGTCTCATCGGACCAGAGCCACTACCGACTCAGCTTTTCGGGACTCGAACGATGAGCGCGTCGCCCTGTCCGCCGCCGCCGCACAATGCTGCGGCACCCACTCCGCCACCGCGCCGCTGCAGCTCCAGAGCCAGGTGCAGTGCGATGCGAGCGCCCGACATTCCGAGGGGATGACCGATCGAAATCGCACCGCCGTTGACGTTGACGATCTCCGGATCGATGCCGAGCTCACGCGTCGACGCGATTCCGACCGCCGCAAACGCCTCGTTGATCTCGACGACGTCGAGGTCCTTCGGGTCGATGCCTTCCTTCGCGCAGGCCTTGGCGATGGCGCGAGCGGGCTGCGACTGCAGGGTGGAGTCGGGGCCGGCCACCACACCGTGCGCGCCGATCTCGGCGAGCCAGGTCAAACCGAGCGACTCGGCCTTGTCCTTGCTCATCACGACGACGGCGGCGGCACCGTCGGAAATCTGCGACGCGGATCCGGCAGTGACCGTGCCCGCCTTGTCGAACGCGGGGCGAAGCTTGCCGAGGGAATCGACCGTGGTGTCGGCCCGGATTCCTTCGTCGGCAGTGAACTGGATGGGCTCACCCTTGCGCTGCGGAATCGACACGGGCACTACCTCGTCGTCGAAGACCCCGTTCTTCCACGCCGCGGCAGCCTTCTGATGTGATCCGGCCGCGAAGGTGTCCTGCTCCTCACGGCTGATGGCTTCGGAGCTCTGATTGCGCTGCTCGGTGAGCGCGCCCATGGCCTGGTCGGTGAAGATGTCGTACAGACCATCGTATGCGAGGTGGTCGCGCATGGTGACATCGCCGTACTTGAATCCCGCCCGCGACTTCTCCAGCATGTGCGGTGCCTGGGTCATCGATTCCTGGCCGCCGGCGACGACGATCTCGAACTCCCCCGCGCGAATGAGCTGGTCAGCGAGCGCGATGGCGTCGACGCCGGAGAGACACACCTTGTTGATGGTCAGGGCCGGAACGGTCATCGGGATACCTGCAGCGACGGCGGCCTGTCGGGCCGGGATCTGCCCGGCACCCGCAGTGAGGACCTGGCCCATGATGACGTAGTCGACCTGATCCGGAGCGACGCCGGCCTTCTCGAGTGCGCCCTTGATGGCAATTCCGCCGAGGTCGGAACCCGAGAAGTCCTTGAGCGCACCCGAGAAGCGCCCGACGGGCGTACGAGCACCGGCGACGATGACTGTTGTGGTCACGATTTCCTCCGAAAGTGTGAAGACGGCCTTGTGGAGATCAACGCTCGCCAGGCTCCCTACCGATACCAGCCTGGCGGAACACCGTGACGCAGCTGACGCTAACGTCTTGTCCATGACCTCCAGCACGCAGTCTTACACGGGCGCCCCACTCCGCTCCGACCTGGTGACGGCTATCGACCACGTCGGCATCGCGGTACCCGATCTCGATGCCGCAATCGCCTGGTACACCGACCACCTGGGGATGGTTGCGGTGCACGAGGAAGTCAACGAGGAACAGGGCGTGCGCGAGGCGATGCTCTCGTTCCCCGGGGCAGGCGAAAAGTCGGCAGCACTGCAGTTGCTCGCGCCCATCGACGAATCCTCGACCATCGCGAAGTTCATCGACCGAAACGGCCCCGGACTCCAACAGTTGGCGTATCGGGTCACCGACATCGAGGAGATCTCCTCCGAGTTGCGCGCCCGCGGCGTTCGATTGCTCTACGACGCCCCCCGCCGCGGTACGGCCGATTCGCGTATCAACTTCGTACACCCCAAGGACGCAGGCGGAGTACTGATCGAACTGGTCGAACCGAACCACAACGCGCACTGACCGAACTCGGTGATTACGCCGTATGGCTCTGCACTTGACTCACCGGTAAATTGACGGCCATGGCCATCGATCATGAACGCACTTCCACGGTGCAACTCCCCTTTTCCATCGTTCGGAAGGGGTTCGATCGCGACGAAGTCACCAACTACTTCGAGCGATTCGACGCCGAATTACGGCTGACGACGGCCGACCGTGATGCCGCCGCGGCACAGGCGCGTGATCTGGCCAAGCAACTCGACGACGCTCGCGACGAGATCGACGAACTGCGCAAGGACATCGACCGTCTCTCGGTGCCGCCGACCACCGCGGAAGGCATGAGCGATCGCATCTCCCGCATGTTGCGACTGGCGTCGGACGAGGCCTCCGAGGTTCGCGCGAAGGCACATGCGGAGTCCGAGGAGATGATCTCGGTTGCGCAGCAGGAGAGCACTCGCCTGCGAAGCCGTCACGAGTCGTTGGTCGCAGAACTCGAGGAGCGCCGCACGGCACTCGAAACCGAGCACGAGCAGACCATGGCTCAGGCACGCACCGAGGCTGCGCGCGTCGTCGAGGCCGCACAGGCAGAGCGCGACAAGCTGGCTGCCGAGTCCGAGGCCAAGCGCGCCGAGGTTCAGGAAGACTTCGAGATCACGATGGCCGAGCGCCGCACCAAGGTGCTCACCGCGCTCGAAGAACTGGAAGCGTCGAGCAAGGCCGATGCTGCTCGCCGTATCGAAGAGGCGACGACCGAGGCCGCACGTCGGTTGCAGTCCGCGAGCGATCAGGCCGAGCGGCGCATCGCGCACTCGAAGGAATTGGCCGAGGAGCTGCGCGTGCTGCGAAGTCGCGTCCTCGCTCAGCTACTGGGTATCCGGGGCCAGCTCGATTCGGTACCGGCCATGCTGGCCTCGGTCAACCGCGAAAGCGAGTTGCTGGACAACCCCGACCCGACGGCCATCCTCAAGAAAGAAGAAGAGAAGGCTGCGGCGAAGGCCGAGAAGGACAACGACGAAGAGAAGGAATCCGCCGACTCGGCGTCCTGACTTCGCAGCACACGCTCGGCCTCCCCCGCTAGGACCATCTACGGGTGAGGCCTCGCGTGTTTCTGCCTCTCCAACACCCGGTGTGCCAATGTCTGCGGTTGTCGGCTCCCCCGAAGTCGTCCGACGGCCACGCCACGATGTGGGCGACCCCTGGCCGCACCTCGTGATCGCAGCCCGGGCAACGGTAGGTCTTGACAGCCTTGGCACCGGGAATCATCCGCGTCGTGTACGTGTCCCCGTCAGGACCCACCTCGACGCGATTGCCGCCCAGGACGGAATCGGTAGCCGGGCCGAGACTGCTCGGACCACTCCGACTCGCTTTGCGGGGCTGATTGCGACGAGGCACGCATCCAGTGTAGAGAATCGCGCCGCTTCGGCAGACAGACGTCAGAAGAGCCGGAACTCGGTGCTGTCGGTGCCGCGGAGAACGTCGTAGTCGAGTGTCAGACAACGAATACCGCGATCGGTGGCCAGAGTCTTCGCCTGCGGCTTGATGACCTGGGCGGCGAACACACCGCTGACCGGTGCCAGCAACGGGTCACGATTGAGCAGTTCGAGGTACCGAGTCAACTGCTCCACACCGTCGATTTCACCGCGACGCTTGATCTCGACGGCGACAGTGCCACCATCTGCGTTGCGGCACAACAGATCCACCGGTCCGATTGCCGTCATGTATTCACGCCGCACCAGGGTGTACCCCTCACCGAGGGTGTTGACGTGTTCTGCGAGCAACTCCTGCAGATGAGCCTCGACACCGTCTTTGACCAACCCTGGATCGATACCCAATTCATGACTGGAATCGAGTTCGACGTCGTCGATCGTGATGCGGAGTTCTTCGCCCGCCTTGTTGGTGACGACCCATTTGATGGTCTCGTCCTCGGTGGTCTCGACCATCCAACAGGGTGGAGACATCCAGTTGAGGGGCTTGTACGCCCTGTCGTCCGCGTGCACACTGACCGATCCGTCGGACTTGACGAGCAGCAGGCGTCGAGCGGAAGGGAGATGTGCGGTGAGGCGGCCGATGTAGTCCACTTGGCAACGAGCAATAACTAAACGCACTCGACCACCATAAGGCAGCACGGCCGTTACTCTGTGACCACCATGCCCCAATTCAGACGATCTGCCGCTCCGCTGGGTTCCCGGCTCCTCGGAGACACCACCGAATCGCCACGCCGACGCCGGATCCGAATCCAGCTGTTGCTGACGGTGTTCCTGGTCCTGTCCAATCTGATCGGTGCGGTGATCGTCGGTGTCCTCATCAGTGTCGTCGTTCCAGGCCCGGACGTTCTGAAGATGGACCGCTACTGGTGGGTGAACTTCATCGTCGTCCCGGTGTACGTCTTTCTCGCATTCCTGGTCGGTGTCGTCTGGGGCACCACACGTGCGCTGAGCAGTCTGCGGTGGGGCATCGAGGATCGCGAACCCACCCGATCCGAGCAGGTCGCGACGCTGGCCATGCCCTGGCGCCTGACGCGCATGCAGGTTGCGCTGTGGACCGGTGGACTGATTCTGCTCACGACGATCGACGGCATCATCGACCCGCAGGCAATCCCGAAGGTGGCGTTCACCATCGCCGCGGGCGGCACGGTCGTGTGCGCCTTCAGCTACCTGCTCAGTGAGTTCGCTCTGCGGCCCATCGCGGCTCGTGCCCTGCAAGCGGGCGACCCACGGCGCATCCGGATCGCCGGTGTCATGGGGCGTTCCATCCTGTCGTGGTTGCTGGGAACCGGCGTTCCGGTCTCCGGCCTGATGATGATCGCGGTGTTCCGCTTCCTTCGACCCGAGACCAGTGCAAACCAGCTCGCTGTGTCCATCCTCGCGCTCGGCGGCATCACCATCGTATTCGGATTCGCACTGACCGTCCTGGGCGGTTTCGCGACCACCTCCCCCATCAACAACGTGCGGGCGGGCATGGCCGAAGTCGAGAAGGGCAACATGGATGTCCGACTCGCGGTGTACGACGGCACCGAGCTCGGCGAACTGCAGAGCGGTTTCAACCGGATGGCCGACGGTGTGCGCGATCGAGAGAAGATCCGCGACCTGTTCGGACGACACGTCGGACACGAGGTAGCCGAGAAGGCCCTGCAGTCCGATAGTGAACTCGGGGGCCAGGAGCGCGATATTGCAGTGTTCTTCATCGATCTGGTGGGCTCCACCGAATTGGCCGCATCACGACCGCCCACCGAGGTGGTGGATCTACTCAACCGCTTCTTCGCGGTCGTCGTCGACGAGGTGGACGAACACGGCGGCTTCATCAACAAATTCGAGGGCGACGCGGCGCTCGCCATCTTCGGAGCACCGAACGACATTCCGGATCACTGCGGATCGGCACTCTCTGCCGCACGTGCCATTGCCCGCCGATTGCTGGTCGAAGTTCCCGAGTGCAGCGCAGCCGTCGGCGTTGCAGCCGGCCGAGCCGTTGCCGGCAATGTAGGAGCAAAGTCGAGATTCGAGTACACCGTCATCGGCGATCCGGTCAACGAGGCTGCGCGACTATCGGAACTGGCCAAGAGCGCTCCCGGTGCGATACTCGCTTCCAAGACAGCGGTAGACGGTGCTGCCGAAAACGAAGCGGACCGCTGGGAATTCGGTGATCGAGTAACCCTTCGCGGACGATCCGCAGAGACAGTTCTGGCGAACCCCAAGGACGTGAAGGTTTCCGCAGACGAGGCGGAATCCGTTCACGCCTGATCCACCCGATCACTGGGCGCAGTACGTGTAGTGCACTGTGCCCCTGCCGTTTTCATCACTGACGACTCGGCCGTCCTGTGCCCGGTCCCCCTCGCGAATGCGCGCGCGTTTGTCGAACGCTCACGACATGGCTGACGATTCTGCGCGCGCCTCGCGAATGCGAGCGCGTCTGCAGAATCCAGGTTTCGAATGAGCCGACTGAGGCTTGGTCGCCAAGCTTCGATGGCAGTAGTCGACTTGTTGGGGTTGGGTTCTGTTCGACGGCCCGCGAATGCGCGCGCGTTTGTCGGGTGCGCGCAGTGTGGTGTCGCTGTTCTGCTCGCGTGTGGCGAGTGCGCTCGCGTTCGCGGCCCTGGGGCGAGGGGAAGGGGGTCCGTATGGCGATGATGGGGCTGGGGGTGCAGGTGTCGATGCCTGCGCGTTCAGCAGCGCGAGCGGTGAATATTGTTGTGTGGGTGCTGGTTTCGAATGCAAACAACCCCCGACCGTGATGGTCGGGGGTTGTTTGGTTCAAGTTGTGTTCGGCGGTGTCCTACTCTCCCACACCCTGTCGAGTGCAGTACCATCGGCGCTGGAGGGCTTAGCTTCCGGGTTCGGAATGGGACCGGGCGTTTCCCCTCCGCTATGGCCGCCGTAACTCTGCGAAACAGTGTCACGAGCGAACCTGTCACCCACACACGTGTGGGGTGGCGGATTCGTGTATTCGGTTGTGTTATCGAACAACTCGTGTGTTGTTTCAGATATTGCACAGTGGACGCGTAGCTTCTTTGTGGTAAGTCCTCGGCCTATTAGTACCAGTCACCTGCATACATTGCTG